>NZ_SNWT01000004.1:0-195588 GCF_004362265.1 Idiomarina sp. 017G | reverse complement strand
GATATTACCCTCGTTCAATAAAAAGGCGGCCGCAACGTTATCCGATGCGACCGCCTTCTAAACCGACAGCCAGTTAGCTTAACTGACAAGCATTAGGCGAATGGCCCATATTTCTTCTGAGCACTTCCCTGGCGGCCACTGGATGAACACCATTGACTACATTTATCCGCAAGTTGATCCGGTAACCCAGACCATCAAAGTCCGTATTCCGGTTAATGACTCCATTGATCGGCTGCGTGAAGGACTCTGGGCGACGGCTCATATTGAACTGGAGGCAGTAAAAGATGCTGTGGTTGTGCCGGTTGCCAGCTTAATTGTCACCGGAGCCAATAACCGTGTGGTGGTAAAATCCGGAGCGCGCGAATTTGAAGTGCGCGAAGTGACGACCGGGCTGCGTGTGGGTAACCAAATAGCCATTGAAGAAGGCCTGCAGGAAGGTGAGTTAGTGGTCACTTCCGGGCAATTCCTTCTGGATTCAGAGGCCAGCTTGCAAGGTCTGGGTCTGGATAGCAGCGATGATGCCCCTGCGCCACAACATAACCACTAGGAGGTTTTATGTTAGCTCGTATTATTGAAGCCTCCATACGTAATTCGTGGATGGTGTTACTGCTGTTCTTTGGTTTGGCTTTCTGGGCCTGGCAGTCGCTGCAGCAAACCAAACTGGACGCAATACCGGACTTGTCAGAAGTTCAGGTTATCGTCAAAACCAATTACCCGGGACAAGCGCCGGCGGTAGTGGAGGAGCAGGTGACCTATCCGCTCTCGAGTGTGATGCTGTCCGTACCTAAAGCCACCTCAGTACGCGGGTTCTCTTTTTTTGGCGACTCCTACGTTTACGTTATTTTTGAAGACGGAACCGACCCTTACTGGGCCCGAAGCCGGGTGAACGAATACCTGGATCAGGCGCAAAACCAGCTTCCGGACCAAGTTAGGCCGGAGTTAGGCCCCGATGCGTCCGGTATTGGCTGGGTGTATCAATACGCATTGGTTGATGAGACCAACCAGCGTAACCTGGGTGAACTAACCCGCCTGCAAAACTGGTTCCTAAAACAGGAGCTGCAAAGTGTGCAGGGGGTAGCAGAAATTGCAACGGTTGGCGGTATGGTCGAAACCTATCAGGTGGTGCTGCAGCCGGAAGCCTTGCATCGTTATAACCTCACCCTGAACCAGGTAAAACAAACCATTCAGCAGGCCAATAACGAAGTGGGCGGCTCTGTGGTTGAAATGGGTGAAGCTGAATACATGGTGCGCGGCTTAGGGTATTTAAAAAGTGTCGAAGACATTCGCAAAATTCCCTTGCCGCTCACATCAGAGCAGCAGGGTACTGTGCTGTTGGAAGAAGTGGCTGATATTCGCATTGGGCCGCAGGTGCGCCGCGGTATTACCGAGCTGAATGGTGACGGCGAAGTCGTGGGTGGTATTGTGGTCATGCGTCATGGCGAAAATGCCCTACAAACCATTGCCGCTGTTAAAAACAAGCTGGAGGAGCTGAAGCAGGGTCTGCCCGACGGCGTCAAAGTGGTGCCGACCTATGACCGGTCAAGCCTGATTGAAGCCTCAACGGACAACCTCATCACCAAATTGATAGAAGAGATGTTCTTTGTTGCTGTGGTGTGCATCTTGTTTCTCTGGCATGCGCGCTCAGCGGTGGTGGCCATTATCAGTTTGCCGCTGTCGGTGTTGTTCGCGGTGTGGATAATGAACATGCTGGGTATCAGTGCCAACATTATGAGCCTGGGGGGAATCGCCATTGCCATTGGTGCGTTGGTGGATGCTGCCATTGTCATGATCGAAAACACCCACAAGCATCTGCAGAACTATCAGGAACGGCATCAGATAGTAGCTAAAGGCGCCGCGCGGCTTAAAATTGTCAATGAAGCCTGTCGCGAAGTGGGGCCTTCGCTGTTCTTCTCGCTACTGGTCATTACCGTCAGCTTTGTTCCGGTGTTTGTGCTGCAAGGCCAGCAAGGGCGTCTGTTTGAGCCTTTAGCTTATACCAAAACTCTGGCCATGGCCGCTGCCGCAATTATTGCCGTGACACTTATTCCCGTGCTGATTGCGTTACTGGTGCGCGGGAAAATACCCGCTGAAGAAAAGAACTGGCTGTCTCGCGGTTTAATTGCGCTTTACCGACCACTGCTGGCTTTCACACTTAAGTTCCCTAAAACCATTATTGTACTGGCTCTTTTGATCACCACATCTGCCTGGCACCCGTATAAGCAGCTTAATTACGAGCTGATGCCGCCGCTACATGAGGGCGACCTAATGTACATGCCCACCACACTGCCGGGCATCAGTGTTGAAAGTGCCGGTAAGCTGTTACAGCAAACCGACAAGCTCATTGCTGCGCAGCCCGAGGTTGAGCGCGTATTCGGTAAAGTTGGTCGTGCTGACACCGCCACCGATCCTGCGCCAATGACCATGATAGAAACCAGCATTACGCTGAAGCCGGAAAGCGAATGGCGTGAAGGAATGACGGTAGATGACATTATTGCTGAGCTGGATGAGCGGGTGCAAATACCCGGCGTGACTAATGCCTGGGTACAGCCCATTCGTACCCGCATTGAAATGCTGGCCACCGGCGTTAAAACCCCGTTGGCTATTAAAGTCAGCGGTAGTGATTTTCGTGAAATAGAAAAACTGGCCACCCGTATTGAAGATACGCTTTCTGAACAGGGGGCAACGGGTTCTGTTATTGCAGAGCGCTCTGGTGGCGGTCGTTATATAGAAATTGAGCCGAAACTGCGTGAAGCTGCCCGTTACGGCATTAGCCAAAGCGACATTCACGATCATATTCAGTACGCCATTGGTGGAGCGAATATTGCGACATCGGTACAGGGCAATGAGCGTTTTCCTATTAACCTGCGTTATCCGCGAGAGCAGCGCGACCATATCGAGAAGCTGAAAACCCTGCCAGTTAAATCGGCTTCCGGGCAGTGGCTGACTCTGTCCGATGTCGCCGATATAAGGGTAACTCAGGGCCCAGCTATGCTGAAAAGTGAGGACGCCCGCTTAAGCAGCTGGATCTTTATTGAACCAGCGAAAGGCCTCACGGTTAGCGACTACATTAATCAAGTTAGCGATACTATGGCTAAAGTGGAGATACCGGTTGGTTATAACTGGAGCTGGACCGGGCAATACAAAGCCATGCAACAGGTGGAAAGCGACTTAAAAGAGATCATTCCGCTGACGCTGTTGGTTATTTTGCTGTTGTTGTACATGACTTTCCGCTCACTACCGCAGGCATTACTGGTGATAGGGACCTTACCGCTGGCATTAACCGGTAGCTTATGGCTGATTTATCTATTGGATTACAACCTGTCACTGGCGGTTATTGTCGGCATGATAGCTCTGGCTGGGGTTGCTGCGGAATTCGGCGTGGTTATGCTGTTATACCTGAACAACGCCTGGAAAGCCGTGGCCTACGATAAAGATCAGCTAAAAGCAGCGGTGGAAGAAGGCGCGTTGTTGCGGGTACGACCCAAAGCCATGACCGTGCTGACCATTATTGTCGGGTTGCTGCCGATAATGCTGGGTGGCGGTGTCGGTAACGAAGTCATGCAGCGCATCGCCGCTCCCATGGTGGGTGGTATGGTATTAGCTCCGCTAATCTCCATGCTGGTTATCCCTGCCGTGTTCTATCTCGCCCGGAAATAACGCGGCGTAGCCTGACGTTCACGTCAGGTGCGGTGGAGAAAAAGGAGCGCGTAGCCTGACATTTATGTCAGGTGAGGTGGAATATAGCGAGCGCTGGAGGTTGCAGGAACCATTGAGGAGGACGCTCGTAAATACATCCCTGTAGGGCTTGGGCAGCGCCATCCATGGTGCTGCACACCTCCTCAATGGTTCGCCGCAACCGTCAGGCACGCCCACTATCTGCCACCGCACCTGACGCAAACTGCACCGATCTTTCCGCCCGGCATCTCACCTGACATAAATGTCAGGCTACGTGCTGTGATCGTCACGCGCGCAATTCCCCCAAAATTAACGTCAGGCGAAACTTTCCCAAATGGCATTAGCCGCCGGGCCTAAGGTACGGTTAGCTGAGCGTACTAAGTGAATCTCCAAACGCACTTGCTGAACGAATCCGGGAATACTGATTTCAACCAGCTTGCCTTGTTCCAGTGCGTCCAGGGCAATGTGTTTGGGAATAATGCCCCAGCCAAAACCGGCCATAAGCAGTTCAAACTGAGTATTCACCTCATTCACCCTTATGCGCTGCTGGCTGGGAAGGCGTAATACTGCATCCAGATTAATGCCTATTTCCAGATTCTGCGGTACCAGCATAGGCAACTCTAATAAATCCTGGCGGCTTTGTGGCATACGGCCAAACTCTTTCATCAGCGCGGCTGACATCACAACCGTCAATTCAAACGGTGCCACCGGCAAGGTTTCAAAGTCGCCGTACTGGCGAAATAAAGGCAGCCAGGGACACAAAGCTAAGTCGGCGCTGCCGTTATCAATACGCTTCAGCGCCCGCATTTGCGACTCACCGTCTACGTGCAGCTCGGTAGCCGGGTATTGCTGTTGAATGTGCTGAATACTGGGCACCCAGAGTTTGCTGTCACAGGTATGGTCATAGCACAGCGTCAGCAAAGGTTCTGCTCCGTGTTTCAGCTGGTTAGCCAGTGATTGCAGCCGCTGCTGCTGGCGCACCACTTCCTCCGCCTGCCGCAGAAAATGCTGACCCTGTTCGGTCAGTTCCAGGCGATAACCGTCGCGGTTGAATAAGGCGAAACCGGCGTTCTCTTCCAGTTTCTTCAACGCCATACTCACCGCAGACTGTGTGCGGTTGAGTTGCTCGGCTGTTTTTTGCAGACTACCGAGGTTAGCTACGGTGATCATCATTTTTAGGTGAGATAAATTCATTAAATTTTTCTGATTATCTTTTTAATTTTAATTCAATATAACTGTAACTATACTTAGGGTAAACTTATTCCAATTAAATTTCCCTGAAAATATCGGAACTGAATTCATGCGCTGGCTGAAACCTCTTTCTATCGCTCTGGCTGCTGTTGTTATAGCGGCGTGCAGTGAACAAGCAGAAGTTAATGATACTCAACAAGCGCGCCCGGCGCGGCTTATGCAAGTGACTGAAGCTGACGGTCCGCGGTTACGTGAATTCCCCGCGGTGGTCGAGGCGGCTAAAGTGGCGCAATTGACGTTCCGCGTCGCGGGAGAAATTACTGAGTTACCAGCCCGCCCGGGTACCGAAGTCAAGCAGGGCGATCTCATCGCGCAGTTGGACCCAACCGACTACCAACTGGCTGTCGATCAGGCGAAAGCACAATATGAACTGGCATCATCTCAATACGATAGAAACAAAGTTTTGGTTAATGAAGGTGTCATGTCGGAAGGACAATTTGACCAGATAGAGTCAGAGCTCGCAGTGGCAAAATCAAACTACGAAACCGCCAAAGCGAATTTACGCTATACCAAACTGACCGCACCGTTCGATGGCGTTGTGGCGAACCTGGCCGTGGAAGCCTATGAAAATGTGCAGGCTAAGCAGCCTATTGTTACCTTACAAATCAGCAATGCTATTGATATCAGCATTAATGTACCGGAAAAACTTTTTGCCAAGGTCAAAAAACAAATCGATTACCAGCCTGAAGTGCGCTTTGATGCCGCGCCGGAATTCACTTATCCGGCTCACTTAAAAGAGTGGGATTCACAATCGGACGGCGCGACGAATACCTACGAAGTCGTGTTCACACTACCTAAACCGCAAAATATCAATGTTCTGCCGGGTATGACGGCAACAGTTATTGTCGACATTAATGAAGTACTGCGTTCCTCTCAAATAGGCATGGTGGTGCCGGCAAAAGCGGTGTTTAGTGACACAAATGACGCTTCCTATGTCTGGGTTGTTAACGACGATATGCGTGTGCAAAAACGTAAAGTGAATGTCGGACCAATGACCAACGATGGCCTTACGGTACTTGACGGGCTGCAAGAAGGTGAAACCATCGTCATAGCCGGGGTTCATCAGCTGAAAGATAATCAGCAGGTGCGTGAATGGCAACGTGAACGGGGTCTGTAATGAATATAGCTCAATACAGCATGGAGCGAAAAACCACGAGCTGGATGTTATTTCTCATCCTGTTAATTGGTGGTCTGGTTGCCCTGACTCAGCTCGGTCGCCTGGAAGACCCCAAGTTCACAATTAAGCAGGCCATGGTCATTACGCCATACCCGGGCGCATCGGCTCAGCAGGTAGAAGAAGAGGTAACCTATAAGCTGGAAAATGCGATTCAGGAGCTAAGTTACGTTGACCACGTTAAGTCTATTTCCAAGCCCGGGTTGTCGCAAATAACGGTTGAGATGAAAAGCATCTACCGCGAAGAGCATTTGCACCAAATATGGGACGAATTGCGGCGTAAAATTAACGACACCAAAGGTCAGCTTCCTCCTGGCACCAGCGAGCCTATTATTCGCGATGACTTTGCTGACGTGTATGGCGTTATGATGGCCATTACCGGGCCCGATTATTCCTACAAAGATATTGAGCATTATGCTGACTTTTTACGTCGTGAACTGGTTTTAGTTGATGGTGTAGGCAAAGTCACTCTTGCAGGAGAGCAGCAAGAGCAGGTTGTGGTGGAAGTGTCGCGCTCACGTCTGGCAAATTTCGGGGTTCCTCCCAGCCGTATTGCTGGGCTGCTGCAAACTCAGAATGCCGTAGCAAACGCCGGACGGGTAACCGTTGATCAGGAAGCATTGCGCATTGCAACCAGCGGTGAATTTGCCAATGTGGAAGATATGGCAAAGCTGGTTATTAGTAACCCCGGCGCTGAACAGCGTATCTACTTGCGTGATGTAGCGACCATTTATCGTGAAACCAAAGACATTCCGGATCATGTGGTGCGCTATAACGGAAAGGCTTCCTTGTGGCTGGCATTGTCGTTTGCGGATAACGTGAATGTTGTCGAAGTGGGAGAGCGTCTGCAAAAACGAATGGATGAGCTGGAGTATGCTAAGCCGATAGGGATGTCGGTCGACCGTATTTACGATCAGCCGCATCAAGTTGAAAACTCAGTTAATGATTTTCTGCTGAACTTGGTAGAGGCGGTGGCCATCGTTATTATTGCATTACTGCTGACCATGGGCTTCCGTAGTGGCCTGCTGATTGGCACGGTACTGTTGTTGACGGTGCTGGGGACCTTCATTTTTATGCGCCTGGGAGATATTAACCTGCAACGAGTTTCCCTCGGTGCGTTGATTATTGCGCTGGGCATGCTGGTAGATAACGCGATAGTCATTGCCGACGGTATTATGGTCGGTATGCGACGGGGCATGAGTAAAGTGGATGCCGCCGTTAGCGTGGTCAAGCAAAACCAGTGGCCGCTACTGGGAGCGACTGTTATCGGCATTATTGCCTTCGCGCCAATCGGTTTATCGTCAGACGCCACTGGTGAATTTGCCGGGAGTTTATTCTGGGTGCTGCTGATCTCCTTGCTGCTGAGTTGGGTGACTGCACTGACCCTCATTCCGTTTTTAGCCGACCGCTTATACTCTGCGAAGGACATTGGTAATAGCGATGAGCAGGACGATGTCTTTTCTCATCCGGTTTATCGTGGCTATAAGAAAATGCTGGCTGTTTGTTTGCGTCACCGCATTATCAGTATGCTGGTAATGCTCGTGACGTTGGTGGCAGCGGTGGTTGGATTCGGACAGGCGAAACAAGCATTTTTCCCGCCATCGACAACGCCGTTATTTTATGTCGATCTCTGGTACCCACAAGGTACGGATATTCGTCATACCGAACAGGACTCTAAGCGCCTGGAAGACTACTTGCTGGAGAAAAGTGAAGTGACCTCCGTAGCCACGACCATAGGTCAGGGAGCACCGCGGTTTACCCTGACTTATCTGGTGGAAAAAAGTTACGAAAGTTATGCGCAGCTACTGGTACGGGTAGAAGGCAAAGACGCGATGGATGCGTTAATGCGTGACATTCGTGAGCGAATTCGTGAAGAGCATCCGGACGTTGAGGACAAACTGATACGGGTTGAAATTGGTCCGGCTACTCCGGCAAAGATTGAAGCACGTTTTTCCGGCCCGGATATTGGTACCCTGCGTGAGCTAAGTAAAAAGGCCCAGGCTATTCTTGCCGAGGATTCAGGCGCAGTAAACATTCGTTCCGACTGGCGTACGCCGACCAAATTGTTGCGGCCGGAATACGACGAAGCGGCAGGCCGGCGCGCCGGCATTACAAAAGAAGACGTGAACAATCTGCTACTGGCTAATTTTGTTGGCCGGCAAATTGGCATTTACCGCGATGGCACCGATTTATTACCGATAGTGCAGCGTGCACCCGCGGCAGAGAGGGTCGATTTAGACAACTGGCAGGAGCTGCAAATTTACAGTCCGGCGTTCGACCGTTTTGTACCTTTGGCTCAAGTTGCGCGTTCAATTGATGTGGTTTGGGAAGACCCTTTAATACTCCGTCGTGACCGTAAGCGAACACTCACTGTTATGGCCGATCACGACTTACTTGGTGAGGAAACGGCCGCGCAAGTATTTGAGCGGGTCCGGCCTAAGCTTGAGGGTATCGACTTGCCGCTAGGTTACGAATTAACCTGGGGCGGCGAGCATGAAGCCGCCGGTAAAGCCGAAAAAGCGTTGTTTGGTGCCTTGCCCTTAGGTTTTCTGGTGATGTTTATTATCACCGTGCTGCTGTTTAACAGCATTCGTCAGGCCGCTGTGTTGTGGACGACCGTACCACTTTCCATTATTGGTGTGACTGTTGGGCTCTTGCTTTTGGATAAACCCTTTGGCTTTATGGCGTTACTCGGCTTCCTCAGCCTTTCCGGCATGCTGATTAAAAACGGTGTGGTGTTACTGGAACAGGTTAATGCTGAGCTTGACGCCGGTAAAGAAGCAACCCAAGCGTTAAGCGATGCTGCGGTTAGCCGTGTTCGTCCGGTAGGCATGGCGGCAGCCACCACCATTTTGGGGATGATCCCGCTGCTGTTCGATGACTTCTTTGCCAGCATGGCAACGGTCATCATGTTTGGTCTCGGTTTTGCCACTTTGCTGACCTTGTTTGTTGTGCCTGTCATGTACGCCATAGTGCAACGAGTACCGCGCCCGTAACCCGGGCGCATTCACCCCATTTATACCCTGAATTATCTGTTTTATAGCCCCGTGTCATGGGAATTTAACAGTAAAATCCGTATAATGCGCCGCACTAGTGAACCGTCTAGAATTCATGCAAGCAAATGAGAGGTACTATAAGTGCTTAAAGAATATCGTCAGCACGTAGAAGAGCGCGCCGCAGAAGGCATCCCTCCGAAGCCATTAAATGCCGAGCAAGTAGCCGATTTAGTGGAATTACTGAAAAATCCTCCAGCAGGCGAGGAAGACTTTCTGGTCGAGCTGTTAGCCGAGCGTGTACCACCTGGTGTGGACGAAGCGGCTTATGTTAAAGCAGGCTTTTTAAGCGCCGTTGTTAAGGGCGAAATTGAAAGTCCGGTTGTGAGTAAAGAATACGCAGTGAAGCTGTTGGGCAATATGCACGGCGGTTACAACATCGTCACTTTGGTGGAATTGCTGGACGACTCTCAGCTGGCTGAACTGGCGGCAAAAGAACTGAAAGAAACCATCTTAATGTTCGACGCCTTCCACGACGTGGAAGAGAAAATGAAAGCCGGTAACGCGCTGGCGAAAGAAGTGGTTGAATCCTGGGCCAATGCTGAATGGTTTACCAACAGCGACGAGCTGGCTAAGTCCATTAAAGCAACTGTCTTTAAAGTGACTGGCGAAACCAATACCGATGACCTGTCTCCGGCACCAGATGCATGGTCTCGTCCGGACATTCCTTTGCATGCTAAAGCGATGTACAAAATGCCACGCGAAGGCATTACCGATGCAGGCAAGCAAATTGAAGAATTAAAAGAAAAAGGTCACCCGGTTGCCTTCGTTGGCGACGTAGTGGGTACCGGTTCTTCACGGAAGTCGGCAACCAACTCCGTATTGTGGAACATTGGCGAAGACATGCCGGGCACACCGAACAAACGTGCCGGCGGTATCTGCATCGGATCTAAAGTTGCGCCGATTTTCTTCAATACCATGAAAGACGCAGGTGCGTTGGTGTTTGAAGCCGACGTTGAAAAAATGAACATGGGCGATGTCATCACTATCTACCCATACGAAGGCAAAATCGAGAACGAAGCCGGCGAAATTATCGCTGAATACGATTATGCGTCTCGCGTAATTTTAGATGAAGTCCGTGCCGGTGGCCGTATTAACCTGATCATTGGTCGTGGCCTGACAGAAAAAGCACGTGAATCTCTGGGCATGGGTCCATCAGACTTATTCCGTAAGCCAGAGCAACCGGCAGACAGCGGTAAAGGTTTCTCGCTGGCGCAAAAGCTGGTCGGTAAAGCTTGCGGTATGGAAGGTGTTCGTCCGGGCGCTTACTGCGAACCTAAGATGACCACTGTAGGCTCTCAGGATACCACTGGCCCTATGACTCGTGACGAGCTAAAAGACCTGGCATGCCTTGGCTTTAACTCAGACTTAGTTATGCAGTCGTTCTGTCACACGGCGGCTTATCCTAAGCCAGTTGACGTTGAAACTCAGCACACCTTGCCTGACTTCATCATGAACCGTGGCGGCGTAAGTTTGCGTCCTGGCGACGGTATCATCCACAGCTGGCTGAACCGTATGTTGTTGCCAGACACAGTTGGTACTGGTGGCGATTCGCACACGCGTTTCCCGCTGGGCATTTCATTCCCGGCAGGCTCTGGTCTGGTCGCGTTCGCTGCAGCTACCGGTGTTATGCCGCTGGATATGCCTGAATCTGTATTGGTGCGCTTTAAAGGTGAAATGCAGCCGGGTATCACCCTGCGTGACTTAGTTCATGCCATTCCTGCATTCGCTATCAAAGAAGGTCACCTGACCGTTGATAAGCGTGGCAAGAAGAACATTTTCTCAGGTCGTATCTTAGAAATTGAAGGTCTTGATCACTTAACCGTTGAGCAGGCATTTGAATTGTCTGATGCTTCTGCTGAGCGTTCTGCTGCCGGTTGTACCATCGATTTGTCTGAAGAGTCGGTTGCCGAGTACCTGCGTTCAAACATCACTATGCTGCGTTGGATGATCAACGAAGGCTACGGCGATGCGCGTACGTTGGAGCGTCGTGCCCGTAAGATGGAAGACTGGTTAGAGAATCCACAGCTGACTCGTGCGGACAAAGACGCTGACTATTCTACGGTTATCGAAATTGATCTGAACGACATTAAAGAACCTATCGTTTGTTGCCCGAACGACCCGGACGATGCGAAGTTCCTGAGCGAAGTTTCAGGCAACAACGTTGATGAAGTCTTCATTGGTTCGTGCATGACCAACATTGGTCACTTCCGTGCAGCAGGCAAATTGCTAGAGAAAAACTCTGACCCATTAAATACCCGTTTGTGGATTGCACCACCAACGAAAATGGATAAAGCCCAGCTGGAAGTTGAAGGCTACTACGACATTTACGAGCGTAACGGTGTTCGTACAGAAATGCCGGGCTGTTCACTGTGTATGGGTAACCAGGCACGGGTAGAACCGGGCGCAACGGTACTGTCTACTTCAACTCGTAACTTCCCGAACCGTTTGGGTGATGGCGCTAACGTTTACCTGACCTCTGCAGAGCTTGCCGCTGTCGGTGCTATCGTTGGTCGTCTGCCAACACCGGAAGAATACCTGGAGTACGCACAGGACATTAACTCAATGGCTGGCGAAGTTTACAAATACCTGAACTTCGACCAGATGGATGCCTTCCGCGACGCAGAAAAAGCTGCCAAGGAAAACATCATCCCAACCATCAACGTGGCTTAATGAGTGCTTAGATTGCAAGGACTCTTTACGAGGACGCCCGCAAGTACTTCCCTGTAGGGCTTGGGCAGCGCCATCCATGGCGCTGCACACCTCGTTAAGAGTCCTCGCAACCGCTGATCGCACTCATTAGCAACTTATAAAACCGCTTCGGCGGTTTTTTTGTGTCCGATATTCAGTAGCCTGATGTTCACATCAGGTACGATACTTAACTTGTCTTATGGTCTATTAGTGGTCTATATTTAGACTGTTCAGTCGGGAGAGAATCATGCAGATAAAAACCATCAGTTACATTAAGCAAAATGCAGCATCGCTGGATGTGGAAGAGCCTATTGTGGTCACTCAAGGCGGCAAGCCTGTCTACCGGATTGAGTCGGAAGCGAGTGCTCGACAGCGCGATGAGGCTATTGCGACACTTAAACTGATGAACCTGGCTGAAAGGGATATTCGCAACCAGAATTTGCTATCCCTTAGCGAAGCAAAAGAAAGGCTAGAGCGTGAACTCAGTACAAAGAAGTTTGAGCTTTAGCCATATCATTTATGAACTACGATGTTTATTTCACTGAGCTTAGTTATAAAACACTGGCTACTTTAACTCGCTACATGGAAGCGTTTCTTGGTCAAGAAGAAACCATTCGATTAGGTGAACAGCTCCTTGATTTTTCGGTAAGTAAGCTAAGTGACAACCCGCTGCAATTCCCTGTTTCCCATGAGCTTGAAACACTAGGCATAGTTGATTATAGAGTGGTGCTCGTGGATAACTATAAAATTTTATTTCGCTTAGATGAAAAAGCTCGGGTGAGCTATGTCATGGCCTTTCTACGACAGAAACAGAATACTCAAGATCTGCTTTATCAAATAACAATTTGGTAGCCTGATGCTAATGCATCAGGTGAGATAGTCGAACACCTCACCTGACGTAGAACGTCAGGCTACAAAACTTAACGCGGGGAGGAATAGTCGTGAGCGCGTCCAATGGTTACAGGGCCTCATGTGGAGGTGTGCAGCACCATGGATGGTTTTGTAGACGGTAGAAATAAACAAATAGAATCCCCGCTATCAGGAAGTGTCTGGCGCCATGGATGGCGCCAGTCAAGCCTTACAGGGACGTACTTGCAGGCGTCTTCCTGATAGCGGGGGTTCTGTTTTATTTCTGCTCAGCAATCCAGTCGTTGATGTGTTGTTCTAGTACTTTCAGTGGCACGCTGCCGTTTTCCAGTACCGCATCATGGAACTCACGGATATCGAACTTATCACCCAGCTGTTGCTCGGCTTCTGCACGCAAACGCTTAATGGTCAGTTCGCCCAACTTGTACGAAAGTGCCTGCGCAGGCCAGGTAATGTAACGGTCAATTTCGGTTTTCACGTTATGCAGTGACAACGCGGTGTTGTTGGCCATAAAGTCCATTGCGCGTTCACGGCTCCAGCCTTTGGAATGCATACCGGTATCCACCACTAAGCGCGCCGCGCGCCACATTTCGTAGCTTAAACGACCAAAGTTACTGTAAGGGTCTTCATAGAAACCGGCTTCCAGACCTAAGTACTCAGAGTACAGACCCCAACCTTCACCAAACGCAGAAATATAGGTTTGCTGGCGGTACTCTGGTAAATCTTCCAACTCGCCGGCAATCGCGTTTTGTAAATGATGACCCGGTACCGCTTCGTGCAATGTCAGTGCTTCCATCTGATAAAGCGGACGGCGGTCTAATGCATAGGTGTTGACCCAGTAGAAACCGGCGCGGTCGTCGCGATTCGTTCCAGAATAGCGACCTGTGGTGTATTTCGGTGCTATTTCTTCAGGAACCGGGGCAATGCCGTATGGCTTCCGTGGTAGGGTCTTGAACAGCTTGGGTAATTCGCCATCCATCTTTTTTGCTATCCAGGCAGCGTAATGCAGCAATTCTTCTGCGGTTTCCGGATAGAACTGGTCGTCGGTACGTAAGAACTCGACGAACTCATCAAAGCTGCCATCAAACCCGCTTGCTTCAATAGCTTCCAGCATTTCACCACGAATACGCGCCACTTCCTGTAGACCAATTTGGTGAATTTCATCCGCAGTTAAATCTAACGTAGTGTAATGTTTAATACGGTTTTGATAAAAAGCGTCGCCATTCGGCAGTTCGCTGGCACCAATGGTTTCACGTGCATTTGGAAGATACTCGGTGACCATAAAGTTGAAGTAGTCGTCATACGCCGGCATGACTTGCTGGTCAATGGCTGTTAAGGCATCTTCTTTTAGTTGCTTCCATTGCTCGTCATTAATAAAGCCCGGTTGTTCGGAAAACGGCGAGAAATAAACGCTTTGATCAGCGTCCTGCACAATGTAGGCCAGTATACTCTCTTCAAAGCCCGCCATTGCGGCAGCTGGCTGGGTATAACCTTCTTCTATCGCCTTACGCAACCAATGCGTTTGTTGTTCCATGTAACGAGGAATGGAACGCAGTTTCGCAATGTAATTCTGATAATCGTCAGCCGAAGAGAACGAGGTGTACGATGGCATAAAAGCAAGAGAACTATGGAAACTACCCTCTGCTGTCAATGGCATGTAGTGTGCTTTAAAACGATACTCATCTACTTTATTTTTTAACGTATAATGGATCATCGCATGATTAATTTGGTCATCCCGGCTAAGCGCGTTAAGGTTAACGGCGTTAAGCTGTTCGAGCCACTTTGAGCGTTGTTGATAGCGTTTTTCTAACGCCTCCGGTGACATATCGGTCAGCTCAGTATCGCTGGACTTATTCAGTTCTTCCCAGATAGTGTCAGCCAGCTGATGAAACTCGGCAGCAGGGCTCTGTTGCTGTGTGCTGCTACGCTGGGTTTGGTTATCAGCTGTGGTGGTGCAGGCAGTAACGCCCAGCAAACCAAAAATAAGTATCAGATTACGCATGATTTTTCCTTGCGGTGTCATAACGAATACAGGCATTCTATAATGCCTCTTACGCTAATTAATGTAAAAGCGAATAGAACGAACCCACAAAAATAACAGTTAAATGGGAGAATAGGGTGGATAAAGCTCAGTCAGGAGTCTACGCGGAACCTAATCTGCATGGTCTGACGTTGTTTTGTCACGTCATGAGCGACGACGTTGAAAGTTTACGTCGCAAGTTAGCTCGTTTTCCAGCAATTTTACGCGATCTTGACGCCCGTTTCTCTGAAGGCATGTTAACAGGCTTTGTTGGCATAGGGGCGGACTACTGGGATATTCTTTATCCGCATAAGCGACCGCTTCACTTGCAGGCTTTTCCCGAGCTCAGCGATGGCGACCGTGAAGCGCCAAGACACCCCTATGATCTTGTTATACAGATTCGTTGTGATCGTTTTGACGCTAACTACTTGGCGGGACGCACGTTAATGGAATGGTTTGGCTACGACATTGAAGTGGCTGAGCAAATCCGTTCCTTTCGTTATCTGGACGGCCGCGACTTAACCGGCTTTATCGATGCGCCGGATAACCCGCGGGGTATGCGCAAGCGTAAAGTCGCTTTAGTTGAGGCGCAGGACGATGCGGACTTTGTCGACGGCAGCTACTTATTCGTACAGAAGTTTCGGCATGACTTGCGTCGTTGGGACTACTTAGGCCCTGAAAAGCAGGAGCTGCTAATGGGACGCGAGAAAGTATCTGGTGAACGTTTATCAGAAGCCAAAATCGAAGGTGTCACTCACGCTGCGAAAAGTCGCTTAATTGATAGTAGCGAACAGCCTATTCCACTATTGCGGCAGAATATGCCCTGGGGCGACTTGCGCGAACAGGGGCTTCTGGCAATGTATTTTAGCCATTCGCCTAAAATGGTTGTTCAGTGGCTAAAGAACCGTTATTACGCCGACGAACAGGGAGCTTACGACCCTTTACTAGATTACTCACAAGCCGTGTCCAGCTCAGGTTTTTTTGTTCCTTCAATGCGCTTTATGGAAGCGAACAAAGAAGTTGCCGACGACATAGCTGACTATGAAGAGGGCAGTACCGCCTGATTCGCAAACAGCTCGCGTACTTTTCGCAGAGTGAATTCAATATCAGCAACTTTAAGCGGTGCAATAAAAATCGTGTCGTCACCAGCAATAGTACCAAGTACGCCTTCCTTTTTACCGACCGAATCCAGCAACCGCGCAATTAACTGGGCGGCGCCCGGGCTTGTGCGAATAATGACCATCACATCATTATGCTGAATATCCAGTACAAGCTGGCTTAATGGTGCCCGGGTGGAAGGCACGGCTAAATCAGGCGGTAAACAGTAGACCATTTCCTGTTTCGCATTGCGGGTACGAACCGCTCCTTGCTTACTCAGCATGCGCGACACTTTAGACTGGCTAATGTTATCAAAGCCCTCGGCTTTTAAGGCGTTAACAATTTCCCCTTGAGAGCCATAACGCTCTTCGCGGAGCAAAGTTTTAAAAGCTTCGAGTAACGTGTCCTGCACCATGTGAGTGTCAAATTCCTATGCTGTTTACGTGCTATAATAATAGACAGTGTACTGCATAAAGATGCGCTATTCGAGTGCTGAATGTGTATCGCGCAAAGTTGTATTTTTATTGATATAGGAGTACAGTTTTGCCCCAAATTCTGCATTTTTAAGCAGTTTAAATTGACCAACAAAAACGGAGTCTGAGATGAAAGTAGCCGTATTAGGTGCGGCCGGTGGTATCGGCCAGGCATTGTCATTACTTCTGAAAACCCAATTACCAGCAGGTTCAGAGTTATCGTTGTATGACGTTGCGCCAGTAGTTCCAGGTGTGGCGGTTGACTTAAGTCATATCCCTACCGACGTGAAAGTAACAGGCTTCGGTAAAGACGACCTGGCATCAGCATTAGTTGGCAGCGACATCGTATTAATTCCTGCCGGCGTACCACGCAAGCCGGGCATGGATCGCTCTGACCTGTTCAACATGAACGCAGGCATCGTTAAAAACTTAGTGCAAGGCGTTGCAGACAACTGCCCTAACGCTTGTGTTGGTATCATTACTAACCCAGTAAACACCACCGTTCCAATCGCTGCTGAAGTACTGAAGCAAGCTGGTTGCTACGACAAGCGTAAGCTGTTCGGTGTTACCACACTTGACGTTATTCGTTCAGAAGCCTTTGTAGGTGAGTTGCGTGGTCTGAACCCGGAAAACGTTAATGTACCAGTTATCGGCGGGCACAGCGGTACCACTATTCTGCCATTGCTGTCTCAGGTTGAAGGCGTTGAGTTTACAGAGCAAGAAATCAAAGACTTAACTCACCGTATCCAGAATGCCGGTACTGAAGTTGTCGAAGCTAAAGCTGGCGGCGGCTCAGCAACCCTTTCTATGGGACAGGCAGCAGCACGTTTTGCATTGTCACTGCTGAAAGGTTTACAAGGTCAGGACACTATTGAATGCACCTACGTAGAAGGCCCGGGCGACAACGCTAAGTTCTTCGCGCAACCAGTACGCTTAGGCAAAAATGGCGCAGAAGAAATCCTGTCTTACGGCAAACTTAGTGCGTTCGAACAAAAATGCATGGACGAAATGCTAGACGGCCTGAAAGGCGACATCCAAACTGGCATCGACTTCGCCAGCTAAGCTGAAATAACTTTCAGCAGTCCGCTTTTGAAAATATTGGGGCGGCTATTACAGGAGACGCTACAAGCTCATCCATGAGCGCTCGACGAAGGCCGTCCCTGGCCTTCGACGCTCCTGTAATAGCCGCCCCAACATTTCCACGCTACTTGCTGAAAGTCATGTAGCCTGACGTTCACGTCAGGTCCAATGTGCAATATCCCACCTGATGTGAACATCAGGCTACCTCCAGATAACCCGCAATGACTTCTCGCCAATACTGACCTTCCCCAATATTTTTCCAGCTAGACGTACGCTCAAATGTTCCAATTGATACACAGTGTTAGCTTTTTAATTATCAGGCTAGAAGATGGTTAAAAGGGGCAGGCTGTTGGATTACGAGCGTTACGAGTGTTGAAGGTTTCCGTGGCGGAGTGTCGAAGGCCATGGATGCTTATTGGAAATGCCTAAAGCGGGAAGGGTTGTGTTTCGGAGGTGTGTAGCGCCATGGATGGCGCTAACCAAGCCCAACAGGGATGTATTCACGGGCGTCCTCCGAAACAGAACCCGCTCCCCCAAGGCATTTCTTACGCCACTCGGTCGACTGCAAGGTGGGTTAGGGTGAGCAGGGCTTGTTTGTAGTCGGAGTCGGGGAGTTCACTTAGGGATTCACGCGCTTGTTCGGCGGCTTCTAAGGCTTTGTCGCGGGTGTACTGCAATGCTCCCGTTCGTTCCATAGCGGTCAGCACGGTTTGTAAGTGCTCACGTCCGTCGCCTTGCTCAATGGCTTCGCGAATCAGCTTTTGTTCTACTTCGTTGCCGTGCCACATAGCGTATAACAACGGCAGTGTGGGCTTACCTTCCGCTAAGTCATCACCCGCATTTTTGCCCATAGATTCGCTGTCCGCGGTGTAATCCATTAAATCATCTACTAGCTGAAACGCGGTACCCAGGTAACGACCGTAATCAGCCAGTTGCTGAGTCACCTTTTCGTCTTGTGCGGTTAGTACACCGGCTAACTCGGTAGCTGCTTCAAACAACTTGGCGGTTTTGCCGTAAATAACATTAAAGTAGCTGGCTTCTGAAGTATCCGGGTCGTTACAGTTCATTAACTGTAAGACTTCGCCTTCAGAAATGATGTTGGTGGCGTCCGCTAAAATACGCAGAATCCGCAGGGAGTCTAAATCGACCATTAACTGGAAGGCGCGGGTATAAAGGAAGTCACCAACGAGTACGCTGGCTTCATTACCGAACACTGCGTTGGCGGTTTTGCGTCCGCGGCGCAGTTCCGATTCATCAACGACGTCGTCGTGAAGCAGAGTCGCGGTATGAATAAACTCGATAATCGTAGCAAGTTTGCGGTGATCGTTACCTTCATAACCCAGAGCCCGACAAGCTAATATGGCTAGCAGCGGCCGTAAGCGTTTACCGCCACTGTTGACAATATAAAGGCCTAACTGGTTAATTAAGGCAACATCCGATTGAAGTTGTTCACCTATTAATGCATTAACACCAAGCATGTCGTCTTTGGCTAATGCGTTAATGGACTGCATATCCATCATAGATATCTGTTTATTTACAAAATTTAACGGAAAACAGATGGTACACTATTTATAGCAGAGCGGAAACTCAATCCGCGGTAAGCGGTGCCGCTTTTAAGTTCAAATTAAGGGTTGCGATCGCTGACTGGATTACGTACAATTCGCGCCCTGATTTGAATTTGGATGCCCAATAGGGTTGTGGAGAATAATATGTACGCAGTATTCCAAAGTGGCGGTAAGCAGCACCGTGTGTCTGAAGGCCAAATCGTCCGCCTGGAAAAACTGGAAGCAGCTACCGGTGATGTAGTTGAATTCGACCAGGTTTTGATGGTTTCTGACGGCAACGATGTAAACATCGGTGCTCCGTTCGTGTCCGGTGGTAAAGTGAAAGCGGAAGTGATTGATCACGGTCGTGGCGATAAAATTAAAATCGTTAAGTTCCGTCGTCGTAAGCATTCTCGCCGTCAACAAGGCCATCGTCAGTGGTTCACGGAAGTGAAAATCACTGGTATCAACAGCTAATTAAGGAGTAACGACATGGCACATAAAAAGGCTGGTGGTTCTACTAAAAACGGTCGCGACTCAGAGAGTAAACGTCTCGGTGTTAAGCGCTTCGGTGGTGAGTCTGTGTTAGCAGGCAACATCCTGGTTCGTCAACGTGGTACTAAGTTCCACGCTGGTGCGAACGTTGGTATTGGTAAAGACCACACATTGTTTGCAACCTCAGAAGGCAAAGTGTCTTTTGATGTGAAGGGCAGCAAAAACCGTAAATTTGTGAGCGTTATTACTGACTAATAATGCGAACATAAACTGAAAAGTTTCGGTTCTGAAAGCCCTGCCTTACGGCGGGGCTTTTTCATATGTGCTAGAATTTTGCACAGTATTCTATAAGTGATAAGTAGCAGATTGCGATGAAATTCGTTGATGAAGTAGAAATCCGCGTAGACGCGGGTGACGGTGGTAATGGTTGTATCAGTTTCCGTCGCGAAAAATATATTCCCAAAGGCGGCCCTGACGGCGGCGATGGTGGCGACGGCGGTGATGTCTATCTAGAAGCAGACGAGAACCTGAATACCCTTATCGATTATCGTTTTGAACGTTTTCATAAAGCTGAACGCGGTAAAAACGGTATGGGCAAAAACTGTACGGGCAGGCGCGGTAACGACATCGTGCTGCCGGTTCCTCCTGGTACCCGCGCTACCGATATTGATACTGGCGAAGTTCTTGGCGATTTGACGAAACATGGTCAACGTTTAATGGTAGCCAAAGGTGGTTTCCATGGTCTGGGTAATACGCGTTTTAAAAGCAGTATAAACCGTGCGCCACGACAAAAAACCGATGGTACTCCTGGCGAAGTACGCCCGCTAAAACTGGAACTGATGTTGTTGGCTGATGTTGGTTTGCTGGGTATGCCGAATGCCGGTAAATCGACTTTTATTCGCTCGGTTTCCGCAGCACGCCCTAAAGTGGCCGACTATCCGTTTACCACCCTGATACCAAACCTGGGTGTTGTGCGTCCCGCTCCGCATCAGAGTTTTGTTATTGCCGATATCCCCGGTCTTATTGAAGGCGCGGCCGAAGGTGCTGGACTAGGCATACAATTCCTAAAACATTTAGAGCGCTGCCGTTTATTACTGCACTTGGTAGATTTAGCCCCGTTTGATGAAACCGACCCTGCCGAGCAGGCGCGTATTATTATCAACGAGCTGGAAAAATACAGCCCGAAACTGGCTGAAAAGCCACGCTGGCTGGTCATCAATAAAGTCGACTTGCTGCTGGACGAAGAGGTTCAGGAAAAAGTAGATGAGCTGGTTAAATCTCTGAACTGGGACGGCCCAGTGTTCCAAATCGCAGCTCTGGAAGGGCGTGGCAGCGACGCGCTTTGTCGTGAGGTAATGTCTTATCTTGAAACATTGCCAGCACCTGACACTGAGCAGCATGAAGAAGCCGACCCGGTTGAGTTCATGTGGGACACTTACCACGAAGAAGTTCTTGAAGAAGAGATGGATGACGAAGATGACGACGACGATGACGATGATCACGACGTCGAAGTTATTTATCAGAAGTAGCCTGACATTGATGTCAGGTGAGGTCTTGGTCCTGACGTAAGCGTCAGGCTACGCATTAAGGATATCGCCGAATGAAAATATCACTCGTGGTTGCTATGGCCGATAATCGGGTTATTGGAAAAGATAACAAAATGCCATGGCACCTGCCGGACGAGTTGCAATATTTCAAAAAAATTACCTTAGGTAAGCCAATTGTTATGGGGCGCCGGACTTTTGAGTCAATTGGTCGTCCTTTGCCCGGCCGCAAGAATATCGTTCTAAGCCGTCGAACGGATCGTTCGGAAAATCAGGACAGTCAGGTGGTTTGGGTGTCTGGGGTGCAACAGGCAATAGCCGCTGCAGGTCCGGTTGAGGAACTCATGATTATCGGCGGTGGAAAAATTTATGAGAAATTTTTACCCCTCGCAGACCGACTATATGTTACTAAAATAGAACTAAATGTTGAGGGTGATACTTACTTTCCCGATTATCATCAAGTCGCCGACTGGCAAGAGATAGAGCGGCAAAACTTTGCCGCTGATGAGCGCAACTCCCATAACTTTAGTACTCTTATTTTCGACAGAGTAAGTTAATAAGAAGTTATAAATTCAGTAACTTACATGTATTTTAAGCCATTGCAGCAGGCTTGAGTTCGTAGTATCATCTTGATGAATTTTTGAACAATCTTGTGATGGGGTTTTAGATGAAAGCAATTGTATTAGGCACCATGATGGCTGCCGTTGCGGCAACTGGCGTAACGTTTTCAAAGAGCGCAGAGGCAAATGAATTAGCCTTAAGCTTATGCACATACGTACAGGGTGATGACACCATGCGTATGCGTAAAAAATTACGTGATGCTCGTGTCCGCGTACGCGATATTTACAGTGGTATTCAGTGTAATGGTCAGAGCTTATTGCAATTTGCCATGTCAAATGGCTCACAAGACATTGGTGAGTTCATTGTTGGTCGCTTGTCAGTAGATGAACTGAAAGCTTCTGGCGACTACGAATGGGCGCAATCTAACGGTCATGGCAGCAGTGCAATTGCAGTAGCAATTAAAGATCGCGCTGGCCTGTAAGTTAGGCACTAATAAAATTATTTTCTAAAAGCCTGCAATTTTTGCGGGCTTTTTTACATCTTCTAACAAATCAATCAGTGACTTACCTTGTAATTCTCCCCTGTTCTCTACGACAATAGATCCGTTGCATATATAAACGGAACCGCTATGAAACAATGGATGGCATTATCGCTACTGTTACTGGGACTGATACCGCATAGCGGTCAGGCACAGACAAAAATAAATGAAGCTTCGGGCTGTTATTTACCCGGCGTGCAAGAGAAACTGCACTGTGGCACAGTTTCAGTTCCTGAAAATTACGAACAACCCGACGGCAAGCATATTGGTATTTACTACGCGATTCTTCCCGCTATTCAGGAAGGAGCGCAAGCCGATCCTATGCTCATTCTGGCCGGAGGGCCGGGACAGGCCGCTACCGAATTAACTCCAATGATAGCGCGTATGTTCGAAGCGGTGCGTCAAAAGCGCGATATCCTTCTAATTGATCAGCGTGGCACAGGTAAAAGTCACCCGCTTGAATGTGGTATTGAACGCCCTGATGAATTGATACGAGCTGACGATGAGCAGGACCTTAGAGCCTTGAGTCGTGAATGTCAGGAACAGTACCCTGATACAGACACAACGCAATATCATACGGTTAACGCAGTTAAAGACTTTGAGCGAGTACGTGAACATTTAGGTATAGAGCAACTGAACCTTTATGGCGGCTCTTATGGAACGCGCGTTGGACTAACTTATTTACGTGAAGCACCGAGCTCAGTTCGTACGGCTACCCTCGATGCCGTAGCTCCGCCTCAGGTAATCATCGGGCCTTTTGGTCAACACGGAGCCAATGCATTTGACGAAATGCTCAAAGACTGTTCCGAACAAAGCCCGTGTCATGAGAAGTTCCCTAACCTAGAGCAAGAATACTATGAGGTGATGAGTGAGCTTGAAGCTGAGAATATATTGCTGGAAACGCGTGACCCCCTCTCTTTTGAGCCGCTGGAAATAAAACTGACTCCCGGGCGTTTTAGCTCAATTATTCGTGTTGCTTTATATCACCCCAGTACTCGTCAGTTATTGCCTTACGCGATTCACTCAGCAGCTGAAGGAAACTACCATGCAATACTGGGGCTGATGGGCGGTACTATGTCACAAAACAGTATTTACCTGGGGCTTATGCTCTCGGTTGTGTGTGGCGAAGACTTGCCAAGGGCGACTCCTGAGCTTTTCGCTCAGGACGGCAACAATGAGTTTATTGGCAGCCGCACCGGTGATGCCTTTGTCGACATGTGTGCGGGTTGGCAATCATCGAGTGTTCCATCTTATTGGTCCGATCCGGTTGTTAGTGATAAGCCGGTTTTGTTGTTATCGGGAGAGCTGGACCCGGTGACGCCTCCGGAATGGGGCGAAATTGCCCACAGAACCTTACCTAACAGTAAACATCTGATTGCACCTAACGCCGGGCATACCATAGCCAGCCATACCTGCGCTAATAAGCTCATTGCAGATTTTATCGAGCAAGGTTCTATCGAAAATATTGATGGCAGCTGCTTAAAAGAACAAAGGCTGAAGCCATTTGTGCTGAACCAGAATGCAGCGGGGCTATAAATAATGATAAACGTAGATGCACTGACAAAAACATTCAAAAATGTGCAAGCGCTGGACTCTCTTTCATTTCAGGCAAAAGATGGCGAAATTACCGGGCTTCTTGGGCCTAACGGAGCCGGGAAAACGACTTGTCTGCGTATTATTTACGGGTTGTTGCAGGCAGATACCGGCAAAGCAGAGATTGAAGGTGTTGATGCCAACCAGAACCCGATTGATGCACGCCGTAACCTCGGTATATTCCCTGATAAATTCGGTTTATACGAACGCTTGACCGTACGCGAGCAAGTAGCTTATTTCGCCGGGCTGCACGGGCTAAAAGGCACGGAGCAAAAGCAGGCGGTTGAGAAGGTGATAGAGAAGCTGGATATTAAAGAGCTTGCAGACCGTCGTACTGCTGGTTTTTCACAAGGCCAGCGGATGAAAGTCGCATTGGCTCAGGCTTTAGTACACAGCCCAAAACATCTAATTCTGGATGAACCCAGCCGCGGTCTTGACGTTATGAGTACCCGAATTTTAAGAGATGTGTTGCGCGAACAACGCGCTCAAGGCACCTGTATCTTGTTTTCCAGCCACGTTATGCAGGAAGTTGCCGCTCTATGTGACCGAGTGGTGGTGATGGCAAAAGGCAAAGTTGCAGCTGAAGGAACACCGCAGGAGCTGTGCGATATGACCGGCGAGCAACAGCTGGAAGACGCCTTCGTTAAAATTATCGGTACCGACGAGGGGATAGCAGCCTAATGAGTGCATTAACTTCCGTATGGAAAAAAGAGTTCCGGGACGCTATTCGTGATAAACGTTCTGTTTTAGCGGCAATGTCCTATGCGTTTTTTGGCCCTTTATTAATGGCCGTAGCCTTCTTTTTCTTAATAACCCAACTGACCGACCCAGCAGACGTTGAAATTACCATTGAAGGCAAAGAAAATGCCCCTCAACTCGTCGAATTTTTGAACGAACGTGGTGTTGTTGCTAAAGAAGGGGAATGGGCGAAAACCGAAACGCCGATAATATTAACCTTACCGGAAAACTGGCAGGAGAATGTAAGTAAAGCGGAGCCAGTAGAGGTAACCTTGCGTGCCGACTGGTCGGCCCAAAAGCAACAAACCGAAATTAAGCGTGTAGAGCAGGCAGTTCAGGCATACTCCAGTCAAATAGCGGCTTACCGACTGACATTGCGGGGCGTTGATCCGCGTGTCATGCAACCGGTGCAACTGCAAAAACAGGACTTAGCAACCCGGGGCTCAAAAGCGGCCTTAATTATGGGCAGTGTGCTGGTGTTTATTATCTTGTCCGTGTTCTGGTCTGGCATGAACGTGGCTATTGATATTAGTGCAGGCGAACGCGAGCGTAACTCACTGGAATTTTTGCTGAGTCAGCCATTAAGCACCTGGGACATTGTTACCGGTAAAGCACTGACCGCAACGACCTTTTCATTGTTCGGCGCAATACTGTCATTGGTACTCATACCCATTATATTTGCCTACGTCCCATTACACGAAATTGGTATGAACGTGAACTTTAGTGTAGGTATGATGACGCTGATGTTCATACTACTGGTGCCACTAGCCCTGTTCGCCACAGCCCTGCAGTTGTTTGTATCCTTCCGGGCTAAGAACTTCAAAGAAGCACAAACCTACATCAGCTTCTTATTGATCATTCCCATGGCAGCGTCATTCGGTGTCGAATTTGCACGGCTTAAAAATCCAATTCTCTACTATCTCCCGCTAACCGGTCAGCATCAGGCTTTTCTGTCACTGATACGCGGTGAGAACGTGAATGTCATGGGAACGGTCATCAGCGCAATTGCCACCCTGGCAGCCGCATTGCTGCTAATGAAATACATAGCCCGAATGCTCAAAAGCGAAAAAATCGTCTTCGGCCTGTAGGGACAGGCCATTCGCTTGTTTCGCTTGAGCATTGAATACTTCTGTGGCGGAGACGCTACGAGCTCATCCATGAGGGCTTGACGAAGGCCATCCATGGCCTTCGACACTCCGCCACAGAAGTACTCAACACTCAGAACGCTTACAAGCGAATAACCTGTCCTCTCCGAGCTTATTCTGCTCGTAGGCCAATATGATGGGGTGAGGTGGCTGATAATAGAGAGCGCGCCCGACGGTTAGAGCGGGCTGCTATGGAGGTGTGCAGCGCCATGGATGGCGCTGCCCAAGCCCTACAGGGATGTATTTACGGGCGTCCTCCATAGTAGCCCCTATAACCTCAGCGCTCTCTATTTGCGACCTCCCCCCTCAGTCGCGTAGGCGGCCGTAGTGGTAGTAGAGCCATTGGCCTAGGCGGCGGAAGCGTGGTAATGGGAAGGGCTTTAGTTGTGACTGGTAGTAAGGCAGCTCGGGCAGGGGCTGTTCCATGGCGGCTTCTGCCAGTCGCTGGCCGGCCAGGGCAGTAAAGCTTACACCGGCACCGCAGTAGCCCATGCTGGCGTAGATATTGTCTTTTACTTTGCCTACGCGTGGGTAATCGTCCAGTGACACACTGACCCAGCCGCTCCAGAAGTGCTCCCACTTATTTATATCGCGTAGCTGCGGAAAGGTTTGGTGCAAGGCTTGTAACAGGCGCTTAGCATAAACCGGGTTGGCGGCATGTTTCCCCTGAATGGCACCACGACCACCAAACAACAGGCGGTTATCGGGCAGTAAGCGGAAGTAGTACTTCAGAATACGTGTATCCATTATGGCGTATTGAGGTGATAGCTTAATGCTGGCCACTTGCTCTTTACTCAGAGGTGGGGTGGTAATAATGCTTGAGAGTACCGGTAGCGAGCGACTGGCAAGCTCTGGCAGTAACTGCCCTGATGAATATCCGTTTGAACAAACCAACAGCTTACGAGCGCGTACAGCGCCTTTCGCAGTTTTCAGGTATACGCCTTTGCTGCCCAGCGATACGGCCTGAGTTACCGGACAATGCTGTATTAACTGCGCACCGGCAGCCGCTGCCCGTCGAGCTGTTGCTGCCGCCAGTAACATCGGGTTTAGAGCAAAGCAGTCGGTGAAGCGTAATGCGGCATGGGCCTGTGGGCTGGCGATAATCTCCGAAAGTTCGCTCTGAGTCAGCCACTCAACTGGCTGATCAAACTGCTTTAACTGCTCATACTGTTGCTTTAATGGCTCAACAGCGCTGGGTTTGTGCGCTATTTTCAGGTAACCACCATTTTGGCGCTGGCACTGCTCCGGGCAATAACGCAAAGTTTCTTCAACCAGTTGCAGTGCCTTTTGATGTTCATCGGCAATGTCTTGCGCAATGTCAGCACCAAGGCGTTCAGCCCAGGCCGACAAGCCCAGTCGGCCGGTACTTTTCATCACAAACCCGGCATTACGCGACGAACAACCCCAGGCCAGTTGGTTGGCTTCAAATACTGCAACAGAATGCCCATTTTCGGCCAGAACCCGAGCCGCGTTTAAGCCCGTGTAACCCGCACCAATAACAGCAAATCCCACTTCCTCCGGCGCATCCACACACTCCGGAAACTCGGCCTGTGTATGCTGCTGCCAATAACTAGGCTCAGGAGCATCATGAGGCCCCGGAGGCGCATTAACCAAAGGATCATACATAAACACCCACCTATAAAACGGAGAGGGAAGACAGCGAGCGCTGAGGTTACAAGGGCTATTGTGGAGGCGCCCGTGAATACATCCGTGTAGGGCTTGGGCAGCGCCATCCATGGCGCTGCACACCTCCACAATAGCCCTATGTAACCGTTGGCGCGCTCACTATCTCCCGCCTCATATAAAAAGCCAACTTAAGCCGCTATGAGGGAGGCAAAAGGGGCAGACTGTTCACTTGTGAGCGTTACGAGTGTTGAAGGCCTCTGTGGTGGAGTGTCGAAGGCCATGGATGGCCTTCGTCAAGCCCTCATGGATGAGCTCGTCGCGTCTCCGCCACAGAGGCCTTCAATGCTCAAGCGAAACAAGTGAGCAGTCTGCCCCAAGCCCATGCAACCTCAGCGCTCGCTATTCGGAGCCTTACGTATCGAATTTCAGCAGCATTTCGCCGGCGTTGCAGTAGCAGATGCCGTCGCATACTGGGCAGTAGTAGCCGTCTTCTACTGAGGCTTTGTACCAGCGCTTTTCATGTTGCTTAATCATTTCACCGCCGCAACGAGTGAAATATTCATAGGCGCTGTTATTGGGGCTTTGCATCCAAATATGCGCTAAACCACCACGGCAGCCCAGTTCTTTGGCGGCTTCAATACTGCGGAACAACAGTTCTTTGCCTATACCCAGGCCGCGCGCCTTTTCTGATACCGCTGCGCATTTAAAGTAGCACAGCTTCTCGGCTGGAATTGGCCAGGCGTCTGGGGTGCAAAAATCATCGATTGGCCATTGTCCGGGCGCCAGGGTAATGCGCACGCCCAATGGGGTTTCACCGCGCAGAGCTATCCAGTTTAGCTGCACATCACCCACAGTTCCGCCAGCTAGGTACTGCTGAAAACTCTCTTCGTTCAGGTAGTTGTCACCATGAACTTCATTGGCCAGATCAATAACGGCCGCCATATCGGCAGCCGTTATTTCACGATAAATGATATCGCTCATTAGTAGCGGTACTCGTCTGTCTTAAACGGGCCTTCCACATCAACGTGTATGTAGTTTGCCTGATCCGCTGTCAGCTTAGTGATAACACCGCCGAAGCCCTGCACCATATAACGCGCAACTTCTTCGTCCAGTTGCTTAGGCAGAACTTCTACACGCAGATACTCTTCCTGCTGTTTAATTTCCATGTCGGCAAATTTCTGCTCGAACAAGTGAATTTGAGCAAGTACCTGATTAGCAAAAGAGCCATCCATAATACGGCTGGGGTGGCCGGTTGCATTACCTAAGTTCACCAGACGGCCTTCGGCTAACAGAATCAGGTAGTCGTTGTCGTCGTCTGAACGGTAAATTTTATGAACCTGTGGCTTAATTTCTTCCCAGCGCCAGTTTTTGCGCATAAAGGCCGTATCAATTTCGTTGTCAAAGTGGCCAATGTTACAAACCAGGGCAGTAGGCTTAAGCGCAGCCAGCATGTAACGGTCACATACGTCCATATTACCGGTTGTGGTCACAATCAGGTCGGTGTTTTCCAGCAAGGCTTTGTTGATGTTGTCGCCGGTACCGTTGTTTTTGCCTTCAAGGTAAGGAGAGACCACTTCAAAGCCGTCCATGCAGGCCTGCATGGCACAAATTGGGTCAATTTCGCTGATTTTAACAATCATGCCTTCCTGACGCAGGCTAGCGGCAGAACCTTTACCCACATCACCGTAACCAACTACCAGAGCTTTCTTACCTGACAATAAGTGGTCAGTGGAACGCTTAATGGCATCGTTTAGTGAATGACGGCAGCCGTACTTGTTGTCATTTTTTGACTTAGTTACGGCATCGTTCACGTTAATGGCCGGTACTTTCAGAGTGCCTTTTTCCAGCATATCGAGCAAACGGTGAACACCGGTAGTGGTTTCTTCAGTAATGCCGTGAACTTTCTCCAGCATCTGCGGGAATTCGTCGTGGATCATCAGGGTTAAATCACCGCCGTCGTCCAGAATCATGTTGGCATCCCACAATTCGCCATCTTTATGACAAGTCTGCTTTAAGCACCAGTCGTATTCTTCTTCGGTTTCACCTTTCCAGGCAAATACCGGCACACCGGCAGCAGCCATAGCGGCAGCAGCGTGATCCTGAGTAGAGAAAATGTTGCACGATGACCAACGCACTTCGGCACCCAGTTCAAGCAATGTTTCAATCAACACAGCTGTTTGAATGGTCATGTGAATACAGCCAATAATACGAGCACCGGCCAGTGGTTTGCTGTCAGCGTATTTACGGCGGATAGTCATCAACGCCGGCATTTCAGATTCAGCAATCGCAATTTCCTTGCGGCCCCATTCGGCTAAGCTAATATCTGCTACTTTGTAGTCTTGTGAATTTTCTGCACTCATAGTGACTCTCTTTTTCAGTGATTTCTGTCAGTGAATTTTAAGTAAATTCAAGCAGTTTGGGCGCTCATAACGCGCTCAATTAATTGTTGCTGTCGGTCTTTATTCAGTCGGGGACCAAATTCAGTGACCAGCTCCGCCGCCGCATGGCTGGCTAAACGACCAGCGTCTTCCAGCGACATATTACGCGTTAAACCATAAAGCATAGCACCAGCAAACATGTCGCCTGCACCATTGGTATCAATGGCTTTAACCGGCACGCCCGGAATATGTACCTGACGTTCACGGTTAGCAATTACAGCACCGTCTTTACCTAAGGTAATAGCAACCGTGTCGGCCTGCTTTAGTAATACGGATAAAGCGGCCTGAGGATCGTCCTTACCGGTTAATAATTCTGCTTCTTCGCGGTTGCAGAACATTAAATCGACACCACCATCCAGAATTTCGTCAATTCCGCTGCGGAAAAACTTCACCATGGCAGGGTCAGAGCAAGTCATAACCAGCTTTGTATTGTTTTCCCGTGCGACTTTTTTCGCATGCTGAATCGCGCCGCGCGCAATGTCTGAGGTAATTAAGTAACCCTCAATATAAAGATAGTCTGCCGCTGCAATGGCATGGTCGTCAATTTCCGCGCTAGATAAATCGGCTGTTATGCCCAGGTGAGTACGCATGGTGCGTTCGGCGTCAGGAGTCACCATAACCAGACAGCGCCCAGTAGTGCCCGGGTTCTTCTGTTGGTGAAGGCTGGTTTCTATGCCTATTTTTTCTAAATCCTGACGGTAAAACATGCCGGCTTCGTCGTCAGCAACTTTACAGCAGTAGTAGGCCTTGCCGCCGAATTGAGCGAAAGCCACCAACGAGTTAGCTGCTGAGCCACCGCCGCTTTGCTTTTTCAGTTCGCCCAGTTGGCTAAGTTCTGCAATCAGAGTGTTTTGAGCGTCTTCATCAATCAGCTCCATCATGCCTTTTTTTAAATCGTGCTTCTGCAGGAAGTCTTCAGAGACTTCAAACTCCTGATCCACCAGCGCATTGCCAATGCCGACTACATCAATGGTTTTCATAATATTAAACGGTTGCTTATTAGGGCGCGTAGTATACCCGATGAGTCACTCAGGGTCGATAAATGAACAAGGCAAAAAGTGCAATAACCAGACAAGCAACGAAAAAAAACTGCCACTGCCTTTGCCAGCGGGGCGCTCTCGATATCAACAACTCGGCGGGACGTCCTTCAAAACGTTGCCTTGCGATACGAATTCCCTGCACTTGTATAGGCCCGCCCAAACTGACCCGGTGACAATAGCTGAAGCTTTGTATCCAGCTGAGCAGAATAGTAGAGAACAAAGGGTTACGTTTTAACGGCTGCAGCCTGAATTTATTACGCTGAAATAGCGCTATAAACCGTGCAGCCAAGGCCAGCAAAAATGAAGGCAAGAAATGGGTTACGGTGTGAAGCCAGTGTGTTGCCAGACCAAAGTGTCGGTACTTTGCCTGTGCAACCGGCCAAACCTGAGTCAGTTCGGAAAGGGTTCGTACCCCAAGTGCCGCTAGTGGCCCACCAACAAACCAGAAGAGCAAAGGCGTAAAGCGATGCTCCAGAATGCTGGTTGCGCGCAGTTCGATGCTGGTTTTGGCAATGCCATGTTCACTCAGTAAATCGCAGTCGCGCCAGGTTATGCGGCTTAGCCAGGCGCGGGCGGCATTCTTGCGGCCACGTTGCAGGTGGCTATCGGCTAATTTGATGGCGTGACTGACGGGCTGCTGACGCAGACTCACCAGTAAAATTAGCCAGCCAATAGCCAAAGACACTTCAGCACCGGCAAATACAATGGCCGCTGGCAGTAATACCAGCAGTGACATAGTTAACCACGCCAAAAAACCGGCAAGGCGTTGCTGGCCGACAGGGCGGTTGGGTTTGTTAACTTTGCCGCTCATGTAGGCGGCCATTAGCCGCAAAACGGCAAAGGGGTGCCACTGCTCTGGCCAGGGAAACCAGCGCTCTGCCAGCAAAGCCAGCAGAGCCAGAGCAACAGGTGATAATAATATGTCGGTTAAAAGTTCCGTGTTCATGCAGCTATACTGCCACGGAGCAAGTTAAGCGGCAATCGGCTGGTTATTCTTATCTTTATTTGTTGGTACCGCGGCACGAACATGTTCAGCCTGACGGATTTTACCGTGAATGTAGTCGTGCAGCTCGGCAACGCGATAGCCGGGTTTTGCTTTAAAGCGCAGGAACGGCAGTCCGGCAGCAGATAAGGTGTTCTTCAGGAATAAGTTACGTTTCTGCTGGTTCATTGACGACTGACCTGGCTCCAGCTCAATAGCCGCTTTAACCTGCATGGTGTGAATATCACACAATACGTAGTCAAGAATGCGCTGGCTGGCTTTGTTGTGGGCATCTTTGCGTGCGGTAGAGGATAAACCTGAGCGCACCGTAACAATGTCGCTTAAACGAACTTTGGTGAATATGCGGAAGCTGTCGCCGACCGACTTTTCCAATAGTGTCAAAAACTGATCTTCCTGCGCGGTGCACAAGGAAACGTCTTTTAGCTTATAGGGGTAGGGTACATAGTTTTCAGACATTCGGCTGGCAATAATAGCCACCGCAATTAACACTACAACAAACAACAACAGGATAATTTCCATTTTTCACACCTCATCAGAAAATTGACGCTCTGTGAGGTGTGAAGCAAAAGCTGTGCCAGCTGTGGCTGCTTATGGAATTAATTTAACCCGAATTACGCCGAGTAACCGCCGGGAACACCTTTGGTCGTGACACTCACTGCGTCGTGCGCGTGCAGTGACTCATAGTGGTTAACCCGCAACCAGAAATCACGGAAGTTCGACATCTGGTTTAACTGATGTTGTAAGCGACGCGAGGCGTCCTCACAGAACATCAGGTTCTGTCCATTTAAACGCGCAAACTCTTGCTCGTCTTCACGTTTAACGGCGGCTTGTACTGGTGTTTTAAGAGCCCCTTCAATGGCGTCAATGAGTTCTACAATGGGAAAGTCATTAACACTGTCGCTTAAGGCAACTTTAACCTCAGCAACTGAACGTTGGCTGTGCGGTGTTGCAACAATACCTTCGGTGGAACCCAGCCACTCGTGCATGATGCTGGCATCTACCTGTTCCTGACCGGCAAATTTCTCGCTAAAGGCATCCTGAATTAACTGGCGCGCTAAAGCCGCAGAGCAAGGGCAAGTCGATGAATAAGGGACATCGACAGACAACTCCAGCTTTAACTGACCCGCATCGTAGCGGCCGGTTAAGCTGACGGGGTACGCTTTCCAGCCCTGCTTTTTGCTAATCAGCGATTTGCGGCGCAGGTGATAGTCAAAATCAAACTTAATAAAGGCCTGATCACTGATGTCTTTATGGCTTTCGATAAAGTCATTCAGCAACTGCTTTAAAGTATCGTGACTGAGCTCACCTTCGGTCGACATTTTGTCCAGCAACAAATACAAGCGAGACATGTGAATACCCTTGGTTTTCGGGTTTTTCAGATTGACAAAAGCTTCCACTTTAGCTGCTACCGGGCGTTCTGGTACGCCGGCTGCTGCTACCATCAATGGAACTTCAATATTGCTCATGCCAACCCAATCGAGAGCTCCCTCTGTCTGGGCCTGCGTTTGGTTGGCTACGTCGGGCATAACTGTTGGCATTCGTTGTGAACTCCAAGTGTCGTGAATATTGTCCGGCCTGTTTGATCTTGATCAATGAGGCTCAGTCTAAAGGTGGGCATTATATCGCAGAATTTCACCAGGTGACACCGATTGCCCTAATCGATTCTGTCTGCACAGTGGTTGACTCAAAACAGGAATACGCCGAGGATAGGGTTTTGGATTGATGGAGCATAAAAAGATGGCAGAAAAATCGGCGATAGACACCGAGTTATTACAGCAATACGTCGATACCTTAGGCGTTGAAGGCGTGAATTCAACGCTGGCGACTTTTGACGGTATTATTCAAAGCTATGCGCAATTATTGCATCAGGCAGCTAAAAGCCGTAATGAAGACGAGCTACGCAAACAGGCGCATAAAGTTAAAGGTGCTTGCGGTTCAGTCGGTTTAACTGAGTTATCTAAGCTGATGGAAAAGATTGAGAAAGAAGAGTGGGAGTGGCCGGTAGCTGAGCGTTTATTAATTGAATGGGCCGATGCGGTTATTCCGCACCGACGCCAAATTGATGCCTGGTTAGCTGAGCATCACTGAGCTTGCTGATCAACCTCGCCGATAAAGCGATAGCCTTCACCATGGATGGTGGTTATTAAGTTCGGTGTTTCCGGGTGAGACTCGAAATGCCGACGAATTCGGCGAATGGCAACGTCAACGGTACGGTCATTCGGACGCAGTTCTCGATCCAGCATACGTTTAACCAGAGTTTCACGGTCAAGAATGCGGCCCGGGTTAGATAAAAATAACTCCAACGCACGATACTCACTTTTCGGCAAGCGGAACATTTGGTTTTCCGGTGAGTACAGGCAGCGACTGTCGCTGTTCAAACGCCAGCCATGGAACTGGAATTCAACACTGTTGTTTTCAACCGGACTGCCTGAGCGTGATGCTTCAATACGGCGACACAGGTTGCGTACACGAATTGTCAGCTCTTTTGGGTTATAAGGTTTAATGAGGTAGTCATCAGCCCCTAACTCCAGTGCTAACAGGCGGTCATCTTCGCTGTCACGACCGGTTAAGAAAATTAACCCAATGTTGTCGCTTTCACGTAAGGATTCCGCAAGTTCCAGACCATTTTTACCTGGCAAATTGACGTCCATAATTACGACATCCACACGTTCCTGACGCATGATGTTTTCCATTTGCAGGCCATCAGCAGCATCAAAAACTTCGTAGCCTTCTTGTTGGAATAGACGTGTGAGGGTCTGGCGCGTAACAACTTCGTCTTCAACAATCAGTATTCTGGCATTCATAAGCGTTGATTTTCCCGGAAAGTTCGTCGCTGTGCGTACGGTGTTGAACTTATATTTATAAAAGTTATGACGTTACATTATGACTTTTGTTTGAGATTTTTCAAGCATTGCTGACCAAAGTGACAGGAAAACGGACAATAAACTCCACGCCGTTCTTTTCTTCACTAAAGAAGTGAATGTTTCCGCCCAGTACCTGAGTCACTAAATTGTAGACCAAATGCAGACCCAGCCCGCTGCCGCCGGAACCTCGTTTGGTGGTCACAAAAGGGTCAAATATTTTACGGTTAATATCACTGGGAACACCTTTACCATTGTCGGTATAAACCATTTCCAGCTTGTCATCACCTACCATAGTAAAGCTAATGTCCACTCGTCCGCTGCTATACCCTTCAAAAGCATGGATCATAGAATTGACAATAAGGTTAATAAGCACCTGATTTAACGGTCCGGCTTTAGCGCGCACAGTCAGCCCTTCAGGGCATGAAATACGGATAGGGAATTTCTCCGGATCCAGGCGTCTGGGCTTAACCGAAATAAGAACATCGTTCATGAACGACGGAATATGAATATCCCGGTCAATTTCTGATGACTGATCAACTGCCACCTGCTTGAAGCTGGTAACCAGATCCGCCGCCCGGCCCAAATTACGGTAAATAATTTGCAGGTTTTCATCGCAATCACTTAAAAAGCGCTCGAACTCTGAGGTTGAAATTCGCTTCTCGTCGAATTTCTCCTGCATTATCGTTAATTTGTCCTGCAGCAAAGTGGAAGCGGTAACTGACAGACCTATTGGTGTATTAACCTCGTGGGCAATACCGGCCACCATGTCGCCCAGTGACGCCATTTTTTCCGATTCAACCAGTTGCCCCTGATACTGGTGCAATTGTTCCAGTGTTTTAAGCAACTCACTGTTGGATTCTTTTAGTGCCTGGGTACGCTGAGTAACCTGACGTTCCAGCTCGGTATTTAACTGACTGGCTTCTTCTTCGGCCCGGCGCTGCCGGCTAATGTGTTGCTGCACACGATCAAGCATGGTGTTAAATGCGTGCGCCATCATATCGAATTCAACCAGCTTTGACGGCGCCAGGCGCAATGAATAGTTTTTGTCCCGGGCAACCTGAGAAATCACATCAACTACGCTGTCTAATGGCGTGACAATAGTCTTTCGCAAGCGCAAAGTTATTAGCCAGCAAAGTAGCAGTGTCAGTACGAAAACCACGCTGGCAATGCCAATTGAGCGCCACATGAATAAGCGGGCCTGCTCCAGTGAGCCACGCAAATACACGTAACCAATGACTTCATCGTCAAGTACTACGGGCTGAGAAACTTCAATGTAGTTGTCGTTAGTTTGCGGTGTTGTCAGTTTATCCAGTTTAGCGAACCGCGCCGGAATAGGGGGCAGGCCTTTTTTATTGTAGCTCGAGAAAAAGGTCAGTTCGTTACTGGTTTCATCCATTTTGTAGACATGAACATGCTGAATAAACGAGGTGTTCTCTAATGAACTCAGGCGTTGTTTTTCGTTAGCGTTGTCATTAAAAACTAAGCTGCTGGCAGCGTTGCCAGCCACAATGCGGGAATAAGACAAAGCCTGGTCATGCAATGATTCCTGATATTGTGCAACCTGACTCACAATATTAACCGTAAAACCGACGAGAAGCGCGAAGCTGGTGACCAACAACACGATATAAATCAGTATGCGCTTCAGTGAAATGGTATGCATTCAGTCTACGGCTCAATCTCTGAAAAAATTATATGTTTACTAATGTTAGCAAAGCGTTAACAAAAAAGGCATCAGTTAAACAAAAAAACGGGTTATTTATCGACAAGTTGCATGGTAAACACGATAACGGCCATTATCGGCTATAACACTGCAGTTGCCAAACACCGATTCAATAACCTCTGGCCAGGGCAGAAAACGGTTAGCAACGACTCTAAAAGCACCTTGTTTATTAAGGTGTTGCCGGGCATTGCTAATAAATTTCCGTGCAATTTCATAGTCGGTTCTCTGTCCGGTGTGAAACGGGGGATTACTGACAATGAAATCAAACTGTCCGGCATTTTCCGGTATGCCATCGGCTAAACGCAACTCGGGTGTTATTGGTTCATTGGCCAGTGTTATCTCACTGGCGGCAATGGCAATAGGACTCACATCACAGGCCATAAGTTCAGTGGCCACTGAAGCTAACTGCTTAGCGATAACTCCCGCACCGCAGGCAAAATCCATACCGCGGCCTTTGGGTAGATCCTTAATATGTTGCAGTAACAGCAAAGTTGCCGGGTCAATATGCTCACGACTGAATACGCCAGGCAAAGTAACAAAAGACTCTTGTTGCTGGTTTAATTCATAAGTGATGTTTTTGGCGTAGTCCTCAACCGAGGCGCTTTGATGAACCTGCTCATTGCGTTCACTGGCAAAAAGCAGGCAATGGTTTGCCGAAGCCAGTTTCTGCGGCGGCTGTAACCAGGCAGGCAAATGTTTCATTAAAGGTTGAATACCAGAGCGTTTTTCGCCGGCAAACCATACCGGAGTGCCAGTTGGTAACGACGCTAACTGTTCCAGTAAATACTGATTCAGCTCTTTTTCCTTTGCTACCAGAAATAAAACACCGTCGTAATGACTAAGGTTAGGAGGTTGAATTTGGCAAAAAACCGGGCGCCCGGCTGCTTTCCAATAAGCCGCGTGACCCGCGTGAAAACTCCAGGCCGAGGCATTAGGTAAGGCAGATAATTCGCCACCACCGGGATGAATAACCAATAATGAGCCATTAGCCCAGGGTTGCCCGGACTGACGTCCAAGCATAGATAAAATTGCAGCTGACATAGTGATACTCAACGGCTTAGAGCAAGCTGTCTACTCGTAGTTTTTTGTCCTGAAGTAAGAACATTGTACCATTTCGATGTTCTTTTATGCGCAGACTTTTCTCTTTAAAGATAAACAAAATACCCGGGAAGACTTCTTTGCTGACCATAGTGCGCAAAACGGGGTGGTTTTCGAATGCTTCCAGTATCGAATCTATGCTGGTTCGGGTATTAACAATGCGAGCTTTAAGTTTGCGTAACTCAATTTTTAGCTTTTTCTGGTATTCGAGTTTTTTCACGCCATCTTCCAGTTTGTCGCAACGGTTTAACCCCTGCTGTACCACTTTTACTCTGGCCAGAGTTTTTGCCAGCAGCGCACGCATACTGTTTAAGTGCTGAAGTGACTGGGGGTCAGCGGGCGGAAGCGACCAGTAAATACGGGTTTTAGTGCCAGCCGGAGCGCCCAGCTGTCCACAATAGACATGATCACAGGTTTCAATAGTGCCACCAATGAGTTTGCCGCGGGCATTACGGCCTTCACCACCAATGGCCAGCGGTCCTTTGGTTATGACATGGCAATGGGTTAACTGTTTGTCCGTATTCACACCGGTTTGAGCTTCAAAGTAGGAATACTGAGCATAGGCACACCAGATGGAACCACCGGCAACAAGCTTGGTGGACACATCGGGTATCCATTCGTCGGCATCTTCGTCGTGCTCGGCATTGTCACCTGAATGAATCAGGTGGCCAATACAGCCTTTACGCACAGTGATATTGCCATCGGCGTATAGCTCGGCAGAATCGACATAGCCGCCAACCGTAATGTCGCCTGTACAAGTTACCTTCATTCCTTCACTGACATTGCCGGTGACAATCACGCTGCCCTTAAACTTAACGTGACCAGTTGATACATCGACGTTGTTTAGCTGCATAACATCATCAACTTGCACGCTGTTTTCGTTAAAACTAGGCATGCCGGTTCGGTCAGCAACAATTAAATTGGTATCGGTATCGCTGACGCGTGTCCCTTCTCCGGGTTTAAAGTCCCGATCTTCACCGTCCCGGGCTTCCAGTTCCCGTCCAAAAACAGTAAAACCAACACGACCTTTGCTCGGAGGTATCTTCTGCAATAGCGGAGAGTCTGGATCAACCGTGACTTCGGCTCCTAAATCGCGCATGTCCGCCGTACCGTCTTCACGCAACTGAGGGCGTAACACGCGTTTTCGAGCATCATCTGTCAGGGGTTTAAATTTGGCATTGCTGCCATTGATAGGGTATTTTCCCTTGGCCACGGTAACCGATAGCTCAGCACCGGGTGGAGCTTCATTAGTGTGTTCAACCAAGGCGTCAATAGCCTTGCGCTGAATGCCCGAGGTGATTTTCTTTTCCTTCAGCTTGGCAATGATAGATTCCTGCGTCAGGGCTTTGCCGCCATAACCGACAATACCGCTGGCAGTGACTTTCATATCATCGTCGCTTACTTGCAAATTTAAATCAGCGTCAAAAATCTCGGCAATAGCGACTTGAAAGGGAATGCTGCTGTTAGAGTCTTTACTGTAATGCTGGGAATACTTTGTTGCGGTTTGCAGCAGCATTTGTGGATCAAGCAATTTTGCAGCCGAAAACTTAGAAGCCTGCCAAGCTTGCTGTAGTTTATCTGCTTTGACCTCTGAGGGAGGGGTGCCGGCATCAATACTGATGTACACATCTCTTTCAGAAACCCGGAAACTGACCGGACTGGACATAGGGCGCCTGTACTCTAATTGTTGTTATAATTTTTATCGGGCTATTTTAACGAATGTTTACCCTTTTTTGTATTAATTTTAATCGTCCAGGACAACTTCATTACAGTAGCTTGCTATTTTTTCATTCACTGCGGCTAATTCAACGTTAACTTGTGTAATTGCTTCAGCGCGCTGCTCATAAGTCTTCTGCTGCCAGTTTTTGAAAAGTTGTGCAGCCAAAAGGCTCAAGTCAGTCGCGCCAATAGTAGCACTTAAACTTTTTAACGTATGTAACTGTAAGCGGGCCGCTTCAACATCTTCTAATAAGTCCTCTGTATTCAGCAAAGGAGCAAACTGTTCCAGGTAACAGTTCAGCACTTCCCGGTAGAGGTTGTGCTGGTTATCACAATGGCGCAGACCGCGGTTAAAATCAATCTGTACTGAATTACTGCTCATAAGGTTTGTTCTCGTAAACCTCGGTAAAAGAATCAACGCTTTCGGTAGCGTCCGACATGGCGTCTTTATCAAACTGTGCAACGTTGAATAAGGCTTCGCCTTCATTAGCTACCGGAATATTACTGCAGCCTATAATAATGCCGCGTACCGGAGATTCAACCGCATCGCCTTCGCCACCATGCGGGTTAACGCTTAAGGCTAATACTTGTTGTTTCTGAATGGTTTGTCCTAGCTCAACTTTGGGAATAATAAGGCCGTCGCGTTCTGCCCGAACCCAGGTGGAACGACGGGCAATGACAGGTGTAATACGACGACCACGACGGCGGCCTTTCATCATTTTTAAGTGCTTCATTACATTCTGTACGCCAATAACGCCGGCACTTATCGAGGCCTCATCAAAGCGCAGTCCTTCACCTGCCTCATATAAAATGAGAGGAATACCGAGCTCATTGGCTAAAGCCCGCAAGGAACCGTCGCGCTCTTTAGAGTGCAGAATAACCGGCGTGCTGAAAACCTTCGCCATGGCCAGTGCTTTTTCGTTTTCAACGTCTACCCGAATTTGCGGCAGGTTACTGCGGTGAATAGCTCCCGTGTGCAAGTCCACAATGTGGGTCGACTTTTTGACCAGCTCTTCACTGAACAAATACGCCATACGACTTCCCAGAGCACCGCGTTCCGAGCCCGGAAAGCAACGGTTTAAATCACGCCGGTCAGGCAAATAGCGAGACTGCTGAATAAACCCAAATAAGTTAACAATAGGCACCACAACTAAAGTGCCGCTGAGCGTGCGGGCGTCGGTGGTATTAATTAAGCGTCGGCAAACTTCAATGCCGTTCAGCTCATCACCATGAATAGCCGCGCAAACCAGCAATACCGGTCCGGGCTTTGTGCCATGAAACACATCTATGCGTAAGTCCAGCGGTGCGTCGTTATATAAACGCAACGCGGGCAGAGTTATATGCTGATGCGATCCCGGCTCTACCCATTGTCCAGCCAGTTCAAAACCGTTCATTTTATCCTTGCCCTTTGGTACGGGTTTTATGCGCTTTGGCGTTTTTCTCAAGAAAGGTAATAATTTGCGACGCAACGTCTTTCTCGGTTGCCTGTTCAATACCTTCAAGCCCGGGTGACGAGTTCACTTCCATAACTAATGGGCCATGGTTAGAGCGTAAGATATCCACACCCGCTACGTTAAGCCCCATGGTTTTAGCGGCTTTAACCGCCGTTGCGCGCTCAGCCGGTGTTAGTTTAACTAACGACGCGCTGCCGCCACGGTGCAAATTTGAACGAAACTCACCGGCTTTTGCCTGGCGCTTCATTGCTGCAATGACTTTGTCGCCAATAACCAAACAGCGAATGTCCGCACCACCAGCTTCTTTAATATATTCCTGCACCATAAAGTTGGAGTGCAGACCCATAAAGGCTTCAATAACACTTTCAGCGGCCTGACGGGTTTCGGCTAACACCACACCAATGCCCTGAGTACCTTCCAGCAATTTAATAACCAGCGGCGCGCCGCCAACCATGTCAATGAGGTCAGGAATGTCCTGTGGCTGACTGGCAAAACCAGTTGTCGGCAGGCCTATGCCTTTTCGCGACAGCAATTGCAGCGATCGCAACTTGTCGCGGCTACGGGAAATGGCAACCGACTCATTTAACGGATAGCTGCCTATCATTTCAAACTGGCGCAAAACAGCGGTGCCATAAAAGGTCACTGACGCTCCAATACGCGGAATAACGCAGTCGTAGTGGGGCAGTTCCTTGCCGTGCTTATGGATGGATGATTCACGCGCATTAATGTTCATGTAACATCTTAGCGGGTTAAGCACGTCAACTTCGTGTCCACGCTCTTCAGCGGCTTCCACTAAGCGGCGAGTTGAATAAAGTGAGGCGTTACGCGATAAAATCGCAATTCTCATTGCTCTTCTCCTAATAAGTGAGAGGCTTGTGGATCTACGATAAAGTTTCCGCGCATGGCTTGTCGACCCAATAACATACGGAACTTCATGGTGTCTCTATTAGTTAATGTCAGTTCGACCGCCTGGTCAAACTTACCCAGTTGTAATCGGGTTCGGATCACATAACGGGTTTCAGTATGACCGCCGGAGTCGGTTACTTCACGTTTATCAAATACCGGGGCTTCGCACACTTGTTCGCGCAAAGAGCCTTGCTCCGGGTGCATAAAAATACGCAACCATTCCTGGCTGTCGCGTTCAAAAGGTTCAAGTTTGAACGCGTGTAAACACGAAGTTTTGGCGCCAGTATCGACTTTCATATGAATCAGATTAATATTGAGTTCAGGAAGTGCTCCCCACTCTTGCCAGCCAATTGTTGTCATTGTGCTACCTTGTTGTAAATCTTGAATGCTTAATACAGTATTTTTGGTAAAACGCAATTTTTATTTATGTAGCCTGACATTCATGTCAGGTGTGATAGCTTTTTACGTAAGCAACGAAAACTGCTACTTTTGATAAAATAAGTAATAAGACTCAACTTAAGGATAGCTCATGTCTGTTTGCCCATCTTGTGATTGTCGAAAACCTTTGGGGTTTGGCATTAAAATGGCCTTTCAGCCCATTGTCGATATTTCCAGGAAAAGCGTATTCGCACACGAGGCTCTGGTTCGCGGAGAAAACGGCGAGGGTGCCGGACGAATATTGGGGCAAGTGACTGAAGACAACAAGTACACTTTTGATCAAACCTGTCGGGTTAAGGCAATAGAGACAGCTTCTCGTATTCAATTACCGGGCAGTTTGAGCATTAACTTTATGCCTAACGCCATTTACGAACCGGAAACCTGCCTGGCAACCACTTTATCGACAGCCCGCAAAACCGGGTTTGACCGGAATAAAATTATTTTTGAGGTGACTGAGCAGGAACAGGTTGTGAGCCAGGAGTTTCTGGTGGAAGTGTTTGAAGCTTATCGTAAAGAGGGGTTCAGAACCGCCATCGATGACTTTGGTGCCGGTTACGCCGGTTTGAATTTATTGGCTGACTTTCAGCCGGACATCCTGAAAATTGATATGAAGCTGATTCGGGACATTAATCACAATAAAGTGAAGCAAACACTGGTTCGTTCCATTCAGCAAATTTCAGAAGAGCTGGGTATCCAGCTAATAGCCGAGGGCATTGAAACCGAAGACGAGTACAAATACCTGCGCGACAGTGGCATTACCCTAATGCAAGGCTACTTCTTCCAAAAACCCATGCTGGAAGCCTTCCAGGACATTAATTTCCCGTAACCTGACATTTATGTCAGGTGAGATCCTGGTTCTGTGCGCCCTGTAACCTGACATTTATGTCAGGTGATATATCGCTCCTGACGTAAACGTCAGGCTACTTACGCGATGCCTGTAACTTCTGCAAATGGGCTTTAAAATCGTAAATGTCGCGGTCCAGCGCATTGGAACTTACGTAAAGGTCGTAACCAAGTAATTCCCGCATTTGTTCCATGCGCTTACCAAACACACCAATTAGCCCCTTATAAACAGTGCCATTAGGGCTAATGTAACTGTCCGGAATATCAAAATAAGGTGTATAATCCTCGCGCTCCGGTGCCTGATGCCGCAACGCCATAGTCAGCAACTGACGTTGTTCGAACAATAAGGCAGAAGCAAGCCGGGGCGAAATATCATCCAGCACTTCTTCAACCTGATACAACCGGAACCCCAGAAAGGGGGCGTCTTCAAGCTCCAGCACCCGGTTCACTCGGGGAACGTCGTAACGGATAATATTTTCCCAGCGAATCTGCCATTGTCCACGGCGGTGCAAATAACGAATGCCGTCTTCGGTGATCACCAGTGAAACCGGAGGCTCTATCACTTTACCAATGCCTAACAGCAAGAATATGCCGGACGTTGCGCCGAGCACCACAGTAACACCCACCGGAATATCGTCTCGCACCAGATGAAGGAAAACCAGTAGCGCAAACAACAATACCGCCAACCCACAAAAGGTTAATGCATTGCGCTTAGCCTGAGGACTGACATTAAATTGCATAGTTTCTCCTGTGTACAACCGATGATGCCTCGGATTACATAAACATCCGCTGCAATATCTGCCGGGTGAAATCCTTCTTAAGATAAAAGCCCCGTGGGCGCACTTCAATTATAGTACCTTCCGGGCCAATGGCCTCGGTCAGCGCCGAACCGTCTGCGGCTTTGGGGCGAATTTGCATGGCTTCCCCCTGACGTGCGGTAATACTCTCAACCTGGCCCAAAGCAATACGATCCATGTGTTCTTCCCAGTCGTTGCGCAGCAAGGCTTCCTCCTGTTCGCTAGGCACCCACAAAAACGCACTGCCAACTACCCGCTCGGCTAAAGGCACTTCGCGGCGGCCGTCAATGGGTAGCCACAACACCTGTTGTAATTTATTTCGTACGTTAGAAGTGGTCCATTGGACTCCCTGAATATTTACTAAAGGAGCGGTACAGACAAAAGTGGTTTCCAGCGGTTCACCGTCGGGCGTTACCGGTAGCGTTTTGAGTTCAACACCCAGCTCAGGGAAGTCCTGCGTGGGCTTGGAGCCCGCAGTGGCGCCCAGTTGCAGCTCCAGTAGTTGTCCCACCCAGCCTTTGTCGCGGCGTAAATCTTTGGGTACCTGCAACCCGGTTTCAGCAGCCAGGTCAGCAAATGTACGGCCAGCTAAAGCCGCCGCGCGCTGAAACAATTCATCAATGGACTGAGGGCGTTGTGGCTTGTCGGTCATGACTTAAATCTTCGTAAATAGTGAATCAGCATTTGCCCGCAACCGGGCTTTATGGAAGAATCCACTGTAACAGAGAATAATTGAGGATGCTCGCGTGATAGATGCAGAAGGGTTCCGGGCAAACGTAGGAATCGTCATCTGTAACGGGCATGGGCAGGTATTTTGGGCTCGTCGAATTAACCAGCAAAGCTGGCAATTTCCGCAAGGAGGAATTCACGAAGGCGAGACCCCTGAGCAGGCAATGTACCGCGAACTCTACGAAGAGGTCGGGTTAAAGCCGGAGCAGGTTGAAATTCTGTACACCAGCCGACAGTGGTTGCGTTATCGCTTGCCAAAGCGCTTAATTCGACGTGAACAGCGGCCCATGTGTGTTGGACAAAAGCAAAAGTGGTTTTTGTTACGGCTAAAATGTCGTGAAGAAGACGTAGATGTTTTACATTCAGGCCACCCTGAATTTGATGGCTGGCGCTGGGTCAGTTATTGGTACCCGGTGCGGCAGGTCGTATCCTTCAAGCGCGATGTATATCGTCGGGTGATGAAAGAGTTTGCCACGCAGGCGATGCCATTTCGAGCTTCGGGAGGGCGTCAGCACAGGCGTAAACGTTAAATATGATGTTGGTTACATTGCAAAGGATAGTCCAGGGCGTCAATAAAGCGCCTGATTTCAACATGGCATTAACTACCATGGTGAGTCAGGTGCGCGAAGCCTTAGAAACCGACAGTTGCAGTGTATTTTTGGCCGACAACGACCAGCGTCAGTTTGTTATGGCGGCCAGTGACGGCTTGCGTGCCGAAGACGGAAAACCCGTCCGGGTCGACTTTGGCGAAGGTATTATCAGTTTAGCGGCACAACGAGAAGAGCCGCTAAACATTGCCGATGCCAGTATGCATCCCGCCAACAAAAAACTCAGCGACACCAACGAGAATATTTATAAGGGCTTACTAGCCGCTCCTATTATCCACCGCCGCAAAGTGCTGGGTATAGTGGTGGTGCATCAAAGTGTGGCGCGCAGTTTTAGTCGTGAAGAAGAAGCTTTTATTGTTACTTTGGCAGCGCAGTTGGCGGCAGTTATAGCGCATGCCGATGCCAAAGGTTTGCTGGTTAGTGAACACTCCCCCTGGATACACAGCTTAAGGGGCTTGCCCGGTTCGCCCGGTGTGGCCGTGGGTGAGGCTTATGTGTCGCGACCAGAAGCGCGTATAGATGAAGTGACTCCACGACGTTCCGACAAACCCATTCACGAAATTCGCAAGTTCCGTCAGGCGGTTGCACGTACCCGAGCCGACTTAAAAGAACTGTCCAGGCGCATGGCGGGGCAGGTGCCGGATGATACGCTGGCAATTTTCGATGTGTACCAGGGCATGCTGGACGCGGCCAGTATGGGCGACGCCGTCGAAAACATGATTAAAGAAGGCTGGCGCGCGCAAACCGCATTAAAATACGTGGTCGAGCAGTTTGTTGCTCAGTTTGAGGCATTAGAAGACTCTTATCTGCAAGAACGCGCCACCGATGTGCGTGACATAGGTCAGCGGGTGCTGTTGCACTTACAAAACCGTCAGCGTAAACGCAAGCCCTTGCCGGACAACTTCATTTTGATAGCGGACGAAGTCACTGCTTCAATGTTGGCCGAGCTGCCGCGAGAGCAAATTGCCGGTATCATTTCATTAAATGGTTCGAGTAACTCGCATGCTGCTATTATGGCGCGCAGCATGAACATTCCGGCGGTGCTGGGTGTCGACGACATCGAGCTGCACTTCTTCTCCGACCGCTTGCTGGCAGTGGATGGCTACACTGGCGAAATTTATGTGGACCCGCCAGCGCAAGTATTAACTCAGTTTCATCAGTTAGCCGAAGAAGAACAAGAACTGCGTGACATTGTTACTGAGCATAGTCATTTGCCTGCAGAAACGCAGGATGGTCAGCGCATAAGCCTGCACCTGAACCTTGGGCTGGATGTTACTCACGACTACCTGAAAACGCTGAACATCGATGGCGTGGGTCTGTATCGCTCAGAAATACCTTTCATGATGCGCGACCAATTGCCCACAGAAGACGAACAAACGGAAATGTATCAGGAAGTGCTGGATCAGTTTCCTGATCAGCCAGTGGTTATGCGTACGCTCGATGTTGGCGGAGACAAGCCGCTACCCTATTTTCCGTTAAAAGAAGACAACCCATTTCTGGGGTGGCGCGGTATAAGGTTAACTCTGGACCATCCGGAAATTTTCCTGATTCAAATTCGCGCTATGTTGCGAGCCAGTATTGGCAAAAGCAATTTGCGTATTTTGCTGCCCATGATAACTAGCACCAGCGAAGTTGACGAAGCGTCACGGCTTATCAAACAAGCGTACTTTGAGGTAGCCGAAGAGCAGGGCTGTGAAGTGGGTGTTAACCTGTTTCAGCCGCAGCTGGGCGTGATGATAGAAGTGCCCGCCGCTATTTATCAGTTGCCGGCGATGGCCAGCAAAGTCGACTTTTTCTCGGTCGGCAGTAATGACCTGACACAGTATTTGCTGGCGGTGGACAGGAATAACCGCCGCGTTGCCAGCCTTTATGACGCCTACCACCCGGCAGTATTAGCCAGCCTGGATGAAATCGCCCGGCGCTGCGAAGAAATTGGTAAGCCCGTTAGTGTCTGTGGCGAGTTAGCCGGTGATCCGGGCGGTGCTTTACTGCTGGTGGCTATGGGTTATCGACAGCTCAGTATGAACAGTTATAACGTCGACCGGGTGCGCTGGATACTGCGTAATGTGCGTTCCAGCACGTTAAACGTGATGCTGGCTAAAGCTTTGCAGGCACGTAACCCCGATCAAATTCGCAAAATGATTGCCGAGAAGATGGAAAGCATCGGTCTCGGTGGTTTTGTCAGAGCAGGGAAATAAGCATGTTACTCACCACCTGGATTTGGTGTATTGGCGGCGGAGCAGTGGCGGGTTTATTAGCCGGCTTGCTGGGTATTGGCGGTGGTCTGGTTATTGTGCCACTACTCATTTATTTACTGCCTATTATTGGCGTGCCGCCGGAGCTGGTTGTCCCCAGCGCAATTGCCACCAGTCTGGCAACCATTTGCATGACCACAGCCAGTGCATCACGTGCGCACGCCAAACATGGTTTGATGGAAAAATTCTGGCTAATTAGGGTATTGCCAGGGTTATCGGTTGGCGCAATGACGGGCGCTTTTCTGGTCACTGTTGTTGATCCGGACTGGTTAAAAATCATTTTCTCAATTGTGTTAATAGCCCTGGCTGCCCGCATGGTACTTCCGCAGAAAACTGGCGAACCATTAACTTCAGTTTCTAAACGGTTAGTGGCTCTGGGCAGTTATATTATCGGGACCATATCGGGCCTGGTTGGCATTGGCGGTGGTGCGCTGACCGTGCCATTTTTAAGCCGTATGCGCTTACCGGTGCGCCAGGCTATCGCTATTTCCTCGCTCGGCAGTTTTGTTATTGGTTGTAGCTCGGTCGTAATGTTCATTTTAAATGGCTGGTTGTCGGGTAGGGAAACCGGTGCTTTAGGTCTAATTAATGTGCCTGCCTGGTTAGGGATTTCCGTTGCATCGGTGCTATTCGCCCCACTGGGTGCTAAACTGGCGCACAAATTACCAGTTAAACAGTTACAGCGCGTTTTTGCGGCGTTTTTAATTCTGGTCGCCATACAACTTATTTTTAACTAACCATAAAGCAGGGAGTACAAGCAGTGCCGTCTAATGACTATTGGCAATTTCCCGCCATTGATCCTGTTCTTTTTCATATTTGGGGACCTTTGGACATTCGCTGGTATGGCCTTGCCTATATAGCGGCTTTTGCCTTCGCTTATTTTTGGGGCATGCGCCAGACCAAAACAGACCCTAACTGGAGCAAAGAAGAGTTCAGCGACCTGATGTTCTGGGGTTTTATTGGCGTTATTCTCGGTGGTCGCATCGGTTATACACTGTTTTATCACTTCGACTACTTTATCGATAACCCGTTGTACCTGTTCTATATTCACGAAGGCGGTATGTCATTCCACGGCGGCTTGCTGGGTGTTATTGCTGCTATGTATCTGTATGCCCGCAAAAAACAGCGCTCGTTTTTGCAAGTAGGCGACTTTGTTGCTCCGTTAGTGCCTATGGGGTTATTTTTCGGACGCATTGGTAACTTTATTAACGGCGAGCTTTGGGGGCGTGCGGCAGAAGTGCCCTGGGCTATGTATTTTCCCAGTGGCGGGCCGGTGCCACGCCATCCGTCACAGTTATACGAAGCTTTGTTAGAAGGCCTGCTGTTGTTCGCTGTTATTCTGTGGTTCCAGCGCAAACCCCGAGGCGTTGGTGCGGTTAGCGGGTTGTTTCTGTTAGGCTACGGCGTGGCTCGTTTCATAGTTGAGTTCTTCCGGGAGCCCGATGCACACTTAGGTTTATTATCACTCGGCATGTCCATGGGCCAATGGCTGACCCTGCCAATGATTATTCTGGGTATTATTCTCATGGTACGTGCAAAGAAACAATCGCCTACGGGCTGATGGATGCGGGACGTAGCCTGACATTTATGTCAGGTGAGATATTGGCCCTGACATAAATGTCAGGCTACGGAGAGGTCAGGTGAGATATTGGCCCTGACATAAATGTCAGGCTACTGCAGATGGGCTTTCATAGGTAAGATCTCACCTGATGCAATAGCATCAGGCTACAGCATCAGGTACGATATAAAACATTACGCACAAGATGATTCTGCATAAAAAATGAAACAATATTTACAACTGTGCCAACGCATTGTCGACGAAGGGGTCTGGGTTAAAAATGAACGTACAGGCATTAACTGCCTAACGGTCATAAACGCTGACTTAGAGTACGACGTTGCCAACAACCAATTCCCGCTAATTACCACTCGGAAAAGCTATTACAAGTCGGCTATTGCTGAGCTTCTAGGGTACTTGCGAGGCTACGACAGCGCTGCTCAATTCCGTGATATTGGCTGCAAAACCTGGGACGCCAATGCCAACGAAAACCAGGCCTGGTTGAATAACCCGAATCGCAAAGGCGAAGACGACATGGGACGCGTTTACGGCGTGCAGGGGCGCTCATGGCAAAAACCGGACGGAAGGCACTTAGATCAGTTGAAAAAGGTTATTAATAACCTGTCGAAAGGCATTGATGACCGTGGAGAAATCGTGACCTTCTATAACCCAGGCGAATTTGAACTGGGTTGTTTGCGTCCGTGCATGCATACCCACAACTTTTCGCTGTTAGGTGACACGTTGTATCTTACTTCGTACCAACGCAGCTGCGACGTACCGTTGGGACTCAATTTTAATCAAATTCAGTGCTTTGTTCTTTTAGCTTTGGTGGCACAAATTACCGGTCACAAGCCAGGCAAAGCCTACCACAAGATAGTGAACGCTCACATTTATGAAAACCAGCTAGAGTTAATGCGTGATGTTCAGTTGAAGCGTGAGCCTTTCCCGTCGCCACAGCTGCATATTAACCCTGAGATAAAGTCTTTAGAAGACATTGAAACCTGGGTCAGCAAAGACGATTTCACAGTCAGCGGCTACCAGTGCCACGAACCCATTAAATACCCATTCGCCGTGTAGCCTGACGTTTACGTCAGGAACGATGCTGAAAACATGACATTGTCTAATTATTTGGGCGGTATATATACTGGGGATACCTCACCTGACATAAATGTCAGGCTACATCACCAACGTAGGTTGCGTCATGGGTCGTATGCAGCCAAGTTACTGTCTACCCAAGATTCGTTAATGTAAGCCCAATCGGGCGGGTATCGATTATTACGCAGGTAACGATTCAAAGTTGAATAGGGCCACTCGGTAGCGTTTGAAACGTAACGATGTTTTACCGGGTTATAGCAACAGTAAAGTAAGTACATATGAAGTTCTTTTTCGTTACGAATTGTGTGCTCCCAATACCCTTTCTGCCATAGGCTGTTTAACTGGCGCTTTTGTCTACTTTTATTCTTATAGTGCTTACTATAATTTTTAGAGGAGAACTCTGGCACAGCTTTAGAGGTTAAGGCCTTAATTTTAGACCACCGAACCGGAACATTCGTGTCCATTATTCTCAATACGCAATGCAGGTGATCAGGCATGACAACCCAGGCTTCTATTTCAAACGGGTGAGTCTTTATGGTTTCTTTCACGGCATTGCGTAACGCCGCCAGAACATCAGGCCGCGTCAGTATTTTTTGCCTTTTGTGGGTGCAGAGAGTAAAGAAATACCATCCACCTTCGTAGTATCTGCGTACATTAGTCATGCAGGTAATTAATAGCCATAACCCGGAAACGGTCAATTTCATTGTGTTGTAGGAAAACGGCGTATTGGTTGATGGAGCTTGAGATTGATGTGGCTTGACATTGATGTAGCCTGACGTTTACGTCAGGAGCGATGTTGAACGCATGACATCGCCTAATTATTTAGGCGGTATTTTAACTGTGGGTATATCTCACCTGACATAAATGTCAGGCTACGTCGGCGGGTATATCCACATGCAATGGCATCGGGTTGTGGCCTGCGCTAGAATAAAAGCATTCAACAATGGCCGGGAGCCTGAATCTATGACGTTAAAAGTCACTCTGTGCGATGATTCCAAAATGGCGCGTAAGCAGCTACTACGCACGCTGCCAGATGACTGGGATGCTGAGGTTCACCAGGCGGAACACGGCGAGCAGGCGCTGGCATGCGTGCGCGAAGGTCGCGCCGAAGTGCTGTTTCTGGACTTAAACATGCCGGTAAAAGACGGCTACGAAACTCTGCAGGCTATAAAAGAAGAGCAATTAGAAACTTTGGTTATTGTCGTGTCCGGTGACATTCAGCCCGAAGCTCAAAAGCGTGTGCAGGCGCTGGGGGCTATGGCTTTTGTGAAAAAGCCAATGAAGCCAGAAGACATACAAACTCTGTTGCAGCAATTTGGTTTGTACCAACCGGCCGCGGGTCAGCTTAAACTGGCCGATGAAACACCACAAACGCCGGCGAATCCGCTGGATGTTTACCGGGAAGTATCGAACGTTGCCATGGGGCAAGCAGGTGATCACTTAGCCCGGGTGCTGGATACCTTTATTGAACTGCCTGTACCTAATGTCAATTTTATCGCCCCTTCCGAGCTGCACATGGCCATAGAGTCTATCGACACCAACAAGCAGGTGGCCGCGGTAAGTCAGGGGTTTTCCGGCAGCGGTATTCTTGGCGAAGCGCTAACGCTGTTTAATGACGCCTCTATTGACGATATTGGCAAGTTGTTGGGCGCTAAGCTTGGTGAAAGCGGCTCAATTAAGCAACAACGCATTGAGTCGTTAATGGACGTCGCGTCCATTTTGTCCTCGGCGTGTTTAAACGGCTTAGGCCAGCAACTGCATGTGGAATTTGCAGCTTCGCAGCCGGTGCTGTTAGGCGAACATCAGTCAATGCGGGAATTGATTAAACACGGCGAACATCGCTGGCAGAAAATTCTGGCAATAGAAATAGGTTATCAGTTACCGGAGCACAAACTGGCTTTCGACTTACTGCTGTTATTTCCGGCCGATGCGGTGAAAATTCTTGACCAGCAGCTGGCTCATTGGCTTCAGGGAGACGACGAATGATAGACGATATGGACGAACTGCACAGTAAACTGAGCATTCTGGGCGCCATTGATGTCGGTATTGTGGTTATTGATAACGACAACAACATTCAGATGTGGAACGAGTTTATGCAGAATCACAGTGGCCTGCGGCCTAGTGAAGTACGCGATAAAAACTTATTTCGCTGCTGTCCGGGTATCGAAGAGGCTTGGTTTCAGCGTAAAATTGACCGGGTGCGGCAGTTAAATTCGCGGGTGTTTATTACCTGGCAACAACGTCCTTACGTCTTTCGTTTTCGCCACAGCCGCCCAATAAGCGGGCAGAGTGAATGGATGTACCAGAATGTCACCTTAATTCCGCTGAAGAACCCGCGTGGTGAAGTGCACCAGGTGGGCATTATTATTTACGATGTGAGTGAACAACCCAGCCATGAGTGAAGAAGTACCTGATCAACGTTTTGGCGGCGTAAGCCGTGTATACGGACAAGCGTCGTTAACGCAGTTTCAGCAGTTACATATTGTGGTCGCCGGGCTTGGCGGCGTTGGCTCATGGGCGGTGGAAGCTCTGGCGCGTACAGGTATTGGTAAGCTAACGCTTATAGACCTGGATGACGTGTGTGTCACTAATATTAACCGCCAGCTACCGGCAACGGATAACACCATAGGCCAGCTTAAAAGCGAAGTATTGGCGCAGCGGGTGAAAAGCATTAATCCTAACTGCGAAGTGCGGTTAATTGACGACTATTTGCTGCCGGAAAACTTTGAAGAATACTTAACCGGCGCCGATGCCGTGCTCGATGCCATAGACAGCGTTAATACTAAGTCGGCTTTAGTGGCCTGGTGTAAGCGTCGCAAGCTGCGCATAGTGGTGTGCGGCGGAGCGGGTGGGCAGATAGACCCTGGTATGATCCGCGTCGGTGACCTTGCCAAAGCCAAACAAGACCCGTTGTTGGCTAAGGTGCGCTCACAACTGCGCCGCGACTACGGCTTTTCCAAGAACCCCAAACGTAAATGGGGCGTTGACTGTGTCTATTCCGAAGAGCAGTTGCGCTATCCAATAATTTCCGGTGAACACGAAGGCGAAGTCACGCTGCAAAAACCGGGCTCCGGCACCATGCGCATGGACTGCAGCTCCGGCTTTGGCGCCGCCATGGTAGTCACCTGCAGCTTCGCCATGCAAGCCACCGCTACATTATTGAAGCGATTGACATCCAAAAAATAATCTTTTGCGTGATATAGGTTGCAAAAATAGATTTTTTTGTCTATTTTGAGTGTAATATCACTCAATTTAGGTGTGTTATGAACAGCCTTACGATCCAGGCTTACCTGCAAAGCCAATGGCAGGACATAGCCATGTTAACTTTTACTGAACGAGCCGGGCAGAATGAGCCCGATGTACAAGTGCAGTATAAAACGGACTACGCTATTGAGCACCTGGAGCAGGATGACCACCATGCTGTTTCCTTAAACCATCCAGTTCAGCTTTACTTTGATGACGACGATCAACCCGGTTGGCTTCGTTTTCTTGACGATATTATCCCAAGTGGTGCGGCACGACGGTTTTGGGTAGATCAGATTGAAATATCCAATTCGCCACTAAGCGAACAAAATCTGATATTACTGGAAAAAGTAGCGATTGCGCCTGTTGGACATTTGAGAATAAAAGAAGCTGTCGAAAACCAGAACGAAGCTATAAAACCTCCCCAGTTTACTGTCAGCGACGTTGTAGAGAGAAACGCGAGCTTTCTAGAATATGCTCAACAGCGGGGGGCCATTGCCGGGGGAGCAACCGGCGCGGGCGGGGAAGCGCCAAAATTATTGCTGCGATGCAATAATAATGACGAGGTTTGGATAGATACATTTCAAGACGGTACCAATACTCAGGACGCATTTTATCTGGTGAAGTTTCCCCGAGGTCAACGAAAGCAAATTGACTGCGATATCCTGCGCGCGGAATATCACTTTTATTGCGAGCTTGAGGAAATGGGAGTTAGCGCCATCGCAACCGAACAGATGAGGCTTGAAGAAGGAGATAACTTTCCGTCACTTTGGCTTCCGCGTTTCGACGTTGAAGTTGTTAACGGCGTCGTTACTCGTAAGGCTATGGAGTCTGTCTATTCAATATTAAAGCGAGCGCCAGGTGTACGTCTTCGTCATGCCGATGTAATACGTGAGTTAGTCAGCAAAATTGAAAACTCATACATGGTGAAAGAGCAGGGAGCTTATTTTAATGTAGAGGCGTTTGTAACCGAATGGGTACGGCGGGATCTATTGAATATCGCTTTTGGGAATTCGGATAATCACGGTCGCAACACGGCATTTTTCAGAGATGAAAGCGGAATAAAGCTCACTCCAATTTATGATTTTGCTCCAATGCGAGCAGACCCCGAAGGTGTACCAAGATCGACCGTTTGGGGAGAGCCAATGGAAAGCGGCGGCGAATATAATTTTAGCGCGATTTGTGAAGAGCTTTCAGACTTGATTAAACCGGAGCAATTGCTCGATGGTTTGCATAAAACCGCTGAGCAACTTATTGGTTTGGAAGGTAGGTTAAGAAAGCGGGGCGTTCCAGGAAGTATTATGACCATGCCCAAAGTCGGACTGGCAAATATTCCAGAAAAACTGAAACGCTGGGGGCTGCTATGAGCAAGAATAACCGGCTTAGCGGCGAAGAGCGAGAAGCTCTTATTGAACGTATTGCGCTACAGCTATTACAGGGTGAAATAAGCCAGGGACAAGCGTTGCAGGAGTTCAGGAAAAAAATTACTGCAATGAATCAAAGCGACTATGCCGAGCTCACGAAAACTTCCCGAAAGACCGTTTCGGAAGTTGAAAATGACTTGGGTAATTATTCTAGTGATGTCATTAATAGACTGTTTAAGCCTTTTGGACTAAAAGTTGGCCTGGTTCCGGCATCCGCCCGGTTAAAGCGCCGTACATTGAAGGTATCGTGAGCGCGCCCGACGGTTATGGGAGCTACTGCGGAGGTGTGCAGCGCCAAGGATGGCGCTGCCCAAGCCCTACAGGGATGTATTCACGGGCGTCCTCCGCAGTAGTTCCTATAACCTCAGCGCTCTCTCACGCCTCAATAACCCGCAGCTTCAAGGTTTTGGCTACCTGGTACAGGCCGTTGCTGCGCGAGGGGCTGAGCGCGTTGTCCAGGCCTTCGGCTCGGTAAAAGGCGTCAATATCAAAGGCCGCTATTTCCGCTACAGGGCATCCGTCCAGCCGTTGTTGCAAAAGCGCCAGTAAGCCGCGCACAATGCGTGACTCCGAGTCAAAACGAATCACTACTGCCTCCACATCAGAGGTATCCAGCCACAGCCACACCTTCGCCTCGCAGCCACCCACCAGATGATCGTCATCACGACATTCCGGCGGGTATTCTGGTAGACTTTTAGCTTGTTGAACTAAGTGACGAAAAAGCTGTTCCCAGCTGGCCATGTAAACTCTCCCTTACGGCAATAGAGTTTTATTCTCCCATAACTTGTGAGATCGACGCCAGTCTAGGATAATGGCAACATAATAAATACCAACATTCAGAACATTCCAGAAAAAGGAAGACAACATGAAGATACTTGTCGCGGTTAAGCGCGTCATTGACTACAACGTCAAGGTGCGCGTTAAACCAGATCAGTCCGATGTCGATTTGGCAAACGTCAAAATGGCACTTAACCCATTCTGTGAAATTGCGGTAGAAGAAGCCGTGCGCCTGAAAGAAGCGGGCACTGCAGACGAAGTGGTGGTTGTTTCTATTGGCCCTAAAGCCGTGCAGGAACAACTTCGCACTGCTTTAGCCTTGGGCGCAGACCGTGCCATTCAGGTTGAAACCGACGACATGCCAGACTCTTTATCTGCCGCCAAAATCTTAAAAGGCGTCGTAGAGAAAGAAGGTCCGGACATGGTTATTCTGGGCAAACAGTCTATCGACTCAGACAACAACCAGACCGGCCAAATGCTGGGCGCCTTAACCGGTATGCCGCAAGGTACCTTTGCGTCTAAAGTGGAAGTGGGTGACGGTTTTGTTAATGTCACTCGGGAAATCGACGGCGGTCTGCAAACCGTTAAGCTGAATCTGCCAGCGGTTGTCACCACTGACCTGCGCCTGAATGAACCGCGTTACGCGTCGTTGCCAAACATTATGAAAGCCAAGCGTAAGCCGCTGGAAACCACAACTCCGGACGAACTGGGTGTGGAAGTTAAGCGCACTATCAAGCTACTGAAAGTTGAAACGCCTGCGGAACGTAGTGCCGGCGTGAAAGTAGCTGACGTAGATGAGCTGGTCGACAAACTGAAAAACGAGGCGAAAGTATTATGAGCATCTTAGTGGTAGCAGAACACGACAATAACGCGGTTGATCCATCAACCCTGAAAACGTTAGCCGCTGCACAGAAAATCGGTGGCGAGATCGAGGTGCTGGTTGCCGGTAAAGGGTGCTCAACCGTTGCTGAAAACGTAGCAAAAGCCGACGGTGTGAAGAAGGTCTTCCTGGCAGACAATGAAGCTTACGAGCATCAGTTGGCGGAAAACATCAGCGAACTGGTAGCCGACTTAGGTAAAAACTACAGTCACATTCTGGCTCCGGCCACAACTACCGGCAAAAACTTCATGCCGCGCGTTGCTGCACTATTAGACGTAGCACAGGTTTCTGACATTATTTCGGTAGAAAGCGAAGACACCTTTAAGCGTCCTATCTATGCCGGTAACGCCATTGCCACTGTGCAGTCAGAAGACAACATTAAAGTCATTACTGTTCGTGCAACGGCGTTCGATGCTGTCGCAGAAGAAGGCGGTAGCGGCGACGTTGAAAACATCGACTCCGTATTTAACAACGACAAATCTGAGTTCGTTGAAGAACAACTGGCCGAATCTGAACGCCCTGACCTGACTTCAGCAGAAATCGTTATTTCTGGTGGTCGTGGTATGCAAAATGGCGAAAACTTCCACCTGCTGGAAGACGTAGCTGACAAACTGGGCGCTGCAGTCGGTGCATCACGTGCCGCAGTAGACGCGGGTTTCGTACCCAACGACATGCAGGTTGGTCAAACCGGTAAAATTGTTGCGCCGCAGCTTTATATTGCGGTTGGCATTAGTGGTGCTATCCAGCACTTAGCCGGTATGAAAGACTCTAAAGTCATTGTTGCTATCAACAAAGACGAAGAAGCGCCTATCTTCCAGGTAGCAGACTACGGATTAGTCGCCGATTTATTCGACGTACTACCGGAATTAAACAGTAAAATTTAACTTCTATTTAGCTGTTAAAAGTCGCTGCTGGCGCGCAGTTTTAGCCGTCAGTAGCGACATTTCCCCGCACTTTTTCTAACAACTTGTTATATTTTCGTGTTCATATACTTGCATATTTTTAACTCATCGGACATGATTCAGACATAACCGCCAAACAAGTTAAAAAGATTAGGTGGCTCACAATGAAAAGAAGAACAACTATGCTAAAAAAACTTCCTCTGGCTACGGCCATTGCACTGAGCTTCGCAGTACCAAGCCAGGCAGCTGACTTTGAAGTCGGCGATTATGAAATTAAATTCGATTCTATTCTGTCTTATGGCGCTTCGTGGCGTATGGAAGATCAGGCCAGCCATCTCATCCACCCCGGCAATATGCCCGGAGGTACAGCGGGGTCTAGTGTTGGCGACGACGGCAACCTGAACTTCGATAAAGGTGACTTAGTGTCATCGGTCTTTAAAGGCGTACACGATTTAAGCATTGATGGTGGCGACCACGGTGCCTTTATCCGTTTCAACTATTGGTACGACTATGTGGTTTCAGAAGAAAACATGCCGCATGGCCATGCCGGTAATAATTATTACCCTGACACCAAGTTAAACGACGATATCTTTGACGATTACTCGCAGGGCAAAGGTGTCGAACTATTGGATGCCTTCGTTTACGCTAACTTTGACTTAGGTGGCATGCCAACTAACGTTCGTTTGGGCCGCCAGGTATTAAGCTGGGGTGAAAGCTCTTTTATTTTTAATGGCATCAACGACATTAACCCGTTAGATGTTAACGCTGCTCGTCGTCCGGGCGCTGAAGTTAAAGAAGCCTTGCTACCCGTAGGAATGTTCAGTACTAGCATTGGTCTAACCGACTCGCTTAACTTAGAAGCGTTTTACCAGTATGAGTGGGATAACACCAAACTCGATGGCTGTGGTACGTATTTCTCAAGCGTTGATATTATTGGTGGTCCGGGTTGCGGCAAGGTCACGCTTAACCCCGAACTAACCGAAGGAAACTTTTTAAGCGACTTTGAGTCGGTACAAGCTGGCGCTTATATTGGTAGTAACCCAGTTTTAGAAGCCTCTGACAGCGGTCAGTGGGGTGCTAACCTACGTTACTACTCGTTAGATCTTGGTGCTGAATTTGGCGTTTATTATCTTAACCTGCATAACAATACGCCTATTATTTCGGCTTATAACTGGACAGAAGATCCTCGAGCGAGCCAGGAAGGCGTATCGCCTCTTGATCTTGGTTTTACCTGGTCTTCTCCTAATGGCTACCCTATTGATGGCCCCCGGTTAGTACTCGAGTACCCAGAAGACACCGAAGTGTATGGCTTTAGTTTTAGTACTAACTTAGGCCTATGGTCAGTTTCCGGTGAATACAGTTACCGTGATGGTGTGCCTGTGCAAATTAACACCACCGAAATTTTAACGACTGGTCTGCGTCCAAATGTGCCAAGTACCTTTTCAAACCGTTTTAATAACACCCCGTTTGGCGGTAATGGTTTAGCTCATGGTTATGACCGTTTAGACGTTAGTCAAACCCAGTTAAGCTTTGTGCGTTTTGTTGACCGCTTGTGGGGCTCTGATCGCATGACTTTCGTGGGCGAAGTGGCTATGAATAACGTTCACGACATGCCGGGATTACAAGAGCAACGTTATGGTCGTCTGCCATTGTATGGTAAGTGTTTAACTCAGGCTGATATGAACCCGCTTATTGGGGCAGCCGAGCAGGCTGGCCGTGGTGATGTTGCACAACAATTCCAAAGCCGAGTCGGCAATTGCGAAGGTTTTGCTACATCAACAGCCTGGGGTTACCGCACCCGTTTCCAGTTTGAATATTCAAACGTTTGGCAGGGCTGGGGTTTAAACCCAACTATTCAGTTTAACCACGACGTAAATGGCTACTCAACTAACAGTAACTTTATTGAAGGTCGTAAGTCATTAGGTTTGAATTTGGTAGCCGACTACCTGTCAACCTACAAGGTTAGCTTAGGTTACACCATGTATTCTGATGAAGAACTCGATCCGCTCTCTGACCGCGATTATGCGTCAGTCAGCTTCTCATACGCGTTCTAATACATTGATTCACACCGTGAATCACGATAAAACCGTCTCTACTGAGGCGGTTTTTTTATTATGTAGCCTGACATTTATGTCAGGAACAATATCTCACCTGACATAAATGTCAGGCTACATCACGGCAGGTTACATTTTCCGGGAGAACAACAATGAAAAAATGGATAATAACAGCGGCGGCGCTGATGCTTTCAGGTACAGCCGCAGCCCAGGAAAAACTCCAGTTAGAAGACATCTTCACGCTGGAATACGCATCATCACCGACTATTCACCCCAGCGGCGAATGGACAGTATTTGTTCGTCAGTCTATGGACATAAACAACGACCGCAAAGTGGGGCGTTTATGGGCCAGCCTGCCCGACGGTGATATTCGCCCGTTAACCGGCAGTCAGGGCAGTGAAAGCCAGCCGGTCTGGTCACCCAGTGGCGACCGCCTGGCATACGTATCAACCGAAACCGGCTCTCCGCAAGTGCATATTTACTGGGTCGATTCCGGTGACAGCGCGGCAGTTACTCAGCTAACACAAGCGCCATCTGGCTTAAGCTGGTCACCCGATGGCAGCCAAATTGCGTTTTCCATGTTTACACCCAAGTCACAACCGGCTCCGGTCAGCTTACCGGGCAAACCCGAAGGTGCCGACTGGACTGCTGCGCCTAAGTATATCGATAAAGGCAACTACCGTTATGACGGCGGTGGTTATGCCAAAGACGGACACCAGCAAATCTATGTTATTCCGGCGACCGGTGGCTCTCCGCGTCAGCTAACAGACGAAGAATTTAATCACGGTGGGCAACTATCGTGGTCGCCGGACAGTAAGCATATTTTCTTTTCGGCAAACCGCCGTGACGACGCTTTTCGCCAGCCGGTTAACAGCGAAATTTATCGTTTAACGCTGAATAATAAAGGAATCACTGCTATTACTGACCGCGACGGCCCCGATGGTTCGCCAAAAGTGTCCCCCGACGGTGAGAAGATTGCTTTTACCGGTTATGACGACACCAAAATGAGCTTTCAGGCGGCTAATTTGTACGTAATGGACCTAGACGGTTCCGACGTCGAACTGCTTACTGAAGACCTAGATCGCGGTGTTACAGGCTTTGAGTGGGACAGCGACAGCCAGGGTGTGTACTTTACCTACGACGACAACGGTATTGGCCAACTGGCCCGCACCACATTAAATGGAGAGCATACGAAACTGACCGACCGCGTGGGTGGGTTGTCTTACGCCCGGCCATATGGCGGAGGTGACTTCAGCGTAGCCAAAGATGACCGCATAGCGTTTACCATCTCCAACCCAATGCGTCCAGCGGAGCTGGCACGGTGGGACGACGGAGACGTACAGCAGCTCACCCGGTTAAACGAGGACGCGCTGGCGCACAAGCAGTTAGCTAAAGTAGAAGAAATTAACTATAAATCGAGTGTTGACGGCATCGACCTGCAGGGCTGGATAGCCTACCCGCCGGGTTTCGATAAAGACAAAGACTACCCGCTAATGCTGGAAATTCACGGCGGCCCGCACACTAACTATGGTCCTCGCTTTGCGGCTGAAATTCAGTTGTTTGCGGCGGCAGGTTACGTGGTGCTTTATACCAACCCGCGGGGCAGTACCAGTTATGGTTCGGACTTTGCCAATGAAATTCACCACAACTACCCCAGCCACGACTACAACGACTTAATGGACGGCGTAGACGCAGTTATTAACAAAGGCTTTATCGAAGAAGACGAGCTTTACGTTACTGGTGGTAGTGGCGGCGGCGTGCTAACCGCCTGGATAGTCGGACATACCGACCGCTTTAAAGCTGCGGTTGTGGCTAAGCCGGTTATTAACTGGTACAGCTTTGTGCTTACCGCCGATATGTACAACTTTTTCTATCAGTACTGGTTCCCGGGTCTGCCATGGGAGAATATGGAACATTACATGAAGTATTCGCCTATCAGCTATGTCGGCAATGTGACTACGCCAACCATGCTGCTGACTGGTGAAAACGACTATCGTACGCCTATGTCAGAAACCGAGCAGTACTATCAGGCACTGAAATTGAAAGGTGTGGACACCGCCATGGTTCGTATTCAGGACTCAGGCCACGGTATTTACGCGCGGCCCAGTAACCTGATGAACAAAGTAGCTTATATTCTGCATTGGTTTGAAAAGTACCAAGAAAAGACAAAGTAGCCTGACATTCATGTCAGGAGGAATGCCGTTCCTGACGTAAACGTCAGGCTGCGCATCTGATAACATTATTCAGAAAAAACGACTACCGGAGGCTCATTGCAGGTTGTTCTGTAGTGAGCTTCTTAACTACCCACCAATTGCGTCGTTTGCAAAAACCGTGTTTAATACGCATATATTTTTCATATCCTTTTCTGCGTACACACAGCTTAAAAGTGTATCCAAAAACACTCATCTATAAAGAAAAAGCATTGCATGAATTACAAAACCTTTTTGATTAACTTAGATCGTTCTAAACAGCGGCTGGCCGACGCCAAAACACAGCTTGATGCTTTAAATATTCCGTTTGAACGTGTCAGTGCCGCTGATGGAAGTAATCTGACTGAATCTGAGCGAGCTTGCTTTGATCAAGCTAGGGCTCAGAAACGTTATCATTATGATCTGACATGGGGCGAAGTCGGCTGTTACTTAAGCCATATTCGTTGCTGGCAACGGATTGTTGATGAACAATTGGATTACGCCATTATTCTGGAAGATGATCTGCATTTAAGTGACGATTTCGTTAAGATCCCCAGCGTTTTAGAGCAACTAGAATCAAACTGGTCATTCATCAAACTCGGCAATCCATTTAAGTCTCGCCAGGAAACCCCCGTTGAAAAGCAGGGCGGATTTAGTCTGGTGAGTTACGACAAAGCGCCATCCGGAACGTGCGCCCAAGTGGTCAGCTATGAAGCCGCCAAACGTTTGCTGGCTTCAAGATCAAATTTCTTCCGTCCCGTCGACGTGGATTTACAATGGCAATGGGAAGTACCGATTAAAGTGCTGGGACTAACCCCTTATGTTGCAGGGCATAATCTAAGTTTCGCAAGCGAAATTCAGCAAATTGAGCAACGTAAAGACAAGCAAAAAAGGCGCTGGGTGCGCCTGCGAGAGCAATTGAGATTTTATTACCATTCAAAATTACGCGGAGAATAGTATGCAGGCTCTTATTCATGTTATCCCTACATTAAGTAGTGGAGGAGCGGAAAAGGTTTGTATGCGCTTACACCAAACCGCGCTTGAACAGGGGTATTCGTCGCACTTAATCGTGCTAAGTGAAATTTGTACATATGATATTAAGGACATACCCAATATTCATCGTTTACCGTTGAGTAACGCAAAAAACCTTGATTTTATTTGGAAGCAAAAAAAAGCTCTGCGACTGTTATCCTCACGAATTCAACGTATTGAGCAGGAAGAAGGGGTTTTGGCTGTATTCGGTCACTTAGACGAAGCCAGCATGTTACTTCAGAAACTAGCTATTGATGCCCCCGTTTTACATATAATTCATACATCAATCGCGAAAGAATTGGCTAGTTACCGGCGTATGAGCTGGTTGAAATTTATACGTCTCAAGCGCAAGAAAAAAGCTCTTGTCGGCCAGCACCTCATTACGGTTTCACCGTCGTTAAAAGCTGAAACAGAACAAGAATCATGGCTTAAGCCATTGAGTATAAAGGCTATATTTAATCCTTTTGATATTCAAGAAATTCGCTCTCTTGCGAAAGTGGATAAAAAGCCACCCGTAGCTGAGCCCTATATTATTCATGTAGGTCGATACGCTAAGGCTAAGCGCCATGATATTTTGTTTGATGCATTCCAACTGATTTTACGTAAAACCCCGAGCCTGAAGTTAGTGCTGTTATGCCGTGTGTCAAAAAAGTTAAAAAAGGAATTGGCACGCCGTGATCTCACAGATAATGTCATTCTTCCCGGACAGGTAGACAACCCGTATTACTGGATGAAACATGCCAAATTACTTTTACTGAGTTCCGACTATGAAGGGTTATCAAATGTGCTTGTTGAAGCGTTAGCCTGTGAAACGCCCGTTGTGTCAACTGACTGTCCGTCGGGGCCGAGCGATGTTTTACAGGGGTTTCATGAAGATTGGTTAGTTCCTTGCCGTGATGCTAATGCATTAGCTGAACGAGCCAATGAGCTTATAGAGACAGCTCCGGAAGTTGATTTAAATGCCTGGCCGCTACGTAAAGAAGTGGAGCCAACGCGAGTCCTTGAGCACTATATTGCAGCAGCAAAGGCAGCAGGGACTGGTGTATGAAAATAGTACATGCCATTTTGACACACAGCTTTGCGGGTAGTGAACGGCATGCGGTAGAACTGGCTAATCTGCAGGCGGAAGCCGGGCACGATGTCAGTATGATCTTGCATTGCCGGGGCACTGAGCAACGCGATAACGCCATTATCCAGCATATTAATAAAAACGTTACTATTCATGTAGTAAGTGGTTGGCGTGGACTGGCACGCTGGCGCTGCCGTAGACTCATTAAAACAATAAATCCAGACGTTGCACATGCGCATTTGAGTGCTGCCTGTAAAGCTTTGAAAGGGTTGAAAGGTCAGTGTTTACGAGTTGCGACGTTACATATTTACTATAAGCCTCAACAACATAAACACTTGAATGCGTTAATCGCTATTGCGCCGTGGCAGCTTGATGCGATTCCGGCTGCTTTACGACAGAATTGCACACAGATAGATAATTGGAGCAAGCCCCTGGCGGCTAGCGGCGATGCACGCCAGCGGCTACGCAAGCAATATGACATAGCTGATGATGCGATAGTTTTTGGTGCGCTAGGCCGTGTTGTCGCCAGTAAAGGACACGAAACGCTAGTTGATGCTTTTAACTTAGCTGAGGTGCCTAATAGCCGTCTGGTAATTGTTGGTGATGGAAAAAACTGGCAGTCTATTAGAGATAAAGCTGACGATAGCATTATTATGCCGGGGTTTTCTCAACAGCCGCAGGACTGGCTGGCGTGTTTTGATGTCTTTGTGAGTGCAGCCAACAGCGAACCTTTCGGATTGGTTTTCCTTGAGGCAATGCATGCTGAGCTTCCGGTTGTCGCAACCGCTTCAGAGGGCGGAAAGTATTTACAATCATATTTCGGCTATCCGTTAAGTGAAATTGGTAACGTGCAACAACTGGCAACTCAAATGCGTCAGGCGGCTGAGAACTCTTCTCCGGTAAGCTATGATATGAGTAATTTCGAACCGCAGGCTAAATGTGCAGAAGTTATTAGCTTTTATCAGCAGCAGTTGAAGCGGTTAGTACAACATCGGTAAGTTAGTTAGAATAAATAACACCAGTTATCAAGCGGACGGCTATGTCACAAATTTTAGTTACCGGAGGCGCGGGTTATATTGGTTCTCATACCGTGGCTGAATTACTCACTGCAGGGCACCAGGTGGTCGTTCTGGATAACTTAGTTAATAGCTCTGATCTTAGCCTTAAAAGAGTGGAACAAATTACCGGTAAAAGACCGGTTTTTGTTAAAGGAGACATTCGCGATACTGGTAAAGTCGAGCAATTGTTGCGCCTCCACAGTATCGACAGCGTTATCCATTTTGCCGGACTAAAAGCCGTAGCCGAGAGCGTGAACAAGCCTCTGGAGTACTACGATACGAATGTAAACGGAACTTTGTCTTTATGTTCGGCGATGCATAAGTCTGGAGTGAAAAGCATCATTTTTAGTTCATCAGCAACGGTTTATGGCGCTGAAGCGCCTGTGCCTTATGTTGAATCTATGCCGCGAGGCAGTACGTCCAACCCTTATGGGGAGAGCAAAGCCATAGTGGAGCGTATACTCACCGACTTAGCTCATGCAGACCCGGACTGGTCGGTCAGCTTACTTCGCTATTTTAATCCTATTGGCGCGCACCCCAGTGGACTCATTGGTGAAGACCCAAAAGGTATTCCTAATAATTTGTTGCCCTTTATCACACAGGTAGCCATAGGGCGAAGAGACAAGTTATCCATTTTTGGAAACGACTACCCGACCGAGGATGGTACCTGCGAGCGTGATTATCTTCATGTAGTCGATTTAGCTAAAGGCCACCAGGTGGCTGCTGAGAAATGTGCGCAGCACTCGGGAGTACATACCTACAATTTAGGAACCGGTCAGCCAGTGTCGGTGCTGAACATGGTTAAGGCCTTCGAGAAGGCGAATAATGTGTCAGTACCTTTTACCTTTGAAACGAGAAGACAGGGCGACTTAGCGGCATTCTGGGCAGATACCGCGAAAATTCAGCAAGAACTAAACTGGACGGCACAACACAGTCTGGAAGATATGGTGAGAGACGCCTGGCGGTGGCAACGCCAAAACCCTAATGGTTATGAAACGTAATTAATTGTAGCCTGACGTTTACGTCAGGAACGATATCTCACCTGACATAAATGTCAGGCTACGCCGTCAGCAACAACGTACGTGGAACCCGGCACGACACAAAACAAAGGAATAAGACTATGCCCTGGAGCACTCTTTTAGCCGAAGAAAAGCAGAAGCCTTATTTTCAGCAGCTGTGGCAGCGGGTAGAGCAGGCGCGGCAGGAAACCGTAGTGTATCCGCCCAAAGAAGACGTATTCAACGCACTTAAGCTCACCGATCCGGAAAACATTAAAGTGGTTATTCTGGGGCAGGACCCATACCACGGCCCCGGTCAGGCGCATGGTTTAAGTTTTTCGGTACCCGAAGGCGTTAAGTTTCCGCCGTCGCTGCGCAATATGTTTAAAGCCATAGCCATAGACTACCCCGATACCGTCTTACCACAGCATGGTGATTTAACCAGTTGGGCCGAGCAGGGCGTGTTGTTGCTCAACACCGTGCTCACCGTAGAGCAGGGCAATGCGCACAGTCATGCCAGCTGGGGCTGGGAAACTTTTACCGATACGGTTATCAGCAAGGTGTCAGACGCTACCGATCATGTGGTGTTTTTGCTCTGGGGCTCGCACGCGCAGAAAAAAATACCGCTTATTGACGGCAACAAACATTGCATACTGACCGCGCCGCATCCATCGCCGCTGTCAGCACATCGTGGGTTCTTCGACGCCAATCATTTCCGCAAAACCAATGACTATTTGCAGCAACACGGCCGCCAACCCATTCGGTGGGTGTAGTTCACGTAACATTAAACAAACCGCTGCAGCAGCTTGGCGACCATGGGGTGTTCGAATGGGCGCTTCAGGGTTATGGCGTAAAAATGCTCGAACACATTGGGCAGAGTTAAATAGCGTTTCAATTGCCCGCTGGTCAGCTCGTCCCGTACCACAACGTCCGGAATAACTGCCAGCGCGCCGGTATCCCTGGCCAACAGGCGCAGCATTGCCATATCGTCGGCTTCGGCCAGCACTCGCGGTTGCCAGTTGTACTCCGCACTGAGCATATCGAAAGCCGCCCGCAGCGGCATATTCTCCGGCGGTAACACCCAGTTATTATTGCGCAAAGCCACATCGGTTAACTGCTCAATGTCACGACCCGGTGGCCCAATAACAGACACCGGCTGCCGCGCCAGTAAACGGCTCTGCCACAATTGCTTGTCGCTGCCGCGAACACTGGTATTGGCCAGCGCAATATCAATTTGATGATCCGCCAGCTCATTAAATAACTGGTCCGGCGTCATCGAATGCAGCCGGTACTGAACGTCCTGCTGATGCACCAGCTCGTGAATAAAAGCTTCCACAAAGTTACGCGACATGGTCGAGGCATGACCAATACGCACAACCAAATCGCTGCCGTCCATACCTTGCTTTAGCTGGTTAACCAGGTTCTCACCCTCGTGAAAAATGCGGTCGGCATACTGGCGCGCAATGTACCCGGCCTGAGTCAGTACTAACTTACGCCCTGTGCGCTCAAACAGAGGCGTACCCAGCCACTCTTCCAATTGTTTTATTTGCGCCGACAACGCCGACTGCGACACATGAAGCTTTTGCGCGGTTTGGGTTAAATGCCCGTTTTCTGCAACGTGCCAAAAGTAATAAAGGTGTTTATAATTCATCGGGCTTACCAACCGTTCACTTAAAGCGAATGAATTTATAGTTTATATCTATTTTACTTAACATCAAGCCAGCCCCCATAATTGCTCCAAAGAAGACACACGAGGCGCATTCATGGCGGAATGGTTGACACTATCGGGCATAAGACCGGTTTTACTGGTGCTGGTTGCAGTATTAGCGTGGGTCGTTACGCGTTACGCCTTCAGAAATTTCCGGCTGGACCCGCGCCGCCGCGCATTCGTCACCAAGCTGGTTGGCTGCCTTATAGCGGTCTTCATTCTTATTGTCAGCAATAACCTTATTGTCTTTTTCGCCGCCTGGATGGCAATAAGCCTGCAGTTGCACAGCCTGCTTATGTTCTACCCCGAACGCGACCGCGCCGTACTGGCTGCCCATAAAAAATTCATTCTGGCACGCTGCTCCGAAACCTTTTTGGGCACGGCTTTTATTATTATGTACTTAACAACCGGCAGTCTGCAGCTGGACACGGCTTTGCAGCAGTTCGGCACTGCCCCCACGCACCTCTCTCAGCATATTGCCGCGCTGTGCCTGGTTATGGCGGCGCTCATTAAATGCGCCCAGCTACCCTTGCACGGTTGGCTTATCCAGGTGGTTGAAGCACCGACCCCGGTCTCAGCTTTGTTGCATGCCGGTATTATTAACCTTGGCGGCTTTTTACTGCTGGCAACCGTACCGCTATGGAGTAACAGCGCGCCGGCCGTGTGGCTGCTGTGTCTGGTGTCGGCAGCGTCGTGCTGCTTTGCCGCTCTTATTATGGCCACCCGCATTAGCATAAAAGTGCGCTTAGCCTGGTCTACCAGCGCGCAAATGGGGCTTATGCTGCTGGAAATTGGCTTAGGTTATTACGACTTAGCCCTACTGCACCTGGTGGCGCACTCGGTTTATAAAGCCCATGCGTTTTTGTCGGTAAGCGAGGTCGCAATAATAAAGCAGCCTCAGGCCCGGTCGTTGTGGCGTATTGGCGTTGTCTTTATGGTGTTTCAGGGCATTATTGCCGCTGCCTGCTGGTGGTTTCTCGGTAACCCTAAATGGCTTCCGTCGGCGTTACTCGCCATGGCGCTAACTACCTTATGGATGAACCTGCATCAGAAGCTTCTGCGAATTGCGGTGTCGGCGTTAACTGTCGTAGTTTACCTTTTGCTGGGTGCGTTGGCGCATCAGATTATTGAGCCGCAGCCACCATTCAGTAACGTCTGGCTGGAGCCTGCTGTAACCCTTATGTTTAACGCCTTCGCCTTTACCTACTGGCTGGTGCATCACACGCCGTCGCACCGGCTTAGCCAGCGCTGGTTCATTACCTTAAACGCCGGGTTGTATCTAGACGAATGGTTAACGCGGCTGGTGCTGTGGCTCTGGCCCAGTCACCCCATTCACTATTACCAGCGGCAGGGTCGCATTCAGCAGGAGAAACACTCATGAGCGCAGCGAATCGTTTAGCGACTATTGCCGGGCAGGTGAGTAAAGCCATTGCGCCACAATGGCCGTTGTCTCAGTGGATAGCGGTTAACCCCTTCTGGCATTACCGCCAACAGCCGGTAGCCGGTGTTGCTGCGCACTGGCGTTACAGCGCCGGAACACGTTTGCTCATGAGCCCGGACTTTTACTGGCAACAATGGCAGCAAAATCGAATAGACGCAGCGCTGGTCACCAACAAAATGGTAAACGAGCTGGAGCAGCGCTCCCTGCTAAAAGCGCAACTGCCGCAGTGGCGTAACCTCAGTCAGTTAGTGGACAAATACACGCGGCGTCGCCGCAAAATGCGCTGGAACGACGAAGTGGTGCTACAAATTAGCCAAACCTGTGGCTTATTCATGCAGTTTCCAACCCGCTTTCAGCAGGCCGGTAAAGACAGTTCGTTGTATCAGCATTGGCTGACTATTTCGCGTGCCGATCGCGGCATTGAAACCTTAATGGACGAGGCTGAACTCACCGAATTGTTCGCACAATTGCCGGATGACCCACACAAGCTTATTCAAGTGTGCCATGACAACTTTTTAAGTGACGCGTCAGATTACGCTCTACGCTGTTACAGCCAGGCGCTTATCAGTGACTTATGGGGTTGGGCCGCGGCATTTTCCTATCAGGACGCTCGTCAGGACAGCCAGTGGGTATTCGAACTGCTGTGCATTCGTCTGGCCTGGGAATACATTCTGTGGCAGCTGGCCGAGCGCACCAATACTAAGGTTTATCAGCAGCTGCAGCAGGCTTTAAGCGCGCAAGTTGAAAATTGTGAAGGGCAGGTGGCTCATATTGAGCAGCACAACAGCTTATTGTGGCAATGGCAGGCGGTTTACGAACGCTCGCAGCTAAACACTTTGCAGTTTAAACCCGACACAGTAGAAGAGAGTAACGCGCCGGACGTGCAGGCGGTGTTCTGTATTGATGTGCGCTCAGAGCGTTATCGTCGTGCGCTGGAACAGGCTGGGAAAAGCCTGGGCAGCTTAGTACAAAGCAAAGGCTTTGCCGGGTTCTTTGGGGTGCCGCTGGCCATTCAGCGTAAAGGTCGCAATGTTCCTCATGTACCGGGGTTACTGCAACCGGCGTACTACATTAAAGCACCAGCGCGTAAGCAATCGGTTGGTTCCTTATTAAGCAATATGTTCAATGCGCCGGTCTCCATGTTCAGCGGCGTTGAAGCACTGGGCTTAAGTAAACTGAAGTCCTTACTCACCGGAGTGCCCGGACAACTGGCTACAGCTAATAATGCGTACATTGCTGACGGCAGCATTTGTGAGCATAACGGCGAGGCGTCAATGGAATCGTTGGTGAGTATTTGCCAGCAGGCTCTGGCGGGAATGCAGTTTACTCGCTTCGCGAGGCATATTGTGCTGGTCGGGCATGGCTCGCATCACAGCAACAATGCTCAACGAGCAGGACTTAACTGCGGCGCCTGCGGTGGTCAAACCGGTGCGTTAAGTGCCCGGGTATTAGTGCGGCTGCTTAACAACCAGGATATTCGTGAACAATTGCGCGAGCAGGGCGTTGCTATTCCCGACGCTACTCAGTTCCATTCCGCTATGCATGAAACCGTAACCGATAAGGTTATCTGGCTGTCCAATACTGTTCCGGACAGCGTCAAACAAGTGTTCCGCGCAGCAACAGAAAAGCTAACCCAGGCCTGCGGCGAGTCAGAAAAAGACCGTAAAACACGTTCCGGCCATTGGGCTGAACTACGCCCGGAATGGGGGCTGGCTGACAACAACGTCTTATTTTTCGGACAGGCTGATCGGCTAACCTCGGCTGATACCATCGGCAGTAACTTTCTGCACGACTACAACAGTAAAAATGACCCAAATGGTGAACTGCTGGCTCAGCTCATGAGCGCTCCGGGGCTGGTCGCTAACTGGATAAACTGGCAGTACTACTGCTCAGTAACCGAACCCAAACAACTGGGTAGCGGCAATAAGTTGCTGCATAACCGAGTAGCCAACGACATTGGTGTTTTTGAAGGCAACGGTGGTGACTTGCGCCAGGGGCTGGCCTGGCAGTCAGTACATAACGGTAGCGACTTTGTGCACCGGCCTATGCGGCTGCAGGTTATCGTCGAAGCCGATGAAGCCACCATTCAGCGGGCGCTGGCAAAGGCTGCCGCTTTTAACGAACTTTTTGAACAACAGTGGATCAATCTGCATCGACTGAACGCGCGAGGTGAACTATGTCCAGTGACAACACCAGTAACAGCAAAATGACAGCGACAACCTGTCATACCCTGAAAGCCTTTTATGACTGCGTGCGCTCGCGGCCGTTTAACCAGCCCTTCGCCCTGCGCTACAACGACGGCAGCATCGACCACGGACTAAACTCCGAAGAAGCAGCCAAAGAAAGCCTGCGCGCCCACCACAACCCCTACCTCGAACAACCCGTTGTTGTTGAGTGGGGGTGACCACCCGCCTTGCCGCCGGACATGCCCACCACGTACCCTTGACGTGCACGCCATGTAGCCTGACATTTATGTCAGGTGAGATATTGGCCCTGACATAAATGTCAGGCTACATTCACTCGTTCAAATGAATAAACAAGAACTCCACAATAAATAAAGCATATTCATTAGATCTAATGAATTAAATTGATCTAATCTAAAAAAAGCTCTATATTCACTCTATTGCGTGAATTAGGAGCTACTATGTTGTTAGAGGCGAAAAACACAAAGGTCATTGGAAAAGTAGCGAAAGTTGTGCGGCAACAGCAAAAGCTGGATCAGACAACAGCTGGGTCATTTGCTGGTTGCGGTATTAACTTTGTTAGCCAATTTGAGAACGGAAAACCAACTGTGCAACTGGAGAAAGCGCTTAACATGCTCTCAGCGTTGGGTATAAAAGTGTATTTGGATGTCCCCGACAGCTCATGCAATCAAAAGCTACAAGAGCTAACCGGCAATGAGTGAATCCATAGTTGAAGAACGCCGTCTTGTCGTTTATATCAACGATAATATTGTCGGCGAACTGCGCGAGCACAATGGTTTATGGGCATTTGAATACGCCCTCGACTGGCTCAGTAAGCCGAATGCCTTTCCGCTTACTCCGTCGCTCCTCTTACGGCAAGAAGCGCATATCGATACCGGCACCAAACGCCCAGTTCAATGGTTTTTTGACAACCTGTTGCCGGAAGAGAAAGCCCGCGAGGTTTTGGCAAAAGACTATCAACTAGATAAAGAGGACGCATTTGCGCTTCTAGAGGCTATAGGGTCTGAATCAGCAGGTGCTATTACCTTGCTAAAACCCGATGAGAAACTGCCGCCGGGTGAACTGTTTCCTTTGTCGGACAAAGAACTAAGCCAACGAATTCAAAAATTGCCGAAAACACAGCTCAATAATAAAGAACGTAAGCGCATGTCGCTTGCTGGCGCACAGCATAAAATGTTGTTGGTAATAAAAGGAAAAGAGCGGTTTGAGCCAAGCGGGCAGGTGCCATCAACGCATATTTTAAAACCGGAACACTCTGAACCGGGCTCATACTGGTTTACTGTGCGCAATGAACACTTCGTAATGACATTAGCCGAAAAGTGCCAGTTAACGGTTCCACGTGTTGCTATCGATTACATCCCGGAACCGGTCTACATTGTTGAACGCTTTGATCGTACTGGGCAACTACCAAACATTAAGCGGCTTCATGTTCTGGATGGTTGCCAAATTTTGGATATTTCTGCATCGGCTAAATACCGGGCAAGTAACGTCACCGCGCTTAATCGTTTAATTGCAATGACACGAGCTCCCGCGCAAACGGCAATCCGTTTGTTTCGCTGGGCGCTGTTTAATTTCCTTGTTGGTAACGGCGATGCTCACTTAAAAAACCTGACATTTTCATACAGTTTGAACGACTGCCAGCTGATGCCACATTATGACCTTTTATCGACAGCTGTTTACGCAGCTGCCGGTGAGCATATTAATGAGGAGTTGTCTCAGCCATTGGGAAATGCGAGGAACTTTGGGCAAGTCACCCGGGAGAACGTGTTAGTTTTCGCGCAAGAGCTTAGGTTAAGTCAGCGTGTTGCAGAGCGTGAAATTGACAAACTTTGCGTTCAAATTCAACAGCAGGCAGATGAACTTATTGCACAGATAGAAGAGATGCCTGTTTATGAGGGAAAAGCTGGTGAATTGCAACTATTGCGTAATATCCGGTACAGGTGCATCGGGGAATTTGTCAATCAAATTACCTGACCTCTTCGTAGCCCCGGCATGAATACGATGTAGCCTGACATTTATGTCAGGTGAGACATTTGCCCTGACATAAATGTCAGGCTACTCAAACCCCCTAAATTTGACACGAACGGAATCAAAACTAATATACTATTTCGCCTCAAATAACGGATATTGCCAAATATCGCAAAATGCGATATTGTTTTAAGTGTAAGGATACACATTGCGAATTATTACTAAAAAGCGAATAAAAGATGCCATGCTCGCCTACCCGCAATGGCAGATAGGCTTAGATTTATGGTGTCAGGTTTTTGACCAGAAGCAGCTTAACGCTAATTCTTATCAAGAGATTAAAAAAGCATGGTTAGATGCTTCTGGTTGGAACACAGATCGTATTGCCGGGAAACGGCTTAAGAACGAGCATGGCGATTATGGTTCAGTGTTTGATTTGTATGTTTTCGATGTTCACGGTACTGATTGCCGGATACTTGCAAAACTGGGTCATGACATATTGTTTATCAGAGGCGTTTTTTCGCACGCGAAATACGATAAATGGTGTAAACAAAACGTACACCAGGGCAAATTAAAGAGGTAGCTGTTATGAATGCTCAACAGGATGATATTTTAGCGCTTGGGCAAGTTGCTTCCGCACTAAGTGCAACGGCAATGAAATTTGCAGGTAGTGCAGACGAGCTTTTTCGTTACACTTCTATGCCAATAGAGTCAGAAGACGAAGTCCTCGAACGTGCTGAGGTTATGGACTATTTAACGGATCTCGCCACGCACGATAATGACATTGTTTTAGTCTTTGCTAACTCTATAGCTGATCGTATTGAAGAGTTTGAAAAGCAAATGGATATGCCCAAAGTTTCTGTGGCGGAGCGTTTGCGTTTGCTTATGGACTCAAAGTCCGTTAAGCAGAAAGACCTTAAGAACGTGGCTCCACAAAGCGTTATCAGCGAAATTTTAAACGGAAAACGTAACGTTAATTTAAAGCAAGCCAAAGGCTTATCCACATTTTTTAACCTACCCGTGGACTATTTTGTGGACTGATATGCCCACAATGTAGCCTGACATTTATGTCAGGTGGGATATTGCCCCTGACATAAATGTCAGGCTACGTCCAACCCGTAACGAGCTTTAATCTTAGCCGCTAACGCTTGTCGTGCATCGGCTTCGCCATGAATTAACCGTATGCGCTTAACCGGCTCTTCGGTGGCGTTAACAAAGTCCAGCAGCTCTTGTTGGTCGGCGTGGGCGGAGTAGCCGCCTAAGGTATAGATGCCCGCTTTAATCCAAACCCGCTCGTGGTCAAGCTCGACATAACCGCCACCCGGACCATATTGCTGAATATCCCGTCCCGGTGTACCCGCAGCCTGATACCCGACAAACAGCACATCAGTGCGCGGGTCTGGTAACAAAGCTTTTAAGTAGTTCAGCATGCGCCCGCCGGTACACATACCGCTGGCAGCAATAACTATGCAAGGGTCACCGCTACTCTGCAAAAGGTTCACAATGCGCTCGTGTTCGCTGTGCTCATCTACCGTCAGCAAGCGGTCAAAATTAAGCGGATGGCGGTCATCACTTAAACGTTTGCGAGCTTCTTCGTCCCATAAATTCTTCATTGTTCGGTATTGTTTTGTGAACTGCACAGCCAGCGGGGAATCCAGAATAACCGTCATTTTATGCCAAACTTTATTCACCTCACCGGTTTCAGCTTCCTGCTCACGCGCGGTGTGAATAATGTCTTCCAGTTCGTACAGAAGCTCCTGCGTGCGACCAATACTAAAAGCCGGAATTAAAATAACACCTTTGTTCTCCACGCAACGCTCAACCACGGCTTTTAACCGCTGAGAACGGTCAGCGCGGGACTCATGGTTTTTGTCGCCGTAGGTGCTTTCAAGCAGTAAAAAGTCAGCGCGCTCTAATGGCGTAGGGTCGGGCAATAGTGGCGTGTTTTTACAGCCCAGATCACCTGAGAACACCACGCGGTAGTGGGTACTCACATTCTCAATTTCAACATAGGCCGAGCCCAGAATATGTCCGGCTTGACGAAAACGCAGTTTAAAGCGCTCTGCGGCAAAGTCCGCAGGTAGTTCAATCCATTTATCGTAAGCTGTAGGCCGCAGCTGGCGGCGTAAGCGGGCAATAACCGCATCAATAATTTCTCCATTACGGGTTAAGCCAATTTTCAGAGCGTCCTCAATAACCAGCGGCAGCAACAGCGCGGTGGCTTTGGTGCAGTATATGGGACCGACAAAGCCCGCAATAAGCAACCAGGGCAAACGGCCTACGTGGTCTATGTGGCAGTGAGTCACTACCAGCGCCTGTACCTTGCTTATATCAAAGTCTATTTCCTGGGCGTTAGAATTCGCGCCGGAACCGGAAGTCTCGGCCCCCTGAAATAAACCGCAATCAATGAGTAGTGAGTGGTCACTGTCTAAAAATAGCTCGTGGCAAGAGCCTGTAACCCCTTCAAACGCGCCGTGATGAATAACATCCATGTGTAGGTTCCTTTTATCGTTGATCGCTTTATGCAACACCCCAGTAGCCTGATGCTATTGCATCAGGTGAGATCTATCCTGACGTAATAACGTCAGGCTACATTTAGGAGGTAAGATTACATAAGCCTATGAAACAACGCTATCGGACAAAAGGGTGATATTGGATCATTCCAAATAACCGAGGTTTTAAGTCTACAGTAGGTTATCCTTTTTAATAACTAACTGTAGACTTCATTGATTGCTTAGTATACATTAGGTTATCAATTTTATTAACCTAATGCGCATCCATGAGCACACATCAGTTGAAAAGTAAGTTACATGCGTTGCAAAAATATACACATCACGCGCTTGTATCAATGCCACAATTCAGGATGTTAATGCCAGAATACTCAAACGATGCGTTAAAAGTACGTCTAAATTACCTTGTAAAAAAGGGCGTGCTTCAAAAGGTTTGTCGGGGAGTATGGGCTTTTCCTGAAAGCCACTATTACCACTCGACCAGTATTTTACACTTACCACATTTGGTGCATCCAACCAGTCTTAATTATCTTAGTTTGGAGTCTGTACTCAGTAAGTACAGTGTTATCAGTCAGCAGATGTTTGATTATGCTACGGTAATGACAACGGGGCGGAATGGAATATTCAAAACTCCGCTTGGGACGCTTGAGCTTACACACACTAAGCGTGATCCAATAAAAATTACTAATGAGACGTATCCATTAGACGACTACCCATTGAGAGAAGCGACTATTAAGAGGGCCTACTTAGATTTGAAAAACGTCGGGCGAAACCTCGAATTGGTTGACCAGGATGCTTTAAGTGAAGCGATTACAAGACAAGGAAGTGATGACTATGAATATTAAAGCACTTGCACAAAAAATTTGTGCTGATTCGCCTGAGTTAGCGGGCCTTACGACAACAGTTGAAAAAGAGCTTCTCCATTATGAAGTATTAGCTTCAATGGCAAAGCATGGTTTTCTGAAACAATTGACCTTTCAAGGTGGTACCTGTCTGCGAATGATGTATGGCTCGAATAGGCTATCGGAAGATTTGGACTTTGTGGGTGGCGCGAATTTCGACTTTGATCAGCTAGCCCATCTTCGCGATTGCTTACACGAAGACCTGTCGCAAAGGCACAACCTAAGAGTCAATGTTACTGAACCCAATTACGATAAACTATCGGATAGAGAAGCTATTCAGGTGGGCCGTTGGAAAATATCTATTGAAACCGAACCTGAAAAGAAAAGCCTGCCATGGCAGAAAGTTAAATTAGAAATTGCAACAGTTGTTGCCCATACGCAAGTTCTAAGGCCGCTTGTAAAAACCTATCCTAGTGTTCCCGATGCCTACGTAAGCATTCTTCTCAATTGTGAAACTCTAGAAGAAATTGCCGCTGATAAATTTGTTGCGCTAGCCCTGCGCCGCGCTATTAAAGCACGCGACGTTTGGGACATCGCTTGGTTAAATCAGCGTAATGTACAGGTAGATGCGGAGTTAGTTCGAACCAAGTTTCAGGACTATCATCAAACTACCGGTTTTGAAGCGCTTTCCGGGCGGCTAAAAGAACTACCATCTTATATGGCTTCAGGTGATTTTGAGCAGGAAATGCGACGCTTTCTACACTCATCAACGGTCGCTAATAGTATCGAACAGGATGGCTTTGTCGACTATCTTGTCGATACCGTGATCCGAATGGGCGACCAGCTATTACGAGCGCAAAGTAGTGGTTCGCCAAAATTTAAGATGTGAGTAAGCGTAGCCTGACAATACCGTCGGTTATAACTTCGTCGTAATTACTATCATCAATATTTGGGTATACATCGTACACAAGGTGTCCAAGCTCATGAGCAAGAGTAAAACGTTGTCTTACTGGTGGGTCAGTCAACCTTTCCCTCGTACTGAGCACTTTTTAACTGTAGCTCTCTCATCTGCGCTTCAAGTTCAGATATTTGGTTTTGTAGTTCTGCTGTATCCTTATCATTTACGCTCATAACTGCATCCATTCAGTTGTTTACAGTTGCATTATAGCAACTTTTAGCGTTATAGTTATGTTAAAAACTCAGTTTAACGTGATAGTTATGTAAGTTTTATTATTTTGCGCTATAGCGGCTTATAGAACGGCTTATGAGCTACGTCCAGTAGAAGGCACCGTGTTTGTCGCTGATGCCGTGGCGGCGCGCAGAACCATCGATATTGCGTCCATTCTAACTATTTATATTTGGCCGGGCTCAACCAGCGACCTTGTCGAACCGTTTTTGCCCGAAATGAAGCGCTCCGCACCAGCTCGTCAGTATTTAGAAAACTTAACGGTGAGTCGCTCTAAAGTAAAAAAGAGCCTGGGCCAAAGTTGGGTGGAGGAGCGCCTGTGTATTGAACTTAAACGCACCAATAATGAAGACAGTTTGAATCAGATACGCGACCAGGCACGAGTGTTTGCCGATAAACAGGGTTTTGAAACTGAGTTTGAAAAATTAAATGCGATTATAAGCGCTTTGTTGACAACCCATTCAGGTGAATCGATATTAAAAACCGAAGTGGGCCTGGCTAGTGCTAAGCAAGAACCGTTTGACGTGCATCGCATTGCACTGTTTAAAGACCTGGCCAATTACCTTAAGCGCTGTCAGTTACCCAAATTACCTTATGAATACAATAAGTCTGGTTGGAATCACCTCGCTTTTTTCGAAAGTTATTTTTCAAATTACATAGAAGGCACAGAGTTTGAGATTGACGAGGCGGAACAAATCGTCTTCCAACGCAGTGAAATTAATAATCGACATGCAGACAGTCATGATGTTCTTTCTATCTACGACCAGGTGGTTGACTACCAAGGCATGAGCATTACACCCGAAACACCTGACGAACTAATTGGAAGCCTGCAGCGCCGTCACTTCGAATTTTTGTTTGAGCGCCCAGACAAAAACCCCGGGGAATTTAAATCGAGAGTCAATAAAGCCGGTAGCAGTACTTTTGTAAGTCCCGAAGATGTCGTAGGCACACTAACGCAGGCATTTGCCATTTATAAGTCGGTGCCTGAGGGGCTCGCCAGAGCCATATTCTTGCAATTTTTAGTGTCAGAATGTCATCCGTTTGACGACGGTAACGGCCGACTGTCACGCATAATGATGAATGCAGAGCTTCATGCAGCAGGCGAATATAAACTAATAGTACCGACAGTGCATCGAGACAGTTATTTGAATGGGCTTAGAAAAGCCACTCGCGATGGAAACTTTAAAACCCTGGTAAAAGTTTTTTACCAACTGCAACGCTATACCGCATCTATAGACTGGGCGGACTATGGTGAAGCAAGAGACACGCTGGAAGCGCATAAAGCCCACTTGTTACCTGATGAAGGCATTGCTGACTTTAATCGACATATTCGTCAATACCGGTTTACCCCGCCGGTCATGTAGCCTGATGCTATTGCATCAGGTGCGGTATATCCGGTTCAACCACCGTCAAAATAATTCGGTGATGCCACCGCTGTGAGACACCGCCCCTGACGTAAACGTCAGGCTACGCCATCCCAACCAACGGAACCAACCGCTCAAAATTCCATCGAAAAGGGAGTGAAAAGCCTTTGTAGGACAAGGGCTGCATGCGCTATTATACGCGCTTGATCTAAATTCAGTAACGCACATATCACAAAAAAATAACAGAGCTATCGGTCTATGGGAGCCGCACCCTATGGGCGGTAGCGTGCCTTAAGGCCTAAAAAATGACAAAAGATACTCAAAACGCCCCGCTAACACCATCTAACTACGAACCGCAACGCCATCCGGATTACCAAGATGACGAAATAGACCTGCGTGAACTATTCGGCATAATCTGGCAAGGTAAATGGTGGATTATCGCCATTACCTTTGTGTTTGCGGTGGGGGCGGTTATTTACTCATTAAGCCTACCTAACATTTATAAGTCTGAGGCAACGCTGGCGCCGACTGAGGAAGCCAGTGGTGGTGGGATCTCGCAAATGGCTGGACAATTGGGGGGACTAGCTAGTTTAGCCGGGGTTAACTTAGGTCAGCAAGGTGCGGATAAAACCACTATTGCGTTAGAAATACTTAAGTCACGTGCGTTTATTAGAGGCTTTGTCGAAAAATATGACATTCTGCCGGAGCTTATGGCGGTCGAAGGGTGGAACCGTGGTAGTGGCATCGAATTTGACGATGAAACCTATAACTCAGACTCTCAAGAGTGGGTGAGAGAAGTCGAGCCGCCTAAACAGCCAGAACCGTCCAGCTGGGAATACGTAAAAGTATTTAGAGAAGAGGTTCTGGAAGTTAGCAAGGACGACACGACAGGCTTAGTGACTATAGCGGTTAACCATCAGTCACCAGAAATTGCTCAGCAATGGGTGGTTTGGCTTATTGAAGAAATAAATAATCATATGCGCGAAAGGGACATTCAGGAAGCTCAGCGAAGCTTGGAGTATCTAGATGAAGAACTTCAGAATACCTCTTTAAGCGACATGCAGCAGGTATTTTATCAGCTAATAGAAAAGCAAACTCAAACTATTATGCTGGCGAATGTCCGCCCTGAGTACATTTTTCAAACCTTAGACCCTGCAGTGGTACCAGAACAAAAGGCGAAACCATCACGCGCTTTAATATGCATTATTGGTACCTTCCTAGGCGGCTTTTTAGGCGTTGGGTTTGTTTTAGTCCGAAACATATTTAGAAAAGAAAATGAAGATGTAGCCTGACGTTGCACGTCAGGTGTGATATTTAATTCCGTAACTTGACGTTCTACGTCAGGTGAGATATCTAAATTAATAAAATGAATTCTATGAAAATACTAGTTACAGGCGGAGCAGGCTTCATAGGCTCAGCAGTTATCCGCCATCTAATAAATGACACGAATCACAGTGTTGTTAATGTTGATAAGTTAACCTACGCAGGCAACCTAGAAAGCCTGGCATCTGTTAGTAAGAATGAGCGATATGCATTCGAGCAAGTTGATATTTGCGACGCAAACGAAATAAAGCGTGTATTCGAGCAGCATCAACCTGACGTTGTCATGCACTTAGCTGCAGAGTCTCACGTGGATCGCTCTATCGACGGTCCTGGCGAATTTATGCAAACCAACATTATTGGTACCTACACGCTATTAGACCAGACAAGAGCGTACTGGCAGAGCTTGCCGGAAAGTAAAAAAGCCATTTTTAAATTTCATCATATATCGACCGACGAAGTGTATGGTGACTTACCACACCCAGACACTCATAAGGGTGATTTACCGCTATTCACCGAAACCACTGCGTACAAGCCCAGCTCGCCGTACAGTGCCTCAAAAGCAAGCAGTGACCATTTAGTCAGAGCCTGGCATCGTACGTATAGCCTGCCAACGGTTATTACTAACTGCTCAAACAATTACGGGCCGTATCATTTCCCGGAAAAGCTTGTTCCCTTAATGATTTTGAATGCTTTAGACGGTAAACCACTGCCTGTTTACGGCAAAGGGAACCAGATACGCGATTGGCTATACGTCGAAGACCATGCACGAGCGTTAGTGACCGTGGCAACCGAAGGTAAAGTAGGCGAAACCTACAACATTGGTGGTCACAACGAAAAGCAAAACATTGACGTGGTGACTACTATTTGTGAAATACTCGACGAGTTAGTACCAAATAATACGCCGTACAAAGAGCTGATAAGCTACGTTGAGGATCGCCCCGGTCACGATATGCGCTACGCGATTGATTCTACTAAAATCAAGAATGACTTAGGCTGGGTACCTGAAGAAACGTTCGAGTCAGGTATACGAAAAACTGTGCAGTGGTACCTGGATAACCAAAAATGGTGCCAGCGTGTGCAGGACGGTAGTTACCAACGCGAGCGTCTAGGAAGTGCTCAGTCAGGAGAAGTGTTATGAAAGGAATAGTATTAGCAGGCGGATCAGGAACGCGCTTATACCCAATAACAAAAGGTGTTTCGAAGCAGTTACTACCCATCTACGACAAGCCTATGATTTATTATCCGCTATCGGCTTTAATGCTAGCTGGCATTCGTGAAATACTCATTATTTCCACACCAGAAGACTTACCAAATTTTGAAAAGCTGTTAGGTGATGGTTCTCAGTTTGGCATAAAGCTCTCTTACAAAGAGCAGCCGAGTCCAGATGGTTTAGCACAAGCTTTTATCATTGGAGAAGAATTCATTGGTGATGACAGTGTGTGCCTAGTACTGGGTGATAACATTTATTATGGGCATGGATTTAGACCCAAACTGCTAGACGCTGTAAAACGAACTGAGACTGATGGTGGGGCAACTGTATTTGGCTATCAGGTAAAAGACCCTGAGCGTTTTGGAGTGGTGGAATTTGATAACGACAATAAAGTTCTGTCAATTGAAGAAAAGCCAGCCGAACCAAAATCAAATTTTGCGGTTACCGGTTTATACTTTTATGACAACGACGTGGTTGAGATTTCTAAAAATGTTACTCCTTCAGCGAGAGGAGAGTTAGAGATAACGGACATCAACAAAGCCTATTTAGAAAATGGAAGCTTAAACGTCGAGTTATTGCGCCGAGGCTTTGCATGGTTAGATACTGGTACACACGAGAGCCTGCTCGAAGCTGCCCAGTTTGTCGAAACTATCGAAAGACGCCAAGGTTATAAAATTGCATGTCTAGAAGAAATTGGATTCAATCAAAAGTGGCTATCTGAATTACAGTTGTTAAATAATGCTGAACAGTTAAAGAAAAATGGATATGGCCAATATTTATTAGACTTGGTAAAAGGCAAGTAGATCTTCTGTGATACTTCATGTTGCGAATCTTGATAAATTCATTCCTCCCTTTGTCAAATTAATCAATGAAAACTTCGATGGTAAGAAGCATTTATTTTGCGTTTTGGGTAATAATAAAAAGTATCCAATACGTCAACAAAATAACCTTAAAATATCCAAACCCACACTAATTGGTGTTGTAAAACATTATGCGCGAGTTTTCAGGGATATTCAGCGTGCAGAAAAAGTAATTTTGCATGGACTATTTGATATTCGTCTAATCATTTTACTTTCGATGATGCCGTGGGTTTTGAAGAAATGCTACTGGATTATTTGGGGGGGAGACTTGTATTTTTATCAAACGCCGAAGCCTAGAAAAAGGGATAAAATAAAAGAGGCTTTTAGGTCATTCGTCATAAAGCGTTTAGGTTACTTGGTTACTTACATACCTGGTGATGTGGCACTTGCGAGAAAATGGTACAAAGCTCAAGGGACATATAAAGAGTGTCTAATGTATTTAAGCAATATCGTCGATGACCAGCTTATCAAAAGCACGTCTCAACTGAATAAATCAGATAGTGAAACTATAAAAATTGTTATTGGCAACTCCGCCGATCCTAGTAATAACCATATAGAAATTCTTAAGAAATTAGCCGTTTACAAAAATAAAAATATCCGCTTAATAGTTCCTTTATCATATGGCGATAAAGAAAATGCAGAAAAAGTTATTTCTTATGGGCGCCAAGAGTTTGGAGACAAATTCGAACCATTAACTGCGTTTATTCCGTTAAGTGATTATAAGGGCATCCTCAAGTCGATAGATATTGCGATGTTTAACCACAAGCGTCAGCAGGCAATGGGAAATACTATAACGCTTTTAGGTATGGGAAAAGTTGTCTTTTTAAGATCTGATGTCACGCAATGGTCGTTATTTAGAAAGCTAGGTGTTGTTGTTAAGGACATCAATGAAGTTGACTTGTTTTCGCGTCTAGAAGATGATGAGTTAGCTCGGAATATACATATAATTAAATCCTATTTTAATTGTAAAACTTTAGTAATGCAGTACGAGAGGATTTTTAGCAAGTGACTAGCTTTGAATTTTATTTACTAGGCTATAAAGGATTTAAATGCTTAGAAGCGTTTTTAGATGCGTTTGGTTCAAGTAGCATAAAATTTGTTTGCGCAGAACATGATAAGAATATTGATAATGATTTCTTTGACGAAATTAAATCTCTTTGTGAAAAACGTAGTCTTACACTTATTAATAGGTATGAAGCTAGCCAAGCTACTTGCTCTGAGAGTCATACAATTAAATTCTCTATAGGTTGGCGGTGGTTAATTAAAGATAGTAAAAATTTAATAGTTTTTCATGATTCACTACTTCCGCGGTATCGAGGATTTGCTCCTGTGGTGAATGCCTTAATAAATGGGGATAATACCATTGGGGCGACAGCAATATGGGCTAGTGATGATTACGATATGGGAAACATTATTGAACAACGTTCACTGAAAATTAAATACCCAATTAAGATAGCAGATGCGATAAAGTTTCTAACCCCGCTCTATATCGAAATGTTAATAAGCATTTCAGAGAAAGCAAGAGAGAATAAAGAAATTCCATCTCACGCGCAAAATGAGGCAGAAGCGTCCTATAGCCCATGGCGTGATGAGAAAGATTACACTATAAATTGGTCAAAGGATGCAGCTTACATAAAGAGGCTAGTTGATGCTGTTGGAAAGCCATACTCAGGAGCAAGAACAACGGTTGATGGATGTGAGATAGTCTTAGAGGAAGTGGAAGTTTTGAATGATATTAATGTAGTAGATCGGGAGCAGCATATAGGTAAGGTTATATTTATGCAGGGCTCGGATCCAGTAGTGATTTGTGGTCAAGGCTTGCTGAAAATAGTTTTATTTTACGAATTTACATCTGGTATGAGACCTACTTTAAAGTTCCGCACGAGGTTTGGATACTCAAAGTTATGATTCCATTTAATAAACCACCATTGACAGGCAATGAAATTCACTACATAACTCAGGCGTTGCAAGGTAATAAAATTTCTGGTGATGGCCCGTTTGGTCAACAGTGCCAAACGTGGTTTGAACAAAACTTGCCGGCAAAGAAAACTCTTTTAACTCCCTCTTGTACTGCGGCGCTCGAACTCGCCGCTATTCTTACTGATATTCAGCCCGGTGACGAAGTCATTATGCCGAGTTACACGTTTGTCAGCACAGCTAATGCCTTCGTATTGCGGGGTGCAAAAATAGTATTTGTTGATATACGCTCTGATACAATGAACATTGATGAAACGCTAATTGAACCAGCGATCACGGAGAAAACCAAAGCTATAGTTCCTGTCCATTATGCCGGTGTTGGTTGCGAAATGGATGTGATTATGGATATCGCTGATAGGCACAACTTGTTTGTCGTGGAAGATGCTGCACAAGGTATGATGAGTTCTTATAAAGGAAAATCTTTAGGTACTATAGGGCATCTCGGTGCTTTTAGTTTCCACGAAACAAAAAACTATACTAGCGGCGGAGAAGGAGGGTTGTTGATTGTCAATGACGACACTTTCAAACAGCGTGCCGAAATCATCCGAGAAAAAGGAACGAATCGCAGTCAATTTTTCAGAGGTATGGTTGATAAGTATCAATGGGTAGATGTCGGCAGCAGCTATTTACCAAGCGAGCTTCAGGCAGCATATCTATGGGCCCAACTAAAAAGTGCGGAAAAAATTAATGAAACTCGATTAACTGCGTGGGAAAAATACCTTTTTGACTTGAGTGATTTAGAAGCGTCAGGCCTAATAGAGTTACCAACTCTCTCGGAGGGCTGTAAGCATAACGCACACATGTTTTACCTTAAGGTTGCAAACCTAGAGGAGCGTTCAGAATTAATCGAATTTCTGAAAGAGCGTAATATAATGGCTGCTTTTCATTATGTACCGCTCCATACAGCAGTTGCTGGAGAACGTTTTGGACGACTCCATGGGGACGATAAGTACACTACTGCGGAAAGTGAGCGTCTTGTACGCTTGCCACTTTGGTATGGCATTACAGAGCTGGATCAGAATCTAGTTGTTGATGCTATTAAAGAATTTTACGCGTGACCCCAAGAAAAATCCTTAGTTTTGCGATAGGTCCTGTTGGTGGGGCTTTGTTCGGACTTATAACCTTACCCTTAGTAACCTGGTTTTTTGCTCAGGAAGATGTCGGACGCTTATCAATGCTTCAAGTGACATTGAGCTTTGGTGTGTTGCTGTTTAGTCTAGGGTTAGATCAAGCTTACGTAAGGGAGTTTCACGAGCGAGAGAATAAACCAGCATTACTTAAACAAGCTTCTTTCCCTGGGCTGGTTCTGTTAATTCTTACGCTCTTGGGTTTATTGTGTTTTGGAGGGGTAATCTCAGAGTTACTATTTGGGATCTCAGCTGTCCATCTAAGTCTGCTAGTTGCACTTGCCTTATTAGCTAGTTTCATATCGCGCTTTTTATCGTTGGTATTGCGAATGAATGAGCGAGGTCTGGCTTATTCAATGAGTCAGCTCTTACCAAAATTACTACTTGTTGTCCTTGTTGGGTTATATGTATTACTGGAAGCTGATAAAACCTTAACGAACCTAGTACTAGCTACAACCGCTTCATTTGTTACAGTTACACTTGTATTTGCGTGGAATACCCGTGATGAATGGCTTAAGGCTATACCCGCACCTTTTGATCTAAGTGAAGTTAAGTCTTTGCTCCGGTTTGGTCTTCCGTTAATCCTTGGCGGCCTCGCTTTTTGGGGACTAACTGCACTTGATAAAGTGTTTCTCCGTACGCTTTCGAGTTTTGAAGAATTGGCAGTATATTCTGTCTCAGTTAGCTTTGCCGCAGCCGCTACTATATTTCAGAGTGTCTTTTCTACTGTTTGGGCACCGACAGTTTATAAATGGGCTAGTTCTGGTAAAGGTCTTGAAAATGTGGAAAAAACAACGCGTTTTGTTCTTGCTATTGTAGTCTTGCTATTTTGCTTGGTAGGGTTATTTTCTTGGATTGTCACTTATTTTTTGCCTCCAGCTTATAAACCTGTGCAATGGATTGTAGTCTCGTGTTTAGGTTTTCCTCTTCTTTATATGCTCTCAGAAACTACTGTAGTTGGTATAGGCATTTCAAGGCGAAGTTCTTTTGCAATGTTAGCTGCTTTAATCGCGTTCGGGGTGAATGTAATCGGCAACTTGTGGCTAATACCCTTATTTGGTGCTAAGGGAGCAGCTGTAAGTACATGTGTTTCATTTTTATTTTTTTTCATTTTACGTACAGAATTTTCCATATATCTCTGGCGTAAAATTCATCGAGGAACGCTTTACACATATACTACTTTTTCCGTTTCACTAGCTTGTACTTTTACTTTATATGGTGAAGTCCTGAGTAACTTGATGACGATAGCTTGGATAGTTTTAGTTTTGGCCAGTTTCGTTAGTTTCAGGCGAGAATATATATCAGTGTTTAAGTTTATTTGCGAAAAATCCAAAATTGGAATTGCCAAATCTTGAGAAGTAAATTGAAAGATCGTTGATAAAGATGTCTCCGTTTTCTTGAACATTGTAGTTCTAGTTAAATATTTTAATGTAGATAGTCCGCTTATTATTTAAGGTAAGCTATTGGGTGGTTTTATAAAGGTCTATGGAAAATAAAAAAAAGATTTTGTTGATTAACACTTCCTTCTATCCTCGTATAGGGGGAGTTGAAAATAGCCTAGTTCATTTGATTAACGAGTATAAAAAAAACGGAGATGAAGTTACTGTAGTTTGTGGCGATATAGTAGATGACACGGGGCATCGTTATCCAAAGCATGACAGAATGTTCGGTGCCGAAATCGTTAGGTTTAAAATGTGGCCATTTAAGCTTTATTGGTTAACTTGCTTCTTTTTGTTTCTTCGTTTAAAAATCAAGAATTCTTTTGATGCGGTTATTTCGAGAAGTCATGTGACCACGATACTGGGAGCTTTAACTGGGTTTAAAGTTATATATTTAGTGCCCGGAATTGCGTCTCTTCATGAAAAAGCAGGGAATAGCTCATCTTCTAATTTACGAGTTTTGTATAGTGATTTCCTGCAAAAATTGGCATTTAGTTTATGTCATAGAGTCTGTGTTTTTAGTGAAAGCATGTTTCATCAGGTGAAGAGATTATCTCCTAACTGTTCTCCTATCAAGGTGAACGCAGGTTGTGACTCAGATAGGTTTCAACCTAGATCAAGGGATGAAGAGCTAGCCCGAGAATTAGAAGTTAGTGCTAGTGATAGGGTGTTGCTCTGTGTGGGAAGGCTCAATCGAATGAAGTCTTTCGAGAAAGCTATTTCGGTAATGCCGGAACTTCCAAATGACTTTAAATTGCTAATTGTTGGTTCTGGATCAGAGGAACGTTATTTACTAAATCATGCTATTTCTTTAGGTGTCTCGGATAGAGTGAAATTCGTTGGAAGTTCAAAAACACCTGAACGATTTTATTCATTAGCAGACTTTTTTCTTTTTACATCTATTTATGAACCTTTTGGCCAAGTATTGCTAGAGGCAGCTTTTTCAGGTGTGAAGGTGGTGGCTTTGGATGACTTTTATGAAGGTGAAAATGTAAAGACGGCTACCAATGAAATATTTGAAAGTACTCCTAACCTTGTAAGGTACGCTTCAACTAAAAGTGAATTGATTTCCTGCATATTAGAAGGTTGGCATGCACCAGCTAGTGAATTTGATATATTGAGGTCTCAATTTTCGTGGGGCCGCTTAAGTTCCTCTTTGTTAAAGCTGCAGTAGATAGTAAATGAAAAGAGCTTCACTTAACAACTGGCTATGTTTTTCTATAGCTCTATTAGTCTTCATCTTAAGTTTGCTTTTGTCCCCCTATTATCTTTATGAAGATCAAGAAATATATAGGCTCGTATATAAAGGAGTTCAGGAAAAGTCTTTTATTGAAGCATTTAGCTTTTACAAGGCAAATATATATACTGATGAGTTTGGTCATTTTTTAGTTATTTGGCTTTCTAGCTCCCTCGTCGAAAAAGACCTTTTAATGTCATTTCTTAATGGTATAGTTGCGTACTTAGCATCATGGTTATTGAAAAATAAAGGTGCAAATTTCTTTGTTATATTTACTGCTGTGGTGTTGGGGTATTATTCTTGGAGTCTTTTTCTTTCGGCTGAGCGACTGAAAGTATCTGCGCTATTTTTACTACTAGGTTTTTTTCTATATCTAAATAGAAGTAAATTTAGTTCTTTAGTGGCATTTTTTTTTTCGGTCGTTACACACTTACAAAACACTATAGTCGTTATAATATTTGTTTTAGATAAATATTACTCTGATATTTCAAAGCTTTTTCTGAAGCTGAAGGTTTCAAAAAAAGCTGTTTTTATGTTTGTTTTTGTTTTTGTCTGTTTTTCCTTGGCGTTATATTTCTTCTATGGGCATATTAGTTATAAGTTAAGTGCTTATAGCGTTGGCTTATCAGTCGATGAGTTTCTTCGATTGATACTTTTTTTTGTTCTAACTCTTTTTTACGGAAGAAAGGAGTTAGGAAAAGTTGTTACTATTTTTTCTATTCTTTTTGTTATGGTTTCGCTTGTAGGCGGAATGAGAATAAACGTTTTAGGATACTTTGTTTTCTTGTATTACTGCGTTCAGACAAGGGGCGGGCTCAATTTTGGTTTCTTTATTACTAGTGCATATTACTTCTTAAACCTGATTGATTATGTTTTTAACGTTGTACAATGTGGCTCGAATAACCCTTGTTGATTCAGGTTAGTTGTTATCGCGCTGGTTCAACTAACAAATAACACCAAGATTAAAGTAACAAAAAAAAGGGATTGTATAGTGAAACTATTGGATTGCACGCTTCGAGACGGTGGCTATTATAATAGCTGGAATTTTCCTGTAGATGTCGTTTACGAATATCTGAATGCGATGTCTGCTAGTGGGGTGGATGTCATTGAACTAGGTCTTCGTTCGCTGAAGAACCAAGGCTTTAAAGGAGCTTCAGCTTACACGACAGATGAGTACTTAAGCAGCCTGCCTATTCCAGGGAACTTAGAAGTGGCTGTGATGGTTAATGCGTCTGAGTTAGTCGGTGAACAACCGCTTGAAGATTGCTTGCTAAAACTATTTCCTGAAGCAGTGTCGAACAGCCCTGTAGATATGGTTCGCATAGCTTGCCATGTTCATGAGTTTGAAAAAGCTTTACCGGCTGCCACCTGGTTGAAGTCGAAAGGTTATAAAGTTGGCTTTAATTTAATGCAGGTTGCGGATAGGACAGACGAGGAAATATCAGCCCTTGCTAAGTCGGCCGCTAATTATGACCTAGATGTGCTGTATTTTGCGGACTCTATGGGAAGTATGACCCCTGAACATTGTACAAAAATTATTAGGTTATTAAGAAAATATTGGAAGGGGGCTTTAGGTATTCATACCCACGATAATATGGGGCTAGCTCTTCAAAATACAATGGCGGCTTTCAATGAGGGGGTTACTTGGCTAGATTCAACGGTAACTGGTATGGGACGAGGTCCTGGCAATTCAAGAACTGAAGAGCTCGTTATTGAGGCCGCAGAAAGAAGAAATAGCCAAGTTAACCTTATTCCTCTTATGTCTATTATTCGTCGATATTTCCAACCATTGAAAAACGAATATGGCTGGGGCTCTAACCCTTATTATTACCTTTCTGGAAAGTACGGTATTCACCCAACTTACGTTCAGGAAATGCTCTCTGACCCGAGATATGGGGAGGAAGATATTTTGGCTGTAATAGAGCATTTGCGGACTGTTGGTGGTAAAAAGTTTGATCCGACAGCGCTGGGTGTAGCACGTCAGTTTTATTTCGATAAGCACGACGGGGCATGGTCTCCTTCTGATACGTTCAAAGATCGAGCGGTTCTTCTTCTTGGTAGCGGTCCGGGAGTTTCGGAACATAAATTAGCGCTTGAAAACTATATAGCAAAAGAACGACCCTTAGTTCTGGCGTTAAATACGCAAACCTCTGTAAAAGCTGAAATGATTGATTTCCGTTTGGCTTGTCATCCAGTGAGGCTGCTAGCTGACTGCGAGCGACACACTCAGTTGCCGCAACCATTAATTACGCCTCTTTCAGCACTTCCTCTTGAAGTCCAAAAATCACTATCGGGTAAAGAGATATTTGATTTTGGATTAAATGTATTAGATGGCAAATTCGAGTTTGGAAAAACGTGCTGTACTTTGCCTAATTCTTTAGTTATTGCTTACGCACTAGCCGTTGCAACAAGTGGTCAGGCTAAACATATTCTAATGGCCGGGTTTGATGGTTATGGTGCGGATGATCCTAGAAGTCAGGAAATGAATGGGCTACTAGAGCTATATCAAAATAGTGAAAAATCGATTCCATTAACTGCAATTACGCCAACACGGTATGGAATGCATAGCGAATCTGTTTACGCGTTATAAAAGGTAATATTTATATGCGAAGTGTTGTACTAATTCCTGCTCGTTTTAGCTCGAGTAGATACCCAGGTAAGCCTCTTGTTAAGCTTTTGGGTAAATCTATGATTGTATGGGTAGCTGAACTCTCTGAAAAGGCAGTTGGCCGAGAGAATGTTTATGTTGCGACAGAGGATGAAAGAATAGCTAATGTAGTAAAAGAGGCAGGCTTTCAGACCGTTATGACTTCTAGCGATGCGTTAACGGGAACGGATCGCTTAGCCGAAGCTGCTACGCATATTGACGCAGATATTTTTATTAATGTGCAAGGTGATGAACCGTTAGTTGATCCGAAAGATATATTAAAGATTAGGGATGCCAAAATTAATGATATTAGCTCTATTATTAATGGGTTTAGCTGGCTATCGGAAAATGAAGACCCTCACAGCGTGAACATCCCAAAAGTAATAATGAATGAGAAAAATGAATTAGTGTATATGTCGCGCGCAGCTTTACCGGGCTATAAAGACCCTAAAAATGCTCCAGTAAAATATAAGAAGCAGGTTTCTATTTATGCCTTTACTAAAGAAGACTTGAGTGCTTTCAGGGAATTTGGTCGAAAAAGCGAGCTGGAGAAAAGCGAAGATATTGAAATACTGCGTTTCTTAGAGCTTGATAAAAAAGTTAAGATGATAGAAACAAAACCGGGTAGTTTAGCTGTAGATATACCGGGTGATGTTTCAAAAGTTGAGAATGCTCTTAGGAATAACCCACAGTAATGGAACTTAATGTAACAAGCTATTCGACATTGGTATTTGATTGCGACGGCGTTGTTCTCGACTCGAATAAGGTAAAAACCGAATCATTTTATAAGGCAGCTCTCCCATATGGAGAGAGAGCTGCAGATGAACTCGTTGAGTATCATGTAGCGAATGGCGGAGTGTCGCGTTACAAGAAATTTTCCTATTTTTTGGATCATATTGTTGAGAAGCCCTCAGAAGCTGCTCTGAAAGAGCTACTAGCGGATTATGCAGCTAACGTTCAGGCTGGGTTGCAAAACTGCGCTATTGCACCGGCCTTGGAAAGGCTACGTAATAGAACACCTCATAGCCGTTGGCTAATTGTGTCGGGAGGGGATCAGGCGGAGTTAAGAGAGATCTTCCAGATGCGAGGTCTCAGTGATTGGTTTGATGCTGGGATCTTTGGTAGTCCGGATACCAAGGAAGACATTTTGACTAGAGAATTAGAAAACGGCAACATTCTTACACCTGCTCTTTTTATTGGTGATAGCAAGTATGACTTTAAGGCAGCTAAATTTGTCGGTTTAGACTTTGTCTTTTTAAGTGGCTGGAGTGAAGTAAAGGGCTGGGAATCATGGGTAGCTGAAAATGGCATTTGTGCTACTAGAAATATGGAATCTTTAATGAGCCTAGAGCGAGAGTAGTTGAAAGTGCCAAAGGAAGAACAGTTGAGTGACTACATAAATGAACTTACTTTATATTATAGTGCACGCTCTGAACGGCAGTATGAGGGGACGTCAAAAGCATTAAGCCTACTGTTATGGTGGTTAGTAGCACTCCCAGCTTTATTGACTGTAACTGCTATTTATTCTTTTATTCTTTTTATATTTCCTAGAAAAGTGGATAAACACGCTAAATGTGAAACGAAAATCTGCGTTGCTAGAACGTTTGCTACTTCCAGTAAATTACGCTTCCTCGAAGAAGAGTCCGTAAGTTTTTTTTCGGAGAACCCATTTAGCAAGGTAGAGCAGAATAATCTTTATAACTTACCGCTTAAGCATCGGCTGATAGCCTTTTTTAGATCTTTTTCTATTTTTTTCAAGGATTTCCCCAAGCTTAGTAGCGAAGTGTCAAATTACTTGCCATTACGCGACGCTTTTAGCGCGATAAAGTTATACATTCCCCGGTTTGCTCACAAGGTGAATTTTACTTCGTACTTTTCTGAACTTCTTAATCTTTATAACCCTAGTGTAGTAGTAACCGGTAACAAGGAAGATCGCTTCGCGTTATCAGAACAAACCATCTGCAAGGAAAAAGGTATTAAACTGGTTTGTTACCCGCATGGTTTAGAGTATGCAATTCAATTGCCGCGAGGAGTGGTTGGAGACACATTCTACTGCTATTCACAGGCTACAAAAAAGTATTATGAAGATATTTATAAAAACTTCGATCAAACCTTCATTTATTCTCCAGAGATTGTACAAAAACTTCTGGGGCGTCAGGTTGAAAAGGAAAACGTAGAGAGAAGGGTTGTGTTTTTCCCTGAATCTAGAGGAAAGGACATTAACCTCATGATACTATCTCTTCTACTTGAAAACGGAATAGACGTGTATCTAAAGTTGCATCCGTTAGACTCAAAAGATGATTACATCGAGCTAGGTTTGCCTCCTGAAAATATTATTGACGACTTTAGCCAAGCTATATCAGGTAATGTGATTTTGGCTAGAAAGTCTACAGTATTGCTAGAAGCTCTATACTCGGGCAGTTTGTCCTGCGCTCTACTTTTCGATTCGGACGATAGCAAGTCGTTTCATGAACAATTTCCATCACTTTGGGATGACCGTATTAAACAGGTAACGGATGTCGACGAACTGATTCAGTGGTTAAGCTATGAGGTAGCTTAACCGTATATGTTAGTTCAGGGTTTCAAAGTTATTTATAGGTGAATTTTTAATGTTTCAAAATAAAACCCTCCTCATAACGGGCGGAACAGGGTCTTTTGGTAATGCGGTTTTGCGCAGGTTTCTTGATACTGATATCGCTGAAATACGAATTTTCAGCCGAGACGAGAAAAAACAAGATGATATGCGTAAGGCTTACAACCATCCAAAGTTGAAGTTTTACATAGGTGATGTTCGGGATTACCAAAGTGTTTTAAATGCCAGTCGAGGTGTTGACTTCATCTATCATGCGGCGGCTCTAAAGCAGGTGCCGTCCTGTGAATTTCACCCAATGGAAGCGGTAAAGACAAATGTTATAGGCACTGAAAATGTTCTTGAAGCAGCCATTCAAAATGAAGTAAAGCGAGTTGTCTGTTTAAGTACCGATAAAGCTGTTTACCCTATTAACGCAATGGGTATTTCAAAAGCCATGATGGAAAAAGTCATGGTCGCTAAATCGCGTAACGTAGATGAGAACAAGACCGTTATTTGCGGAACTCGCTATGGAAACGTTATGGCCTCACGTGGCTCAGTAATTCCTCTTTTTGTTGATCAAATTAGAGGCGGGAAGCCGATTACGATAACAGACCCTAATATGACGCGTTTCATGATGACCTTAGACGATGCTGTTGATCTTGTCTTATACGCATTCGAACACGGTACTAACGGTGATATTTTCGTTCAGAAGGCTCCAGCTGCGACTATTGAAACTTTAGCAAAAGCGGTTTTGTCCTTTGTTCGTAAACATGAGCATAAAATTGAAGTTTTGGGTACGCGTCATGGTGAAAAGCTTTTCGAGGCTCTTTTATCAAGAGAAGAGATGGTTTGCGCAGAGGATATGGGTGACTATTACCGTGTACCGCCAGATCTTCGCGACCTCAACTACTCTAAGTATGTTGACCAGGGCGATAACAGAATAGAGCAGGTTGAAGACTACAATTCCCATAATACGGAACGGTTAGATGTTGAGGGAATGAAACAGCTGTTGAATAAACTTCCTTTCATGCGTGCGTTTGCAAACGGCGAATATATTAATCCAGAAGGTTAGCTATGAAGTTATTGATTACTGGCGCCAACGGCTTTGTCGGTAAGAACCTGACTGTTCATATCGATGAAGTAGAAGATATAGAGTACGTTAAGTTCACGAAAGATCATAAAGTGTCGGAACTTAAAGATTTATTAAAAGATGTCGACTGCGTTATACATTTAGCTGGTGTAAACCGACCTGAAAAAGAAAGTGAATTCTTCGAGGGGAATACTGATTTTACGGAACAGTTACTAAATGCGTTAAGCGCTCAACCTAAACCCTTACCTGTCATCTATAGTTCATCTATTCAGGCTGAACGTGACAATGCTTATGGTAAAAGTAAGCGACAAGCTGAAGAGTTAGTCATGAGTTATTCTCAGGCTACTGGCGTTCCTACAAAAGTTTATAGATTAGCCAACGTTTTTGGGAAATGGTGTAAACCAAACTATAACTCAATGGTGGCGACCTTTTGCCATAACATTGCTCGTGACCTCGCCATACAAGTCAATGACGCTGATGCCAAAGTAAAGCTTGTTTACATAGATGACGTAGTGAATGAGTTCGTTAAAGCTGCACGTAGCTTGGTTTTAGACGAGAAAAAAGTTGAAACAGTAGCTGAGCCTAGTCAAGTGCTGCCTATTTATGAAGAAACAGTGGGCGGTATAGCTGAGCTGTTGAGTCTATTCAAAGAGAGTCGTGACACCTTAGTTACAGAGAAGGTCGGCGACGGCTTTACCCGTAAGCTGTATTCAACTTATGTTAGCTATTTACCCAAAGAACGCTTCTCATACGAAGTTCCTAAACACGGTGATGAACGCGGTGTTTTTGTCGAAATGCTAAAAACCAAAGACTCTGGACAGTTTTCGTTTTTTACAGCTCATCCTGGAGTCACCAGAGGTGGGCATTACCATCACACAAAAAATGAAAAATTCTTGGTTATAAAAGGGCAAGCACACTTTGGCTTTCGTCATATGGTAGCTAACGAATACCACGAAGTTTTTACAAGTGGCGATAGACCAGAAATAGTTGAAACTGCCCCCGGATGGAGTCATGACATTACCAACGTCGGCGATGACGAAATGGTTGTGATGCTATGGGCGAATGAAATATTTGATCGCGATAACCCTGACACTTACTACGCACCGGTAAAGCTTTCATGAAAAAATTAAAAGTAATGACTATTCTGGGTACACGCCCAGAAATAATACGTCTGTCTCGCGTTATGGCAGCGCTAGACCAGGTAGTGGATCATAAAGTTGTTCATACGGGTCAAAACTACGACTACGAATTGAACGATGTCTTTTTTGAAGAGCTTGGTGTACGTCAGCCCGATCATTTTCTAAATGTTGATACCTCTTCTTTAGGTAAAAGCCTTGGTGAAATTTTGATAAAGACGGAACAGGTTATTCTGGAGGAGAAGCCTGATGCGGTCTTGGTTTTAGGCGATACCAATAGTGCTGTAGCCACTATGATGGCGAAACGAATGAAGGTACCTACGTACCATATGGAAGCGGGTAACCGAAGCTTTGACGCTAACGTACCAGAAGAGATTAATCGTAAACTGGTTGATCATTTAGCTGATTTCAACTTGGTTTATACAGAGCACGCAAGAAGGCATCTTCTAAGTGAAGGGCTCTCCCATCGCTTTATTTACCTTACCGGTTCGCCGATGCGAGAGGTTTTAGAGCATGTATTACCTTCAATTCAAAAGTCTAATATTTTGGATACCCTGAAGCTTGAGAAGAATAAATACTTTATTGTTAGCGTTCACAGAGAGGAAAATGTAGACAGTAAAGAGAACCTCAAGAAAGTTGTTGAGTGCTTAAGTTCTTTATATGAAACCTATGGTTACCCCGTTGTTGTTTCTACACACCCTAGAACGCGAAATAGGTTAGAAAAGCTCGGGTTAACTGAGGACTTAGAAGGCATCCAGTTCTTAAAGCCCTTTGGCTTTTTTGATTACAACAAGCTACAAATGGATGCTTTTTGTGCTATTTCTGATAGCGGGACCATCAGCGAAGAATCTTCAATTTTAGACTTTCCTGCCGTGACGTTACGCCGCTCCATTGAACGCCCCGAAGCGCTCGATACCGGTGCTATAGCTTTAACTGGCTTGGATAAGCAAATGCTAGTTGACGGAGTTCGCATAGCTACAAGTTCTCGCGATGTTTTTTCTGGTGCAGAACGTGAAACTCCGGAAGAATACAAAATTCGAAACACTTCAGAGCGAGTTGTACGTTTAATTACCGGAACCGCAAAATTAACTCCGCACTGGAAAAACATGGATTCGTTTAGTCGGTACGATTGGTGACGTTAAATGAAACAACTATTTGATTTTGTGATGGCATTGTTTGGGCTACTTATCCTAGCTCCGTTGTTTTTGTGTTTGGCTATTTGGGTAAAGTTAGATTCAAAGGGCCCTTTATTTTTTAAACAGATACGCGTAGGTAAAGATGGGAAGCTGTTTAAAATTCATAAATTTCGTTCTATGAAAGTTGACTCTGAGTCTAAGGGGAAATTGACCGTTGGTTCAGGTGACTTGAGAATTACGAACTCGGGAAAGTTTATTCGTAAATATAAGCTCGATGAATTGCCTCAGCTAATTGACGTTTTGCGTGGAACAATGAGTCTAGTTGGTCCTAGACCAGAAGTTCCTGAGTTTATTGCTAAATATCCTAAAGATGTTCGAGATAAAGTGTTATCAGTAAAGCCAGGAATAACTGACAATGCATCCATTTTATTGGTTGATGAAAACAAGCTACTATCAGACTTCGATGATCCTGAAGTAGGCTATGTTCAGCATATCTTGCCCATAAAGCAGCGCCTTTATGTGAAATATGTTAATGAACGCTCTTTTCTGGGGGATATCTGTATAATACTTAAGACGGTTATAAAGATAATACGATGAAAAGACGCATCATATTTTTATCTCAACTCTTCGACCCTGAATACTCAATTAAAGGTTTGAACTTAATAAGAACTCTTAGAGAACAGGGCTATGATGTAGAAGTTGTAACTACTTTTCCAAGCTACCCTAAAGGAGAATGTTTTAATGGTTATAAGCCAGCTTTAATAAAAAAAGAGACTATGAAGGGTGTGCCTATTACTAGACTTTGGAGTTTTATTACTCCGAGAAAAAGTAAGATGGCTCGCTTACTTAATTATTTTAGTTTTTTTATAACCTCAACTTTCTATATACTTTTTACTAGGAAAGCGGATCTGCTTTATGCATACCACCCACAGGTGACTACTGGGATATCCGCTACCATTTTGAAAAAGTTAAGAAAAACAAAGTTCATCACAGATATCCAAGATTTATGGCCTGAGTCACTAATTGCAGAAGGGTTGAATGAAGACTCTTTTTTAGCAAAAATTGTTAGACGCACTGTTAATGTCTCTATTCGGAATTCTACAAAAGTTGTTGTGCTCTCTGAGGGATTCAAATCTTATTTGTTAGAAAAAGGCGTTTCGGAGGAGAAAATTGAAGTTATATATAATTGGTGTCCGGAAGAAAGTAGTTTTAGTCAGCAAAGCGAAAAAGGTCACTCACTAAATCTGAATGAAGGTTCCCGCTCTTTCTTTTACACGGGAAACCATGGAAGACTTCAGGCTTTGGATTCCATGATTCGAGCATTTGCGTCGTTCTCCCCTTGCCAAGCCACTTTAACTCTCATAGGTGAGGGCTCGGAGAAAGAACATTTAAAAGAGCTTTCAAAGAGACTTGGCGCAAAAAATATTGAGTTCATGAACTTTATTCCTCCGAATAAGCTTAAGCGACTTGTTGAAGACGCTGATGTAATGGTTTGTCACTTGAAAGACCAGAAGCTTTTCAAAATAACTATTCCGTCAAAGATACAGGCCTACTTGTCTTCAGGAAAACCATTGTTGATAGCCGCTGGTGGTGAGGCGAATCGATTGGTTTTAGATGCTGGAGCGGGGTTCGGTGCGAAACCAGAAGATGTTGATTCGATTAGAGATGCTATCAAACAAGTTATAGCTGCGACTCGTGAGGACCTAATAAGTAAGGGGAAAAGTGGGCAATCTTATTATCACGAGAATTTGTCTGCAGATGTTGCTAAGAAAAAGATCATTGAAGTGATCGAGGAAAGTTTATGATTCGTTTAGCTGACGAGAGTGACCTATCTAGTGTGGTAGATGTACATATGAAAGCATTTCCTCACTTTTTCCTAACTTTGCTGGGTCCGTCCTTTTTAACCAGCTTTTATAAATTTTTCATTACTCATGAACACGGGCGATTAATTATTTGGGAAGATGAAGGTACCGTAGCTGGTTTTTCCGCATTTACAAGCGACCCTGCTGTTTTTTTTGCTGATTTAAAGAAGCAGAAAGGCTTTTCACTCTTTTGCAAGATGTTCCCCATCCTTTTTAAGCAGCCTCGAACGGTGTTAAACAAATTATTCCGGGGCATCTTCTATAGAGGCGATAAAGCCGAAGACATAAAGAGTGGGGCTTTATTGAGTAGTATTGGAGTATCTCCTGATTCCGCAGGAAAAAGTATTGGCAGTTTACTGCTCCAAAATACTGAGCTCCGTTTATCAGAAAGTAAATGCCACCTAATATATCTTACAACTGATGCATACAATAATGAACTAACTATACATTTCTATGAGAAAAATGGATATAGAGTTCACTCTAGATTTAGGCAAAGTGGAAATCGCACGATGCTTCGTTTATTTAAAGTTTTAGATGAGAGTGCTAATGACTAACAGAGAGTTTTTACCTTTTGCCTTACCTGATTTGGGGCAAGAGGAGATAGATGAAGTGGTAGATTCCCTGAAAAGTGGATGGGTAACTACAGGCCCCAAAGCCAAACGCTTCGAAAGTGAATTTTCCGAATACCTGGGTGGTGGGCTTGAATGTATCGCGGTTAACTCGGCCACGTCAGGATTACATTTAGCTTTAGAAGCAATTGGAGTAGGTCCTGGAGATGAGGTTATTATACCTTCTTATACCTTCACGGCTACCGCTGAAGTCGTACGCTACTTAGGCGCAACACCAGTTTTTGTCGATGTTAGTAAATGCGATTTCAATATTGCAGTGTCTGGAATAGAGTCAGCTATAACACCAAATACAAAGGCTGTAATTCCTGTTCATTTTGCGGGCCAATCTTGTGAAATGGACGAGATACTGGAACTAGCCAAAAAGCATAACTTTAGAGTAATAGAAGACGCTGCGCATGCTCTACCGACAAAGTATAAATCTAAGCTTATTGGAACTCTTGAGTCGGATGCCACTGTATTTAGTTTTTATGCTAATAAAACAATGACAACTGGAGAGGGAGGTATGCTTGTAACACGTAACCCGGATATAGCTGCGCGTTGCCGAATAATGCGCTTACACGGTATAAGCAAAGATGCGTTTGATCGATATACTTCGAACAAGCCAGCATGGTTCTACGAAGTTGTAGCGCCTGGTTACAAATACAATATGCCTGACATTGCAGCATCAATTGGTGTGCATCAACTCAAGAGGTTGACAGGGTTTCAGAAGAAACGTGCAGAAATGGCAGCCTTTTATAGTGAAAAATTGAAAGGATTACCATTGACATTACCTCACTTAATGAGGGAAACGGATCAGCATGCGTGGCACTTATATCCAGTTTTGCTAGATAGTGACAGCCAGGTTCCCCGAGACCAGTTTATTGAACTAATGGCCGAGCGAGGTATAGGTTGCTCAGTTCACTTTATCCCTCTTCATTTACATCCATTTTGGAAAGAAGCTTATAAGTTGAAGCAGGAGGAGTTTCCCGTTTCTCAAAGATTGTATGAGAATGAAGTAAGTCTCCCCTTATATACTAAAATGACAGAAGGTGATCTAGAGAGGGTAGTGGAAGCGGTAAAAGAAATTTTATCATGACTATGTCGTTGTGAAGTTTAAGTAATTCCCTCAGATAAAACGTAAGTAAAAACATGAAGGTGGTGCTAGTGTTTACGGTGAGCCACTTTAGTTACTGTCTTATTATGTTGTATTAGTGAAAGGGACGGATGTTGATCAGTCTTGTACTCTCGCAAAGTCGGTCACGGTCGAATAACTACCTATGAAAATACTGGTAACCGGAACAGCAGGCTTTATTGGTTTTTACACCGCATTAAAATTGCTTAAACAAGGATACCAAGTCGTTGGGCTCGATAGCATCAATGACTATTACGATGTAAATCTAAAGTATGGCCGATTAAAAGAAAGTGGGATAAAGCAAAGTAGCATTGAATACGGCGTAATGGTTAAGTCGCATTTGTACCCCGACTATTCCTTTGTACAGTTAAAACTTGAAGATAAGCCCGCACTAGACGCCCTGTTTGAACAAGAACAATTTGACGCCGTCTGTAACCTTGCTGCCCAGGCAGGGGTGCGCTATTCACTGGAAAATCCCAACGCTTATATAGACTCTAACGTTGTTGGCTTTATGAATGTGCTGGAGGCTTGTCGGCATAACGGCGTTAAAAACTTAAGCTATGCGTCAAGCTCGTCAGTATATGGCTTAAATGAGGCTATGCCGTTTTCAACCTCGCACAGTGTGAACCACCCGGTAAGCTTGTATGCTGCCACTAAAAAGTCGAACGAATTGATGGCGCATACCTACGCGCATTTGCACGGCATACAATGTACTGGGCTACGTTTTTTTACTGTGTATGGCCCATGGGGTCGGCCAGATATGGCGCCCTTTATTTTCACCAAAGCCGCATTAAATGGCGACACCATTAAAGTTTTTAATAACGGTAAAATGAAGCGTGACTTTACCTATATTGATGACATTGTTGAAGGTGTAGCTCGCGTTATTGAAAACCCGTGCAAAGCCAACCGCGGATGGAACGGCAAACAGCCAGACCCGTCGAGCTCCTCGGCACCTTATAAAATTTACAATATAGGTAACAGCCAACCTATAGAGCTGATGACCTTTATTGAAGCCATTGAGAATGCTGCCGGCGTTGAAATACAAAAAGACTTTCAGCCGATTCAACCGGGGGATGTTGTAGCAACCTATGCCGAGGTTTCTGAGCTAGAAAACGATATGGGTTATAGACCGTCAACACCAGTAACTGAAGGCATAAAACGCACGGTTGAGTGGTACAAGCGGTTTTATAATGTCTAAAATTTCATAACAAGAACGAGAAATTGGGTATTTTATGAAAATAGCAGTAGCAGGCACTGGGTACGTTGGTTTATCAAATGCTGTACTTTTGGCGCAGCATAATGAGGTTTATGCGGTTGATATTATAGAAGAGAAAGTCGACCTTATTAACAGCAAGAAATCACCCATTGAAGACAACGAAATATCTGAATTTCTTGCGAAAAAGAAGCTTAGTTTAAGAGCAACCCTAAGCCCCGAAGAGGCTTACAGTGATGCTAAATATGTGGTTATAGCCACGCCCACCGATTATGATCCCGAAACTAACTACTTTAATACCAATAGCGTAGAAGCGGTTATAGCCCAGGTTAAGAAAATAAACCCGGATGCCGTAATGGTCATTAAGTCGACTATTCCGGTGGGCTACACTCAAATGTTAAAAGAGAAAATGGGTACCGGCAACATCATTTTCTCGCCGGAGTTTTTGCGCGAAGGTAAAGCCCTTTATGACAACCTTTACCCCTCACGTATTATTGTCGGTGAACGCTCTGAACGCGCCGAGATCTTTGCTAGTTTATTGAAGCAGGGTGCAATTAAAAAAGACGTTTCAACCTTGTTTACTGACAGCACGGAAGCCGAAGCCATTAAACTGTTTGCGAACACTTATCTGGCTATGCGCGTAGCGTATTTTAATGAGTTAGATACTTATTCTGAAGTGCATGGCTTAGATACGCGTCAAATTATTGAGGGTGTTAGCTTAGATCCTCGTATTGGTGACCATTACAATAACCCAAGCTTTGGTTACGGTGGTTACTGTTTACCAAAAGACACCAAACAGCTATTAGCCAACTACGAAGATGTACCTCAAAATATAATGCGTGCAGTGGTTGATGCAAACCGTACTCGAAAGGACTTTATTGCGGACAGTATTATTGCTCGTAACCCAAAAGTGGTGGGTATTTATCGTTTGGTTATGAAGCAGGGTTCTGATAACTTCCGCGCATCGGCTATACAAGGTGTAATGAAACGTATTAAGGCAAAAGGCATTGAAGTTATTGTTTATGAACCGGTGCTTGAGGACGAACATTTTTATAATTCGCGTGTCGTGAATGACTTTGAGAGATTCAAAGCCGAAGCGGACGTAATTGTCTCGAACCGTATGGCACCAGAGCTTCAGGATGTGGCTGATAAGGTATATACACGTGATTTGTTTGGGAATGACTGAATAGGCGCATAGCGATTCAAACAGCTGGTCGATGCGTTTGGCTGATAGTGGCATTCTGGGCCTCTTCTTCAAGAAGGTTAAGAATGCCATTTACACAGATATTTGACGTGCGCGAGTTTAGATGGAGCTCAATTGCTTCGCGATTGATTCTGCCTCTGCGCGCCAGGCCTGAAAACGTTGTTGGCGCTTGCGGTTTTCCGTTAAGCTAACATTAAGCTCGTCTAGCTGTGTGCTGAGCGCAATATAGTTAGCGAAGAAACTCTCTTTAAAATCATCTGAATTGACTAGTTCGAGTAAATCTTTACGCTGTGTTTCAAACCCTTCGACAGTCTCTCTCACCGACTTTTGAAACTCTTCTTCACGTTTGTATTGATCGTAAGAGTCCCAAGCTTCCATTGCTATATTGAGGAATGCCAGGGCACCGTTAGCCCCTTTGGCTAATTTATCTGCGCCCCATGGTTTAAACTTCAAATACTTGGCGATATCGACACCAAAGGTTTTGGCGGCTTTAACCAGGCCATCGCGCGCTGCGAGGATGGTTTGATTGTTGATCAAATTACTTTTTAACGTATGGTTGATACCTTCTTTGCCCATTGAGCGAAGCATTGTATTAAAGTGACTGACTTCGTTGTCAAAACCGCTTTGCATTTTTTCTACTTTCAGATTGATGGCACCCATTTGGCGGGCGAACTCATTCTGTAAGTTGGTTTGAATGATAATGCCTTCGTTACCAATCTCCCTCTCAATAAACTCTCCTATAGTTTCCATGCTGCAGCCACGAACCTGCATAATAAGGTCGGAAAAATAGTTGCTAATAAATTCGCGAAGATTAATGCGGGTTTGTTCAATTTCATCATTTGTGTGTGCAAGCTGATTGCTCAGGCGACTGTGCAAACTTTCCAGTTTAGCAACTTCTTCCGAAATCATCTGGTCGGTTTCAATAGCATCGGGTAATTGTTTATGCAGAATGTCGCGAATAACGCTAGTTTGCATTTCAAGCGCTAAAGTTTCGTGCCCGCCGCTTTGGTGGATCTTCTCCGTAGTGGCACGTTGAAGCGTCTCAATATGCGATAAAGCCTTAAATTGTTCACTGTGTCGCAGCCAATGCTCAACGCCGAGGTCAAATGGATTAGCGGCGACAGCCACGATAGAAAGTGTGTCTATTTCAGTATCATTTAAATTAAGCATTTCCTGTAAGCGAGAGGTGACGTTTTGCTGCTTAATGTGAAGATTTTCTTGATAGTCTTCTTCGTCTTCAACATCGGCCACCTCGTCAAACTGACTGAGAACGAAAACGGTTCGTGGCAATACCTCAAGTGTTCTGAATAACCATTTTAAATCGTCTTGATGACTGTCTTTTATAGGATTAGTTGAGTTCATTACATAAAGTACCAGGTGCGCATCGCTGACGTGCTTTTTGGTGATGTCCTTGTACTTTTCTATGCTGTGCGTTTCGGCGTTTGTTTGCTCTTTAAAGCCGTATAGTCCGGGTGTATCGACCAACACAAACTCTTCACCCACCTCGTAGACTTTCACTTCGTTAGACGATTCCTGGTGGCTTATTTTCATACTCGATTTGTCCAGCTTTTCCATCCAGGCGGCGGCAATTGAAGTCTTTCCTTCTGAAAAACCACCAACTAACGCGACTTTAAGCTTCTCGCCGATGACACTCTCGGTAGCTTGTTGTATTTTTTTGATAAAAGCGGGGTCAATGTCGACACCAACGTCGCTTCCCTGCATTAAAAATTGTTTTAGTTTATTCAGTAAATTCAGCGTTTCTGATTGCTGTTGTTTGAAGCTATTAAGTGTATTTTCCATTACAAAATTCCTAATGTGTTGACTTCTTGCGAAAGCGTTTTCAATTTAACGTTAGCGTTATGCAGCAGCTTGCTACTCTCCTCTGTCTGCTTTACCGGCGCATTGAGCGCATTATTGAGCTCATCAACCACTTTCCTCATGTCTGATATCGACTGGTTCAGACTTTTGTCGAAGCTGTCCCGAAGTTTACTTTTAATGTCACGTAAATTTTCCTCGGTGGCTTTGCGCTGTTGCGACATTTTGTAGCTTGTGCTGAAAAAACTGGCTACGGACTTGCCTATAGACAAAAGAAGGCCTGCTGCTGAGGCAATCACGAAGAATAAACCGGCTCCGCCACTAAGTGGGATTGATATGGCACCTCCGATAAGTGAGGTAATTAACCCCTTCATATTGACGCCGTTGTCGATTTCTATTTTAAGTTTGAGGTCGCTGTTTAGCTTAGTGGCGGCTAACTTTTCTGAGATACTGCTAAGCTCTTGAGTCTGCTCTTCAAAACGTTGAAGAATGTCAGCCGCTTCTCGTTCAAATTGTTTTACTTCCTTTGCCATAGTCTCAGGAAGTGCCTCGTTCAGTTGCTCTTGTTGCTTTTCGATAGCCGCCTTTAACTCTTGCTTGAAGCGATCATTACTAATGTCGTCTTCAATGTCACCATAGGTGGATTGGCGCACATTACTTGCAAACTGCCGAATAAGAGATTGGCCCCGGGAGTCCAGGCGTTTTTGCAACGCTGAAAAACTACTTTTGAGCTGATGCTGGGCACTGTTGCGATTGTCTTTAAGATTCTGAGCAAGCTTCTTAAAAGTCTTTTCAAGTACATCGAGTGCATCTGTTGTGCTATCAACAGCCGACTTGGCTTTGTGGAAGTTCGACTGCTTAATTTTTTGGGTACTGCTGGGAAGTAGCTTGTGGCTGAGCATATCAATGAATGACTGCATGCGGGAGGCTTCTATAAGCTCCGTCTCGCTGAAATCTTTTAAGCATTTCTGGCGGCGTTTGGCATGCTGAGAATTAGGGAGTAAACATTCGGTGGAGGCCAGAAACGCCGGTAACGCAGTTAATGGAATGGCACTTTGAAAATGCGAGCCTAGATGCTCGCGCATGTTGTTTTCCAATGTCAGCAGGCTGCTGCTTTCGTCGTCTGATAGAAGCGGGCGCTCTTTTAGCGCGTGTTGCGGGTTGCTGACCTTTTTATTAAAAATAGACCAAACTTCAGTCTGTGTCCCTAAATGTTGCTTAATTTTTTCAAGCGTACCTTTTCTTTGGTTGTCACCGGTTTGAGGCGGAGCTGGCTTATTGGTAACGTAAAATACAGCGTGGGCCGTTTGTACCGCTTTTTCTATTTCACGAACAACTTGCCCTTCTTTACCTTCAATTCCCGGCACATCGAGTATTGCAAATTGATGACCATCAACAGCAAAGTCGTAGCGCTGAGTGCGTTGAGTATAATCAGAACGGCCATCTCCAATGATTTGACCATCGGCCGAAGTACTAAGCTCAGCCAGCTTGTCTTCTATAGCTAGGTTAAGCTGCTGCTCTTCGCTTAATAGCCTTTGCTTATGTTGTTCAGCTTCTTTTTGCTGAGTGAGTACTTGCTGTTTGCTATTCTCTGCCTTGTCTTGAATATCAGATAACTGCTTTGAAAGCTCCTGTTGAGCACCTTCGATTTTTGACTGGTGTGTTGCAAGTGCTTGGTAAGCGCTATTTTGTTCATCATTTATTTGCGGTAGTTTGTCCTCGAGACTAATAAATTGCTTTTCTTCGGGCAACTTCCGCAATATGTTGAGTAGCTTTTGCCACAGTGAAGTGTGCTGTTTTTGTTTGTTAATGTCAGCTGTAAGCTGCTTTATACTCATTTTGAGCTGATTGACAGCCTGCTCTTTTTCAGCGAATCGCTCTTTAAGCGTTTGCTCTTTTTCTCTGAGTGCTCGCTCTGTTGGTTCAAATTGCTCAACGGCTTGAGTTCGCTCTTGTTCAAAGTCGTAACCGATGTTTTTCAGTTGCTGCTCTAGCTGATTCAGTTTTTGGTTGGCGATTTCAATCGTTTCTTGTAGTTGCTGAAGCGCTCTCTGATGGGTCTCGTACTCGTTTGTCGCCTCTCTATAGATCTTCTGAGTAGCTTGCTTAGTCGACTCATTGAGTAAGATCCTTAAGGTTTCAATAACAGTGGATTTACCTGCACCAGTCTCCCCATAAAAGGCGATGGTAAAAGCGTCCCACTCTGCGTTGTTTTGTAATTCAGCTAGTTGATGCTGAAGTTCTATCTGAAGTTGTTTGAGCTGTTCGCGTGTATTTTTTGCCGCGTTTTCAAGAGTCGGGTCATCAGATGTTTGGTTGAGAGACTCGACAACCTTTATTAACTCATCAGTAATGGTTTCATAGATGGCGCTGGGGGAATTGAGCTCTATTGCCATTGCTTAGGTACGTCCTTATCGGTAAGTTCAAGCATCCTTTGCGAATCTTTACATTATCGGTTGTTGAATGAATTTACAATAATGCTTGCTAGATAAGATTTAAGGCTACGAGCCGATTTTTGAAGAAAAAGCGATGAGGGAATTTGTTGAAAAATATCCTAAGTTTCCGGGGAAACGCCTTTGAACGACTGATAAAGTCCTATTAATATTTGTTTTGGGTAGTCGAAATAAAGATTTAAACGGACATTCTTAATTTTGAGTTTTACGTTTTCTTTTACAAACACTATCGTAGCTTTTTTGTTAGTTAACTTATAAAATACTGCAATTGTTTAGGTGCTAAAACGCATACATAAAGGGGAAGTGCTTTGGTTTCTTGGAAATATTTCGTGTCAGGTATTGTACTGCTAATGGCTGTTGTGTTTGTGGGGAGTTCAGCAACAGTAAGCGCGCAATCAATGCCAAGCCAAAGCCAAATAGAGCAGTTTAAAAAGCTCCCCCGGGCTCAGCAAGAAGCTTTAGCACGTCAGTATGGTGTAGATGTCAGTATGCTTGACAGCTTAAACGGTAGCTCGTCGAGTTCATCTAGCGAGAATCAAAAACAGCAGCAGAACAATGTGGTGTTTCCCCGTGGTACTAACTTTGATGAAAATGGCGACCCGATAATTCCCGATGACTTAGAAGCCCAGTTTTCGCGTGAAAGCGATGAATTAAAGCCTTTTGGTTATGAGTTGTTTGCGGGGGAGCCGAAAAGCTTCTCACCAACCTCTTATGCGCCGGTTCCATCCAATTACATTATGGGTGTGGGCGACAGTATTAAGGTACAGCTGTTTGGTAAAGAAAACAGAGATTATGAGTTAACCATAGACCGCGAAGGCAAAGTGGTTATTCCAGACTTGGGTGAGCTAACGGTTGCTGGCTTAAGTTACAGCTTAATGCAGGAGCTTATTCAAAACCAGGTAAAGCAGCGGTTAATTGGTTTTAATGCGGCAGTTTCTATGGGCGAGCTGCGCTCTATTCAAATATTTATTGCTGGCGAGGCTTATAAGCCGGGGTCGTACACGGTCAGTTCTTTATCCACTATTAGCCAGGCGCTTTATGTTGCCGGTGGTGTATCCGACATTGCTTCGCTACGGTCTGTTCGCTTAATGCGGGCTGGTGAAGTGGTTGCAGAATTCGATTTATACGATTTGCTTTTAGAAGGTGATACCTCTGACGACAAAATGCTACAAAGCGGTGATGTTGTCTTTATTCCGGCTCGTGGCGACATGGTCACCGTTAAAGGTGAAGTGAAGCGCCCGGCGTTGTATGAGTTAAAAGGTGATGAAACCCTAAAAGACGCGCTGCGTTTTGCTGGTGGCAGCGAAGACGACGCCTACTTAGAGGCCGCACAACTTGAACGTATTGTTAAAGGCAAACGCTTAATTAGTACCGTCGATTTAACCTCTAACGCTCAGTTAAACGACGCTTTAAAAGGTGGTGACGTACTAACGCTACGCCAGGTTTCAGACTCTTTAGAAAACAGTTTACTGCTGGTAGGTGCGGTAACCCGACCCGGGCATTATGAATGGAAGCCGGACTTGCGTATTAACGATGTGCTTCGAAGCAGCCGCCATGACTTACTAGAACAAGCCGATTTACGCTATGGCTTAGTAGTTCGCGAAACCGGACCGAAGCGCAAGCTTAGCCTGTATCAGTTTAATGTAGCTGAAGCTATTAGCGGCACTCAAGGTGAAAACCTGTTGCTGCAGGAGCGCGACCAGATTGTTATTTTCAGCCGGTATCACACTAAAGCCGAAGAAGAGCAACAGCTGTCACGTTATACACTGACTAAGCAAGAGCGTGAAGCTGAAGAGCGCCAGGAGCTGTTGAATGAATATCGTCAGGCTTTTTTGCGGGGCTTAGTTAAAGACAAAGGCGTTAAGCTTCAGAAACTTGAAACACAGGAACTTGTTGATGCCACCAAACTATTTGGTACACCGGACAAAGACGACGTAAATATTGCTAAGGAAAAATTAGCACCTTACTCCCGTCAAAACTTGCTTGAACCGATAATGTTGCGAATACGTCAGGAACGCTCTAAGGCCGGTTCCGCGCCACTGGTTTATATTGCCGGAGAGGTTAACCACCCCGGTGTTTACCCCTTAGTTGAAAATGCAACTGCCAGCCGCCTGGTTGATGCCGCCGGGGGCGTGAAGGATTCTGCCTATTTAAAACGAGCCGAAATTACCCGTTTTAAATACGGAGGACAGTCCGGCGAAACTGAATATTTAACCGTGTCTTTAAGTGACGTTCTCACTGGAAAGGCAGAGATGGCCATTCAGGGGCGTGACCGCCTGAATGTATTGAGTATTCCCGAGTGGCAAAACACCTATGAAGTAAGGCTTCGTGGTGAAGTTCGTTTTCCGGGCACTTACGCTATTAAGCGGGGAGAAACTCTTACACAGTTAATTGAACGCGCTGGTGGCTTTACTGAACATGCCTTTATAGAAGGCGCTATATTTACCCGCGAAGAACTTAAAGCCCGGGAGCAGGAACGTAAACGTATGCTGGCTCAGGAGCTGCAAAGAGAAATAGCCGGTAATATGATGACCGGTACCGGCGACAGTCGCGTGTCTTATGGCCAAATGCGTACCCTTTTATCTGATCTGCTTAATGCAAAACCTGTTGGTCGGTTAATTATGGACTTGCCCAAGTTACTTAGTAGCAACGGTGCTAACGACGTTCAGTTAAAAGATGGGGATGCGCTGCATGTACCTTCTAGAACTGATTCGGTTAGCATTATGGGCGAAGTGCAGATGGCAACCTCATATCGCTTTGACCCTGAAGTGAGTGTTGGTGAATACATTGAGCGAAGCGGCGGTACCAAAGAGAAGGCCGACGAAGAACGTATTTATATTGTTAAAGCGAACGGAGCCATTGAGCCTTATAAAGGCGGTAGCAGCTGGTTTAGCTTTAGTAGTAATGTCCAGTTAGGGCCGGGTGATACTATTATTGTGCCCATGGATACAACCTATACCGAGAACTTAGAGTTGTGGTCGCAGGTTACTGGTATTGTTTATAATTCGGCTATAGCCATTGCCGCAATTAACGGACTTTGATTGTAAATTCACGTAAATGCCATTTGCATTTTAAGGTGCATCGGCATAGTATAAAGGTTGCTGTTAACTGGAATGTTTTCAGTCACAGCGATACATGTATCTATATCTCTGGAGTGAGGTGAATATTATGAAAACTTTAGCATTAGCAGTTGTTGCTGCGTTTGGTTTAGCGACCGCGCCGGCAATGGCACAAGATGAAAGCACTGGTACAGCTGGAACATCAGCTTCAAGTGCAGGTATTGGTGGCTTGTCTACTCAGGCATTAGTGTTTGCTGGTGTTGCAGCCGCTGCAACGGTAGCCGCTGTTTCTGACAGCTCTTCTAATTCAATTATTGATGACGAAGACCCTGAGAACCCTGAAGAGCCAGGTACTACAGTAACTGTAACTGGTACTGGCACAAATACTTACACAGTTACTGTTCCTGTTCAGTAATTGTTTGTGGTTTAGGTAAGTTAGTGAAGCGCTTCACTAAACTTACTGAAAAAAAACTGTGATAAAATACCGCCATAGGGCGGTATTTTTTTGTCCGGTGAACTTTACTTTTGACTTAAGCTGAATAAGAGACTCGTTCATGTTAATTCGCTATTGCCTGCTCGCTTTGCTTGGGGTTGTTACTTACGGATGCACCGCCGTTACCGACGAGGTTCGCGAAACGGTTGAATACGCTTTTAAAACACAGCAGGACGCTGAGCTTTCTTCTGAAGAAATTGAAAACTTTCCTTATACCTCGCTATACGCCCAGTGGAAAGCACAGCCGCGCACTTTAATTGTGCTGGGCTTTATAGATAAACCGAACGACAGGCACTTTATTACAGCCGAGAAGGAAACTTTAGTTGTACGTAATGGGCGGGTTATTCGAACTCAGGGTTTAAATCGTAACTTACTAGCGGTTTCAAATTTAAAGCAAGACCCACTGCAGTGCATTATTACCGAGCCTAATAATTGTAAAACCCGCTGGCAGCGTAACTACGACTACCAAATGCAGGAACAAACATTTAGCCGCACAGTCGCATCGCAGTTTGCGGTTCTGGAAGAGCAGACGCTGGAAATGCCTTTTGGTAAAGTGAGCGCTACCCTTGTGGAAGAGAGCGGGCGTTTTGAGCTAAGCGGCGAAACCTTCACGAATCGTTTTTGGGTTGAGAGTGACGGGCATGTGGTGAAAAGTGAACAACAGCTATTTCCCAATAAAGCCTCTCTTACCCTAACTCAAGTGACCTGGATAGGTCGCGAATACTCTAATAAAGCAGCGAAATGAGCCCGTTCATGAAAAAGACACTGTTACTCCCTTTTGCAATAGCCGCATTTTTAATTACTGCTTTTCCGGTAACTGCCGAAACGCAAAAAATTGCGTTTGAGGGGCCAGTGCGCCTGCAGCAGGCATTGTCGGCAATGGAAGATCAAGGGCTGCTAGAGAACATTTACTGGCCAACAGCGCGTTTGGTCAAAGTTGATGAGCAAAAAGCGGTAGACGAGCAAAAGCGTAAGGTATTGGCAGAACTAGCGAACTTAGAGAGCTACTGGCGTAGCCGAAGAGAAACGAACAAAGCCGACGCGGCCGCTATAGTGGCTCGTCAGGTAAAAGCTTGGCGCTTAGGTAAACAACTGGTAGGCGAAATAAGTATAGAGGGTGCGCGTCAGCAGCTAGTTGATAACCCCTTGCTGCCGAAAGGCCGTTACGAGTTGGTAGTAAGCAGGAGATCAAATTTTGTTTATGTCTATGGTTTGTTCTCTGAACCGGGGCGATATGAGTTCCAGTCAGGCAAAACAGTAGCCAACTGGATAAGCAACATTGAAAATAGAGCCCAATTACTGGGAGCCTATAATAAAACTAAAGCTGCAAAAATATCGGTTGCTGGCGAAGTCGAGAGTCACTGGAGTTACTTTGAACAGGATGATACGGAGCTGTTGCCTGGCGGTATTTTATGGCTAGGCTTTGAGCAGAACCAGCTGCCGCCTAAGTTTAAGAATTTAAACAGTAATATTAGGGAGCTTTTAGAGCACTTTGTCGCTGATGAGTCTGTCAGAAGCAAAACGAATACGCCTTTATATACGCTGAGTAATGAACCGACACCTGAAAACCATTGGTCGCGTATGGATTTGTCGCCGAGTTATAACAATTATGGCTCTGTAGGCTTAATGCAAAACCCAACCGCGCGTATGGCAAAAGAAGGTGAATTAGCCATTACCTATTCCAATATGGAAGAGTACCGCCGATACACTGTAAATTTACAACTTTTACCCTGGCTTGAAACAACCGCATTTTATACGCGTTTTCCTAACCGTTTATACAGCGATGTGCCGGACTTTAGCGGAGACAGCATTTATACTGACAAAGGCTTTGATGTAAAAGCCCGCCTTTGGCAGGAAAGTTACTGGTTGCCTGAAGTGAGCGTGGGTTTACGCGACTTAGCCGGTACCGGGCTTTTTGATGCTGAGTATATTGTGGGTAGTAAACGTTTTGGCCCGGTAGATATTAGCTTAGGTGTGGGGTTTGGGCGTTTAGGCACATACGATGATGTTTCTAACCCTTTTTGTGAAGTGTCTGACGAATACTGTACCAGAAAGACTGGGTTTAGCGGAAAAGGTGGTGAACTGGAATATGACCAGTGGTTTACCGGGCCTATGGCTTTGTTTGGTGGCGTTGAATACCAAACCCCTTGGGAGCCTTTAACACTAAAAGCTGAGTACGAAGGCAATGATTACAGCCGCGACCAGGCTGGTGTGCCAATTGTTGCAGACAGCCGCTGGAACTTTGGAGCGAACTATCAGGTAACGGACTACTTCGACGTACAGATAAGTTACGAACGTGGCGATACACTCATGTTTAACTTTAGCTTGAGAACCAACTTTAATGAGTTGAATCAGGTGAAGACCACTCCGCCTAAAACTCCGCCTCAGAAGCCGAAAGCCAATAAGCTAGATGACGTTGACTGGGTAGCTATGCGAGGCGAAATGATTAAGCAGGGCGCATTTAGTGGCGCTCGTTTTGCAGCAACGGATGAAGAAGTGACTATGTACGCGTATCATCGTCGTTTTCGTAACAGTGACGAAGCCTACGACCGTGCTGCCCGTATTATGGCCGCAGAGCTTCCTGAGTCAGTAGAAACTTACAATATGGTTGATCAGGCGCTGTTTAACCCAAGTGTAAATACACAGGTTGATGCCGAAGAATTTAAACGGCGAATTCGAAACGAAGAGCCGGGTAAGGGCGTGGATGAAACCAAGGAGCTTTTCACGCGCTTGTATCCGGAACAGCCACCGGTTAAAGACAGTGACGAGTGGAAGCTTAACCCCGACTATCGTTTCAGTAACAGTTACGGGCTAAAACCCTTCTTCAAACAAGACTTTGGCAGTCCCGAAAACTTTCAGACTTATCAGTTGGGTGTCTTTGCTTTTGGGCGGCGTTGGTTAGCAGAAAACTTAGAAGTGTTTGGTGAAGTTGGCTTTAACGTGGCAAATAACTACGACGAGTTTAACTTCCTGGGTGGTGGGCCGTCTGACTTACCCGAAGTGCGTACTCAGGTAAGACGCTATATTAAGAATGACGTGTGGCTAGACTCTGCACAGGTGACTTATCATAAACGGCTTAGTCAGGATTGGTTCGCTATGGCGTACGCTGGGTACCTTGAGCGGATGTTTGGTGGTGCCGGTGCTGAAATATTGTACCGGCCTATAGACAGCCCCTGGGCTTTTGGTGCGCATATTAACCGAGTGCGTCAACGGAACTATACAGGCGGTAGTGGCTTCTTAGATTATGAGGTAACTACGGGTTTTGTTAGCGCTTATTACCAAATGCCGTGGTTGTCTGATACTTTATTACAGCTAGACTTTGGCCAGTTCTTAGCGGGTGATAAAGGCGTTAATGTGACCATGCAGAAGCGTTTTGATAGCGGCGTAATTGCCGGTGCATTTGCTGCCTTTACCAATGTGTCGGCCGAAGAGTATGGTGAAGGTAGCTTTACCAAAGGCTTTTTCATTAGTATTCCGTTTGACTTAATGAGCGTACGCAATACACGTGAACGCATTGGTTTTAGCTGGGTACCATTGTCCCGAAATGGTGGTCAGCAGTTGCAACGCAGAGCGCGTTTGTATGATTACACTGATGACAGAGCGCCGTTTTATAACCGTTAAAATAGTCTGAAAAGGATGTAGACATTGAAACTTTTTAAGTTACTGATGCAGCTGCCTCGCAACGTTAAGCGGGGGATTGGTCTGGTTATTGATATAGGGTCAATAACTGTGGCTATGGTTTTGGCGTACTTATTAAGCTTTGATGCCATTGTGCCGTTGCGTTGGTCGCAATGGATTATTCTGGGCGGCGTAGTTTTAGGTATTACGCTACTTGCTTTTACTCGTTTGGGTTTGTACCGGGCGGTAGTGCGCTATGTTGGCTTTAAAGTGCTGAGCCTGGTGTTTTTTAGCGTTATATTCAGCGGCGTACTGTTGGTTGCCGGGGCATGGGTAATGGGTATTTCTTTACCTGTGTCCGCTGTTGTGAATTATGTGCTTATTGCTTTTCTGTTGACAGGCGGCAGTCGCCTTGTGGTTCGCGAAGGGTATCAACGGGTAATGAGTCGGCAAAAAGACCGGGTTATTATTTATGGTGCGGGCTCGGCCGGACGACAATTAGCTCAGGCGATATCTAACGGTGATGAGTTTCACCCGGTGTTATTCGTTGATGATGACAGTGGCTTACAGAATACCTCGGTTTTGGGGTTAAAAGTTATTTCGCCAGAACATATCGAGCGCGCCATTCGCGACTTGGATATTCAACGTATTTTGTTGGCTTTGCCCAGCACGCTGCGCTCGCGACGCCGCCAAATTCTGGATGCTTTGGAAGCTCTGCCGGTAAAAGTACAAACCGTACCCGGTATGGCCGATATGGTGAATGGCGACTTGTCGATTGACCAGTTACAGGATGTTCGGGTTGAAGACTTGTTAGGGCGTGACCCGGTGACTCCGGCGCCGCAGCTAATGGAAAAGCATATTACCGGGCAAACTGTACTGGTAACGGGAGCGGGTGGCTCTATTGGTTCTGAATTGTGCCGCCAGATACTGAAGCAGAGGCCTAAGGCATTGGTGCTGTATGAGCTGTCGGAATTTGCTCTATACGCTATAGAGCGCGAGCTTACACTTATTTGCCAGCAGCAGGGCATTGGTGCAGAAATTATTCCTGTTATAGGTACGGTTCAGCGACGCAACCGTATTGAAACTGTGTTGAGAACTTTTGCTGTGGATACCGTATACCACGCCGCCGCTTATAAGCATGTGCCTTTAGTTGAATACAATATGGTTGAGGGCGTGCGCAATAATGTGTTTGGCACCTGGCATACCGGCGAGGCGGCAATTGCTGCGGGTGTTAAGCAGTTTGTGTTAATTTCCACCGACAAAGCCGTGCGGCCTACCAATGTTATGGGTACTACCAAACGCTTGTCGGAGTTGGTGCTGCAGGGGCTGGCGCAACGCCAGCGCGGAACGCGTTTTTCAATGGTGCGTTTTGGCAATGTACTGGGGTCTTCCGGTTCGGTTGTGCCTTTGTTTAAGGAGCAGATTGAACACGGCGGGCCGGTAACCGTAACGCACCCCGATATTACCCGCTTTTTTATGACCATACCCGAGGCTGCGCAGTTAGTGATTCAGGCAGGCACCATGGGGCATTCCGGCTCGGTGTTTGTGCTGGACATGGGCGACTCGGTTAAAATTGTCGATTTAGCCCGCAAGATGATCCGCCTGTCGGGGTTGGAAGAGAGAACCGAGAAGAACCCGCACGGCGATATTGCCATAGAGTTTAGTGGCTTGCGGCCGGGCGAGAAGTTGTACGAAGAACTGTTAATTGGTGACAATGTAGAAGCCAGTGACCACCCGCGTATATTGCGTGCCAATGAGCAGTCGCTAAGCTGGGACGAAATGGAGAAATTGCTGGGGCTGTTAGACGATACATGCCAACGTTTCGCCATTGACGAACTGCGCCAGTTATTGCTGGACGCCCCAACCGGCTACGCCCCGTTGGACGACCGTATTTGTGATGTTATTTGGAATAAACACCGCACCTGTAGCGATGATGAATCGGATGTCGCCTGACATGGTGAATGTGACCTGACATGATGAATGTAGCCTGACATTTATGTCAGGTGAGATATTGTTCCTGACGTAAACGTCAGGCTACGAAGGCATGTCAGACGACGCCCAGACGAAAAATGAAAATGGACAAACGGATGATAAAAAACGGACCTTACTTAGCTTTAGATACCAGCTACCAAAAGCTGTCAGTGGACGAACTACTCGAAACCGCTGGCAAACGCTTACCCGAACACTTCGATGATTACCGCCGGCAGCTGTGCCGCGGTGAATACCGCAACCTAAGCGAAGATCGCCCGGTAACTCATGTGTTGAGCCGCTCGGTACACGCGGTGGCTAAGCAAAGTAACCGCAAAACCCGCTTTGTGGATACCGTACAAAAGCTGCGTTCCGGCCGTTGGTTAGGCAGTACCGGAAAACCCATTACCGATGTTGTGAACATTGGTGTGGGCGGCTCCGACTTAGGTCCGCAAATGGGGGCCTTTGCGCTGAAAGAGTTTGCGGACGACGCTGCTTTACATGGCTTGCAGGTACATTTTGTGTCTTCTATGGACGGTGGCCAGCTTTATGCGGTACTGCCCATTGTTGACCCGGAAACCACCTTATTCATTGTGTCGTCTAAGTCCTTTGGTACGGTGGACACCTTTGCCAATGTGGATACCGTACGCAAATGGATAGAGCCTGATTTAACTCAGGAGCAGTGGCTGGCAAAGCATGTAATAGGCGTGTCGGCGAATGCACAAGGCATGACGGATTATGGCATACCACCGGCGCAGCAATTTACTTTTGGTCAGGGCGTAGGCGGGCGCTTTTCGCTATGGTCGGCCTTGGGCTTAAGTATTGCTTTGACCACCGGCATTCGACCTTTTGAGCGCATGCTGGAAGGCGCTAAAGCCATGGACGAGCACTTTTTAGACGCGCCTTTAGCGGACAACCTACCGGTTTTGTTGGCGCTTTATGGTGTGTATAACCGCGAGCAGCTGGGCATTAATAACTTAGCTATTTTGCCGTACGACGGTCGCTTGCGTATGTTGCCGAACTACCTGCAGCAGCTGGATATGGAAAGTAACGGTAAGCAGTACACTGCCGAGAATGAGGCCATAGATTACCCCACAGGCCCTATTATTTGGGGCGGTTTTGGACCTAACGGACAACACGCGTTTTTCCAGCATTTGCACCAGGGTTATGACCAGTTTACTGCGGACTTTGTCACCGTGCTTAAACGTGAGGCTCCCGGCTTTTCTGATGCCACCCGCAGTGGTCTGGCCGAGCAGCAGCGTTTGGCTGTAGCCAACTGTCTGGCGCACCGACGCTTAATGTGGGACGGCAGCGAAAATGCCGATTCACCCAGTGACCATTACCCGGGCGGGCACCCGTCTAACCTGCTGATAATGGACGACCTGACCCCTGAGAGCTTTGGCGCCTTAATAGCTGCTTATGAGCACAAAGTGTTTACCCAGGGCGTTATTTGGGGCTTGAACAGCTTTGACCAGCCCGGCGTAGAGAAGGGCAAGAAAATTGCCATGGACGTACTGCGCGTACTGGACGGCGAAAGCGACGAGACCTTTGATGACAGCACTGATGCTATAATTAAGCGTATGCGGTGATGTAGCCTGACGTTTACGTCAGGTTCTGCACTCCACCTGACATGAATGTCAGGCTACGTACATATTGTAACCGTATTCAGTTACAATTGATAATGTAACTATATTGAGTTACATTTGATAGTGTGACTCTACGGGAAAACAACATGAAAAACTCTATGATTGGTGTAATAACTGGCGATATCGTTAATTCGCGGCAAATTCCTGTTGAGGAATACGATAGTATGCTTTATCGGCTGCACCAGACGCTTGAGTCTTTTAGTGAGCGTTATCAGATGCATTTTGATGTATTTCGTGGCGACGAGTTTCAATTGCTGTTAAAGCGGCCTGAAAAAGTTATCTATTTAGCAACAATTATTCGTTTATCGCTTAAATCGGGCTCCACCAACATTGATGTCCGACAGAGTTTGTCTGTAGGTGACAGTAACGAATTGCGAGATGACGTGAAGAGTTCTACCGGAGAGGCTTTCGTTTTATCAGGGCAGAACTTAAATAAAATGAAATCTGAGTTATTAATCTTTGACTCTACAATCGAACTCCTCAAACATCACCTCGGGTCGACCATTGAATTACTGGATGCACATTTAAGTTCTATAACAAAAACAGAATCTTACGTATTGATGAGTTACCTGGGGGATCCAGAAGTTTCGCATGCTGAACTGGCGAAAGAGATAGGTAAAAGTAGACCTAATACGACAAAGATGCTGAATTCAGCTCGTTACAATAGCGTTTTGAAGTACTTGTACTATGCCGAGAACCTGATAATAGAGGCTCGGGGATAAAATGAATGACTATTTAATTTTGATGCTGTTACTGCTGGCGCACATAGCCGGTGATTTTTATTTTCAGCCGGATTGTTTGGTTGGTAAAAAGTTATCATCAAGCTTCCGAAAGCGACTGTATGCTACTGCGATTCATGCTTTTATTCATGCTTGCTTGGTCGTGTTTCTGCTGCTGATGCTGAAAATGTCTTGGTATGATTTATTGGTAACGACAGCTGTTATAGGCGTGACTCATTTTATTATCGATTCACTTAAGTCAGCAGCCGTTATTAAATGGGTTGATACTAGGGAAGAAAACGAACAACCGAAGGAAGATAGTAAACCAAGGAAAAGGAACCGTGAATTCTATTGGTTTGTATTAGATCAACTGGCTCATTTGAGCGTTATAATTCTAATTTGGCTCGGGTTATTCCAACCTTTTTCCTCTATTGTCGAATATTTGTCAGTTCAATACCTTGTTGTTTTCATTTCTTATCTTCTTGTTTTGAAGCCGACCTCTGTATTAGTCAGTCTTATTTTAAAATTGTGTGAAACACGAGAGAAAAACGATAAAACTCTGAATGAGGCTGGTGCGGTCATTGGCTATATAGAGCGTTTGGTTATTCTTACTCTGATATTGGCCGGGCAATATACCGCAATTGGTTTTGTGATAGCCGCTAAGTCGGTATTGCGCTTCGGCGAGAATAAAGGGAAGGACACGAAGCTAAATGAATATGTGCTTCTGGGAACCTTGGCAAGTTTTGCTATAGTTTTATTTGTCGGCATTGCCACCACTGAAGTATTAGAAATACTTAAATGTAACTAAATATGGTTACTTTACCACTTGTAACCGAATACAGTTACTTTGGAACCAAGTGCTTGGTTATGTAGCCTGACGTTTACGTCAGGTTCGATATCCCACCTGACATAAATGTCAGGCTACGCAAGCCTTGTAACTGAATAGAACAACGGAATGACTCATGCTTAAAGAAGTAAAAGACATAGCCCGGGATGCAGGCGCTGCCATTATCGACATTTACCAAAGCAATGACTTTGATGTGCAGAAAAAGGCCGATGACAGTCCGCTGACCAAAGCGGATTTAGCCGCGCATAACATCATTTGTGAGGGTTTGCGTGCGCTGGATATTCAGTACCCGGTTATTTCGGAAGAGTCGTCAGACATTAGTTGGGCGCAGCGCAAGCACTGGTGCCGCTATTGGCTGGTTGACCCGTTGGACGGCACCAAGGAATTTATTAAGCGAAATGACGAATTCACCGTGAACATTGCCCTGATAGAAAAGGGCGTGCCCATTTTAGGTGTGGTGTATGCTCCGGCGTTAGACGCCATGTATACCGGCGAGCGTGACCGCGGTGCGTTTTTAAACGACAAAGCGATTTCGGTTGCCACGCAGGAACCTGAAGCTTTGCGCGTTGTAGGCTCGCGCTCACACCCCTCACAGGAAACGACCGACTGGTTAGATGCTCAGGGCAAATCCTACGAGATGCTGGCGGTAGGCAGTTCACTGAAGTTTTGCCTGGTAGCCGAAGGTAAAGCCGACATTTATCCCCGTTTAAGCCCCACCAGCGAGTGGGACACCGCCGCAGCCCATGCGGTATTAAGCGCAGCAGGTGGTGAGGTCAAAACCCTTAACGGCGAACCGTTGCTGTACAACCAAAAAGCAGACTACCTCAACCCGCACTTTATTGCCCGGTGATTGGTGTTGTAGCCTGACGTTTACGTCAGGAACGGTATCTCACCTGACATGAATGTCAGGCTACATTTTGTTTGATTTGGGTGGTTTCAATGTAAAGAAATTGTAAATTTTCCGTTGACTTTATTTTTGGGGAAAGCTAAAAAGGCTCAGGATTTTAAAGCAAACCTAAGGATAACTTAATGAAACAGGCAGTTCCTATTTTCTTCGGTTCACTGCTGCTTTTGACGGCCTGTAGTGATGACGACAACAATAACAATAATAACGCGCCCCCTACTGCAGTTGATGATTCCGTATCAGTAGATACTGGAGTTGAATCTTCTATTGATGTATTGGCAAACGATACCGATCCGGACGATGATGCTTTAGAAATTGTCGATGTATCGGACCCAGAAAATGGAACAGCTTCCATTGATGGCAGTGTCATTCTGTATACGCCAGTTGACAGCTTCTTAGGCACTGACACTTTTACCTACACCATGACAGATGGTGAATCGGAGGCATCTGCTGAAGTCACTGTTACCGTTCAGGATACCGTTAGTATCTCGGGTAAAATTGTCGATAAAGTTATCCCTGATGCGACGGTAACTGTAACGGTTGGTGGTGAAACTTATACCACAACTTCAAATGCTGATGGTGACTACACGTTAGATGTGAGCTTTACACAGGGTGAAGAGCTTTTAATCATTAATGCAAAGGGCTCAGAGAGCAATAATCAGGATTTTGTGGAGCTAGTTAGCACGCTTCCTTCGTTAAACTCCCTGAAGTCAAAAGCGGGTGACGATGGCATCTTGGATAGCAACGAAGCGTTTGGTACGAACGTTACTAACGTGACCACAGCAAGCTACGCGCTGATGCTTGACGCCAACGACGGGGAAACACCGGCAGACGACGAAGCCTTGAGTATGGCTCAGGAAGCGATTGACGCTAACGAACTTTTAGAAATGTCTGCCGTTATTAAAATGGTGATTGATGAAGGCCGGAAAATGCCAGAAGGCAACAAAAGCACGCTGGATTTTGTTAAAAAGAAAAAAGCTTTCAAAGAGGAAGTTGAAAAAATAAAACAGGAAAACCCGAATGCAATTGGCGAAATGATAAGCCAAATTGCGTCGGACAAAAACCTGGTACCGCAAAAGACTGAAGCGAACTTGCCTTCGTTTTATATTCCCACAGCAGCAACAGTTCCGGGCTTTGTGAGTAAGTCCTCAGAAGTTTTGGTCTTCAATGAAGATGGGACTGGCAAAAGTCTCGCTGTTCCGGTTAATTCTGACCCAGGCGCTAAAAATACATTTACTTGGAAGTTACAGAACAATGGGTTTTATAAAATTGTCTATGATACCCCAAGGACTCATGTGTCTTTCCCGATGGGGGCTCCTTCCTGGGCTACTGATGAGGTAAAGGCGGCTTGTCGCGATAATCAGGTATACACTGAGTTTACCTATGAATATATTGAGTTCAAAGTTCTTGTCGAAGGACAGAGTGTCGATACGGTGCGAAAAAAAGCCCCTTATAAACAGACGATTACTACAGACCTTTGTGAAACTGATTCTGGTTCCTATACTAAAGCTGTTGATGCAGAGGCTGACAGCCAGGCATATTTAAATGGCGATGGAATGACCCTCATTCCCCTAAACAAGAGTGACGTTGAGGGAACTTGGGCGATGAACGTACTGGGGCAGTATGCTGAAGAAAATAATAATCGCTTTATTCCAGACATGGTTACTTTCGGCGCCGACGGAAGCTTAAGCTCACTATACGCGGGTGTAAGTGGTACATGGGAGCTGACAGACTCTGGCACTATTATTTTAATGTACGATGGCTACGAGCAAACAGTTGTAATGTACGACAAAATTAATGGGCTTTATGGCTCGTTAATGACTGTGAAAGACGCCAATGGACCTGTTGCTGGTTATTATGGACGTGTTGTTAAAGACGATCCGGAAGTTACCGTAACCGCTGAAGACTTATATACCGAAGCCGATGAGTTCTGGTTTGGTCATATTAATTCCTGGATGCGCCCTAACTGGAATGAAGACGCAGATTTGCCTACTGTCGATCAGTACTGGGGGTGGCAATTTAAGTCACCGAATGAGGCCTTTAATGTCCGGTTAGTTTGTGACTTACCCGAAGACGTTTTCTTCTGTGAGCATGGCGTAACAACTCAACGAGTTGCTGCCGACCAGCTACCTGGCTGGCAAGTAAAAGAGTCGGGGAAAGTTGTTCAAATTGATAGGGTGAATGGCGGTAACTCTGGTGATTTAGTTCGTCGCTGGCATGTGCTTGATATAACCGATGATGGTTGGATGTACGTGCTAGAATTTGACTTTTATGATCAGGTTGCAGACAGTACTGACGATATTTCGGTATTGGGCGGTGCATATAACCGTATTAATATGATGGATGTGACTAAGTTTCCTGACGGCCTTAGCCACTAATATTTCGCTTTGAAGAAAAACCGTACCAGGCGTAGCCCGGTGCGGTTTTTTTGTTTGTAGCCTAACGTTTACGTCAGGAACGATATCTCACCTGACATAAATGTCAGGCTACAAACTTATATCAGCGATATTATCGGCACACGCTTGCAACTGCTGTGTGCGAGCCTGGATGTGCTCAATTAGCTGCGCGATATAGTCTTTTTCTTCCGTTGAAATAAGCTGTTGTTGCTCGAGCTCTTCTGACAGGTTTTGTGTGTTGATTACCTGTAGAACCTTAGCTGACAATTCACGCAGTGATTCGACTACAAGTTGGCGTTTTAGACCACAACTCGCTGCAAAGTCAGCAAGCTGGTATGCATGTATATGATCAGGCTCAAATTCATCACCTACAGCCATGGCTAGGGTCTGTTTAAACTGAGGAAACATGGCGACGTTAACTAAGTCGTAGCTTGGCGTGAAGTCACAACTGTTACGTCCCCAGAAAAATGATACGTTTTTAGCGTGGCTGTCGTAGTTACTGATCATCAAGTTAAATAGCTGCCATTGCAGAAGTTGCATGGTGTTTTGTGCTGGACTGGGTGAAGCCTGGCAAAAGTTAAAAAGTTTTGGGAGGCTGGCGCCATCGCGAATATGCTTCATGTCGCGGTTGTCACCGAAATTGCGTTCGTACTTATACTCGCGGGGAAGATCCAGAGCCTGGCAACCGTCTATAACGTGGCGACGCAATACTTTCTCCGCTTTAGCCTCGTAACGTCGGTCAAAGCGTTTCACCAGGAGCGCCGGGAATTGCTCAAAGCGCATAAACTGGGTTTCTGCGGTCGGTAACCCAGAAAGCTTAGCCAACCGCATACAAATGAATTCGTTTAGCACCAAATGCGGCAAATTGGCTTTTTCAAACTTGAGAATATGGGTTGAAGATAACGTCCCATCGCCAAAGCCAATTTGGCCGTCAGGGCTAATATAAACATTAAGTTTGTCCTGCACACCGGCAACACTCAAGCGGGGCTTGTCGTCCCAGTGCAGCAATCCAAAATCTTCTTTTTGTTCAAGTCGCCGTATGAGTTCTTTCGATGGAATCTCCCGAAAAGTCGGTTGGTTGGGAGTCTTTTGGCTACTGAATGTAAAGGCTCCGGATACATCCTGACCCAGAGCCAAAGTCTGAGCGAAGACATTCTTTTCGCTGACACCAAGGTTCTGCGCGAGTAACTCTCTGGCTTTTCCCTCGGGGAGTAAGTTATCCAGGTAGTTATAGACACTAGCTGGCGTACTGGGGTTCTGGAAAGAAAGTGAAGGTGAGATGGGGAAGCCGTTCTCCCTCCATTGATGTTGATACTCTACGACAGGAAGGTTGGTTTCTGCACTAAGGCCTATATGGCCAATAACCTTTTCGCCATAGCGGATATTAACGGAATGCAGCATTTACACCCACTCCTCTGTTGAAGCGTCTGCTTTTGCTGTTAATTGGATACCCAGACCTTGTAGCACAGAAAAAGTTGCCGCCAGAGTGGTGTTGGGGTTGCCACGCTCAAGGCGGGACAAAGTATTGATTCCAACACCGCACAGTGCAGCGCAGTCACGAAGCTTAAGCTTCATTCCCGTGCGCTTAGCTTTAATAAGCTGACCTAATAATTCTGGACTGGCAATTGCAGATACATTGGGAGCCTCTGTTGCTTTAACGCGTTTAGGCATACCACCTCCTTTTATTCACCGAATAAAGTGATTATAGGTAGGTTTTGGCTTTTATCAATATAAATTAACTGATATCGGGTATTAATTGGTTTTGGTGTAATTAAAATTATAAATTACCTAGTATCGGTGATTTTATGTTTCTGCCATTGATGTAATATCTCATGACTAAATGCGCTTTCGTCAAATGATTTAGTAATGACGTTTTAATACCATTTAAGTTTAAATTTTATTTATAAATGGTATATATTTAATGTTGGTTTTCGAGTTTGATGGAGCAAAGAGTTTATCAAACATGCAAAAGCATGGAATTGATTTTTACTCTGCTCAATCTCTTTGGAATGACCCGGAGTTAATTGAAATTCCGGCTAAAACTGAAGATGAAAAGCGTTATTTAGTTATAGCTAAGTACAAAGGAAAGCATTGGTCAGCTGTGATTACTTATCGAACAAGAGCAATCAGGATTATTTCTGTCAGACGCTCTAGGCATAGCGAGGTGAAGCTTTATGAAAGCGAGTGAATTTGACAAAAAGTTCGATTCAGATGAAGACGTTATGGATGAGCTTGAGCTGGAAAAGGCGAAAAGACCCATGCGCAAACAAAAGCGAGTGAATGTGGATTTTCCTGAATGGATGCTAGACTCTTTAGATGAAGAGGCTGCCCGCATTGGAGTAACAAGACAATCTATTATTAAAGTCTGGTTAGCTGAGCGGCTTGAGCAAATTGAAAGGAACCTATAGGTGAAACACATGAAACTACTTTTAGCTTTTGCAGCAACGGCGTTATTGGCTGGTTGCAGTGCAGCTCAGTCAGCAACAGATACTCCGGTCACTATGGCCGATATTAAAGAACTGATTGGTAAGCCGGAAGCGCAAAGCATAGATAGCTGTAAGGTACTGCCAATAGGTAAAAAGGCATGTGGTGGGCCAGCGAGTTATGTGGTGTACAGTAGCGAAACCATTACCGATGAGAGAGAACTGCTGGATGCTGTGCATCGCTACAATAAGAAGGCCGAAAAAGATGCTCAAACAGGCTATTCTACCTGCCAGTTTATTCCCGAGCCTGAACCCCAGTTAAAAGGCGGTGTGTGCTGGATACCCTAGTGGACAAATACTAATCACTTAATTAGACTAACTAGTATCAATATTTAAGAGTAGGCGGAGGCTTGATGGACAAGATTGATCGTGCTTATTATCCAGAGCTCGACAAGCTTCTGTGGGATACCAATACGAAATACTTAACGCCTAAAGAAGCATTGGATATTTATGAAACTCGCTGGCGTTTTGTCGAAGAAAGGCAATTGCTTAAGCGCGAGCGTCAGCTAATTGATAAATTGGCAAAAGATGCAGGCGGTTTTCTCCCAAGTGCAGCGTAAAAATTGATGAGCACTTACCAGCGTAAACACCACCAGTTAATTCAGCGTTGCCTGGATAATTTTAATAGCCACTACTTAACGGAACACGCAATTCTTTTTGGTGGCGGCACTCGGATAGCTCTGGAGCTTAGCGAGTATCGTGAATCAGTTGACATTGATTTTCTTTGTAGAGATAAAAAATCATTTCGAGCGGTAAGAGAACAGGTAACGAATAGAACGCTAGGTGAGCTGGTAAAAGAGGATTTTATTTATTCTCGCGATATTTCGTTTGATAGATATGGTGTGCGCACTTTTCTGGATGTTGATGGTGTGAGAATTAAGCTTGAGTTTGTAGCTTTTGACAACTACGCGTTAGAGCAAGGAGATGACGCAGATTTATTTAATGTGCCTTTTATTGACCGTACTTCATGTTTTATCACCAAGCTTCTGGCAAATGCTGATAGGTGGATGCAGAAACCTTATAAAGACATATTTGATTTGATTGTTATGTTTGAAAACTGGGGGGAGATACCACCCGAGGCGTACGCGGAAGCTCACACCCATTATGGAATTGATGCCGTAAATAACAGCTTAAGGCGGGCACTTCAGAACCTTCTGAATAATCATGATACCTATAGAAAAGAAGCAGAAGCTATGGGGGTGAAAAAAGAATACTTTGATAGTGTGGTGGTTCCTGGTTCTGAGCGATTACTTTCATCAGTCAGTGGTATGTAGCCTGACATTCATGTCAGGTGAGATATCTTTCCTGACGTAAACGTCAGGCTACGAAATCAACGTAGTCAGGCTACTTGCATTCCACGCACTAAACGGGTAAAATCCACCCGCAACATGAATCCAGTCACGGAGTGTTGCACATGCTGCGAATTGCCCAAGAAGCCTTGACCTTTGACGACGTTTTGCTCGTTCCCGGTCATTCCGAAGTTCTCCCCCATACCGCTGATTTACGCACGCAATTAACGCGTGGAATTTCTTTAAATATTCCTTTGGTTTCAGCTGCGATGGATACCGTTACTGAATCGGCACTGGCAATTGCGCTGGCGCAGGAAGGCGGGCTCGGATTTATCCACAAAAATATGACCGCAGAGCAACAAGCCGCGCACGTTCGTAAAGTTAAAAAATACGAAAGTGGCATGGTCTCTGACCCGGTTACCGTAAGACCTACTACCACCATTGGTGAAATTAAAAAGCTGACTGCCGAGCATGGCTTTCAGGGTTTTCCTGTGGTTGAAGGTAATGGCGACTTGGTTGGTATTGTTACCGGTCGGGATACGCGTTTTGAAGACGACGACAGCAAAGAGATTCGCCACGTAATGACCGGCAATGATCGCTTGGTAACTGTGCACGAAACGGCAGAAAGCGAAGAAATTCTTCAGCTTATGCACAAACACCGCATTGAAAAAATTCTGGTTGTGGATGACGCGCACAAGTTGAAGGGTATGATCACCCTGAAAGATTTTGAAAAAGCGGAAAACAAACCGAACGCCTGTAAAGATGAACTAGGCTCATTGCGTGTTGGTGCTGCTGTCGGTGTTGGCGCGGGCACAGAAGAACGTATTCAATTACTGGTTGAGGCGGGCGTTGATGTATTGCTTATTGATACTTCGCACGGGCACTCTCAGGGCGTATTAGACCGCGTTAAGCAAACTCGTAAAGACTACCCGGAATTACAAATTATTGCCGGTAACGTAGCAACTGCCGCTGGCGCTAAGGCGCTGGTTGAAGCGGGCGTTGATGCGGTTAAAGTTGGTATTGGTCCGGGCTCAATTTGTACTACGCGTATTGTTACGGGTTGTGGTGTGCCGCAGATTAGCGCTATTAGCGATGCCGTAGATGCCATTAAAGGCTCGGGTGTTCCGATTATTGCTGACGGCGGTATTCGCTTCTCAGGCGATATTGCTAAAGCTCTGGCTGCCGGCGCGCATTGTGTGATGGTGGGCAGCATGCTGGCCGGTACGGAAGAGTCGCCGGGTGAAGTTGAGCTTTACCAGGGACGTTATTATAAATCATACCGTGGTATGGGCAGCCTGGGTGCAATGAACCAGCGCAATGGTTCGTCTGACCGTTACTTCCAGAAGAGCGATGAAGCCGATAAGCTGGTACCTGAGGGAATTGAAGGGCGTATAGCTTACAAAGGACCAATTTCTGCGATTATTCATCAGCAAATGGGCGGCCTGCGTTCAGCTATGGGCTTAACCGGTTGTCCGACAATTGATGACATGCGCACTAAGCCGCAGTTTGTAAAAGTAACTGCAGCCGGCATGGGCGAATCACATGTACACGATGTGCACATTACCAAAGAAGCACCGAATTACCGCAGTTCATAACAGGATGACTAATGACTAGAGATATCCACGACCACCGAATATTGATTCTGGATTTCGGCTCTCAGTACACTCAGCTGATTGCCCGCCGCATTCGCGAAATTGGCGTTTACTGTGAACTTTGGGCCTGGGATGTTGATGAAGCCGACATCCGCGAATTTTCGCCTAAAGGCATTATTTTATCGGGTGGCCCGGAAAGTGTAGCTGAAGAAGGTTCGCCGCGTGCGCCTGAATATGTCTTTAACGCAGGCGTACCAGTATTTGGTATTTGCTACGGCATGCAGACCATGGCACACCAGTTGGGCGGTTCTGTGCAATGCTCGCTGGAGCGCGAATTTGGTTATGCTCAAATTGAGCTGGTAGAGCAAAGTCCGCTGTTTAAAGCCATTGAAGATGCTGTGTCTGAGTCTGGCGCACCATTACTGGATGTGTGGATGAGCCACGGCGACAAAGTGGAAATGATTCCGGAAGGATTCCACACCGTAGCGAAAACCTCTTATTGCCCATATGCTGCGATGGCTGATGAAGAACGCCAGTTTTATGGTGTACAGTTTCATCCGGAAGTGACTCATACACGCCAGGGACAGCGTATGCTGGAGCATTTTGTCAGCGATATCTGCGGCTGTGAGAAGCAATGGACGCCGGCAAAAATCATCGATGACGCTATTGAACGCATCCGTGAACAAGTGGGTAGTGACAAAGTTATTCTTGGTTTGTCTGGCGGTGTTGATTCGTCGGTAACGGCTATGCTGCTGCACCGCGCTATTGGCGAGCAGCTGACCTGCGTATTTGTTGACAACGGCTTGCTGCGTCTGAACGAGGCAGAGCAGGTGATGGAAATGTTCGGCGACCACTATGGTCTGAACATTTTGCCAATACGTGCAGAAGACCGTTTCTTAGATGCGTTGGCGGGTGAGAATGACCCGGAGAAAAAGCGTAAAATTATTGGTAATACCTTCATTGAAATTTTTGATGAAGAAGCCGGTAAGCTGACCGAAGTTGACTGGCTGGCGCAGGGCACGATTTACCCTGACGTAATTGAGTCTGCGGGTTCTAAAACTGGTAAAGCGCACGTGATTAAATCACACCACAACGTGGGCGGTTTGCCGGAAGACATGAAATTAGGTTTGGTTGAGCCGCTACGCGAGCTGTTTAAAGACGAAGTGCGTAAAATTGGGCTTGAGTTAGGCCTGCCGTACAACATGCTTTACCGTCATCCGTTCCCGGGACCTGGTTTGGGTGTTCGTGTGCTGGGTGAAATTAAGAAAGAATACTGCGACTTATTGCGCCGTGCCGATGCGATTTTCATTGAAGAGCTGCACAACGCGGACTGGTACAACAAAGTCAGCCAGGCCTTTGCGGTATTCCTGCCGGTACGTTCGGTGGGGGTTATGGGTGATCAGCGTAAGTACGACTGGGTTATTGCCATACGCGCCGTAGAGACTATCGACTTTATGACCGCGCGCTGGGCTCATTTGCCGTATGAGTTGCTAGAGAAGGTATCAAACCGGATTATCAACGAAGTTAACGGAATTTCCCGCGTAACCTACGATATTTCAGGTAAACCACCTGCCACCATCGAGTGGGAATAAGCAGGTAAACATTGGCTGGCCGTTGCAGGAAATCTTCCGAAAGACGCCAGCAAGTACATCCCTGTAAGGCTTGTGCAGCGCCGTCCATGGCGCTGCACACTTTCTCCAGATTTTCCTGCAACGGCGTAACGCCAATGTTGACTTGTTATTTACTTAATCCACTTAGAAGTGGTAAGTCACGCCTAAATGTACTTCGTTGTCGATGCTGTTGAAGTTTCCGCGGAAACCGGCGTCAGCAGAGAACTGCTCAGTGAAAGCGTAACGTAAGCGCGCGCCAACTGATGCAAAGCCATCTAAGCCCCAGTCATAACCGGCGTCCACAATAGCTGTGGTTTGCTGGCTTAACTTAGTCATGGTGCCGATACCGGCATAAGCGCTGGTGTCGTCGTAGTTGCCAAAGTCATAGTGGCTAACACCTGCTTTCAGGAAAGTATTGAATTGCTTGCCTGCGCCCATGTCCATGAAGTATTTAGCACCAGCACGAAGTGAGTAGTCACCCATATCTTGTAGCTGTACTTCACCCACCCAGTTTGGGGCGATAGTTTTGGAGCCTTCTACGTAGAAATCGGAATCGTAGAAATCGGAGAAGCCGCCGCTAACATAGTTTAGATCATCAGCTTTGCTGGCTGCTGAAAACATAAGCGAGCCGCTTGCGAGTAGAGCTGTTGTTAGTATCAATTTTTTCATAGTTTGCCTCCTTGGATATGACATTTGTATTATGGCATCTAAGAGGCGAAATAGCAGCCCTTCAACTGTAAAGGTTCAGTAAAATAAAGGGCTGTAGCGGTTTTTTGTTACTTCACGATATCCAGCCAGACCATGCGATGGTCGGAAGAGGCGCTGCGCTTTTGCATTAACTTGCTACCGGCTTCATCACCGACAGGCCAGAACACGCCTGCGTCTTTAACGACTAAATCGTTAGACGGCAGCACGTAGTCGACGCGCTTGCGCCAGGCCGCTGTATGATACTGCGAGCCTTGTTTGTCTGGTGAGTGCTGTTCACCGCCGTGGCTTTGGGGTTTAACGTCATTTACCCGAGGGTGTTGCAGTAATTGTTCTATAGCGCCATCAACACCACCAGAGCCAGCCTCTGCATTCATGTCACCTAAAACAATAAAGCTTTCATTTTGACCAAGCCCACCGCGTGAACCTTTATCATCATAAATATAATTGTCTTTACCCGGCGTTAGGTAGTCAGCGAATAAGCGAATTTCATCATAGTTACGCATACCGTTGCTGTTTTCCGGGCCGTCGAACGCTGGCGGTACCGGGTGAGCGGCCAATAAATGAATGACTTTGTCGCCCACTTGCACCGGAATGTCCCAATGCGACTTCGAACTTAAAGGGTACTGCGCCATAACTTCCTCGGGGTACCATTGCTCGTCAGTAGGCTGTTTCTGTTCGTTCATCACGTAAGGAATATGGCGGCCGGGCATGTCTTTCCACAAGAAGTGCTGAAAGGTTCGTGCCTTATCGGCTTGCAGTGGGTATTTCGACAAAATGACCATACCGTACTGACCCGGATACCAACCAAAACCCCAGGCGTCGATGCCGGTGCCTTGTGCCTTGCCGTCGCGGTTTAAGTCAAAAGGCGAGGGCACACCCGTATTTACCGGAGCAATATAAGCATAAGGATACTCAATTGCTTTTTGTCCGTTCTGTGAAACTGACAGGTACTTTTCCTGAAAGACATTTACGCCAACCTGTTTATCAACGTAGTCGAATTCGTTCATTAAAACGATATCAGGTCGTACACGTTGCAGTATTTCGGCAATACCACGAATTTGTTCATGATTCTGCTTTAACACCTCGGGTACAGGCGATTTGTCTAATTGCGGGAGCTCACTGTCGCTCAGGTAATTAGATGCGTCCATACTGACATTAAAAGTCGCAACCCGTATGGTTTCTGGTTCGCTTTTGCCGGAACCGGCGGTTGCATTAAAAGAGGTAGGAATCATAAGAACAACGAATGTTAAAATTAATAAAAACCGTATAAAGCCCATGGGATAACCGTTTGAGAGCAGCCTAAGACAGTGGGTGAGAATAAAGGTTCCCGGATGACTAGGCAAGAGCTAATAAATTGACTAAAATATGTCACATATCTGACACAAAAATGTCTTAGAAGCGTAATGAAATCAGCCCGATCCCATACAGCTCCGACCTCTTGCCGCGTACTGAATGCCTTTCAGGCTATGAGCTTCCCGGTAATGAATCAGCTGTTGTGCCGTGGCTCCTCATCTAATAATAAGCGAACGATCCAACTTCCTCTTCTGCGTTCGCAAAAAAGTTCCATTGCTTCTGATATTTTTTTCAACTTTCACGAAATTGTCATAAACAAGCTTTACCCTCACTTTCGCATAAACACCCAAAACCAAAACCGGGAAGAACAAAACTATGTTTAACTCTACTTTCAAGCGTACAGCTGTTGCAGCTGCTATAGCCATGGGCCTTAGCGGTACAGCTATAGCTCAGGATACCTCATCTAGCTTACGTGGCTCTGTTACCACTCAATCGGGTGAGTTTCTGCCAAATACAACGATTCAGTTGCGCAATGAGCGAACTGGAACGGTACAGACTTATACTACTAATGAGCAAGGCGCATTCGCGGCGCGAGGATTGAGTGTCGGCGGCCCTTACACTATCGTCGCTGAAGGTCCGGAAGGCCGTACTGAAGTAATCGAAGACATTTATTTGACCTTGGGTGACTCTGAGTCGGTGCGAATTGTCCTTAAATCTGAAATGGAAAAAATTCAGGTTTCAGGTTCACCAAGCGCAAACAGCCTCTACGGTAGTAACAGCCCGGCAGCAAATTTCAACCTGTCTGACTTACAGGATAGCCCGGCAATTAACCGTGACTTGAAAGACATTGTCAGAGCTGATCCTCGTATATATATTGATCGTAGCTTTGGTGATGGTGTTCAGTGTATTGGTGCTAGTCCACGCTTTAATAGCTTGACCGTTGACGGTGTTCGTTTAAATGATAACTTTGGACTTAACTCAAATGGTTATCCAACTCAACAAATGCCGTTCTCTTATGACGCAATTGAGCAGGTTGCTGTTGAGTTTGCACCGTTCGATGTTCAGTATGGCGGTTTCACCGCATGTAACATCAATGCTGTAACTAAGTCTGGTAGCAACGAATTCAAGGGTGGCTTCTTTTATGATTACACCAGCGACTCTTTCCGTGGCGATAAGTTAGAGGGTACTCCAATTGATAACGGAGATTATTCTGAAGATCGTTACGGCGTAAATTTAGGCGGAGCATTGATAGAAGATAAACTATTTTTCTTCGCTGCCTACGAAAAGTTTGAAGGTGTGACTAACTTCTCTCGTGGGCCTGTTGACTCAAACGCTGGCAGCCCAGTCTTTGGTGTTACACAGGCGCAGTTAGATGAAATTGCTCAAATAGCCCAAGATGTCTATGGCTATGATGTTGGAACCCCTATTTCGACAGCTCCTGTGGAAGACGAGAAGCTTCTTTTAAAACTTGATTGGAATATCAACACCAAACACCGTGCATCTTTAACTTACAACTGGAACGATGGTGGTAACTTATCTAACTCCGATGGCGATGATGACGAATATGAATTTGCTAACCACCGTTATTTCCGAGGTGCAGAGTCTACATCATACGTTGGACAACTATTCTCGGATTGGACTGATAATTTCTCGACCGAAGTTCGTGTAGGTTATTCAGAACTTGATAATACTCAGGAAACTGTAGGCCCTAAAGATTTTGGTGATGTTCAGATATATACGACTGGACCTGATGGCTCTGATGCAATTGTTTATTTAGGAGCTGATGATTCACGCCAAGCGAATGAACTAAACTACGACACAACGTTTTATAAGTTCCGCGGTACCTACTTTATGGGAGACCATGTCATTTCAGGTGGTTACGAGCGTGAAGATTTGAACGTATTCAATATGTATGTTCCACAGTCACGTGGTGGTGAGTACATTTTTGAAGGTGGAATCGAGGCTTTCCGTAATGGTCAGGCCACAGAAGTTGCATATAATACGGGAGCAGGGACAAACGACCCGCGTGATGCAGCGGCTTCATTCGATTACGCAACTAACACAGTGTACCTTCAAGATGAGTACTACTATGCAGACATGGACATGACCATCACGGCCGGTCTGCGTTACGATTGGTACGAAAGTGGAAACAGCCCGCGCTACAACGAAAACTTCGAAAATCGTTATGGTTTTGCAAATACCGGAACTTTTGATGGTGAAGGTCTTATACAGCCACGCTTAGGCGTTAATTGGATTGTATCACCAGAACTGGAAGTACGTGGTGGTATTGGTTTATATTCAGGCGGTAATCCGAATGTTTGGCTGGCTAACAGCTACCAGAATAACGGTATCACCTTAGCTGAAACCGAACTATCTAATGTTAACTTGTTTGACATTCCTTTATCTGGAGAAGGTCGTCCAGGTTATGATGTTCCTCAGGCTATGGTCGACGAGGCTGCAGCAGCGGACTCTGACTTCGCCGTTAACGCGTTAGATCCAAACTTCGAGATTCCGAGCGAGTGGAAATATGCTTTAGGTGCTACTTATTTCTTGCCACAGGACTACGTCTTACAAGCTGACCTGATGTACACCTCTAAGCAGAATGAGCCAATCATTAGTAACATTGCCGTAGAATCTACTAGGACTTTGTTCGATGGTCGCCCAATTTATGAGCGTAGCGAAGCTGACCGTGGTCAGGACTTCTTGTTGACGAATGCTGCCGAAGACTCTGATGTTATGTCTTTGTCTTTAGCGTTAAGTAAGTCATACGATTTTGGTTTAGATATGTCTATTGCATATGCTTATGCAGATGCAGAAGAATCACATCCAATGACGAGTTCTGTGGCCTATTCTAACTACACTAACGTGGCTTTAGCGGACATTAACAGTCCTCTACCGGCAACTTCTAATTATGAAATTCCGCACCGTTTCACGTTCCGCGCAACTTACAAACACGAATTCTTTGATGGTTATGATACTACTTTCAGCGTGTTTGGTTCTGCGAACAAAGGGCGTCCATACAGTTACACGTTCTCTCGCGGATCAAACATCAATCCTGGCGACGTAACTTCAGGCCGTGACCTGCTTTATGTTCCAACAGGTGCTGATGATGCAAACGTTGTTTTCGGACCAGAGTTTGACCAGGAGTCTTTCTTTGAGTTTGTTGAAGAGTCTGGGTTAGGTAAGCATGCAGGGGGAATTGCTCCACGTAATGACTTCTCCAGCGACTGGTGGCACAAAGTAGATTTGCGTATATCACAAGAGCTACCAGGTCTTATGGACGGTCATAAAGCAAGCCTGTTCTTTGTAATTGATAACTTCACTAACATGCTGAATGACGACTGGGGCGTGTTATACCAAGCGGGTTTCCCTCAAGCAGAAGGCGTAGTGGAAGCTAATATCGATGATCAGGGCCGTTATGAATTTAACCGTTTCTCGCAACCTCGCGGGCAAGGCCGTGTGACCAACCCATCATTGTGGGAAGCTCGTATCGGTATCGAATACAAGTTCTAACGGACGTAACCTGACGTTTACGTCAGGAACGATATCCCACCTGACATAAATGTCAGGCTACGGGGTGGCATTTCAGATTACGGAATGTCAGGTTATGAGTTAGTGTTATGAATAAACCGCCGCTGGTGTTGCCCGCGGCGGTTTATTGTTTTAACCTCCCAGTATCAGACACTTATAAACGCATCCAAATGGAACTGAGCTGGACCAGTCTTTTACCTTCCTTATTGGCAATTGTATTTGCCATAGTTACCCGAAAAGTTCTGCTGGCGCTTATTGGCGGTATTATTCTGGCCAATATACTGCTGTTCTGGCCTGCTCCTGACAATATTGCTTACGGCACTTTAAACAGCACTTGGGACACCCTTATCGACCCCAGTAATATGTTGGTGTGGTTTTTTACTCTGGGTATTGGTGCGTTGTTTGGCGTGCTGGAAAATGGCGGTACGTTTAAAGAGTTTGTGCTGAAGCTGGAAAAAAAGCAGTGGATAGAAAACAAGCGCCGGGCACGGTTAATGACCTGGATACTGGGCGTTGTGGTTTTTATCGAGTCGAACGTGACTATTATGATTTCCGGCACCACTTCGCGGCCTATTTATGACCGCTTGGGCATTGCCCGCGAAAAGCTCGCTTACATTGTTGACTCTGCCTGTGCTGCTATTTGTATCTTAATTCCGCTGAATGCCTGGGGGGCGTTTAATTTAACGCTCATTACGAACCAGGGCGTTGAGCAACCATTGCTGGTGTTTATTCAGTCTATTGCTTTTAACTTCTATGCCATTTTTGCGGTATTGCTGGCGCTGTTTGTGGCGTTGTTCGACTGGAACATTGGGCCCATGAAAGCCTTTGAAAAGAATGCTGTGCCCGATCAAGTTTCCAAAAATACCTGGGGCGATGGTCCGGATGATGAGGCCAGTTTTGGCAAAGGTACAGCGGTGGTTATGACCAGCCTGATTTCGCTGGTGGTGATGGTTCCGGTTATGCTGCTGGTTACCGGGAACGGCGTATTGGTTGACGGCAACGGTACATTAAGTGTGTTTGTCGCTATTTATGTGGCGTTAGGTATTGCCGTAGCTGGAACCCTGATGACACAGCCAGCAGGTTTGGTCGATGTTGGGAAGTACCTGTTAAAAGGCGCCTGGAATATTCTGCCACTGGCGGTCATTTTGTGGCTGTCTATTGCGCTGGGAGGGTTAACCCGCGACTTAGGTACGGGAGAGTTTTTGGCGGCTGCTCTGGATGGTTCGGTGGCATTGTGGATGCTGTTACCGCTGATATTTGTGCTGTCGGCTATTACCGGTTTTTCTATTGGCTCCAGTTGGGGAACCTTTGCCATTATGCTGCCTCTGGCGATACCGCTGGCAATGACGTTAGGTTTGCCGGCCGCGCCTTTTATAGCGGCAGCTATTTCCGGTGGCATATTTGGAGACCACGCATCGCCCATTTCCGATACCACCATTATTGCTTCTATGGCGTCGGGCGTGGAGCATATTGACCATGTGCGGACACAGTTGCCCTATGCGTTAGTAGCGGGGCTTGCGGCAACGGTGGCTTACGCCATAACGGGGATGCTTATTTAACGCTGGCTGATTTGCGGCGGGCTCGAAAAAAACGCCGCAGAATATCGCCGCATTCTTCTGCCAGTACGCCGCTGTGCACTTCCACTTTGTGGTTCATAGAGGCGTGGTTAATAACCTCAATGGCAGTGCCTGTGGCTCCGGTACGCGGGTCGGTTGCACCGAACACCAGGCGCTTGACTCGGGCATGGGTAATTAAACCCGCACACATGGCGCAGGGCTCAAGGGTTACGTACAGGGTAGCGTTGACCAACCGATAATTATCGATAGCCTGACCTGCAGAACGAATAGCTTGAGCTTCGGCATGAGCGGACGGGTCGGACAAAGAAATCACCTGATTGTAACCTTCGCCAACAATTTTATCGTCCATGACCAACACCGCGCCAACAGGCACTTCGTCTGCGTTTTGCGCTTGTTCAGCAAGTTCTAAGGCTCGCTGCATGTAGATTTCATCGGTTGTCATGAGGGCGATTTTAGCGCAGGATATTACCCAGTACCAGAATAACAATCCGCACTTATGCAGGAGAGAACAATGAAAAAGCTCATTATTAGCTTAATGCTGGCCAGTAGCTTTGGCTATAGCGCTCAGGTTGCTGCACAGCAGTCGCCGGTAAAAGTCAGCAGCGACTTAGAAGCTCAGGTCATTGAATGGCGTCGCCATATTCACGCCAACCCGGAACTGAGTAACCGTGAGTTTGAAACCGCCAAAATGGTGGCTGAGCATTTGCGTTCTCTGGGCATGGAAGTTGAAACTGGTGTTGCGCACACAGGTGTCGTTGGCGTGCTAAAAGGCGGTAAGCCAGGCCCAACTATAGCTTTGCGTGCGGATATGGACGCTTTACCTGTTACCGAGCAGACCGATGTCCCTTTTAAGTCAACGGTAACATCAGAGTATCGCGGCAATGAAGTGGGTGTGATGCATGCCTGCGGGCATGATACTCATGTTGCTATGTTAATGGGGGCAGCAGAAAAGTTAGCCGAAATGAAAGATGAACTGGCGGGGAATGTGATGTTTATTTTCCAGCCAGCTGAAGAAGGCGCGCCTGAAGGTGAAGAGGGCGGCGCGGCATTAATGCTGGAAGAAGGGCTTTTTGCTGATAACAAACCAGAAAAAGTCTTTGGTATTCATGTCTGGGCAGGTTTTCCAACAGGTCATGTTGGTTATCGGAAAGGTCCTCTGATGGCTTCTGCAGATAGATTTGAGATTAAAGTGAAGGGCAAGCAAGCTCATGGTTCAGCTCCGTGGACAGGCGTTGACCCTATTGTGACTTCGGCACAAATTATTAATAACGCACAGACCATTATCAGCCGCCAGACCAATATTACCAAAGCGCCAGCGGTTTTATCCTTCGGTATTGTGGAAGGTGGTGTGCGTAATAACATTATTCCGGACGAAGTGACCTTAATTGGTACTATCCGCAATTTTGACATGGACATTCGCTCGGATATTCACGAGAAATTAAAGTTAACGGCAGAAAAAACGGCTGAAGCAAACGGAGCCGAAGCTCACGTTCATGTCGATTTAGGCTATCCGGTAACCAGTAATGATGAGGACCTGGTTGAGCAGATGTTGCCGATAACTAAAGCGGTAGCGGGAGCTGACAAGGTGCAGGAAGTACCATTAGTAACCGGCGCTGAAGACTTCTCGTATTACGCGCTGGAAGTGCCGGGTATGTTTGTATTTTTGGGGGTTACCCCACCAGAGCGTGATATGGCTAATGAACCAAGCAACCATTCGCCACACTTCTATGCCGACGAAGACGCACTGAAAACCGGTACGGAACTTTATGTGAATTGGGCTCTGGAATCTCTCTAATATGCCGAAGTCTGCAGTATCGCTGTTTGCTATTTTACTGCTGGCCGCTAGTGTAATAACGGCCTGCAGTCCTCAAACCCGCCCCGATGCCATGTCCGTAGTTCAGGAACGTCAGGTATTGCGGGTGGGAACGCTGATAAACCCAACCAGCTATTATTTTGATCATGACCGTGAGCAAGGCTTCGAGTACGATCTGGCGAAACGTTTTGCCGCTCGTCTGGGGGTTGAACTGGAAATGGTTCCGCGCTTTGACGTGAATGACTTGTTTACTATGCTACGCCGCGGTGAAGTTGACATTGTCGCGGCCGGACTTGACCGGACCTCGACGCGTGCTCAGCTGTTCCGTTTTAGCCCGCCTTACGACATTATTAGCCAGAAAGTGGTTTTCAAGCAAGGTTCACGGCAGCGCCCGCGTGACTTACAGCAAATTACTGATGGTGAAATTGTTGTAGTAGAAGGCAGTTCGCACCATGAGTTTTTAAAAAGTCTGGGCGACAGTATTCCTACTTTAAAGTGGCGCGCGACCCGGGACCATGATGCGGTTGAATTGCTACAGATGGTGATTAGCGGCGAGGTCGATTACACCATTACCGACAGTACTGCATTAGATATTCAACGGCGGTTTCATCCTGATTTAAGTGTGGCTTTTACGGTAAAGCATGATCAGGATATTGCCTGGGCTTTACCGCAGGGTACGGATGACTCTTTGTTTGCCGCGGTTATTGAGTATTTTGGTGAAATTCGTTCCAGTGGGCGTTTAGCTCATATTAAAGAGCAGCACTTTGGTCATGTAAAACAATTTAACTATGTCACTACCAGTTTATTTATTGAAGCTGTAGAGCAAGTTTTACCTGGTTATATTGAAACCTTTAAAGAACATTCGGGCTCGCTTGACTGGCGGTTACTGGCTGCTATTTCCTATCAGGAGTCGTTGTGGAATCCGCGAGCGGTGTCTCCTACGGGTGTGCGTGGCATGATGATGCTGACGTTGCCTACAGCGAAAGCTATGGGGGTTAAAAGTCGTTTGAATGCGGAACAAAGTATTCGTGGCGGTGCGCGTTATCTGGAGCGCATGCTGAATAGGGTGCCGGCAAGAATTCCGCAACCTGACAGAACCTGGTTTGCTTTAGCTGCGTATAATATAGGATTCGGGCATTTAGAAGACGCGCGAATCATAACAGAGCGTCAGGGCGGCAACCCCGATCGTTGGGTGGACGTGAAAAAGCGTTTGCCACTGCTGAGACAAAAGCAGTTTTACCGTCATACTCGCTATGGTTTCGCGCGAGGCGATGAACCCGTGACCTATGTTGGTAACATCCGCCGCTTTTACGACACATTGAAATATTTAGATGAACAAGGGCGGCTGTAGCCGTCCCGCGACGTAGCCTGACATTTATGTCAGGTGGGGTATCGTTCCTGACGTAAACGTCAGGCTACTGAAACTGCAGTTCTTTGTAGCTGAAGTTGGCTTTGACTTCTTTTTGCATCCATTCCAGCATAACGAAGCAGCGCGATTCACCGTCCAGCTTCACAATTTTAGCAAGGAATCCACGGAAAGGGCCTTGCCGAATTTCGACCGTGTCGCCTATTTGAGGTGCCTGTTCATCGGTCAGTTGGTCGACACCTCGCATTTGATCAATCCAGCTTTGCGGAACCTTCGGAATGTTGTCGCCAAAACGCAGAACACCAGCGACACCATAGGTGCTGCGCAACTTGTAAAACTGCTCAATAATGTCATCGGGTTTAACGAACACATAGCCCGGGAACATACGCTCAACGACTGAGGTACGCACACCCCGACGAACCTTTTTTACGGTTAACTCGGGCGCGAAAACGCCGAACCCCTGATTTTCCAGATTCAGTATGGCGCGTTCCTCCTGCTTAGGCTTGGTTCGTACTATGTACCAAACGTCAGATTCGAGTTCATTCATAACAGGTCCTTTTGTGCGTCGGCCGCCGATCTTTCCACATTAGCCTAAGTTACGCAAATTAGGCTGGTAAGCTAGCATAAAGTCGTTGCAAAAAACCGCTATGACACGGTAAGCTGATTAAGCATTTCAACGCAATAAAGGCCTAAGTCTATGCAAGCCAACCGCCTCAGACGTGAAAACAACTCTCGCCGTCGTGCCGTTATTCGTAAGCGTAAACAACGTATTATTGAGCGCCGCGAAAAGTGGTTTCGCATAGTGAACCGCGAAGGCACCCCGAAAATTGAGTAGCCAAACGTGCATGTCAGGTTCGATATTGTACCTGACATGAATGTCAGGCTACTGTATAATCTGCCAGCAAAAATCGCCCAGCTTTGGAGACCTTGCTTGTGGAAATCTACCGCGGTGCACCTGCCTTATCAGCCTTCAAAACAACGAAGCAACTTGAACAACTGAAACAGGCAGGAATTCCTGTCAAAGAGCTTTATGCCGAGTATCAGCACTTTGTTGATTTGCACCATGAACTGAGCGACGAACACCGTTCCGTATTGGTTCAGTTACTGAAGTACGGCCCTGAAATGCCGGCACACGAGCCTCAAGGTGCTCTGGTACTGGTTACTCCCCGCATTGGTACTATTTCTCCTTGGGCTTCAAAGGCCACTGACATTGCCCACAACTGTGGCTTGAAAAGTATTCATCGTGTTGAGCGTGGTGTGGCTTTCTATTTGCAGGGTGACTTGTCGGCAGAAGAGCTGAAGCAAGCGGCGTTACTGTTGCATGATCGTATGACCGAAAGTGTCTTGTACGATATGAACGACGCGCAGCAGCTATTCCGCTCGCAGGAACCGCAGCCATTGTCTTCGGTGGATATTCTGGCAGGCGGCCGTGAAGCTCTGGCACAGGCCAATATCAGTCTGGGTCTGGCACTGGCCGATGACGAAATTGATTATCTGGTAGAAAATTTCCGCAAACTGGATCGCAACCCGAACGACATTGAGCTTTATATGTTTGCCCAGGCAAACTCTGAGCACTGTCGCCACAAGATTTTTAACGCCGACTGGACCATAGACGGCGCGGAACAGCCTAAGTCGCTGTTCAAAATGATTAAAAACACCTTTGAAACCACACCGGACTACGTGTTGTCGGCCTACAAAGACAACGCTGCTGTTATGGAAGGCCATGAAGCCGGGCGTTTCTATCCTCAACCGGACAGCATGAGCTATGGCTACAGCCACGAACCGGTGCATATTTTGATGAAGGTGGAAACGCATAACCACCCAACCGCGATTTCTCCTTACCCGGGGGCTGCAACCGGCTCCGGCGGCGAAATTCGCGATGAAGGCGCTACCGGTGTTGGTTCTAAACCCAAAGCTGGCCTGGTGGGCTTCAGCGTTTCTAACCTGAATATTCCGGGCTTTAAGCAGCCGTGGGAAGAAAACTACGGCAAACCAGCGCGTATTGTTTCGGCACTGGATATTATGCTGGAAGGCCCCTTAGGCGGCGCAGCCTTTAATAACGAATTTGGCCGCCCGGCTCTGACCGGTTATTTCCGTACCTACGAGCAAGCGGTCGACAGCCACAATGGGCGCGAAACCCGCGGTTACCATAAGCCAATTATGATTGCCGGCGGTTTAGGTAACATTCGTGAAGCTCATGTACAAAAAGGTGATATTCCGGTTGGCGCTAAGCTAGTTGTACTAGGTGGCCCGGCTATGAACATTGGGTTAGGTGGCGGCGCAGCATCGTCTATGGCGTCGGGCGAGTCGACCGAAGATTTAGATTTTGCTTCAGTGCAACGCGAAAACCCGGAAATGGAACGCCGTTGTCAGGAAGTGATTGACCGCTGCTGGCAGCTAGGTGCCGATAACCCTATTGCCTTTATTCACGACGTAGGCGCTGGTGGCCTGTCGAATGCGATGCCGGAACTGGTTAGTGATGGTGGTCGTGGTGGTCGCTTTGAACTGCGCGAAATACCAAACGATGAACCGGGTATGACACCGCTGGAAATTTGGTGCAACGAGTCGCAGGAACGTTACGTTATTGCCATTGCACCGGAAAACCTGGCGCGTTTTGAAGCCTTGTGTGAGCGCGAGCGTGCAGAGTACGCGGTTATTGGTGAAGCGACTGAAGAGCTTACTATTTTACTGAACGACGCCAAGTTCTCGAATCAGCCAATTGATTTGTCGTTGGACGTGCTGTTAGGCAAGCCGCCGAAGATGCACCGCGACGTGGCTCGCTTACAGACTGAGGGTACGCCACTACACCTTGAAGCCGCTGATTTGAATGACGCCGCTGACCGTTTATTGCGCTTACCGGCTATTGCTGAAAAAACATTCTTAATTACCATCGGTGACCGGAGTGTTACTGGTTTGGTTGCCCGTGACCAAATGGTGGGCCCGTGGCAGATACCGGTGGCGGACGTTGCGGTAACCGCGTCCAGTTATGATAGCTACCATGGTGAAGCGATGGCTATGGGTGAGCGCACACCGCTGGCGTTACTGAACTTTGGTGCTTCGGCCCGCATGGCAGTAGCAGAGTCTTTGACTAATATTGCCGCTGCGGACATTGGCGACTTAAAACGCATTAAATTATCCGCCAACTGGATGTGCGCAGCTGGTCATCCGGGTGAAGACGCAGGTTTGTATGAGGCCGTTAAAGCCGTCGGTGAAGAGCTGTGTCCTGAACTGGGTATTACTATTCCGGTAGGTAAAGATTCGATGTCGATGAAAACTCAGTGGCAGGAAGACGGCGAAGACAAAGCCGTGACAGCGCCAATGAGTCTGGTTATTACGGCGTTTGGCCGGGTGAATGACATTCGCTCGACGTTGACACCGCAGTTGCGCACCGACAAAGGTCAGTCGCATCTGGTGCTGATTGATTTAGGTAAAGGCCAGAACCGTTTAGGCGGCTCTGCACTGGCGCAGGTGTACCAGCAACTGGGGCAACACACGCCAGACCTGGACGACACTGAAGCTTTTAAAGCTTTCTTTAACACCACGCAGCAGTTGGTAACCGAAGGTCGTTTACTGGCCTACCACGACCGTTCGGACGGTGGTTTATTCACTACTGTTGCGGAAATGGCCTTTGCCGGTAACTGTGGCGCGAAAGTGGCACTGGACGAATTAGGCGAGGATAACTTAGCGACTCTGTTCAACGAAGAGCTGGGTGCTGTGATTCAGGTGAGTGATGAACAGTATCAGCAAGTTATGGATGCCTACAGTGAGGCTGGCTTGGGTGACTGCGTGAAACGCATTGGTGAACCAACGCATGAAGACGCCATTGTCTTTACCCGTGAGGAACAGAATGTATTAGCCCAGAGCCGTACGCACTGGCGTACTGTGTGGGCAGAAACAACGCACCACATGCAGCGCCTGCGTGACAACCCAGTGTGTGCTGACGAAGAATTCCGTCTGAAACAACGTGCCGATAACCCGGGTTTACTGGCCGACTTAACTTTTGATCCTTCTGAGGATATTGCTGCGCCTTATATTGCTAAGGGCGTTGCGCCGAAAGTGGCGATTCTGCGTGAGCAGGGCGTGAACTCGCATTACGAAATGGCAGCCGCCTTTGACCGTGCCGGTTTTGAAGCGGTTGATGTTCACATGAGCGACATTCTGGCTGGTCGTGTCTCGCTGGAAGATATGCAGGCACTGGCTGCTTGTGGTGGCTTCTCGTATGGCGACGTATTAGGTGCCGGTGAGGGCTGGGCTAAATCTATTTTATTTAACGACCGTGCGCGTGAGCAGTTTGAAGCTTTCTTTAAGCGTAACGATACACTGGCACTGGGTGTGTGTAACGGCTGTCAGATGTTGTCGACTCTGAAGCAGTTAATTCCGGGAACCGAGCATTGGCCGCGTTTTGTGACCAACCGCAGTGAGCGTTTTGAAGCGCGCTTTAGCCTAGTGGAAGTACAGGAGTCTAAGTCTATTTTCTTAGGTGACATGGCGGGTTCGCGTATGCCAATTGCAGTGTCGCATGGCGAAGGCCGTGCTGAATTTGCTAACCCTCAGCAGCAGTCACAGCTGGAGCAAAGTGGTCAGGTTGCACTGCGTTACATTGATAACTGGGGTGAAATAGCTGAGCAGTACCCGGCCAACCCGAATGGTTCACCCAAAGGCATTACCGCAGTGACCAGTGACGATGGTCGTGTGACTGCAATGATGCCACACCCTGAGCGTGTGTTCCGTACCGTAGCCAACAGCTGGCATCCGGACGAATGGGGCGAAGACAGCCCATGGATGCGCATGTTCCGCAACGCCCGTAAGCACCTCGGTTAGCTGGGCGTGTAGCCTGACGTTTACGTCAGGTCCAGATCTCACCTGATGTGAACATCAGGCTACAGCGGAGACGCTACGAGTTCATCCCTGAAGGCTTGACGAAGGCCATCCATGGCCTTCGACACTCCTGCAGCAGAAAGCCCACGGGTTTGATGCCTCTTGCAGCTCGCGCTGCACACCTCCTCAATAGTCCCTGCAACCGTTGGGCGCTCGCTATCCTGCTATCCATGGTATCTCACCTGATGTGAACATCTGGTTCGCGACGTGTAGCCAGGCGTTTACGTCAGGTGCTGGCTGTTATTTTTATGCCTAGAGCTTTAGTAACAGCCAGTACACTTTTAAGGGTTGGGTTGCCTTTTTCACTGAATGAACGGTATAGCTGCTCTCTGGATAGCCCAGTTTTTTGGGCTAATTCTGTCATACCTTTTGTTCTTGCCGCTATGCCAATAGCATTGGCAATGTAGCCTGCGTCTTCTGTTTCCAAAGCATCGGCAACGAATGCCGCTACAGACTCGGCGTCGTTCAAATAAGAGGCCGCATCAAACCTTCTGAAAGTCGTTGCCATTGTTGTTGCTCCAATATTCGTAAAGTATGTGTGCTTTTTTAATGTCCCTGCTTTGGCTTTTTTTATCGCCTCCGGCGAGTAACAAAATGAGCACACCCTGATCTTCATAAAAATAAACTCGGTAGCCGGAACCAAAGTGCATTCTTAATTCGCTTAGCCCATGACCAATAGGCTTCACGTCACAGGAGCTTCCTTCTATTAATCGATTAATATGCGAAATAATTCGGCCTTTGATTGTTTGATCTTTTATACCTGACAACCATTGGTGAAATTTATTTGATTCATATATTGATAAGCTCATTGTAGTTTTTAAAATACACTTTAGCAAATAAGATGGGTAAATTAGCAGAGCGGCGGAAGCTGGTATGTAAGCTGAGGATTTGAAGTAACGTAGGTGTTTAATGTTTCTGTAGCCTGACGTTTACGTCAGGAACGATATCTCACCTGACATAAATGTCAGGCTACGAAATCGCATAGGTCAGGTGACGAAACCGCAAGTATCCGATTACAACACCACCGTATTTTTATGCGGTGGGTTGGCTGCTAAGGTTGCGCGCAGGGCTTTTTCGTTACTGGGTTTTAAGTGGGTAACCCAAAGCTCGGCGGGTTGTTGTTCCAGACTATTCAGGGCGCTTTGTAGTAGGGCCGGGGTCATGTGTTTGGTTTTTTCTGCAACATGCAGTAACTCGTCGGGAAAAGCGCATTCCAGCATTAGGGTGTCGATATGGCCTAAGCGGTTAAGCTGTTCGGTCAGCTGCTTGCCGGCAATGGTATCGGCGGCAAAAACAAAGTGTTTGCCCTGATTTTTTACACTGTACCCCACGGTTGGCACGCTATGCTCTACGGCAAAAGCTTTAATTTCCAGACCTTCAAGCTCTATGCACTCACCCGGGTGGATTTTTCTAAATTTTAGTATCGGCTCAGGGCCTTCGGTCATGCTGCTGAGCTCAGGCCAGATATCGCCGTTAAAAATATTATTTTGCAGCTTTTCCAGAGTGTGAGCCTGTGCGTAAACCGTAACAGGTAAGTGCTCACTTCCGTATTGGTTGCTTAAAAACGTAGGCAAAGCGGCAATGTGATCCATATGAGAATGGGTCAGAAACACATGTCGAACCTGCTGCATCTGAGCCAGACTCAGTTGATTCAGACCGGTGCCGGCGTCAATCAGAATGTTATGATTGAGCTGAATGCAGGTGGAACCGCCTTTATTGTCGCCACTGAGTCCGCCGCTGCAGCCAAGCACTTGAATATTCACAATCTGTTCCCATCTTGGTTTACACTGTAGTGAAAGATTATCACATTAATACAGCCGAGGAGGCTACATGGAAAACACACCGACGAAAAGCTCTCCCGTTATGCCGCAACTCATTATTCTGACCTTATTTTGGGTTGGTCTGCAATTGGTTGCCACCTGGGTAAAAGACGACTTTTCTCATGTAAGCCAGTATATAAGCGAAATTAATGCCACTGGCAGTACTGCCGCTGGCGCGTTTGGCTGGGTCGGTTTTATTCCACTGGCGATGGTTTCTTTCGGTGTACTACTAACTGCGCGTCCGCATTTACGCGTTAAAGGCATTAGCCATATTGGCTGGAGTCTTCTATTTTTCTACCCTGTGGCTTACCTCGGTGCGGCACTGGCACCATGCGATTTAGGCTGTCCGACGGATGGTTCCAGTTCACAGGCATTACATAATGTTATTAGCATGGTCAGTTACTTCGGTTTTGCTTTGGGTACTCTTTTACTGACCTTTACGCCGAAAACCACCTGGCCGGTGCGCTGTGCTTTTGTTCTTTTGTCGGTAATTATCGCCTTAGGTTTTGTGCTAATGATTAACCCCGAATTGGCAGAAGTACGCGGCGCGATACAGCGTTATATTGGCGTGGCACAACTGGTGGTTTTCTGGCTGCTGTTGTGGCTTAAACCGGCAGAAGCCGACGGAGGCAGTAATGAGTAATTCGGTTCGTTTAAGTGTGGAAGGCATGAGCTGTGGCTCGTGCGCCAGTCGTGTAGACAAGGCATTAAATGGCTTAGACGGCGTTGAAGATGCGTCGGTAAATTTGGCGTCGGATAGTGCGGAAGTGACTTATTCTGAAAAGCTGTCGGTGAACGATTTAGTTCAGGCAGTGAAAAATGCGGGCTACGATGCCCATGAAGTGATTGATCGCGACAAGCAAATGCGCAAACAGCGTGAGCAACAGGCAAAGGAAATGCGTACGTTAAAAGGCCAGTTATGGCTTTCGACTTTGCTGACGTTGCCGGTGTTTATATTGGCCATGGGCAACCATATGCTGCCGGTGTTTTCCGAGTGGGTACATAACTCACTGGGTTTACAAACCAGCTGGTGGATACAGTTAGTGCTTACTACCCTGGTATTGGCGGTTCCCGGCGCTCGCTTTTATAAATTGGGAGTTCCTGCGCTATTCCGGGGCGCACCGGATATGAACTCTTTGGTTGCACTGGGCGCTACGGCGGCCTGGGGCTATTCGGTGGTGGCAACGGTTTTCCCAACCTGGTTACCAAGTGAGTCAGTGAACGTTTACTTTGAAGCTTCAGCCGTTATTGTCACGCTGATTCTGGCTGGACGTTTCATGGAAGCACGGGCTAAAAGCCACACCTCGGACGCGATTCAGCGACTGATGAGTCTGCAAAGCAAAACCGCACGTGTGGTGCGGGACGGTGAGGTGACCGAAGTCGATATTGCTGAACTGGGTAAAGGCGATAAAATTGAAGTACGTCCGGGTGAACGTATTGCCCTGGATGGCGAAGTGTCTTCCGGCGACAGTTATGTCAATGAGGCTATGATAACTGGTGAAGCTGAACCGGTGCATAAGCAGAAAGAAGACAAAGTCGTTGGCGGAACGCTGAACGAAAAAGGCACTCTGCGTTTTAAAGTGACGGCAACCGGCGAGGGAACCGTGCTGGCGCAGATCATCCGTATGGTTGAGCAGGCGCAGGGCAGTAAATTGCCGATTCAGGACACGGTGAACCGCATTACCTTGTGGTTTGTTCCAGCGGTGATGCTGGCGGCCTTACTGACCTTTGTGGTGTGGTACTTTGCGGCGAGTGAGTCAGCGCTTACTTTTGCGTTGGTTAATGCCGTCGCGGTTTTGATTATTGCCTGCCCTTGTGCCATGGGACTGGCGACGCCAACCTCAATTATGGTGGGTACCGGCCGCGGTGCGGAAATGGGCGTGTTATTCCGTCAGGGCAGTGCTTTGCAGGCGTTACAGCAGTCTAAAGGCGTTATCTTTGATAAAACGGGTACGCTGACCGAAGGCAAACCGACTATTACAGAGTGGATTACCCTAAGCGAGTTTGACGGAAAAGAGGTGCTGACATTAGCGGCTTCGGTTGAAGCTAAATCCGAGCATCCTACAGCAGAAGCTCTGGTGAATTACGCCAAAGAGCAGGACATTAAAATTAGCGAGCCTGAGAGATTTGAGGCTATTTCAGGTTTGGGTGCCACGGGTAAAGTAGACAGTAAAACGCTTTACATTGGTACTAGCGAGCTAATGCGGGACAACAATATTGCGCTGGATGCTGAGCCTGCGGATGCTAAAACATGGTCAGAGAGTGGACGCACCCCGATTTATGTCGCAATCGACGGTAAGCTGGCGGCTGTATTTACTCAGGATGACCCCATAAAAGCCAGTGCCAAAGAATTGATTAAGCGCCTGCACGCCGACGGCCTCAAAACCGCCATGGTAACCGGTGACGCTGAGTCTACTGCAAAACGTATTGCCAAAGAACTGGGTATTGACGAAGTGGTTGCCAATGTAAAACCCGATGGCAAAGTGGATGCCGTTAAGCGTCTGAAAAAACAATGGGGGCAGGTCATATTTGTGGGTGACGGTATAAACGACGCACCGGCACTGGCCTCTGCAGACGTAGGTTTTGCTATTGGCACTGGTACGGATGTGGCGATTGAATCTGCCGATGTGGTGCTGATGTCGGACAACCTGACTGTTGTGCAACAGGCTTTTGCGTTGTCTGAAGCCACCATGCGCAACATTCGCCAGAATTTATTCTGGGCTTTTGCTTATAATACCGCGCTAATTCCTGTTGCCGCAGGCGTACTGTATCCGTTTTTCGGTATTCTGCTGTCGCCAATGCTGGCCGCGGGGGCCATGGCATTGTCCAGTGTGTTCGTGATAACTAACGCGCTGCGCCTTAAAACTGTAAATTTGGAAAAGTAAACTGCAAGGAATAGACGGGCATGAAAGTCGGAGTTTTTGATAGCGGTGTCGGTGGTTTAACTGTGGCGCGGTCACTACAACAAAGTGGTTGTTTCAGCGAGCTGCTGTATTACGGAGACACAGCCCGGGTGCCTTACGGTAGCAAGGACAGCAACACCGTTACGCGCTATGCGCTGGAGGCGGTAGAGTTTTTTAACGGCGCCGATGTGGATTGTCTGGTAGTGGCCTGTAACACGGTGAGTGTGACCGCTCTGGAACAAATGCAGAAATTTTCCAATAAACCGGTGTACGGCGTGCTGGAACCCGGTGTCATGGCGCTGGAACAACTGCAGGGTATTGATACCAGCGCCCGGGTGTTAGTTATAGCCACTCGCTCGACGATAAACTCCGGTGCTTATCAGCAGCAGATACAGGCTTTAGGTTACAACCAGGTAAACGCTATGGCCACGCCGTTGTTTGTGCCTATTGTCGAAGAAGAGTTGTACGACGGCCCGATACTGCAGGAAACCTTTAAGCATTATTTTGGCAAGCTTGAAAAGCCCGACGTGGTGCTGCTGGGTTGTACGCATTTTCCGCTAATAGCCGAGAGCATTTCTGCGTATTTCAACGGTGCCAAAACGATTCATTCCGGCGAAGCCATGCTGGCCTGGCTAAAACAACATCTGGACTTAAGCGCCCAGTTTGACACTACGCCACTGCACATCATAGCCACCGAAAATGTCGACGCCGTCAAACGCACCGCCACCCGCTGGGGCCTGAAGCTCTAGCCCCGGGGACAGGCTTTGCCGGCAATTCGGCTGAGAAAAGAACTCGTGGCTTGAGGAGACGCTACAAGTTCATCCATGAACGCTTGACGAAGGCCATCCATGGCCTTCGACACTCCTCAAGCCACGAGTTCTTTCCTTTATCGCCTTTTGCCGCCAAAGCCTGCCCCTGGGAATCATCTGAGTAAGACGCTGTAACCCCTTAAGCACTCGTATTTCGTGTTTCCTATAATGTAATAACATCAAGCTACACCTCGTAGCCCATTACTTCTTATGCCTCTTTAATCCTTCTCTTATTTTCTTCTTGTGAAATGTAGCTACTCTCAATAGATAAAAAGGTTTATTTCCCGTATCGGGAATTTAATTGACAAAACTTCTTTTTTTCCCATAATGGGAAATCAGGTTAGGGATAACTAGGTTCATGAGAATTGTATCAAGGGCAACTCTTCGCGAGTTTTGGGAAAAGCCTAGCTACAGGGATGCAGAGCAACCTTTAAAAGCGTGGTTCGATGAAGCTCGATATGCGTCATGGGAAAAGCCCCAGGATATAAAAGAGCAATACCGGCATGCGAGTTTTATAGCTAATAATCGGGTTGTGTTTAATATCCACGGTAACAAGTACCGGCTTGTTGTCGCGATGAAGTATGAGTTCTCGATGATTTACATTCGTTTCGTTGGTACGCATAAGCAATACGACGCAATTGATGCAGAAACAATTTAGAGGTGAGGGTATGAATATAAAGCCCATAAAAACAGCTGAGGATCATCAGCGTGCACTGGCTCGTATTAATGAGCTTTGGGATGCTGAACCCAACACAGAAGCGGCTGATGAACTTGATATTCTGGTGACTTTGGTCGAAGCGTATGAAGAAGCGAAGTATAAAATCGATGCGCCCGATCCTGTGGAAGCGATTAAATTCAGAATGGATCAGGAGGGTCTGAAAGATTCTGACTTGGTGCCATTTTTAGGTCAGAGGAGTCGGGTTAGTGAGGTTTTAAATCGGAAACGGCGTTTAACGCTGCCTATGATTCGACGACTCCATAGCGGCTTACATATACCTCTGGAATGCCTGGTTATGGATTACGAACTAGATCGAACTGAAGCTTGATGAGCGGTTGTTAAGGCGCATGTAAGCGTTACGGGTGTTGAAGGGCTTTATGTCAGAGTGTCGAAGGCCATGGATGGCCTTCGTCAAGCGTTCATGGATGAACTTGCAGCGTCTCTGGCATAAAGCCCTTCAACGCTCCAGCGAAACATGCGCCTTAACAGCCGCTTCCTCCCAAGCCCAGCGAAACATGTGAATCGCAGCCGCGTTTTGCTATGATATTCGTATTACTTTGGCTTTCAGGAGTTTGTACTTATGCCGCAGACGCAGCGTCCGCTTTATATTCCGTATTCTGGCCCTAATTTGTTGGAAACCCCTTTATTGAATAAGGGCAGTGCCTTCAGTAAGGAAGAGCGCGCCGCGTTTAACCTGACGGGTTTGTTACCGCCACGCTATGAGAGTATTGAAGAGCAGGCCGAACGGGCTTACATGCAGTACCGGAGCTTTGAAACGCCCATTAACAAGCATATTTATCTGCGCGCTATTCAGGACAACAACGAAACTCTGTTCTATCGCTTGCTGACGGATCATCTGGAAGAGATGATGCCGATTATCTACACCCCGACTGTGGGTGATGCCTGTGAGAAATTTTCTGACATTTACCGCAGCTCACGTGGTTTGTTTATTTCCTATTCTGAACGTGACCAGATAGACGATATTCTGCGCAATGCGACGAAGCAGAAGGTTAAGGTCATTGTTGTTACCGATGGTGAACGAATTCTGGGCTTAGGTGATCAGGGTATTGGTGGCATGGGTATTCCTATAGGAAAGCTTTCTCTGTACACCGCTTGCGGCGGCATTAGCCCGGCGTATACGCTGCCGGTGATGCTGGATGTTGGTACCAATAACGAAAAACTTCTGGAAGACCCAATGTATATGGGAGCCCGCCATAAGCGTATTGAACAGGACGAGTATGATGAGTTCCTGGACAAATTTATAAAAGCGGTGACCAGACGCTGGCCGGGCGTGATGCTTCAGTTTGAGGACTTTGCTCAACCTAATGCCATGCCCTTATTGCGTCGTTATCGTGATGAAGTCTGCTGCTTTAATGATGACATTCAAGGCACCGCGTCTGTGACTGTGGGCACCTTGCTGGCAGCTTGCCGTCAAAAAGGTAAAAAGCTTAGCGAACAGAAGGTGGTGTTTGTTGGAGCTGGCTCTGCGGGCTGCGGTATTGCAGAACAGATTATGATTCAGATGACCGCCGAGGGCTTAACTGAAGAACAAGCGAAGCAACAAATTTTCATGGTAGATCGCTTTGGTCTGGTCATGGACACCATGGATGGTTTGCGTGACTTCCAGCAGGCGCTGGCGCAGAAAACCAATGATTTAAACGCCTGGGAATACAGCGGTGAGTATCCGTCGCTGCTGGATGTGATGCATTGTGCTGAGCCTGATATTTTAATTGGTGTGTCTGGTCAGGCGGGGCTATTTACCGAGCAAGTTATTTCGACTATGGCCAAAAATGTTGATCGCCCCATTATTTTCCCACTGAGCAACCCCTCCAAACATGTGGAAGCGCACCCGGCGGATGTACTGAAGTGGAGTGAGGGTAAAGCCATTGTCGCAACCGGAAGCCCTTTTGGTGAAGTTGAGTATGACGGCCGTATATACCCAATAGCGCAGTGTAACAACAGCTATATCTTCCCGGGCATTGGTCTTGGGGTGTTAGCGGTTAAATCCGAACGGGTTAGCGATGAAATGCTGCGTGTAGCAAGTAAGACACTGGCTAATGCGTCACCCAGCGCTAATGGTAAAGGCGAAGCATTGTTGCCAGCTTTTAACGACTTAACTCAGTTAAGCAAAGACATTGCTTTTGCGGTGGGTAAAGTGGCGCAGCAGGAAGGTTTAGCGCTGGAAATTGATGACGACACGCTGCGTGAGCGCATCGACAACAATTTCTGGAAACCGGAATATCGCTTCTACAAGCGCGTAAGTATTTAAGAATGCGCTAAATCGATGGCCTGCTGTAAATCGCTCAGCAGGTCGTCGGCGTTTTCAATACCTACCGATAAACGTAATAAATCCAGCGGCACCGGTGTGTCTGGCCCTTCAATGCTGGCGCGGTGTTCAATCAGGCTTTCTACGCCACCTAATGACGTCGCGCGGTGCCAGAGCTGCGTTTTAGCCGCAACGGCAATAGCGGCTTTTTCGCCACCCGCTAAACGAATAGACAGCATACCGCCGAAACCGCCTTGCATTTGCTTAACCGCGACTTCGTGACCGACAAAGCTTTTCAGGCCAGGGTACAACACTTCAATAACCTGCGGGTGCAGCTCCAGTTGTTCGGCAATATGTAACGCACTTTGACAACTTTCCCTGACCCGTAAAAACAGCGTGCGCATGCCACGCAAGAGTTGTGCTGCGTCCTGTGGCCCCGGCACGGCTCCGGACTGGGCACGAATAGCCACTAAGCGTTGCCAGAACTCATTATCTTCACGAGCCGCCAGTGCGCCGGAAATCACATCGGAGTGGCCGTTTAGGTATTTGGTGGCGGAGTGCATAACAATATCGGCGCCAAGATCTAATGGCTTGGTCAGCAGTGGTGTTGCTACTGTGGAATCGACAGCAAGCAGAGCTCCGCAATTGCGAGCCATATCAGCTACGGCGGCAATATCAGTAATTGTCCACAAAGGGTTACCCGGCGTTTCCAGCCAAATAAGTGTAGGCTTTTTTTCCGCAATAGCGTCGCGTAACTCATTTAAATTCGTGGTATCTACAAACCGAAGATCAAGTCCGCTATCGACACCAAAAGTTTGTAGCCATTTGCGCAAAGCCCAGTACATCACTTTGGGAGCAATGACCGAGTCGCCGGGTTTCAAAGCCTGAAAAACAGCTGTAGCGGCGGCCATGCCCGAGGCGAACAGACGAGCATCTACCGCATTTTCTAACTCTGCCAACAGCTTTTCTGCGGGGCGATAAGTAGGATTGTCAGCTCTGGAATACACCCGGCCGCTACGATATTGATTGTCGTCATCACGCAGATAAGTCGTTGATGTGTATACTGGAGGGATAATTACTCCATTTTCGTTGTCAGAGTGACTACCACCCTGAGCAAGGAGTGATTGCGGCGAAAAAGGACGTTTCGTCATATAAATTCTCGTTAAAGTAATCTCAATGCGAGATATCACGTATATAAGAAAGGAATCATTTCATACTAACCGAAGAGGTATTGCAATGCGTTACATAATTTCCGCACTACTGGGTTCTATGCTGTTTGTCGCAAACGCCGCGCAGGCGAACGAATGTGAGCTCTCCATAGATAGCAATGACAACATGAGATTTGATACAAAAGAGATGTCCGTACCAGCTAGCTGTGACGAAGTAACAGTAACCCTGCATCACACAGGTAAACTGGATAAAAAAGTGATGGGTCATAACTGGGTACTGAGTGAAGCTGGCGACATGCAGTCTGTTGTACAACAAGGTATGTCAGCAGGTATGGATAACAACTATGTGCCAGATTCTGATGCCGTAATTGCTGCAACGGATGTTGTTGGTGGTGGTGAGCAAACGTCAGTGACGTTTTCAACAGAAGGTATGAGTGCAGACACTGATTATAAATTCTTCTGCACCTTCCCTGGCCACTCAGCAATTATGCAAGGCAGCTTTGCGATTAAAGAGTAACTTTCGCAACATTGCTTAACCGCAAATTGACTAGTAATAACTGCAGCCTACGTGGCTGCAGTTTTTTTTGGAGCTCCATTTGACCGTTATGAAGTTTTTACTCATTACCTTAGTGTTTTTGTTCTCGCTACAAAGTGAAACGAGCCAGGCACAACAATTTGGATCGCGCGAAGCGCTGGTTTTAGCGCAACAAGTTACTTTTGAGCGTGAGCGTAACCGGGTAGAAGCAGTTGGTACGGCTGAAGCTGTGCGCTCCATTACCATTTATCCTGCTGTTGGCGACAGAGTCGTGGCGGTAAATTTTAAGCCTGGCGACAAAGTTGAGAAAGACGAGTTATTGGTCGAGCTGGATGCCCGTCGTCAGCAAGTGGCTGTAGAACAAGCACAAATTAACTTACGCGATGCAGAGCGTACGGTAGAACGTTTACGAACCAGCCGTGAACAGGGAGCTGTGCCCCAGTCCGAGTTAGACAACGCTATTTTATTAAGAGATTTAGCCCGGGTAGAACTGGATAACGCTAAAATTGAACTGGAAGACCGTTTTATCCGTGCGCCTTTTACCGGGATTATTGGTATTACTGACGTTGAAGTTGGTGACCGCATTGATCAACAAACGGCTATCGCAACCTTAGATGACCGTTCAACCTTATTAATTGATTTTCGTATTCCTGAAGCAGCGGTTTCCCTGTTGCAGGACGGAGCAGAACTTAAAGTAGAGCCCTGGCGCTATTCGGGCACTCCGGTAACCGCCGAAATTATTGAACTGGATTCTCGTATTAACGCCACCACCCGTATGTACAGAGCCCGTGCTGAAATTAATAATGACAGCGACGATTTCCTTCCGGGAACCAGTTTCAGAACGGCTATAGAACTTGCCGGTGAAGAGTTTGCTTCAATACCCGAAGCGGCGTTGTCCTGGGGGGTTAATAATCCTTTCGTCTGGGTTATTGAAGATGACAAAGCGCATCGGATTGATGTGCAAATAGAGCAACGTCTGGCAGGCCGTGTGTTAGTTTCAGGCGATATTCAACGTGATGATATATTGATAGTTGAAGGTGTTCAAAGCTTGCGAGAAGGCCAACCAGTAACCTTTGACAGAGCCACCCTCGATACGCAAGAGGCGGTTGAATAATGTCAGATCAGCAACTGAATAACCAGCAGGATGCGAACGACTTACCTTCGGTCTCCATTCGTCGTCCGGTACTGATTGTTGTTCTCAATGTTCTTATTGCCATAGCCGGTCTGGCCGCGCTCATGGGTGTTGAAGTACGTGAACTGCCGGATGTCGACAGGCCTGTTGTTGGTGTGAGTGCGACACTTCCGGGTGGCGCACCAGAAACGGTGGACGCCGAGGTTACCAGTATTCTGGAAGGCGCGGCGGCTCGTGTTTCTGGCGTGGAATCTATCCAGTCTTCGAGTGAAGAAAATAGCGCGCGTATTTCAATTGAATTCCGTCCCGGAGTTGATTTAGACGTGGTTGCGGCAGAAGTCCGTGAAGCGGTTAACCAAGTGCGTCGCGAGCTCCCCGACGATGTCGAACAAATTAATGTACAGAAAGCAGACAGCGATGCGCGCTCCGTTCTGGATATTGCAGTTAGCAGCTATACTCTGACGCAGGAGGAGCTCACGCGTCGCCTGGAAACCGACTTATCGCCGGCATTTTTGGCTATAAATGGTGTTGCCGATGTGCGCCTGAACGGCGACCGGGAACGCGTACTGCGGGTGGATCTTGACCCCCTTAAGCTTGTGAGCTTTGGTTTATCGGTAACAGATGTAGCCGATGCGTTGCGGCTGGCGCCTTTTGACGTGCCGGCTGGAAGTTTACGTTCGACCGACCAGCGATTAATTATACGAGCTGATGCGACAGCTATTACCGAAGATCAAGTTGAGAACATAATTGTCCGTGACGACACGCGTATTGGTGATGTCGCTCAGGCTTATTTTGCACCGGCTGATGCCGGTAGTTTTGTTCGCCTTGACGGTAAACCCGTTGTCGGTTTGGGGGTAATACGTCAGGCGGGCTCTAATACCATCGAAATTTCTGATCAGGCGTTAGCGGTACTCGAACGCCTGCGTGAGCGCTTTCCTGATATGGAAATGCGCATCACCAACGATGATGCGCAGTTTATTCGTACCTCGGTAGCTGAAGTGGTGACCACTCTTGCCATTACTATTGTTCTGGTTGTGGCTACTCTATGGGTCTTCATTGGTTCATTCCGCGCGACTATTATTCCTGCGTTCTCTATTCCGGTTGCGCTGTTCGGCGCTATTGCTGCTATTTGGCTGATGGGCTTTTCCATTAACATTCTGACCTTGCTGGCATTGGTATTGGCAACCGGTCTGATAGTGGATGATGCCATTGTTGTTACTGAGAATATTCAACGCCGCCGCAGCATGGGGCTTGGCAGCCGTGCAGCAGCGGTATTAGCGACACGCGAGGTGTTTTTTGCGGTAGTGGCAACGACGGCGGTGTTGGTTGCGGTTTTCGTTCCTATTGCGTTTTTACCTTCAACAGCCGGGCGTTTATTCCGCGAGTTTGGCGGTGTGCTTGCGGCGGCAGTGGTCATTTCTTCTTTTGTTGCCTTGTCTCTGGTTCCGGCCTTTACCGCTCGTTTGCCTAAATCGGCCGGGCAGAATAACCGATTTGCGGGAATCGGCAACGCCTTTAAGCGGTTCTATAAACGAACGTTGCACAAAGCCCTCGATTTTAGCTGGGTTGTGGTGGTTTTGTCTTTGTTATCTGCTGGTGGCGGCGCGCTGCTTTACAATGAAATTGACAGCGAACTTATGCCCAATGAAGACCGCGGAGCGGTTCGGGTATTTTCGCGCGGACCTGACGGTGTGGGTCTGAAGTTTATGGATCGCCAGGCACGAAAACTGGAAGAAATTTTGCTGGAGTATAAAGAAAGTGGTGACATAGAGTCGATTTACACTGTTGTTGGTCAGTGGGACCCGAACCTAGTTTTTATTACAGCAAACCTCAAACCCTGGGAAGAACGAGATATTAGCCAACAGGAAATTATTAATAATATCCGGGAGCCGTTAAGTCAGGTTCCGGGTGCACCGGGACAGGCCTTTGGTGACAATAGCCTGAACTTGCGAGGTCAGGGGGGCGGCCTGGAAATGGCTATTACCGGCGAAAATTATGACGAGATCTTTAAGGTTGCTCGTGAATTTACCGCCATTATTAAAGAACGTATGCCTGATTTGGGTAACATTAATGTCTCCTATCAACCGACGCAGCCGCAGTTGAGGGTTAAAATTGACCGTCGTCGAGCCGCGGAGCTGGGGGTATCATTAAATGATATATCCGCAACTTTACGTGCTGCCATTAACGGCGATGACGTAGCCGACTTAAACGTGGGAGACCAGCAAATTCCGGTTATGCTGCGCACCCGTAATAATTTAATTCAGTCGCCACAGGACATGCAGAACCTCTATGTATCGTCCAGCAGCGGTGATTTGGTTCCTATTTCCAGTGTTTCCGAAATTATTGAAGAAGGCGTGTCAGCAGAGCTTGAGCGTCAAGCACAGCGGCGGGCGATAGAAGTAGATGTGCAATTGCCTGATGACATGCCTATGTCAGACGTTGTTGACCAGTTGCGGACTATAGCCGGAGAAGTTTTGCCTGATAGTATGGGGCTGGTCTTTTTAGGGGAAGCCGCAACATTTGAAGACACCTCGCAGGAAATTGCTATGACTTATATTCTGGCGTTCCTGATTGTCTTGCTGGTACTCGCCGCTCAGTTTGAGTCATTAAACAGTGCAGTGGTCGTTATGCTGACCGTGCCTTTCGGCATTGCCGCAGCTATTTACGCCTTATTCCTGACCGGCACTTCACTGAACATTTATTCTCAAATTGGATTAGTGATGCTGATAGGTCTGCTGGCGAAAAACTCTGTATTGTTGGTAGAGTTTGCTGACCAGTTGCGGGACCGTGGATTAGCGGTTAGGGAGGCGATAGAAGAGGCGTCATTGATACGTTTACGGCCTATTATGATGACACTGGTATCCACGGTTTTGGGTGGCTTACCGCTTATTCTGTCTTCTGGTGCGGGCGCTGAAGCACGTAACTCAATTGGTTGGGTTGTATTTGGTGGTTTAGGGCTGGCAACTCTGTTTACGCTTTACCTGACCCCAGTACTCTATTTGTGGTTAGCGCGTTTCACTAAGCCGCGTGCCGATGAAGCCGCTCGTCTGGAAAGTGAAATGGAAGCGGCGAGAGAAAGCGGCCATTAAAATGGCCGCTGACCGAGCTTTTAATCGTCGACCTTAGGAATCCATGACTTTTAATTTGGTTCGAATATAGTCAGCGTGACTAATGTAGAGTAAGTCTGCCAGCTTGCGCAACATGCTTTCCTCATAAGGGTCAAGCTCGCCATCAGCGTAGGCAACTACCCATAAACTTTCCAATAGCTCAACGCGCTTTTCGTAAGCGAGAGCTTTTAGCTGAGCGGTAAACTCGTACAGCGAAGCGGCTTCTTTTACTGTTTTTACGGCTTTTCTAATAGCGTTTTCTGCTTGCTCATCCGTAATGTCATATTCGTGCTCAAGCTCATGTAAGAGGTGCTGGCGTTCCTCGTCCGACAACGTACCGTCGGCAAGACTTATTTCAGTCATTAATACCAGTGAAAGGAATGCATCGTCTGTCATACCTTCTGCCTTATTCAGGCTGGCCTGTTCAGCGGCAGTATTGTTTTGAAAAAAGTTTTGCAGAGCTTTAAGCATACAACATCCTATTTAGGTAAATTAGGTAAGAAAAAAGAAAATTCAGTGCCTTCGCCAGGCGTTGATTGGACAGATATCTGACCTTTGAGTTTCCGTGTTACTAAATTATAAACAATGGATAAGCCCAGTCCGGAGCCGCCAGTCTGGCGAGATGTGGTGAAAAAGGGTTCAAAAATATCTTTTATGGTTTCGCTGTCCATACCTTTGCCGTTGTCACGAAAAGAAAAACGTACACCGCTATCTTCTTCTGTGGCTATAATTTCAATTTGATGATTTTCGTCGGGTTCGGCAAAGGCGTGGTCGTTGGTGTTACTGACCAGATTAGTCACAATTTGTGCTAGTGCGCCCTGGTAGGTTTTCAAGACAATATCTTCATTGCAGTGAATAGTAATGGTGACTTTTTTCTTTTTCACCATAGGGTTGAGGCTTAAGACTAATGCGTGTAAATAGTCGTTGAGCTGGCATTTCACCAGCTCAAAACTGGACTGATCGACCGCCGTTTTCTTAAAGTTCTGAATCAGTGTTGCGGCGCGTTCAAGGTTGCTGCTTAGTAGCTGGTAAGCTTCAAACGTATTGTCGATAAAGGTCTGCAGATGTTTTCGTGAAATGGAACCATCAGTAAAACTCTGATTCAGTTTTTTCAGGCGATGTTCGCAATGAGTTACGGCGGTTACTGAAACGCCCAGCGGGGTATTCACCTCGTGAGCAACACCGGCAACTAATTTGCCCAGCGCTGCCATTTTTTCTGTTTCAATTAACCTTTCCTGAGCCTGCTTAAAGTTATCCAGTGCTTTGGTCAGAGATTGAGTACGTTCTTCTACCATGCTTTCCAGCTGTTCATTTTGTTGAATGAGCAGGGCCTCAAACCGTTCTCGTTCAGCGGCACTAACCGCGCGACCGTAAATATCGGCCAGCATACCAACAAAAGCGACTTCGGCGGATGTCCAGATGCGGTTTTCCCTTCGACTTTCGCAGCACATAACGCCTATCATCTCGCCTTTATGGCGTAAGGGAACGTCAAGTAAGCCGTAAACGCCGGTTTCCTCCAGGTAGCCGTTAGTTAGCTCTATAGTTGCAGGATGACAGCGGGCATCGTTGGCAATAATGGTGCGTTCGGATTCTAACGCCTGAAAGTAAGAAGGTAACTGGTTTTTGTAAAGTACCGGGACTTCAGCGTTTGGCGATTTCTCGTCAATGAGTTTAGCCGCTCTCATGGCTTGTTTGTCCGATTGCAGTAACCAGATACTAACCCTGGTAATATCCAACCCTTTCAGAGCAGAGGCTAATATAAGCTCGGACGCTTTCTCTAAGTCGCCACCGTCAATATCTGGCGATTTAGATACGTCGAGGAGGATGTTCTCTAAGGCATCGTTCATATTCAATCCGGTTACCTGAATATTTTCTCACTATAACTTACTGACCTCTAAAGTCCATTAATCGACCTTTCCTCACCATTTAACGTTAGCTACTGGACATTTGGATCTTAACTCCTTACAAAGGTAAGACATTTTTAATGAGGCTATACCATGAAAAGAACAACATTAACCTTAGCGGTTGCATCGCTTTTAAGCTTTGCGCCGGTGAGCATGGCACAGGAGCAAACCCAGGGCTGGGATGTGAGCGACCCCCAAGGGGAGTTTAAAACCATTGATATATCGGTCAACTCCGGCACCTGGATGAATGTGGATGTCAGCCCGGACGGTGAATACATTGTGTTTGATTTATTGGGGGACATTTACCGTATGCCGTTTGGCGGCGGTGAAGCTGAAAAACTGATAGGCGGTATTGCGTGGCATATGCAGCCGGTTTATTCACCAAATGGCCGCTACATTGCCTTTACCTCCGACCAGGGCGGTGGCGATAACATCTGGGTGATGGATGCCGATGGCAACAACGTGCGCGCCGTCACCGAAGAAACTTTCCGGTTACTGAACAGCCCGGCCTGGAGTCCGGACAGCGAGTTTTTGGTTGCTCGTAAACACTTCACTGCCAGCCGTTCATTAGGCGCGGGGGAAGTGTGGATGTACCACCGCAGCGGCGGCTCGGGTGTGCAACTGACCGAACGCCCCAATGACCAGAAGGATTTAGGCGAGCCGGCGTTTTCGCCGGACGGCAAATACATCTATTTTTCCCAGGATGACACGCCGGGCAAAACCTTTCACTACAGTAAAGATTCGCTGGAAGGTATTTACGACATAAAACGTTTTGAGCGTGAAACTGGTGAGATTGAAACGCTGATAAGCGGTGCCGGTGGGGCTATTCGCCCAACACCGTCACCCGACGGACGTTACCTGGCTTACATTAAGCGTGAAGATTTTGACAGCGTGCTGTACGTGCTGGATCTGAAAACCGGTGAACACAAGCGGGTTTACGGGAAAATGGAACGCGACATGCAGGAAACCTGGGCCATTCATGGGGTTTACCCCACTATGGACTGGACACCAGATTCGAAGCAATTAGTGTTCTGGGCCGGTGGTCATATTCAGAAGCTGAACATTGATGACGGCAGCGCCCGTATTATTCCGTTTAAAGTTGAAACCGAGAAGAAAGTACAGCATGCGTTGCGCTTTAAACAAAACGTTGAAGCTGACCAGTTTGACGTGAAAATGTTGCGTATGGCGCAAGTATCTCCTCAGGGTGATGCGGTGATTTACGAAGCTTTGGGCAGCTTGTATCAACGTTCGTTGCCAGATGGTGAGCCGCAGCGTTTAACCAATAGCGAAGATTTTGAACTCTATCCGCAGTATTCACGTGACGGCGAAAAAGTCGTATTCGTTCGCTGGAATGACGAAGCGCAGGCAAAGGTTATTGTTCGCGATATCAGTTCTGGTGATGAGCAAGTGCTGAATACCGGACAGGGCAACTTTGTTGAACCCACATTCTCTCCGGACGGCAAGCATGTGGTTTACCGCAAGGTGCGTGGAGGCTATTTAATTTCCGATAAGTTTGGTCTGGAAAACGGTATTTATCGCGTAGCGGTGTCTGCCAATGCAGAACCGGAGCAAATTGCTGAAAGTGGGCATTTACCGCAATACGGCGCGCGTAACGACCGGGTTTATTTGATGACTCCGGGCGATAAACCAACCTTAAGTGCTATTGATTTACGCACGCTGGAGCAGCGCGACTTGTATCAGTCGGAACTAGCAACTGAGTTCCGTGTGTCTCCGGACGGCAAGCAATTGGCTTTTGCTGAACGTTTTAAAGTATTTGTGACGCCTTTAGTCGAGCGTGGCAGTGTTATTAATGTTGGTCCGGGTGATAAACAAATGCCGGTGCATCAGTTGTCCGTTCGCGCTGGTGAAAACTTATCCTGGACGGCAAACAGTGACCAGCTTTACTGGACATTAGGGCCGGAGCTTTACCATACATCGGTGGCTGAAGCTTTTAATGCCGGAACCGAAAGTGAAACCCTGAAAGTAGAAAATGGCCAGAACATTGGTTTTGAACATGACGCTATGGTACCGGATACGACGGTTGCTTTTGTAGGTGGTCAGGTTATTACCATGAACGGCGACACGGTTTATAAGCAGGGTACTGTGGTGGTTCGCAATAATAAAATTGTAGCGGTTGGTCCCGAAGCTGAGGTTGATTTGCCTTCCGGTGCTGAAGTTATTGATACCAGCGGCAAGACTGTTATGCCGGGTTTATTTGATGCACATGCGCACGGTAGTCAGGGGCAGGCGGAAATTATCCCGCAGCAGAACTGGGGACAGTACGCGAACCTGGCGTTCGGTGTGACCTCAATTCACGATCCGTCTAACGACACAACCGAGTTTTTTGCCGCTTCAGAGCTGCAGAAAGCGGGAAGAATTGCCGCGCCAAGACTGTTTTCAACCGGTACCATTTTATACGGTGCTAATGGCCCGGGTTACACCTCGCATGTGGATAGCCTGGAAGACGCGAAGTTTCATTTAGAGCGTCTGAAGAAAGTGGGCGCGTTTTCTGTCAAGAGTTACAACCAGCCACGCCGTAACCAGCGTCAACAAGTGGTTGAAGCCGGACGCGAACTGGAAATGATGGTGGTGCCGGAAGGAGGCTCTTTGTTGCAGCACAACTTAACCATGATCATGGATGGGCACACCACGGTTGAGCACTCATTACCGGTAGCCAATATCTATGATGATATTCGTCAGTTATGGCAGCAAAGTGACGTAGCTTATACACCAACCCTGGGTGTGGCTTATGGCGGTATTTGGGGTGAGAACTACTGGTATGCGGAAACCGATGTATGGAAGCATCCCAAGCTGACTCAATATGTGCCCATGGAATTTTTAGTGGGCAAGGCGATGCGCCGTGAAAAGGCGCCGCATAACCACTACAATCACTTTAATAATGCCGAAGTGGCAACTGAATTGCAGGACCTGGGGGTTGAGGTACTTGCCGGAGCCCATGGTCAGCGTGAAGGTTTAGCGCAGCACTGGGAAATATGGATGATGGCGCAGGGCGGCATGGAACCACTGGAAGCCTTACGCACGGCGACCATCGACCCTGCCCGGGTTTTCGGTATGGACCACGCGTTAGGCTCACTGCAAGAAGGTAAACTGGCGGATATTATCGTTATTGATGGCAACCCGCTGGAGAACATCCGTGATACCGATAAAGTGACTCACACCATGGTTAATGGCGTACTCTATGACGCGACCACCATGGATCGCTTGTTGCCGGAGCCACTCAAACGTAAGGACTTTTTCTGGGAAGAATAAGCCCTTATTAAGGAAGCTAGGAAGCTGCCGCTGTTTCGGCGACGACTTGTCGGAACCAGCGGTGGCCTGCATCGTGCTGCAGTAGCGGTGACCAGATCATGGTCAGAGTTAAACCCGGTATCTCAAACGGCGGAGCTTTCATAACTAACTGACTGTCTTGTGAATACAGTTCCGCTGCTCGGGTTGGCAAGGTAGCAACCAGCCCCTGACGTGCCAGATACATAGCCACATGATAATTACGGGTAAACACTTTAATTTTCCGGCGTTTGCCCAGTTTATCTAAAGCGTCATCTACCCAGCCGAGTTTTTGTACGTCGTGCGGGTCCATCCCTACGCCCACTCCAAAACCGGTTTTACTCACCCACACATGCTGAGCTTTTAAGTAGTTGTCTAAGGTGTAGTCCTGCAACAACGGATGATCTTTGCGGATTAGGCAGGAAAACTCGTCGCTCCATAAATTCTTTTGATGAAACGACTGTGGTAACTGTTCAAAGCGGTTAATGGCTAAATCCACCTTGCCGTTCTCAACGTCGTGAAAGCTGATATCGCTGGGAGTCATAATATCCAGTGATACGTGAGGTGCCTGCTCATCGAGTTTTTCCAGCAGCTTTGGCATGAGTGTCGAGGCGGCATAGTCGGACGCCATAATACGAAAGACCTGGTCACTGGTGGGCGCATCAAACTCACGCACCGGCTGAATCATCTCCTCAACCGAATATAATACGCCGCGCAGGGCTTCCTGCATGTCTAACGCGCGTTGAGTTGGTACCATACCTTCGCTGGTGCGAACTAAAATAGGGTCATTCAGCAGGTTGCGTAGACGCTTTAGACCGTTACTCATGGCCGGCTGGGTAATATTAAGCTGAGCTGCGGCACGGGTTACGTTCTTCTCCCGCAGCAGCACATCTAAGTAAACCAGCAGGTTCAGATCAATGTCTTTGATGGTGTTCATAACTATCCAGAATAAGTGGAATATAAAAAATCTATCGGGATTATAAATAGGGTGAATGTATAACGCCAGTCTTGTTTCTGTCATTATTGATGATTAACTTGATTCAAGTAGAGAGTCGTTGTGACCGGTTTAGCGGATGAAAGACCATGACAATTAGCCCCGAGACCCTGGCAAAAAGTATTCTGGATGGCTTCCATAGTCATTACCGGCGTTTTCAGGTGCTGACTCAGGGCGCGCGTGAACGTTTCTTAAAGCGCGACTGGACCGCGGTTGTGTCGGCAGCTTCAGAGCGTATTCATTATTACGACCATCAGGTGGGTACAACGGCTAAGAAAGTCGAGCGCCGCGTCGGTACAGAACTGGATGAAGGCCTCTGGCTAGCTACCCGGCAGCGTTACCAACAACTGCTGAAGTTTCACCCTCAGGCGGAGCTTGCCGAAACCTTTTACAACTCGGTGTTTTGTCGGGTGTTCGACCGGGCCTACTTTAATAACGACTATATTTTTGTGGAAACCGTGCTGGCGAACCACATTCCGGTGCCGGTAGAGAACGAATGCCACTCTTATTTCCCGGTGGTTGACGGGCTGGAGGGAACACTGACCCGGGTGTTTGAGGATATTGGCTTAGGTGGTGAGTTTGAAAACTTTGAAAATGATATTGAACAGCTGCGCGATAAGTTCTTTGAACGCGCAACAGAAACCGATATTGAAGCCCACAACCTGCGCATAGATGTTTTGAAGTCGCCGTTTTATCGCAACAAAGCCGCGTATATTGTCGGGCGAGTGGTGACTGAAAATAACCATTACCCTTTTATTGTACCGGTGCTGATTAATTCGCAGGGCAAGCTTTATGTGGATGCTTTTATTACCCGGTCGGACCGCATGGCGACCATTTTTGGCTTTGCCCGTTCGTATTTTATGGTCGAAACAGAGGCGCCTTCTGCCTTGGTGCGGTTTTTAAAGGATTTAATGCCGCACAAAACTCTGGCAGAGCTTTACTCTTCAGTGGGGTTTCATAAACAGGGAAAAACTGAGTTCTACCGGGAGTTTTTGCATCATTTGCGCCGTACAGACGACCAGCTGTCTGCTGCCCCCGGTGTTAAAGGCATGGTTATGACGGTGTTTACGCTGCCGTCCTTTCCTTATGTGTTTAAAGTCATTAAAGACCGGTTGGGCGGTACTAAGGAGTTTGGTCGGCAGACGGTTATCGACCGTTACCGCATGGTTAAGCGGCACGACCGGGTTGGGCGTATGGCCGATACGTTAGAGTTTGTCGACGTGGCACTGCCGCTGAAACGTATCTCTGCCGACTTACTGGACGAATTTAAGCAAACCATTGCCAACTCTATTTCGATAGAGGGTGATACTTTGGTTATTCACCAGTTGTTTGTTGAGCGCCGAATGACGCCACTGAATTTGTACTTAGAATACGCCAATGACGAAGAAGTGGATGCGGCGATGGACGACTACGGCCGGGCGTTAAAAGAAATGATGGCGGCGAATATTTTCCCCGGCGACATGCTGCTGAAAAACTTTGGTGTCACCCGGCATAAAAGGGTGGTGTTCTACGATTACGACGAAGTGCGCTACTTAACGGATATGAGTTTCAGACGTTTGCCGGAAAACGACTGGGAGGTTTCCTACGCACCGGACGATGTATTTCCGCAGCAGTTGGCGCAATTTGCGGTGCCACAAGCAAAATATCGCAACAAGCTATTGAAGCGTCACCCAGAGTTAATTGATTCGGCTTACTGGTGCCGCGTACAAAAAAACATCCGCAAGGGTGAGCTTACGGATGTCTTTCCTTATGATGCCGACTTGCGCTTTACGCGGAGGTTTTAAACTGGTCTTCCTCGGTCGAGCCTTTCAGTGCAGTGACTGAGGATAGCCCGCCCTGAATGACGTTGGTCAGCTCGTCGAAGTAGCCTGTGCCGACTTCCTGCTGGTGCGCGACAAAGGTGTATCCTTTGTCTGCCGCTTCAAACTCTTGTTGCTGAAGTTTAACGTAGGCTGACATGTCGTTGCGGGCATAGTCATGTGCCAGTTCAAACATGTGGTACCACATGTTGTGCACACCGGCCAAGGTAATAAACTGGAATTTGTAGCCCATTGCGGCAAGCTCGCGCTGGAACTTAGCAATGGTGTCGTCGTCCAGGTTGCGTTTCCAGTTAAACGACGGTGAACAGTTATAGGCCAGCAGTTTGCCGGGGTATTTGGCATGAACGGCTTCAGCAAACTGACGCGCTTCGTCTAAGTCTGGTTTGGCGGTTTCACACCAGATAAGATCCGCAAACGGAGCATATGCTAAGCCGCGTGAAATGGCTTGTTCAATGCCCGGCTTCACGCGATAGAAACCTTCGGCAGTGCGTTCACCAGTAATGAACGGCTTGTCGTTCGGGTCAAAGTCAGAAGTTAGTAGATCGGCGGCGTTAGCGTCAGTACGGGCGACAATCAGTGTCGGTGTACCGGCAACATCGGCAGCTAAACGTGCGGCTGAAAGTTTCTGCACCGCTTCTTGTGTGGGTACCAGTACTTTACCGCCCATGTGTCCGCATTTTTTCACTGAAGCCAGTTGATCCTCAAAATGCACTCCGGCAGCACCGGACTGGATCATGCGCTTCATCAGCTCGTAGGCATTGAGAACGCCACCAAAACCGGCTTCCGCGTCGGCAACAATAGGTGCGAAGTAGTCTACGTAATTGTCGTCTTCCGGCGTAACGCCTTTTGACCACTGTATCTGATCAGCACGGGCGAATGAGTTGTTAATGCGCTCGACAACCGTAGGTACTGAGTCGACCGGATATAACGACTGATCCGGGTACATGCTGCAGGCCGAGTTGTTATCGGCCGCCACCTGCCAGCCGGAAAGGTAAATGGCCTGCAGACCCGCTTTAACTTGCTGCACCGCCTGACCACCGGTTAAAGCACCCAATGCGTTGACATAGTCTTTGCCGAATTTTTCCTGTGCTTTGCCGTGAATCAGCTGCCATAGCTTATCGGCACCGTTGCGGGCGTAGGTGTATTCTGGCTGCACGCTACCACGCAGGCGCACAACGTCTTCGGCACTGTAGGGGCGCTCAACACCTTTCCAGCGTGGGTCGGTGTCCCATTGCTTTTGCAATTCTTTAACCTGTTGTGCGAATGAAAGATTCTGGGTTGTCATAAATAATTCCTTGTTGTTCTTTAATTGTAATTACTTGAGTTGTTGGTAGCCGGGCAGGGTCAGAAAGTCGACCAGCTCGTCGGCTGTGGTAATTTCTTCTAAAAGCTTTAATGCCTGTTCAAAAGGTTCGTCGTTCCAGCGTTGTTTACCCACTTCGTTTTTCACTACCTCAGCTTCTTCCTGCAGATACTGCCGGAACAGCTCTTTGGTGACCGGGGTGTTGTCGGACAGGGTTTTGCCGTGGCGGATCCACTGCCAGATTGAGGTACGTGAAATTTCAGCGGTGGCGGCGTCTTCCATCAAGCCGTAGATAGGCACGCAGCCTTTGCCGTTCAGCCAGGAGGAAATGTATTGCAGCGATACCCGAATGTTGGTGCGCATACCGGCTTCAGTACGCTCGCCCTCACAGGGTTGCAGCAGTAAGGTCTGATCAATCGAGGTGTCGTTTTCACGCAGTACGTGAAGCTGGTTGTCGCCTTCAATACCGTCGACAAAAATTGCGCGTACGGTGTCAGCTAAGCCCGGGTGGGCAATCCAGGTGCCGTCGTGGCCATTGTCGCGCTCCATGGTTTTGTCGGCGTGAACTTTAGCGAGGATCTTCTCATTCTTGGCTGGATCTTTGCTGGGAATAAAGGCTGCCATGCCGCCCATAGCTAAAGCCCCGCGCTGGTGACAGGTTTTCACTAACAAGCGCGAATAGGCGTTAAGAAAGGGCTTGTCCATACTAACCACCTGACGGTCGGGCAGAACCCGTTCAGGATGTTCTTTCAGGGTTTTTATGTAACTGAAAATGTAATCCCAGCGGCCGCAGTTAAGTGCAGCAATGTGGTCTTTCATGGCGTGTAGTATTTCATGCATCTGAAACACTGCCGGCAGGGTTTCTATGAGTATGGTGGCGCGAATGGTGCTGGTTTTTAAGCTGAATTTTTTCTCGGTAAAGTGAAAAACATCGGCCCACCATTTGGCTTCGTCGCTGTGCTCCAGCTTGGGCAGGTAGTAATACACACCTGAACCTTGTTGTAGTCGCTGCTGGTAATTCAGTAAAAAGTACAAAGCAAAGTCCATTAGCGCGCCGGGAATAGCTTGGCCATTACGCTGCACGTGCTTTTCCGGTAAGTGCAGGCCGCGAACTCGTGCAATTAGGAGTGCAGGATCAGGGCCAACTTCGTAGTGCTTGCCACTGTCTGGGTCGGTATAGGTCATGCCGCCAATGTTGGCGTCACGCAGGTTAATTTGACCGTTAACCATGCCCTCCCAGGTAGGAGATTGTGAATCCTCAAAGTCGGCCATGTAACAATCGACATTGGCATTCAGAGCGTTGATGACCATTTTGCGATCCACCGGTCCGGTAATTTCTAAGCGGCGTTTTTTCAAATCTGCTGGCAGTTCGGCAATGCGCCAGTTTCCTTCACGGATGTTTTGAGTTGCAGAGTCAAAATCAGGTAACTGACCCTGGTCAAATTGAGCCTGACGTTGCTGACGCTTCTTTAACAGCGACTCTAACCGTGGTTGAAAGGTATCGACTAACTCAGCGAGAAAAGACTGATTCTCGTCGTTGAACAGCGCTTTTGCATCGTCATCAAGGGGTTGACTGAAGTTAAATAGATTGTTCATTTTTGAATCCGTTGTTACTAGTTTGTTAACACGGATTAAGAGTAGATGCTGGTCGCACCATTAGTCTAATTTATGCTGTTAATTGGCAGTATTCAGGAGGGTTATTATGATGGCCTGACGTTTACGTCAGAAACGGCATTGGACCTGACATAAATGTCAGGCTATGTGCACCCTGTAGCCTGATGTTCACATCAGGTGAGATGCCCCACCTGGCATAAATATCAGGCTACATAAGTGTCAGGCATTTAAATTCTAAAACGCTTAACCAATTCATTAAGATCAACGGCCAGGCGCGAGAGTTCGCGGCTCGAGGCATTGGTTTGCTCTGCACCGGAGGCTGTTGAATTAGACAGGTCACGAATGCTGACCAGGTTTTTGTCCACATCGCGCGACACGTTTGCCTGTTCTTCTGCGGCACTGGCTATGGATGTGTTGTGATTGTTTATTTCACTGACAGCAGCGGTAATCAGCTGCAATGCTTCACCGGCTTCACGTGCTACGTCCAGAGTCTTAGTAGCACGCTCTAAGCTCTTATCCATGGTGGCGACAGATCGGTCGCTGGACTCATTAATAGCTTTAACCATGTCTTCAATTTCAACGGTAGACTGCTGTGTCTTGTGAGCTAACGAGCGAACTTCATCCGCAACAACGGCAAACCCGCGACCTGATTCACCAGCACGAGCCGCTTCTATTGCTGCGTTTAGTGCCAGCAGGTTCGTTTGTTCGGCAATACCGCTAATAACTTCAAGCACTTTAGTAATGCTCTTAACTTTTTCCGCAAGCTCGGTCACGTTACCTGAAGAATCTCCAATTTCCTGAGACAACTCTTCAATAGCACGGACCGTTTTACGTACGCGGTCATTACCTTGTTGCGCTTGTTGATTTGCTTCGTCGGAAGCTTCAGAAGCGTTTTGAGCATCCTGAGCAACGGTTTCAACGGCGGTGGTCAGCTCGTTTACGGCCGTTGCTGCCTGTTCTAATTCTTCCGACTGCTGCTGAATAGTCCGGGTAGACTCTTCAGTCACTGAGCTTAGTTCTTCAGAGGTTGACGCTAATTGCTCCGACGATTCCGATATGGTGGTAATAGAATTGCGCAGTTCTGTTTGCGTTCGTTCTAATTGACGAAGTAGCTGTGCAGGCTCATCCTTGCCGACAATTTCAATACGTTGCGTTAAGTCGCGCTTAGCAATGCTTTCGGCAAAATCAACGGCTGCTCCGATAGGTTTGACAATGCTGCGGGTCAGTACAACGGCGAACAGAACTAATAACGCAATGACAACGACTAGTACTACTATAACGGCAAGAATCGAGTTTTCGGCGACATTGTGAGCGTTGTCCGCTGCCTGATTAATTAGAGATCTTTCAGCGCCATACATTTTATCCAGTTGCTGTGTGATTTTATCCGTTAACGGAAGTATGCTGTTTTCACGAATAGATGCGATAGCGTCTACCAGACCTGCGTCGACAAGCTTGTTAAACTGTTCATTGAGCTTCCAGTATTCTTTGTCAAGTTCTTCATATTCGCTTAAGAGCTTTTGAGCCTGAGGGTCTTGAACCATGCTCTTGTATTGGCGCTGACTTTCCTTCAATTGAGTTATTGCGTCTGATAACTTCTGTTTGTATGTAGCAAGACGCTGTGGATCGTTTACGTAACTTGATACATTGGCAGAATGAATTCGCACCAGAAGAAACTCTTGGTTCAGCTCGCTAATTTCTTCAAGCACAGGTAACTGCTTTTCGCTAACGGTGGTTATTCCGTTATCAATAATTTCAATACGGTTTAACGCGAAAATACCCAAAATGAGAGTGAGTAACCCTATCAGTCCAAACGCGATACTGGCGCGAATACCTATGGAAATTTGACGTAGCATGATTTATTTCCTCGTTATGCAGTTGCTGATAACTAAGTGTAGCAAATTTGTATACATTTAAAATTTGAACGCTCATTTGCTATCGGCAGCTAACCCGAGAAACAATAACTTTTTAGTAAACTTTTTAGTTTTTCCTGAGTTGGTTTTATGCTTTCAGTTAACAGATATTCGTCGGGCTGATGTGCCTGGCGTATCGATCCAGGCCCCATAACCAGTGTTTCACAGCCGAGTTCCTGAAGAAAGGGCGCTTCAGTGCAGTAGTTAACCGCATGCGCCTGAGTTTTCGAAATTTTCTCGGCTAATTGTACCAATGCGGAGTCGGTACTTTGCTGAAAAGCCGGTATGGGGTGGTGCAGTGAAATGAGCTCAATTGACCCCGGATAGCGAGCCTGAATATTTTCCGTTGCCTGGTGCAGGTGAACGTAAAGCTCATCGACAGACAAGCCCGGCAGCGGCCGAATGTCCAGATGCAGCTCGCAACAACCACAAATACGGTTGGCGTTGTCGCCGCCATGAATGTGACCAAAGTTCATGGTGGGGTGTGGCACAGAAAAGCTTGAATCTGAATATTTATGCTTGAACTCTTCTTTTAATTTCATAAGTGCTGAAATGACTTCGTGCATCAGTTCTATGGCGTTAATACCCAATGCCGGATCTGAGCTGTGGCCGGAGCGTCCAGTAATGCGAATAACTTCGCTCATGTGGCCTTTGTGCGCGTATACCGGGCGCATATCTGTGGGTTCGCCTATTACGCAGTAGTCGGGTTTGAGGTTAACAAAACGACTAACCTCACGGGCACCGTCCATAGTGGTTTCTTCGTCAGCGGTGGCCAGTATCATCACGGGCTTGGTTTGCTGAGCCGCGTCCAGCTCGCTCAGAGCCTGAATAACAAAAGCAAAAAAACCTTTCATATCAATGCTGCCAAGGCCGTACCAGCGGTTGTCCTGTTCAGTGAGTTTAAAAGGGTCGAAGTTCCAGCGGCTGGCGTCGTAAGGCACTGTGTCAGTATGTCCGGACAGCAGTAAGCCTCCACTTCCTGCTCCCCGGCGAGCCAGTAAATTGAACTTTCCCGGCTGACTTTGCAGTTCATTGATTTCGCACTCAAACCCTAATATCTCCAGCCATTCAGCCAGTAAATTCACAACTTTCTGATTGCTGTGATCCCACTTCGGGTCGATAGAGCTGATGGAAGGCTGTGCAATGAGTTGCTGATACATTGAGAAGAATGATGGTAAGGCTGGGGTGCTCATGATAGTAATCCTTAATATAATTATTCACTATTATTGCATAAGTATATTTATTCGGTTATTCTGCATTTTTACTCAGAAACAGCAACAGGTTTTTGTCGCATGCAGTATACAGCAGCGCAGTCTCAGTCAGTCGCAATAATCGGAGCCAGCGGTTACGTCGGCGTCGAACTAACCCGCTTGGTGCAACAACATCCGGCGCTTAGTCTTTTGGGTTGTTATGTTTCTGAGCATAGCAGTGATGCAGGCTCGTTGTTGAGTGATTTACACCCACAATATGCACATTTAGTGAAACTCTCGTTGCAGGGCTTATCCAGCCAAAAAAAAGAGCTCATTAAAAGCTCGGCTGACACAGTGTTCCTCTGCACGGATCATGGCGTGAGTGTGGAGCTTGCGCCCGAGTTTCTGGCTGCTGGCTTGAAAGTCATAGACCTGTCCGGTGGCTTTCGGTTAAACGCAACTGAAGATTATCCCTCATTTTACGGCTTTGAGCATCAGCAGGACTCGTGGCTACAACAAGCGGTTTATGGGTTGGCGGAATGGTACCCGCAAGAAATAGCTGCCGCACAGTTAGTTGCTGTGCCCGGTTGTTACCCTACAGCGGCGTTAATGGCATTGCTTCCGGTAAAACAGGCAGGCTTACTCAGCTGCAACAAAATTATTATTAATGCGGTATCCGGTGTGACCGGTGCCGGGCGGAAGGCCGCGCTGACGAGTCATGGTGCGGAACTTTCTTTGCAAGCGTATGGGCTGTTTGAGCATCGGCATACTCCGGAAATTGCTCAACAGTTACAGCATGAGGTGTTGTTCACTCCGCATTTAGCGCAGTTTCCGCGCGGCATTCTGGCGACTGTATATGCCGAGCTTAACGATGATGTTAGCGACGCCGATTTAGATAAAGCCTATCAATGTTATGCAGATCAGCCTTTGGTTCGTTTTGAAAAACAAGCACGACCAGCCATTAAGAATGTGGTGCAGCAACCCTTTGTGGATATTGGCTGGCACCGGCAGGGCAACCAGCTTATTGCTTTTTCGGCCATTGATAACTTGCTAAAAGGTGCTGCCAGCCAGGCCATTCAGTGTGTGAACCTGCAGCTTGGCTTAGCACTTGAAGAGGGGCTGTTATGAGAGTGATAAAGCTGGGCGGCAGCCTGCTTGAACAGCCCGATGAGATGAGAGCTCTGTTCGCGTCCCTGTCAGACACTGAAAACAATACCGTTATTGTGCACGGCGGCGGCGCTCTGGCTCAGCAATGGCTGTCCACCGCTGGCCTAAAGAGTGAAAAGCATGAAGGGCTGCGTGTCAGCCCTGAGCAACATATGCCTTACATAGTGGGTGCTTTGGCGGGGTGTGCGAATAAACAGCTGATGTCCTGGGCGATTGCTGCAGGAGCATGGCCTATTGGTTTAACGCTGCATGAGGCGGGTATTTCTTGTCGGCGGCAATCTGCCGAGCTTGGGCAGGTAGGTACTTGCGAGCTGTTTGAGTCCGGGTTAATTACTAATTTGCTCAAATGCGGTTACCTGCCATTAATAAGCTCTATTGGCTTCGGTAAACAGGGCGAATGGTTCAATGTTAACGCCGATGACGCCGCGGTTGCGGTTGCCGCAAACTTAGACGCCGATTTACTGTTTCTAACCGATGTCGATGGCGTGCTCGACAGCGAAGGCCGCTTGATAGAGCAGCTGGACAGCAGGAGTATTGACGAACTGACAAAAAGCGGTGTGATTAGATATGGCATGCTGGTTAAAGTTCGCAGCGCACTTAACGCAGCAAAACGCTTACGACGATGTGTGCGAATAGGCAGTTGGAATTTGATAAGTAAAACCCATTCAGGCACACAGATTAGTGAGTAAGTATGATGAAACATTGTCTATCCGGGCTGGAGTTAACTCCGGCTAACACATTGCAATTATTGGCGTTAGCGCAAGAGCAAAAAGCACACCCCGAAAAATACCGCCAGACTCTGGCAGGCCGTAGCGTTGTGACTCTGTTTGAAAAGCCGAGTCTGCGTACGCGTTTGTCTTTTGATATTGGCCTGCAAAAACTGGGCGGTCATGCGGTTTATTTGAATGAGCAAGGAAAGGGCATAGGCGTGCGCGAAAGTGTTGCTGATTATGCCCGCAATTTATCCTGCTGGGCCGATGCCATTGTTGCACGGGTTATGTCGCACCATACATTACAAGAACTGGCTCAGCACGCCTCAGTGCCGGTAGTTAACAGCTTGTGTGACCGGTTTCACCCCTGTCAGGCGTTGGCCGATTTTTTAACCCTGCAGGAGCACTACGGCAAGGTGAAAGGTCTGAAGCTGGTGTATCTGGGCGACGGTAATAATGTTTCGCATTCTTTGATGTTGACTGCGGCCGCACTGGGCACAGATTGCACCATTATTTGCCCTCGGGGATATGAACCTGATGCAGAACTTGTCAAAAAAGCGAAAAAACAAGCTGAAGAAAGTGGTGCTGACATTGTGGTTACCCACGATATTGCCGCTGTGGCAGGTGCTGATGCGCTCTATACCGACACTTGGGTGTCGATGGGCGATGATAAACCGCTGAGTGAAGTGCGCGACACCTTCCAGCCCTACCAAATCAATTCGCAGCTGGTCGAGCACAGCGGCGCCACTTCGGTGTTGCACTGTCAGCCAGCGCATCGGGGCTACGAAATTACCTCCGATGTAATGGACGGCCCGCTGTCGCGCTGTTTTCAGCAGGCTGAGAACCGCCTGTATGCGCAAAATGCCTTATTAACTTTATTATTAAACCCCACGGCAGCCGCACTGCCAGAATTTATGGAGAAAGCCTCATGAGCAATGTAAAAAAAGTGGTACTGGCCTATTCTGGTGGCCTGGATACCTCGGCGATTGTGCCCTGGTTAAAAGAAAACTATGGCTGTGAAGTGGTGGCCTTTGTGGCTGACGTTGGGCAGGGAGCAGAAGAGCTGGAAGGCGTTGAGGAAAAGGCCAAAGCTTCAGGTGCTTCTGAATGCCATGTGGTGGACTTAAAGGACGAATTCGTTAAAAACTATGTGTACCCGACCCTGAAAACCGGCGCAATTTATGAAGGCACTTACTTATTGGGCACCGCTATGGCGCGGCCGATAATTGCCAAAGCTCAGGTTGAAGTGGCGCGTAAAGTCGGTGCTGACGCACTGTCTCACGGTTGTACTGGTAAAGGTAACGATCAGGTGCGGTTTGAGTCTTGTTATGCGGCCTTAGCACCAGACTTACAAGTGATTGCGCCCTGGCGGGAATGGGAGTTAAGCAGCCGCGAGTCTTTGCTAGGTTATCTGGCGGAACGTAATATTCCCTGTTCAGCTTCAGCGACCAAAATCTACAGCCGCGACGCTAACGCCTGGCATATTTCGCACGAAGGTGGCGAACTTGAAGACCCCTGGTGCGAGCCTACCGAGAAGGTCTGGACTATGACGGCATCGCCGGAGCAGGCACCGGACAAACCCGAATACCTTTCTGTTACGGTGGAAAACGGCGAAATTGTGGCGGTGAATAACCAGGCGCTGTCGCCTTTTGAAAGCTTGAGTGTTTTAAATGACGTTGCTGCTAAGCACGGTGTTGGCCGCGTGGATATTGTGGAGAACCGTCTGGTGGGAATGAAAAGCCGCGGTTGTTATGAAACCCCGGGCGGTACCGTGATGATGGCAGCGTTGCAGGCTATTGATGAACTGGTGCTGGACAAAGTCAGTCGTAGCTGGAAAACTCAGTTGAGCGAGCAGTTTGCGCAATTATTGTACGATGGTCGCTGGTTTACCCCTTTGCAGCAATCGGTTATGTCTGCGGCACAGTCGTTATGCGCAACAGCCAGTGGAGAGGTGGTTCTGAAGCTTTATAAAGGCTCGGTAACCGCGGTACAGAAACGTTCGCCGCACAGCTTGTACAGCGAGGATTTTGCTACCTTTGGTGCCGATGAGGTTTACAACCAGGCACATGCCGAAGGCTTTATCCGGTTGTTCTCTCTTCCGAGCCGGATTGCGGCGCTGCAAAAACAACAAAAGGGATAGGTTATGGCGTTATGGGGCGGACGTTTTGCGGCAGGACCCGATGCCGCGTTTCAGCAGTTTAATGACTCGTTACCCTTTGACTATGTGCTGGCGGAGCAGGATATTACCGGCTCTAAAGCCTGGGCCAACGCCCTGCAAAAAGTTGGGGTGCTCAGTGCTGAAGAGTGCGAACAGTTACAACAGGCACTGGAGGAACTATTAGGTGAAGTGCGTTCTGACCCTGCGGCTGTTGCTGTCGGCGGTGATGAAGACATTCACTCGTTTGTTGAGGCGGCACTGATAGCCAAGGTTGGAGACTTAGCCAAAAAACTGCATACCGGGCGTAGCCGTAACGATCAGGTCGCGACCGACTTGCGGTTATGGTGTCGTCAGCAGTCAGAAGTTTTGCAACAGGCGTTGCAGCAAACCCAGCAGGCATTGCTGGGTTTAGCTGAGCGCGAACAGGGCACGGTTATACCCGGCTATACCCACTTGCAACGAGCCCAGCCGGTATTGCTGGCGCATTGGTGTTTAGCTTATGTAGAAATGCTGCAGCGCGACAGCGAACGTTTAGAGGATGCCGTAACGCGCCTGAATAAAAGTCCGCTGGGTTGCGGGGCTTTGGCGGGAACGGCGTATCCGGTGGACCGTGAAGCCATTGCCAGTGAGCTGGGCTTTAGCCAGGCGACGCGCAACAGTCTAGATTCCGTTTCCGACCGTGACTTTGTGGTGGAACTTTTGAGCACGGCATCGTTATCTATGCTGCATTTGTCGCGTCTGGCGGAAGATCTCATCTTCTATAATTCCGGCGAGGCTGGCTTTATTGAGCTGGCAGACAACGTGACCTCGGGTTCTTCGTTAATGCCGCAAAAGAAAAACCCCGATGCGCTGGAACTGGTACGTGGCAAAAGCGGCCGCGTGGTGGGCTCGCTAACTGGGTTGATGATGACCTTAAAGTCTCTGCCGCTGGCTTACAACAAAGACATGCAGGAAGACAAAGAAGGTTTATTTGACGCCTTTACCACCTGGCAGGCCTCGCTGGCTATGATGACTTCCAGTCTGCATGGGTTAACCGTGAACCATGATGTTTGCCGTAAAGCAGCGCAGGGCGGTTATGCGAATGCTACCGAGCTTGCGGACTATCTGGTGTCCAAAGGCGTTCCTTTCCGTCAGGCACACCATAATGTGGGCGAGTTAGTGCAGCAGGCTATTCAGGCTCAAAAACCGCTGGAAGATATGCCGCTGGAGGCGTTTCAGGCGGTTGTTCCGGTTATTGAGCAGGATGTTTATGAGTGGCTGACGCTGGATGCCTTACTGGAAAAGCGCTGTGCTCTGGGCGGTACCTCACCGCAGCGCGTAAACGAAGCATTAAAGAGCGCTCAACAGCAGCAGAAAATTCGCATTAGGGATGCTAACCTCGGTGACATTGGAGCAATTCTGGATTTAGTTCAGCACTGGGCCGGAGCAGGGGAAAACTTACCGCGCGCCAAGGACGACATCGTACATTCAATTAATGAGTTTGCGGTGACCGAAGTGGACGGCAAGGTGATGGGTTGTGCGTCGCTTTACATCTATACCACTGGCCTTGCCGAAATCCGCTCGCTGGGTGTCCATCCGCATACGGAAGTTCGCGGGCAGGGTCGCATGCTGGTGTCTTATTTATTGAAAAAGGCGCGGTTACTGCAATTGAACCGGGTCATTGTGCTGACCCGGGTACCGGACTTTTTTGAGCAGCAAGGTTTTAGTCATTGTTCTAAAGACAGCTTGCCGGAAAAAGTCATGAAGGACTGCGAATTATGCCCAAGGCTGGCCAACTGCGATGAGCTGGCCATGGACTTTCACCTTCAACCACCGGACGAACGGCTAATCTTTAGTACAGCGTTGTGATCCAGCGTTCTTCGTTAATAAAGGACCAGCTCCAGCCGTCCCATTTATCGCTAAGCCCCTTGGTTTTTGCTTCATCAAGGGTCATTCCCTGTTGTTTCATGGTATCAACTTCGGCTTTGGTCTCTTTAAGCATGGTTAGAAAGCCTTGGTAATCTTGTTTGTTAGCTAACGGACCGTGGCCCGGAATGATCACCGTGTCGTCATTAATGCGACTTAATAACTCTTCAACGTTGGCAATGTAGCCGTCAACGTCACCGCCGCTCTTCAGGTCAATAAAAGGGAAGCGTTCATTAAAGAATAAGTCGCCCGGGTGCAGCACATTAGCGTCTTCAAACCATACGGCGCTGTCACCATCGGTGTGGCCTGCAGGCAAATAAAACACACTAACGGTGTCATTGTTTAAGTGGAAGGTAAGGGTTGAATCAAAGGTAATGGCTGGAAGGCCGGCTGCGTTGAAATCGCTATCCTGACTCAAGCGTTCTCGCACATGGTCATGAGCATAAATAGTTGAGTTCTGATTATTGGCAAACCAACTATTAGAACCTACATGGTCGCCGTGGAAGTGAGTGTTCAGAATATAACGAACCTCTTCACCACTCAGCTCCTTAATTTTGGCGGCAATTTTTTCTGCTACCTGAGTGTATTGATCATCAACCAGGAATACGCCGTCATCGCCGGATGACATCAGCATGTTGCCGCCAGCGCCTGTGAGCATATAAATATTATCGGCGACTTCGTTGTGCTCGACGATAACCTCTTCGGATTGATAGGCCGCTGCTGGTAAAGCAAGTACAGACAGAGTCGTCAGTACACAACTGAGTAATAATTTACGCATGGGGTTTCCTTTTTGGTTTTTCATTATTGATATAGGTTACTTATTCAACAAGCGCAAAGATCAACAGCATGACCTCAAGTGACTTAAATGTGAATATATTGTTACATTCTTATGTTGTCACAATATTGTCATGCAAGCGTTTTACTCTTCACCCCGACTTAAATCATAACTGGATAAAATCCAAGTCGGGAGAACCCAATGAAATTTAATACCTTATTCAAAATCTCTGCAGTAACGACAGCTTTATTTTTGGCCGGTTGCGGCGGCGACATTAATGTTACACCAACGGTTAATAATGGCGGCGGCGCTGACGGTGGTAATGGTGGCGATGGCGGTACCAGCGTAGAGTGCGCTAGTTACGGCGATGTGGAAGGTACCTACGACGGTCAAGACTGTACCTATGATGAAAATTTCGCCAGTGCGACCATCGAAATTGATGAAGATATTACTTTTGAAGAGTTGCCTGACGGTGGTGTGCACGTATTTGAAGGCGCGCTGCAAGTTGGTGTCGATTGCGACACGACGACAAGCTGTGAAATTAACCAGAATGGCCCGGTTATGACCGTTGAACCAGGTGCTACACTGGCCTTTACTTCTGGTGAAGCCATTATTCAGATTGCTCGTGGCGCGCAGTTAAATGCTGTTGGTACTTTCGACAAGCCAATTACATTTACCTCAGCTAACGCATTTGACCGTCTGAATGTTTCTGGCGACGCGCCACGTTATGCAGACTGGGGCGGCATCATTATTAACGGTAACGGTATTACCAACCAGTGTACTGATGCACAGCGCGATGGCGGTACTTGTAACGTAGAGTCTGAAGGTATTGTGAGCTATTACGGTGGTAATGATAACACTGATAGCAGCGGCTCAATGAAATATGCAAAAATTTGGTACGCCGGTTCAGGCCCTCGCGATGGTGGTGATGGCGATGACCTTAACTCATTAACTTTAAACGCTGTTGGTTCTGGATCATCTTATGAATTTATCCATATTCATCAAGGCTATGATGACGGTATTGAGTTCTTCGGGGGGAAAGCGGATGTTAAAAACGTGGTTTTCACCGATACTCAGGATGACTCAATGGACATCGATGCTGGTTGGCAAGGCCGTGCACAGTTCCTGTTTATTAAACACGGTACAGTGACGGTAGATGGCAATACTAACTACATGGGTAACGGCGGATTTGAAGCCGACGGTGAGAAAAATAACGGTCCAGACTACAGCCAGGCACCAACGTCAGCACCGACCATTGCTAACGTAACTATTATCACCACTGATGGTAAATCTGTACGTGATAACGATCCATCTATTGCCACTAAGTTTGATGATAACTTCCAGGGTCAAATGTATAACGTCCTGAAAGTTAAAGAGAATGGTACTGCTGACGACGGTTGTATCTTCTTTACTTCAGACGGTGAAGCAGGCGTAGATAACGGCGAGCTGGACTTCTACAGCTCAGTTTTAGCCTGTACTAACAACTTCGTAAATACCGGTGATAACACCTTTGCAGATGGCGAAACTTACTCAGCCTGGTATCCGAACGGCGGCGTAAACGAAATTCTTGATGGCTCCGCTACTGTTCTGAATGACGACGGTATCTCTACAGATATGACTTCTTCTATCACTATCTCGGCGAATGACTTAACGTCACTAAACGATGACTTCTTTACTCCGGTTGATTTCATCGGCGCATTGTCTGACGACGATACAAGCTCTGAGTGGTACCAGTGGGTTGAAACTGCTGTAGCTGCTGCTGACGCAGACTAATTTGAGTTGGAATGCGAATGAATAGGCGCAACGGTGTTGCGCCTATTTTCCGATTTTATTGCAGGAGTTGGTTATGAAAAATCAATACAAACTCAAGCCTGTTGCTTTAGCGGTTGGATTAGGGTTGTTTGTCTCTGCGCCAGCAGCTTTGGCTCAGCAAGCCGATGAAGCAGACGTTGAACGCGAATCGACCATTGAAGAAGTGGTTACCACCGGCAGTCGTTTGCAGGGTAGTGCCGCGGCTGTTGTTCAGGAACGTAAAAATCAGGCTTTTGTGGCTGATATTCTGGGTGCCGAGCAGTTGTCCCGCTCTGGCGACAGCGACGCGGCCTCGGCTTTACGCCGGGTGACCGGTTTAACCCTGGTCGATGGTAAATTTATTTATGTGCGCGGTTTAGGCGAGCGTTATTCAAGTGCCCGTATTAATGGTGCCAGCATTCCCAGCCCGGATTTAACCCGTAACGTCATTCCTTTGGATATTATCCCATCAACTATTATTGAAAGCATGGCAGTGCAAAAGGTGTTTTCACCTTCAATGCCGGCGGCTTTTGGTGGCGGTAATATTGATATTCGTACGCGTTCTTTGCCTGACGACTTTGTTTTTAGTCTTGAAGCGGGTGTTGGCATGAATAGCAACGCAGACGAAGGTTATACCTATAACCGGGACGACAGCGGTATTCCGGCAGGCATAAAAGACGCAATTGGCCGCTACCAGGGTGACTTTAGTCTACGTAATATTGTTAATACCGACGGTCTGACCGGTTCTGGAAATAGTGCGGGTAATCAGGCTCGGGCAATAAATGCGTCGCTGGCTAAACAGTTACCACGAGACATGGTGCTGAAGAAAGAATCTTTAGACCCTAACATGGACTTTAAAGCCACCTTAGGTAATAGCTTTGACGAGTCATTTTTCGGTGGAACTATAGGCGTGTTAGCCGCGGCTTCCTACGATAATGACTGGGATGTTTCTGAGCGCAAAAATGCGGTTATCAGTAACAACGCAACAGCTGATTGTTCAACGTCTCTGGCGACGGTCGAAGACATCTCTAAGTCTTGTTACAACACCTTTGAAGAAACCACAGTAACGACAGAAACTGAGCGTCTGAACGGCTTTTTCACTGCGGGTTATGAATTAGATACACACAGTGTCAGTTATACCAAAATTTATCTAGAAGACTCGGAAGATGAATCGGAGTTTGGTATCAAGCAAAGCCCGAACGGTAGTAACCTGAAAACCATAGTTGGAACCGGTATAGCTAACCGCGAGCACGAATTCAAATACGAAGAGCGTGTCTTAAACGTTGATCAGTTCCGCGGCCAACATACTCTTATGGACTATTGGGGCATTGGTTTCGACTGGCAGTATACGGAATCAAAAGCGGAAACGGATATCCCTACCGAAGTTTCGTATCGTTTTGACGATATTTATGACACCGAGGGTAACTTCTCTGAAACTCGCGTAACGGGCGATGACAACCGTGCTATTTTCCAGTTTGTTGATATGGAAGATAACGTTAAGTCTTACGGCGGTAACCTGTCATTACCACTTGCATTTTCTGGAATAGAGCTTGAGCTAAAAGCAGGCTATGACTTTGTTGATAAAGCGCGTTATTACAGTACCAGTCGCTTTAGTCTGGACAATGCATCGGGTTCGCGTTTGTCAGTGCTGGACGACTTAGATGACGTGTTAGGTGTCACGGGTTATTTGACGGATGATGTTATTGATGACAACGATTTCCGTATTTCTTTCCGTGAACCCGGTGCGCCAAATGCGGATGACTATCTGGCCGCTCAGAAAATTGATGCCTATTACGGTGAGTTCGATGCAATATTCGATAACACCTGGCGTGTAAGTGGTGGTGTTCGTTATGAAGACTTTAAACAGGTTTCTCTGGCAACATCGAGCTTAATTTTTAGTGAGCAGGATTTAAATAATTATTTCAATCCTGAGCGTGTGCTTGAAAGCACCATTGCTGAAGACGACCTCTACACGGCTTTATCGTTGACTTATATGGCCAGTGATAATTACCAGCTGCGTTTTGGTTACGGCGAAACCGTTGTGCGTCCGGATTTACGTGAAACAGTGCCGGTGGCTTACTACGACCCAATTACGGACATTCGTACGTTCGGTAGAGCTGGCTTAGAGAGCAGTGATTTACGTAACTACGATGCACGCTTTGAGTACTATGCCGATAATGGCGACAATTACACCATTGCGGCTTTCTATAAGGACATAGAGAACCCCATTGAGTCAGTGCTTCAGGTGGGCGATGAAGATTACACCTTAAGTTACGTTAATGGTGAATCAGCTGAAGTCTATGGCGTTGAGCTTGAGTGGCTGCACGATTTAGGTTACCTGGCGAACGGGTTTTTTACCTCTGGTAACTTAACCTGGAGTGACTCTGAAGCGTCGATTGATCCGGCATTGGCGGGTAACTTAACCAACCGGACTAAGCGTATGACGGGACACTCTGAGTACGTTGCCAACTTCCAGTTGAACTACGACTCAGCTAACGGAGAACATGCGACCTCACTGGTGTATAACGTGTTTGGTGAGCGTATCTTAGCGGCTGGTATCGGTGGACGTGAGGACGCTTATGAGCAACCCTTCCATTCACTGGACTTGGTTTATAACTATTATCCGAGCTTTAATTCTAAAATCGGCTTAAAAGTTAAGAACCTGCTGGGCGAAGATCAGGAAGTGACTCAGTCGGATATTCTGGTTCGTAGTAAAGAAGTAGGAACTGTCGTTAGCTTAAGTTACAGCTACGAGTTCTAAGTAGCCTGATGTTTACATCAGGTGAGATGCTTGAAGTCATTATCTGATGTTGAACATTCGGCTACGGAGAGGAATAGTGGTAGAGGGCGCGCCTGACGGTTGCAGCGGACTATTGAGGAGGTGTGCAGCGCCATGGATGGCGCTGCCCAAGCCCTACAGGGATGTATTTACGGGCGTCCTCCTCAATAGTCCCTGCGGCCTCAGCGCCCGCTACATCCACCTCACCTGAGGTGAACCTCAGGCTACGTCATCTTTATCTCTAGCGGCTTTAACGTATCCAAATGCACGTCGCGTTGAGGGAAGGCGATAACAATATCGTTCTCGGCGAAAAGCTTATCCAGCTTAAAGCGAATGTCTGACTGCACCCGGCGAATATCCATAGGGGCTTCTACTTCCGTCCAGAACAGCAAATTAAACGTCAGGCTGTTGTCACCAAAGTCATCGAAAAACACTTCAAAAGGTAAGCGCTGAACGATTTTCTCGTGTTGGCTGGCCGCTTCCATCATCAATTCGCGGACTCTGTCTATCGGCGAGCCATAAGCAACGCCCACGGTGACTGTGCTGCGTATTTCAGTGGATACCAGCGTCCAGTTCACTACGCGCTGTTCCAGAAAGTAGCTGTTTGGTACCAGCACATGCACACCGTCGAAACGTTTGATGCGAACGCAGCGGTTACCAATTTCTTCAATACGACCGCGTTCGTTCTCCAGCTCTACAATATCGCCAATGCGGATAGGGCGCTCGGCAATTAATATCATGCCGGAAATAAGGTTGTTTAGCAGGTTCTGGGCACCAAAACCGACACCAATGGCTAATGCACCACCCAGAACCGCGAATATGGTAATAGGGATGCCAGCGACCGGTAGGGCAATGAGCACAATAAGTACATAAGCCAGAAAAGAGAATAACTTACGAAAAGCATAAATGGTGTTCTGAGAGGCGTGGCCGGATTTTAAGGCACGCTTAACCAGACTAGAGCCTATCCAGCGTATGACAATGACGCCAACAATAATCAGCGTAATAGCAATAATGACCTGGCTTAGGTATATCTGCGCGTCTCCGGTTTTCCATAACTCGACATTCCAGATTCTATTTAAACCAGAAGAGATGTCTGTCCAGGACATTTGCATAATCTATTTACCTATTATAGTGAATCTTTCTTTGTAATTTACGCGAAAAACACGTACATTGCGCGCTCAATTTTTACCCTATGATCCTGGATGTTGACTACGTGATTTCTGCTGCAAATATCACCATGCAATTTGGTGCAAAGCCTCTTTTTGAAAATATTTCTGTTAAATTCGGCAATGGTAACCGTTATGGCCTGATAGGCGCTAATGGCTGCGGTAAGTCGACCTTTATGCGTATATTAAGTGGTGAGCAGGAGCCTTCGGCTGGCAATGTGTCGCTGGAACCCAATATTCGCATCGGTAAGTTGCGTCAGGATCAATTTGCTTACGAAGACTACAGTGTCGTTGATGCCGTTATTATGGGCCACGAAGAGCTGTGGGCGGTAAAAGAAGAACGGGACCGCATTTACAGCAGCGGCGAAATGAGCGAAGAAGACGGCATGCGTGTGGCCGACCTGGAGACCGAGTTTGCTGAAATGGATGGCTATACTGCGGAGTCACGCGCCGGTGAGTTATTGCTGGGGCTGGGCATACCGGTAGAGCAGCACTTTGGACTGATGTCGGCGCTGGCGCCGGGTGTAAAAATTCGGGTGTTACTGGCGCAGGTACTGTTCTCCGAGCCGGATATTATGTTGCTGGACGAGCCGACCAACAACCTGGACATTAACACCATTCGCTGGCTGGAAGGCGTGTTGGCCGAAAAGCAAAGCACCATGATTATTATTTCGCACGACCGTCACTTTCTGAACACGGTTTGTACGCATATGGCCGATATTGACTATGGCGAGCTGCGCGTCTACCCGGGTAACTATGACGAATACATGTTTGCCGCCACTCAGGCGCGCGAGCAGTTAATGAGCGATAACGCCAAGAAAAAAGAGAAAATTGCCGAGCTGCAGAGCTTTGTTAGCCGCTTCTCAGCGAACGCGTCAAAAGCTAAACAGGCAACGTCGCGTCAGAAACAAATGGAGAAAATTCAGCTGGACGAGGTTAAAGCCTCCAGTCGTGTTAATCCGTACATTCGTTTTACTCAGGAAAAGAAACTCTACCGGTTAGCGCTTGAAACCGAGAACGTGCGTAAGAGCTTCGAAGACGAAGCGGTCTTAAAAGGCTTGAGTACCTCGATAGAAGTGGGTGAAAAAGTCGCCATTATTGGTGCCAACGGTATCGGTAAAACCACGTTGTTGAAATGCTTAATGGGTGAATACACGCCAGACTCAGGCAGCATTAAGTGGTCTGAAAATGCGGCGATAGGTTACTACGCGCAGGATCACGCCCACTGGTTTAAACAGGATATGACCGTTTACGAGTGGATGTATCAGTGGAAAAAACCGGGTGACGACGAGCAGGCTATTCGGGGTGTGTTGGGCCGTATGCTGTTCTCTTCTGATGACATTCAAAAGCCGGTATCGATTTTGTCTGGTGGTGAAAAAGGCCGGATGATTTTCGGTAAACTGATTTTGCAGCGCCCGAACATTCTGGTGATGGACGAACCGACTAACCACCTGGATATGGAATCAATAGAGTCGCTGAACCTGGCGCTGGAACAATTTGAAGGCACTTTGCTGTTTGTCAGCCATGACCGCGAGTTCGTCTCGACTCTGGCTACGCGTATTATCGAAATTACCGACAAAGGCTTACGCGACTTTGCCGGCAGTTACGATGAATATCTGGCGCAGTTGGCTTCGGTTTAACGCTGCACCATTTTCTGGGCGCTCTTGACCAGTTCGTCAGGGTCGCCCATGCGCTCCGGCTTTGTTACGCCGCGTTGGCAGGCAGGGCGCTCGCTAATGGTGTTCATCCAGCGCTTCAGGTTTTCCAGGCCATCCAGACTCACACCGGACCAGTCGTGGGTACGCACCCAGCACCAGTTGGCAATATCCGCTAACGAGAAGTTATCACCCGCTAAGTATTCAGACTCGCCCAAGCGTGTGTTCAGCACTTCAAAAAGCCGACGGCTTTCATTCTGATAGCGTTCAATGGCTGAGGGCAGCTTTTCCGGAAAATATCGATAGAAGACATTGGCCTGACCCATCATGGGACCAATGCCACCCATCTGAAACATCAGCCACTGGATCATACGTGAACGTTCTTTCGGGTCTTTAGGGTTAAGCTTGTCGTAGGTTTCAGCCAGATACAGCATAATGGCACCTGACTCAAACACCGCGAAATCGTCGTTGTTTTTATCGACAATCACCGGAATACGACCGTTAGGGTTCATTTTTAGGAACTCCGGGCGTTTTTGCTCATTTTCCTGCAACTGCACATGGTGCAGTTTATAGTCCAGCCCCATTTCCTCTAATGTGACCGTGGCTTTGTAACCATTGGGGGTTGCTGATGTGTAGAGTTCAATCATGTTTATTCCTTAAACCTTTGATGAGTCGCGCTGTTTCATACGCTCGTACCAGGCTTTTAGATTAGGCCAGCGGTCATCGACTCGCAACTGAATTCACCTATCCCGACTTCACCGAGATTGAAAGGTGCCCTTCAAGCTATTAGCAAAGGCTACGAACTTCTCTTTTATGGTGCGTTTTACTTTCACTTCAACCGAGCCAAGCAACTGGAAGCCTTCAATTCGTATATGCGGAGCTTGCTTTAGGTTGCCCATTGAGGGCGCTTTATTTTCGGTAGAGCCAAGAACACTAAAGACGTTGGTGCTAATGGTAACCTCTTCAGGCACAAAAACTTCAAGACTTGAAAGCCCGCCAATAATTTTGATAGTGACGTCCGGGTGTTGAAAAACGGCATCGGTAAAGTCCAGTTCTACAGAGCCTAGCAGAGAGTAGATGGTGATTTCACGCGGCACTGTCCACACGCCACAGCGCTCATTAGAAGACAGTATGGATATCACCTTTTCGGTTGGTTGAATGCGTCCTTCGCCATAATGTGGTGAGAATTTCTGCTCTTTCATGCTGTCGTATGAGGTGTCGGGCTTCAGCTCCAGGTCTTCTACCAAATCGGAAAGCTGGCGATGTTCAGTTGCATCCATGGCTTGATCAAGCCGGCGTTCAAAAGCTTCTTCAGATAATTCACCGTGGCCGTAGTTCATTACCAACTGATCAATCGTCTCTTCGCGGACCTTTTCCAGTGGACGGTCTTCAAATTTTACACTCATGATGTTTCCTTGTTGTTCTTATCTTCTTATTATGGACAACAAAGCAATTCTTAGGCCAGAAATAAATCATTTTGAAATCAATGGCTTAATATTTTTGTTTTTATTTGGTTTTGTGTGTCTGACCAAAAATTAGGAAAAGTTACCAATTGTCGGGGGGCTGGTTGATCTTTTATGAGTTATTAACTTAACTAAAACCTAGAAAAATCAGGTTACTTCAAACGGATACGGCCATGAGTAAACTACCTTTCGTTGTTGATGCCCATACCCACCTTTTTAACGCCCGCTACGTGCCTTTGCAGGGGATTCTCGAAAGTTGGGGAATTTGGAAAATACCGGCAAAGCTGATTAGCAAACTGGCCTATTCCCTAACCGCCAGTTCCACGCTAAAAGAGCGGCTAGAATCGTTTTCAGTAGCATCGAAAAAAGGCGCCACTGAAAAAATCTGCAACGAATTTGCCCATCTGGTTTGTATTGAGATAGAGCACTATTTACTGGAAGAAGGCGATAGCAACCCGGAGTTAGTCGAAGCCTATCAGGAGCAATTCGTAAACAGCGAGCTGTATTCGGTTCTGAAGGAAATACACCAGTATTACGGTGACAGTGAATCGGCTCAGGAGCTGGAGTTAGATTACATAAAAACGAAATGGACTTTCAAAGCAGAAACTCGCGTTCAGGATAAAATATCAGGCTGGTTCTCAGGCATTCACAAAATGATAGAGCGAATGCTACGTAAGTCACTGGAGTTTCTGGAAGACGCTGCGGACAAAATAGATTTTGTCTTGAATATGCTACGCAGTGAAGTCGGGATACTTAAGCGGTTAAAAGGCTATTACGACAACTTCTCGGAACGCTATGTGCTTTTTCATTACATGATGGATATGGCTTACCCATTTGATGATGACCCCAAATACGATTTTTATGATCAGCAGTTGGAGCGCATGACTGCGCTGGAGAATTTTTCGGATGGAATAGTCCTTGGCTTCTCCGCATTTGACCCTTTACGTTTTGTTTCTCAGTCTCCCTCTGACCGAGTGCTTCGTGATGCTATAGAAAGATCACTAGAACATGGCAAGGCAGGGTTCAAGTTTTATCCTCCTATGGGGTACAAGCCTGCAGGCAACGAACCTAACGTGGAACGAATTGTTGATTATTTTCTGGATTTTTGTGTGGAGTATTCCATTCCGGTTTTCACTCACTGCACTCCGGAAGGCTTTCAAGCCTATAAAGGCTCGGGCCTGAATTCAGACCCGGATTATTGGGAACAGGCGCTGACAAAGAATAAGCAGAGAGAAACCATGAGATTATGCTTTGGCCATGCCGGTGGTGGAAAGCGGAAAATGAACGGACGCTGGGTTAAAGGGTGGCTGTCGGATACGGAAGATGAATGGAATGATCCGAATAACTACGCTCGTAAAGTTGTAGAGCTGTGTCGGCGCTACCGGCATGTCTATTGTGATTTGTCTTACCTGCACGAAATTGTCGGAAGCAAGAAAGCGCAGGCAAGCCTGGCTAAACGACTTGAGATAGAGCTAACGCGTGAAGCCACTACCGACAAACCTTTTAAACTGGCCGATAAAATGATGTACGGTAGCGACTGGCATATGGTGTCTATGGTTAATGACATTGAAGTTTATTTTGGGCAAGTAAAGGACATTTTCGAAAAGGAAAAAATGCAGCCTTTTGCTGATAGGTTCTATTTTAAAAATGCGCTGAAGTACGTTGACTTAGACGCTTATATTGAACGTGCAGAGAACGTCTTTAGTCAGGATTACATTGCTCGGCTAAAGAATGTCGTCGGCTTGCTTTAAATTTTTAACGGGCTATGATGGATTCAGTTGTTAAGAGGACATCATGTTTAAGTCTAACTATTCAATACAGAGCACCGCTCTCACCTTTCCAAATTAAGCCGGACGCGCCTTAAGCGTCCGGCAAGTCTGTCTGTTATTCCCTTTAAATAATTTATGTTCAGTTCGGTTGGAGATAAAGCCGTGCTTAAGCGTGCATTCAGGTTCTGTAAAACCTCGGTTTGTCCGTCAAACCCAATTTTTCAGGAAGCGGGGCAGCAAATGCTGATAGATCCCGTAGAGCTCAGTATTTTATTGAATAGACTTGAGTTCAGTGAGTCAAAAGAAGCCTTAATTGAAAAACGCATTCGAGTCGGAGCTTCAGTTGTCCTGCGTAATGTAAAAACAATGGAACAGGTAAGGGTTAGGTTGGTTCCGCCAGAGTTGGCGGATACTGATAACTACCTGGTGTCTTTTATTTCCCCCTTAGGCTCGACGTTGCTTGGTCTTCGCGTAGGCGATATAGCAACAGTTACTGTGAAAGGTATATCAATAAAATGGGAGGTTCTGACGGTAAATCAGAATCGACTCGCATCTGTTGATGCTTAGCCGGAATTCAAAGGAGGGTAGTGCCTTGGAGTAACTTAGTTGTGCAATGTGTCGATTAATTTAAACATTTGAACAGATAAGGTGAATCCAATGAGTAAAGAAAAACAAAAGAAAAAACCGCAGTTAACGTTGAAAGAAAAACGAAAAGAAAAGAAGAAAAAGAAACTTGAAGAGTAAACTTAAAGGGCTCTCCGGAGCCTTTTTTTATGAGAGAGAATTATGAATACTAGACCTAACATTGTTATTTCGTGTGTCGATATGGCCGTAATTGAACATCATTTAGATGAGACCAGTTTACCTCGAGAGTTTTTGGATGAGTTAGAGGTTGAGCTGGCCCGTGCTAAAATTGTTGAACCAAATGTCATTCCAGCCGACGTAGCTTGTCTGAATCGGCAAGTGACCTTTAAGGTTTTAGAAACGGGGAAAGTGTTTACAAAAATCCTGACTGCGCCCGATCAGGTGGATAAATATGAAGACAGCTTATCGGTTTTTGCTCCTTTGGGGGCAGCGCTTATTGGTCTTTCCGTAGGGCAGTCTATTCAATGGAAAACCAACCGCGGTCTACAGTCAGTTGAGATTATTCATGTAGCTAAGTAGGTAATTGACGAATCGATACAGAGTTTGTCTTGGTGGCACAATTAATAAGAGGAGTGTTTTATGACCCATGGTGTGGGAATTGCGCGAGCTGAGGAAGCCCTCAGTGCGTTGGAAGATATGACCGAAGGTGTTCAGCCTATTAAACTGGAAGAATACCGACAGCGCGTTGCTAATGCACAGAAACTGATGCAGGAACAAGGCATCAGCGCTATGTATTTAAACGCAGGTACTAACCTGGAATATTTTACCGGCTTAAAATGGTACCCCAGTGAGCGTTTGGTCGGGGCCGTTCTTCCGGTTGAAGGGGATGTCACCTTAATAGCGCCCGCGTTTGAAGTCGGTTCATTAACCCAGGCAATGGTACTGCCTATGGACACGCTTTTGTGGGACGAACACGAATCACCTTATGAGCGGTTGTTGGCTTTTCTAACCGAGCATTTTTCTGACGGCTATAAACTGGCGTTGGATGAGTCTACACCTTACAGCGTTGTGGCAAAGCTGGAAGAGCGTAAACCAGCCGAAACAATGTGCGACGCAAAAGTTATTACCGCTGCCTGCCGCATGCATAAGTCGCCCGCAGAGCTGGCGTTAATTCAGGCGGCAATGGATATGACCATGGCCGTGCACAGAGCCACCGGTGCCATGCTGCACGAGGGCGTAACAGCTTCTGAAGTCAGAGCTTTTATTAATGAAGCACACCGTAAGGTGGGAGCGTCCGGGTCGTTTTTCTGTATTGTGTTATTTGGGAAAGGCACCAGTTACCCGCACGGCGTTAATTACGAGCAGCGCTTAGAAAAAGACGACTGGGTGCTTATTGATACCGGTTGCAAGCTGCATGGCTATCACTCCGATATTACCCGTACATACCCCTTTGGCAACGCGACTGAAGAGCAACAAGTGTTCTGGCAGTACGAACGTGATTTACAGCAGGCTGCTTTTGATGCGGCTCGTATCGGTAAAAGCTGCGAATCCGTTGATGACGCGGTTCGGGTTAAGTTGAACGAACTGGGCTTAAAGGCGGACTATCAATTACCCGGCGTACCGCACAGAACAGGCCATGGTATAGGTATGGACTTGCATGAATGGCCGTATTTAGTCGGTGGGGACAAGACCCCGCTGGCACCGGGAATGTGTTTCAGTAATGAACCTATGGTGATTAACCCGGAAAAGTTCGGCGTGCGCCTGGAAGACCATTTTTATATGAGCGAAGAGGGCCCTTTCTGGTTTACCGAACCATCTCGCTCAGTGGATGACCCTTTTAACCTTCTGTAACCGCATGTAGCCTGACGTTCACGTCAGGTTCAATGGCCAAATATTGTTCTCTGATATGTAGCCTGACATTTATGTCAGGTGAGATATCGCACCTGATGTGAACATCAGGCTACAGATACAAAAAAGCCCCGCACGAAGTGCAGGGCTTTAGGAAGAAGTTGGTGCCGGAGGCGGAATCGATAAGATCTAATAACTTATTGTTTTATAGTGGATAAAAAATATTAAGATTCAAGCGTGTTACTTACCTTGTTACTAAAACTTCAGCTTTAGTTTTTTGATTGAAAGCTTTTTCACAAATGAATCTTTTAACTTTTTGGCTATGCCCAATACTCGCTTAACACGTTGAACATAGCTATAGTGGTCTGCAACTTGTGAACGTGTAGTGGCAAATAAATTCGGGTAAGCGGATTAAATGGTTGATCTTACCTTTGCATGAGAGTGAGACAGACCGGCATCTCATCGGATTATCTGGTTGATGCTTCACCTACTGCTGGTGCATGTTTCCTTCGCTAATTCCAGCAAGAACCCCACACGCCTCAACTTCCCGGTCATCGTTGCAACTCGCTCTCAGTGAAACGAGTTGTTTCTCAAGCGCTTGCAGAGCGGTTATCTGCGACCGCACATGAGAGATGTGATCATCGAGCAAGGCGTTGACGGCGGTACAAGGCTGATGAGGGTCGTCCTGATAGCTCTGTAGTTCGTGAATCTCAGCCAGTGACAGGCCCAGGATTCTGCAGCGACGGATGAAGGCCAGCCCCTCACCATGCTTCTCGGTATAGACACGGTAACCGTTGTCCTGCCGATCAGGCGGCGGCAACAAGCCCTGCCGTTCGTAGAAGCGGATCGTCTGTGTATCTACCCCTACTGACTGTGCCAACTGACCAATACGCATCGGGTTCCTCCGCAACGGATTCTCTACGCTATTGACCTTATAGCTACTATATAGTATTAAATGAAAGCCCGATCACATTCAAGTGGAGTCATATCATGAGTAAAAACTGCGGAGGCCCCTGTGGCGACGATGCAAGGCCTGCGGCGGATACCGATATGCAGGCCTCCTCCGATGCGTCGGGGGAATGGGTCAGTGTTTATGCCGTGCCGAAGATGGACTGTCCATCAGAAGAGCGCATGATTCGCCTGGCCCTGAACGGCGTTGAGGGGATTCGGGCACTGTCCTTCGACTTGTCGAACCGCCGGGTGAAGGTCGTGCATGACGGTGAGGTCGAGCCCGTCAGCTCGAAACTGAAGACCTTGGAGCTAGGCGCCTCGCTTCAGGAAAGCGTCGCTGCCGATCCGGAGACCATCAAGGCGGCCGAGTTCTCGGCAGCCTCTGCCACGCAAGAATCCGGGACTCTGCGCTGGTTGCTCGGCATCAATGCACTCCTTTTCGTAGTGGAAATGACAGCCGGCCTGATCGCCCAGTCCACCGGCCTGATTGGAGAGTCCCTGGACAATTTCGCCGATGCGGCCGTGTACGGGCTCGCCCTTTATGCGGTTGGACATAGCGTGAGAATGCAGTTACGTGCCGCGCATGTTGCTGGTGTACTGCAACTGATCTTGGCTGTGGGCGTACTCATAGAGGTGGTGAGACGCTTTGTATTCGGTAGTGAGCCTGAATCGCTGGTGATGATGGCTATCGCATTCGTCGCATTGATTGCCAATACCAGTTGTCTGCTGCTCATATCCAAACATCGGGAGGGCGGGGCGCACATGAAGGCAAGCTGGATATTCTCGGCCAACGACGTGGTGATCAACCTGGGGGTCATCACCGCCGGCGCCCTGGTCGCGTGGACCGGTTCCAATTATCCGGATCTAATTATCGGCACCATCGCGGGGCTCGTCGTGCTTAACGGTGCCAGGCGCATTCTGGCGCTCAAGGGTTAAATAATGCTCATTATTGGCAAAAAGCTCTCGCCGTATGCCCTATTGTCCATATCGGGCCTGCTGGCAACGTCTGATCAGGCTGTAAAGTGGCTGGTGCAGCAATCAATGGCCTATGGCGAGTCTGTTTCGGTGACCCCGTTCTTTAACTGGGTGCACCTATGGAACACCGGTGCCGCATTCAGTCTTTTTGCGAATGGTGGAGGCTGGCAGCGCTACTTTTTTATCGGGATCGCGGTGGCGGTCTCGATTTTTCTGATCAAGCTGATCCTTGAAAATCGTCATAAAGGAGAAGCCATCGCTTACAGTCTTATCCTCGGTGGCGCCATGGGCAACCTGATTGACCGGGTCTTTCGTGGCTATGTTGTGGATTCCTTTGATTTCTATTGGCGAGACTGGCATTGGCCGGCCTTCAACCTGGCTGATATTGCAATTGTCCTCGGTGCCTTACTTTTCGTTTCCGGCAGCTTTTTGGGTAAAAAAACAAACACCAATGCCGAGTCGGATGGATCTGACTGACACCTTCGCCTATACAACACCATGACCGAACTTCCCGACAACATTCTTCACATGCCGCAATACCAAGTACTGGGCTGCAAATCAACCGACGACGAAATGCACTTCCAGGTGGACGCGCCCGATCCCGTCGCTTGCGAGGAATGCGGCGTGCAGGGTGAGTTCGTGCGGTTCGGCAAGCGTGATGTTCCCTATCGTGATCTGCCCATCCACGGCAAGCGGGTCACTCTCTGGGTGGTCCGCCGCCGATACACCTGCCGGGCCTGCAAGACAACATTCAGGCCCCAGCTACCGGAGATGGTGGACGGATTCCGTATGACACTGCGGCTGCATGAGTACGTGGAGAAGGAATCCTTCAACCACCCCTACACCTTTGTGGCGGCACAGACCGGCCTGGACGAGAAGACGGTGCGCGACATCTTCAACGCCCGCGCCGAGTTCCTGGGGCGCTGGCACCGCTTCGAGACGCCCCGCATCCTGGGCATTGACGAGCTATACCTGAACAAGCGCTACCGCTGCATTCTGACCAACAT
>NZ_SNWT01000003.1:0-199842 GCF_004362265.1 Idiomarina sp. 017G | reverse complement strand
AAAAATCCGTAGTTAGAAAACCTAACTACGGATTTTGAAGTCTCTGCCGGATCGGTCAACCGATCGCTAAAATTTTTCTTAACTGATCGGCATTACACCGACTGGTGCCCTTTATACGTTACAACTGTTGGCCTAACTCAACTCAGCATTAGAAGCTGGCTGTAGCTGACTGACAAGCTTCTGTTCCGGTTTCACACAGTTCATAAACTACGTCACTACCATCTGACTTAAAGCGATCGCGGTATCGACCTGAATTATCCAGGGTTTCGATAAACTCACCGTCACGGTAAAGATCAACATCTCCGGCAGCACCGCTCCAGCGTAAATCAACTAAGGTTGTATCGTTACGCAAATGAGTTGCACGATAAACACTCAGTTCAATGTCCGTTATGCTGACATTAACCGACTGCGTTACGCTATCAGACAGCTCAGTTGCATCTGTAACCGTTAATGTTACATCGTAAATTCCGGCTTCAGAGTAAGCGTAAACCGGGTTAGCTTCAGTCGATGTGCTACCGTCACCAAACTCCCAGAAATAGCTGGCAATATCGCCGTCACTGTCTGACGAAGTATTGCTAAAGGTTACGGTTAAATCATCAACACTGGCTTCGAAGCTGGCAACCGGCGCATCCGGCAAACCATCATCTTCTTCCACCGCCGTTAACGTTAATGACCAATGATTTAATGTGCCTGTATCAGCGCCGGCATTATCTGAAACGGTCAGTGTCCAGTCACCCGTCATATCTTCACCATTAAAGGTATCAACAGACCAGCTGCGCACTAAATCTTCAGTACTACCACCAGCACGGTCGTGCAATACATGCTCAGTACCTTCAGGCGAGGTTAAGCTGACAATCAGGTCGCCCTGCCAGGTATGAGTAATATCAACACTCACATCCGCACCAAAAACAACACCCGTTTCAGGCACATTAATGACTCGCGAAATACCCTCATTGTCATCATCCGGAATATCCGTATTTGCTGCGTCTTCATAATAGAAGTCTGACAAACCTTGCGGCAGAACATACACAGCCGAGCTCACTTCACGGGTAATTTCGCCCGTTTCAACATCTGAGCCACTGACAGTGATGCTGTACTCACCCCATTGTGTCTCATCGGTTGTATTCACCTGTACATCGACACTGTCTCCTTCGTCAGCCTGACTTGAGGACAGCGAAACATCCAGTTCAGGCTCAGCCGCAACACTTAAATCAACGGTACCCGACCAATCTGCAATACTGCCAACATCCAGAGTAAAGGTTGTGCTGTCACCAGCGACAATTTCCTGTCTGCCCGGAGACAAAGTTAACCGGTAAGCAGGATCAGGGTCGGCAGCCTCTAAAGCACTTAATGCATTCAGGCGCTTTCCGGAGACCGTTTTACCCGATAACGCAGGAATACTCTCACCGGAATCCATAAGAATTTGCTTCACTTCGGCAATTGTCAGGCTTGGGTCAATTGACCAGACTAATGCAGCAACACCTGCAACATGTGGACTGGCCATTGATGTTCCGCTCGCCGTTGCATAGCCATCATTTAAGTAAGTGGAAAGAATTTCAGTACCCGGAGCACCTAAATCAACAGACTCCAGACCATAGGTTGACGTTCCGGACATACTGTCGGTACGCGTTGTATTAGCAACATTCACAATACCGTCAAGATCGTACCCACCAGGGTAACTTGCCGTAACGTCTGCATCGATACCATCGTTCCCTGCCGCTGAAACAAACATAATACCCTGATCAATACTGTCGCTGATGGCTGTTTTTAACGACTCTGAATAAGCACCGCCACCCCAGGAGTTATTAGTCGCAACCAAATTTACCCCATGGTTAACCTTTAAATTGGCCATATAATCAATACACTCGATAGCGCCAGCTGTACTACCATAACCATCGGCATCGAGGAACTGACAACCTATAATTTGCACATCCCAGTTAACCCCGGTAACGCCCACGCCATTGTTTGATGTTGCACCAATGGTTCCGGCAACGTGCGTGCCATGGCCGTTTTCATCCATTGGATCACCGCTGGATGTTATAGCCGAGTAACCATAGCAATCATCGACAACACCGTTGCCATCGTCATCTTCGCCGTTGTCGCAGATTTCACCGGGATTAACCCACATATTTCCGGCTAAATCCGGGTGCGTATAGTCAACACCGCTGTCGATGACACCGATAACAATATTACTGTCGCCAGTCGTAATATCCCAGGCTGGCCGCGCATCAATATCCACACCCGGCGTACCGCCGCTCTGCCCGGTGTTCTCCAGCGCCCACATATCACCGAAACCAGGATCATCTGGAGTCGCAAGTATATTAAATCCGGGCTCTTTTGAGTCTTTAATATTAATAATGTAGTTAGGCTCAGCAACCTCAACCAGGGGGTGTTGAGACAGACGCTTTATTAACGCATCGCGCTGTTTCGCATTGCGCACCTTAACTTTCGCAATTCTGCCATCAGCAATATGACGCATTGCTATATCACGACCGCTGTCATCAAGTGCGCGTAAACTGCCACCTGCATTTTGAATCAAATCTTGTCGTTGCTCTTTCGTCACTGACTGCTTAAACATAACCAGCAGTGAATCATCATCAGCTTTCTTATCGGTTGCCGCTGCAGCTGAACCCGCGACTAACACCATAGAAATACCAACGACTAACTTTTTAATATTAGCCATTTTGCTTCCTCTGTCTTGTTGTTTTATGAGTTATCGTCGTGCCTAAAACTTAAGCACTACAAAATAACTAGCATATTTTTGACGTAAAGGTATCTCGAAAGATATAGCTTTACGAAATCTGATCATAAATACGAATAAAGGACTAGGCCGTTTGGTGCAGAGAAGCAGAATTAACAAATCAAGCATTTGAAATATAATGATATTTTAATTCAAAAACATCACGAACTAGTCATATAAAATACCCCTTTCATACGATTGTTCAGGCCTCTGAACCACTTATTCTTGTTAGCGGAATTATTAACAAAAGGTGTTCCGCTTTGATTTACAAAAAACAACTTTTAGCAGCATTGGTTTTGCTTTTTGTCTCACTCCCCGGAGTGGCAAAAGACATTCCTGTTGCATTAGCAGGGTTACTGGAGCGGCAGGCCCTTGCAAACCATGCAGAAATTGCTCAACTCGGATCTTATAACCTCACTTCAGTTATCCAGTCGGGCGAGCAAAATTACGCGTATTTGGTTCAGTCTGGCTTTGAAAACACTCTTAGCCTGGAACAGCAAGGGTTCAATAATTCTGTCACTGCAGAACAATCAGGACGCGGTAATTCAGCAACCATCCTGCAGTTGGGAAATAGCAACCTTATTCAGCTACAACAGCTGGGTAGCGACAATGCTATTACTATCCAACAATCAGGCTCTGCAGCTGAAATGTCCATCACGCAGTTTTGATTACAACAATTACGGAGAACAATCATGTCGAAAATACTTATAAAGAAAAGTGCTATCGCTCTTGCTTTAGGCATTGCCTTTGCAGGTAGCGCGGTTGCCGAAAACCACATTGCTGTTATTAATCAGGAATCGGCTGGCGCCGTTGAAATTGGTAACGAAGTGTATGTTGAACAAGCCGGAGCCGCACACTGGGCGTATGCTGACCAGTACGGTGACGATAACGTTACATCACTGTTGCAGTTTGACGACTGGCACGAAGCTTATGCTTACGTTACCGGCGACTTCAACCTGGTCGAAGGCGAGCAGTCTGGACTCTGGAACGTTTTCAATGCTGACGCCGTCGGTGATGACAACTGGTTATCAGCTTATCAGGAAGGCAGCTTGAACTCGGCCAGTATTTTCCTGCAGGGTGACGGTAACACTGCAGTTGCTGAACAGTCCGGTGATGTTAACGAGGCCGCCATTGACCTAAGTGGCGACTATAATACAGCAGAAATTTACCAGTCAGGCGACTCCAACTGGAGCAACTTCCAGATTTCAGGCAGTGACAACTTGTTCTTAAGCGAACAATCTGGTTCGCTGAATGAGTCAGGCTATTTCAATGCGTCGGGCGACCGCAATACCTTCGAAGCATCACAAGAAGGTGACGGTAACGTTGCAGGTGTTGTTGGCGCGGACGGCGACGACAACGAAGTGTATGCTCAGCAATATGGTTCATCGAACATTTTCATTGCCGAAGACTTACAAGGTAACGAGAACTTCGTCGATGTATTTCAGGACGGTTCAGCAAACGAATTCCTGATTCAACCCATCCAGGGCGAAGCCAACTTTATTGTTGTTCAGCAGCAAGGTAACTCAAACATTGTTGAAGCCGCAAATGGCATGATTGGTAACGACAACCTAATTGATGCATACCAACGCGGTGACAATAACTACGCAGTGTTCGCCACCGAGGGCGACATGCATAATGTTGAGCTTGAGCAAACAGGCGATAACAACACTGCTGTCGGTGAATCTTACGGTGAGCAAAATGACATTATGGTCAGCAGCCGTGGTGATGAAAACTTTAACGGAGTGGCTGTACAAGGCGTTTCCAACGACATTCAGAGCCGTCAGCGCGGTGATGCAAACACAGCCGAAGTTGTGTTTGTAGGCGACGACAACGATGTCATGTCCAACCAAGTTGGTGACGGCAACGTAACCCTGGCTTACTCTTACGACGCAGGCACTACCTCAGGCAACACGTTAGATTCCGAACAACAAGGCGATATTAACTTAATCGATACCATTATTGGTGGCGATGAGAACCTAATCAGCTTCTATCAGGAAGGTAACAGCAACGTTATCGCCGGAGATGGCGGTTCGTTCATTGTTGGCGGCAGTAATGGCAGCGTCGATATTCAGCAAGTAGGTGACTACAACGTTGTTACCGGCGGTCAGGCCAGTGACGGCAACACTATGAGCGTGTATCAGCAAGGCGACTACAACGTCGCTACTGTTGTTCAATACTAAGAAGTAAGGTTAGCGGCTGCGTCACTTTGGTGTAGCCGCTTTCTTAGTCCTTATGCTAAAGAAACTCATTCTAATCGTTCTGCTGTTTACTCCGGTTAGTCAAGCCGACGAAATAGAGCTTGGCGGCATGGTGCTGGACCGAACCATTTCACGTTTCGGCAAAGACTTTTTCTTCTACTACACCAGCTATTGGCGTGACATTCCCTCAACTAACGGTATTACTGTTGTCATTCACGAGCAGGTCTATCCTCAGGCTGGCACCTATTTGTGGGTGGAGATGGAGCAAACCAAGATATTCCAGACTTACTTCGGAAGACGGCAAAACGATGTCAAGAAAATGGCCGAGAAAGCCATTTTGATCAGTATTAACGAAGTCGCGCGAGTAAAAGCGGACTCTGTATTTGATACGCCACAAGATAATAATTTTTAAAGGCGCAGATTATGAAATTACGTTGGCTCTTCATTGGTTGTTTGCTTGTGGCAGTAAATGCCGCAGCAACTGAAATTGTCTATCAACCTATTAACCCGAGCTTTGGTGGAAACCCAATGAACGGGAGTTTTTTATTACAAAAAGCACAAAGTCAGAATGCTCATTCAGCACCTGATTCCGCCCGCTCTTTTGTTGACCGTTTCCGCGAAGCGTTAGAGCGTAATATCATCAATTCACTTACCCGCCGTATTGCGGATGGCGAAATTGTTGAAGGCCTGTATGACACAGGTGAGTACACGGTTGAAGTTGTTGGTCAGCCAGACGGTAGCGTTATTGTCTACATCACTCATAACGGCAGCGGTGAACAGACTGTTATCACCATGCCTTCAATATAAGTGAGGAGAATAATCATGCGTAAAATTTTCCTCATTTTAGCGTCACTTGTTATGAGCGGCTGCGCGTTAATGCCCAAGCCAACGGACATCAATGTAAAGCCCGCTGAAATTGACGCGCCCAGCTCAACAATGACAACTTTGAAGCAAAGCCCATTACCCCAGACCCGTATTCCGGTATCGGTTTATGCCTTTAGGGACCAAACTGGGCAGTATAAACCACAGGCTAATGTTTCCAGCTTTTCTACCGCAGTAACTCAGGGAGCAACCTCTATGCTCACTCAAATGTTACTGGAGTCAGGTTGGTTCTTACCTATGGAGCGTGAAAACCTGCAAAACTTGTTAACCGAACGAAAGATACATAACTCCAGTAAAAATAAAGAGCTGCCCCCGTTAAGTGAGGCCAGGTTGCTGCTGGAAGGCGGTATTATAAGCTACGATACCAATGTCAGCACTGGCGGCATCGGCGCAGAATATTTTGGTATTGGTGCATCAGAGCTCTACCGGGAAGACCAGGTATCCGTCTATTTACGAGCAGTAGACGTTTACAGCGGGCAGGTACTGGTATCGGTATCGGCAAGTAAAAAAGTGTTCTCACAGGAGCTCCGGGCGGGTCTGTTTCGCTATGTATCTCTCAACCGTCTGGCCGAATTCGAAGGCGGTTATTCAACCAACGAACCGGTTCAATTGTCAGTAAAACAAGCGATGGAACGAGCGCTGGTAGAGTTAATAGAAAAAGGCCTGGACATGGGGTACTGGCGTGCAGAGAGCTAACCAGAGTTAAACGGATGTCGCGTAACTGGACCACTTTAGTAATTCGACCCGGTTACGCGCCCCGGTCTTTCGAAAAATGGAAGACAAGTGTGTTTTCACCGTATGGGCACTGATGTTTAAGTGCTCAGCAATTTCTTTATTGCGAGCTCCGGTAGCAACCAACTCTATAATTTTTAACTCTTGTGGCGTAAGGGAATTAATTTGAGACACAGTAGTAAAAGAGTCATCCGCTTGTCGCCGCAGCATCATTTCTTCAATTTTATCTGAAAGCAATGAACGCGGATAATAAAGCTCCCCCTGGCTAATCACTTTTATCGCGGTCAGTACCCGATCTAAATGGTCGTTTTCATAGATGATACCTCGGGCACCAAGGTTCAGAGCCTGAATAGGACGAACATCGTCTTTTCTCGCATTAACTAAAAACAACGGATAAGTTTTGGTTAATGCAGCAATTTCACTGGTAATGTGGGAACGAGATAACTGCTCCGATCCCAGCGAATAAGCCACCATGGTTTCCGGCTCTGGCGAACGATCAACAAGTTGAGAAAATGCACGATGGACGACTGATATCTCTAAGGATTCTGCCAGCAACCCTAAGTTCTGCGTACGTTTTTGGTGTTCGATTAAAGCTAACCGCGTATAACGTCCCATAACAGCCCTCCCTAAACCTAAAAGCTTATTTTATTACTGTACTTTTCTTCTTATATTCTTCTCATATTACATTTTTACAACGATTGATGTGGCTCTTTACAATATATGATTAAATTTTGTACTAAAAGACATGACACCTTAGAACATGCAACAAAACATAACAACCATTCTAATTTACATTATAGCATTTAAAATAAAGAGCAACAGGCTTACCTCACCCGGCGAAATAAGCGACAAAAAGGCTGTGATCCCGTATAATGTTGGTCAGCAGATAAAGTTGAGTGTTTTAGTCAGGTATTTTATACTGTCGGCCAGTAACGGGCGAAACTCCCATCCGCAGCTTTTAGAGTGGGTAAATCATGAGTGAACAGATTGATCAGGCGCTTGCGCGTAAATACGACGCAGGCTTCATTTCAGAAATAGAGTCAGAAACTTTCCCAATTGGTTTGGACGAGGACGTCATTGCCCGTCTGTCCGCCATTAAGGGTGAGCCTGAATGGATGCTGGAATGGCGTCTGAAGGCTTATCGCACCTGGTTAAAAATGGAAGAGCCTGACTGGGCACACGTCGATTATCCTAAGGTAGATTACCAGTCAATTTCATACTACTCAGCACCTAAGAGTATGAAAGACAAGCCTAAGTCGTTAGACGAGGTTGATCCGGAACTGCTACGCACATACGAAAAGCTGGGTATTCCTCTGCATGAGCAGGAAATGCTGGCGGGCGTAGCTGTTGATGCGGTCTTCGATTCAGTATCCGTGGTCACAACATTCCGCGAGAAGCTGGAAGAAGCAGGCGTTATCTTCTGCCCTATCTCTGAAGCCCTTCACAAGTACCCTGAATTAGTTAAAAAGTACTTAGGTACCGTGGTTCCCCGTGGCGATAACTTCTTTGCTGCGCTGAACAGTGCCGTATTCACCGATGGCTCGTTTGTTTATATTCCAAAAGGCGTTCGCTGCCCTATGGAACTATCAACTTACTTCCGCATAAACGAACAGAATACCGGTCAGTTTGAGCGTACCTTAATTGTCGCCGAAGAAGGCAGTCACGTTAGTTATCTGGAAGGTTGTACCGCACCACAACGTGACGAAAACCAATTACACGCGGCCGTAGTTGAGTTGGTTGCACTGGATAACGCGGAGATCAAATACTCTACGGTGCAAAACTGGTATCCGGGTGATGAAAACGGCAAAGGCGGTATCTATAACTTTGTCACTAAACGCGGCCTGTGCGAGAAAAACGCGAAGATCTCCTGGACTCAGGTAGAGACAGGCTCTGCCGTTACCTGGAAGTATCCAAGCTGTATTCTTAAAGGCGATAACAGCGTTGGGGAATTCTACTCAGTTGCGTTAACCCGCGGCAGACAACAAGCCGATACCGGCACCAAAATGATCCATTTAGGTAAGAACACCAAGTCGACCATCATTTCCAAAGGTATTTCCGCCGGTCGCAGTAATAACGCTTACCGAGGTCTGGTTCGTATGGGCCCAGGTGCCGAGGGCGCGCGTAACTTTACCGAATGTGATTCGCTGCTTATTGGCGACCAGTGCGGCGCACACACATTCCCGTATATTGAAAGCAGCAATCCAACCGCGATTGTTGAACACGAAGCCACCACCTCTAAGGTGAGTGACGATCAATTATTCTTATGTCGGCAACGAGGCCTGGACCCTGAAAAAGCAGTCTCAATGATTGTAAATGGCTTCTGTAAAGAGGTATTCCGCGAACTACCAATGGAGTTTGCGGTGGAAGCCGGTAAGTTGCTTGAAATCAGTCTTGAAGGTTCAGTGGGGTAAAACATGCTATCGATTAAAGACCTGCACGCACGTGTGGAAGAAACAACAATTTTAAAAGGCCTGAATCTGGAAATAAAACCCGGCGAAGTACACGCCATTATGGGTCCTAACGGTGCCGGAAAAAGTACTTTAGGTTACGTTTTATCTGGCCGCGATGGCTACGAAGTTGAAAGCGGCAGCGTTGAAATGGACGGTAAAGACTTACTGGACATGGAAGTAGAAGAGCGCGCCCAGGCCGGTATATTTCTGGCTTTCCAATACCCTGTTGAAATTCCAGGCGTAAGCAACATGGAATTCATGAAAGAATCCGTGAATGCCATGCGTGAAGCTCACGGCGAAAGCGCTTTGAGCTCAGCTGAGTTTCTGAAAAAAGCCAAAGAAGCCTGCAAGCAAGTTGAGTTACCGCTCGACTTCTTAAAGCGCGGCGTCAATGAAGGCTTTTCCGGTGGAGAGAAAAAGCGTAACGAAATTATGCAGATGATTATGCTTGAGCCGAAAATTGCGATTCTGGATGAGTCTGATTCCGGGCTTGACGTCGATGCTCTACAGGTTGTAGCTAAGGGTGTGAACAGCCAGCGCGACGGCAAACGCAGTTTTATCGTGGTTACGCACTACCAACGTTTGCTCGATTACATTGAGCCTGACTATGTGCACATTCTGTCTAAAGGCAAAATTGTGAAAAGTGGCGGTCCTGAACTGGCGAAAGAAGTCGAAGCCTCAGGTTATGCCTGGTTAGCTGAAGCAGAAGGAGCAGATGCATGAGTCAATGGTTAAACCACGTTTTAGAGCGTGCCTCGACCGTTGACGATTGGCTATCTCCGGTCCGGGCACAAGCCTTGGACACGTTAAAGCAACAGCAATGGCCGACACGCCGCACCGAAGCATGGCGTTATACCTCGTTGCATCCGGTTGCTGATTTAGAGCTGAAATCCGGCACCGGTAACGCGACCGCCGAAGCACCAGTCATTGAAGGCTTAAACAGTCTGGATTTGGTGTTTGTGGACGGTCAGCTTAGTACCGACATCAGCAAGCTTAAGTTACCTGAAGGCATCACTATTAGTGAGCTGTCAGCGCCCAGCGAACCCGCTGAAGCTATTTTTGCGCAAGTAAAACCCAGCCGTCATTTGTTTGGCCTGGTAAACGACGTATTGGCGCAGCAAGGTGTCGTTATCGACATTGCGGCTGGCGCTAAAGTTGAACAACCCATTCGCATCGTTAACTTTGCGTCTGCCGGTATCGAGTCTCATCAGCGCACGCTGGTACGTGTTGGTGAAAATGCGCAGGCAACCATTATTGAGCACGGCAGCGGCTCAGGTAACAGCCTGAATACCGTCTTTGCTGAATATGACATAGCCGAGAAAGCGCGTTTAGAGCATTACCGTTTTGCCCTGCACGAGGGCGAAGCGATTCATATTGGCGGCAGTCACTTTAAACTGCACGATCACGCCAGACTGAACAGCACCCTAATTGGCTACGGCAGTCAGTTAACGCGTCTGGACGTAGACATTGAACACGCTGGTGAGCATGCGTTCGCCAAGTTTAATAACGTGTATTTACTGGCTCCACGCCAGCACTTCGATCTGCACAGCACCATCGAACATGCCTCACCTAACGGCACGACCGAAGAGAACGCCCGGGGCATTATCGGTGACAGGGCAAAAGCAGTATTTAATGGCCGCATTCATATTCACCGCCATGCGCAAAAAACCCTGGCCGAACTGAATAATCGTAACCTGCTGCTGACTCGTGGTGCGCAAATTAATACTAAGCCCGAGCTGGAAATTTACGCAGACGATGTACAGTGTGCGCACGGTGCAACGGTTGCTGAAATTGACGAAGAAGCGTTGTATTACATGCTGACGCGTGGCATCGACAGGCAACAAGCGCTGGTTATGCTCAACTTTGGTTTCGTACAGGAAATGGTTTTCCAGATGCCAAATAAAGCCCTGGCCGACTGGTTGCAGCCGATTTTGAAAACCCGCTTTGAAAGTATGATGGAGAAGCAATGAGCCTGAACGTTGCACAAATTCGTGAGCAGTTTCCGATACTGCAACGGCAGGTAAACGGTAAACCACTGGTTTATCTGGATAACGCTGCCACCACGCAAAAGCCACAAGCGGTCATCGATGCGCTGACGGATTACTATACTCAGTGCAACGCTAATGTTCATCGCGGAGCTCATTATCTTTCTGATGAAGCCACCCATCGCTACGAAGCGGCACGTAAAACCGTCGCTGATTACATACATGCTAATCGTCAAGAAGAGGTTATCTGGACCAGCGGCACAACCGAGGGTATTAACCTGGTCGCTAATGGTGTTGCTCAGCGCTTAAAAGCCGGTGAAGAAGTGCTGGTGACCGAAATGGAGCACCATGCGAACCTGGTAACCTGGCAACAGGCGTGTAAGCGTTCTGGCGCCACATTGAAAGTCGTACCCATTAACGAAGACGGTTCACTGAATACCGAGCAGTTTCACGCCCTGTTGAGTGAGAACACGGCTTTCGTTTCAATGCCGCACATTTCCAATGCGCTGGGTACCATTAACCCAATTAAAGAACTCACCGCTGCCGCTAAAGCCAAAGACGCACTGGTCATGATAGACGGTGCTCAGGGTGTTGCACATGGCGCTATCGATGTGCAGGACATTGGCTGTGATTTTTATGCGTTTTCCGGTCATAAGCTATTCGGGCCAACCGGCATTGGCGTGCTATGGGGCTGTTACGAGGTTTTAAAAGACTGGCCTATATGGTTAGTCGGCGGCGAAATGATAGCCACAGTCAGTTACCAGGACGCCACTTGGGGTGAATTACCCAACCGACTGGAAGCCGGTACACCAAATATCGCGGGAGCCATTGGTCTGGCGGCAGCGATAAACTGGTTACAGCAATTTAATAAGGCCGATATTTTAGCTCACGAAACCGCTTTACTGGCACGCGCAACACAACTAGCAGAGCAAACCGATGGCTTAACCATTGTTGGCCACGCCGACAACAAAATTGGCGTGCTAAGCTTTATTCTAGATGGCGCACACCCTGCTGATATTGGCTTTTTGCTGGACAAACAAGGCATAGCCATTCGTACTGGTGACCATTGCGCTCAACCGCTTATGAAACGCCTGAAGGTACCAGGTACTGCGCGCGCGTCATTTACCATTTATAATACGCTAGACGAGGTTGATAAGCTGTTCGAAGGCATCAACAAAGCTCGTTTAATGCTAGCCTAATGGCAGGAGGAGACTCATGTCTGTAGAAACATTTGTACCATCGTCTTCGTTAATTTCGATGACAGAAAACGCTGTACGTTACTTTGAGTCACGCTTAAAAGATGAACCGGGCAAGCTAATTCGCCTTTCTACTAAGCAAAGTGGCTGTACGGGTTATGCCTATGTGCTTGATTCTGTCGATGCGATGGAAGACGGCGATGAAGTGGTCGATATTAACGACAACATCAAAGTCGCTATTGCCTCTAATGCGTTGGAACTGGTACGTAATACCGAAATTGATTACGTAAAAGAAGGCATTAACGGCGTGGTTAAATTCAACAACCCGAATGTTGTTAATGAGTGCGGTTGCGGCGAAAGCTTCAACGTGCAGTAACGGAAGTTTAAATTATGCAGCAGAAAATGGTGTCCACCACCCGTGAAGTTAAAGCGCGTCGCGTGCCAACGGGTGAGCCTAAAGTTATTCCTAAAGGTGAGTTTGTTACTATTACTCAAGATTTAGGCGGTAACTATACGGTTACCTTTCAGGGTAACATGCTGCGCATAGACGGCACGGATGCGGATGCGATTGGCCGTAAGCCAGAAAAGCTCGACTTTGAACCACCAGCAAACGGAAAAGTTTCAGAAGATCAGGTCTGGGAAGCGTTAGAGACCATTTATGACCCGGAAATTCCGATTAACTTAGTTTCGCTAGGGCTTATCTACAAAGTCGCGGTTGATAAAGATTCCGGCACCGTTACTATTGATATGACCTTAACCGCACCAGGCTGTGGTATGGGTCCGGTATTAGTGGGTGATGTTGAGTATCGGGTTTCTCTGGTACCGCACGTTAAAAATGTGAATGTTGAACTCGTTTTTGACCCACCCTGGTCACGCGACATGATGAGCGAAGAAGCTCAGCTTGAAGCAGGCGTCTTCTTTTAACTTTAGTTGTCCTTTTAACTTATAAGTGAAGGTTATTGGTAAGCATGAATTTACCCAGTACAGATGAAATCATTGATGACTTAGAGTTTTTAGATGACTGGGAGCAACGTTACCAGTACATCATTGATTTAGGTAAAGCTTTGCCCGGCCTACCAGAAAGCCAGCATAAAGATGAGTATCTGGTGCGCGGTTGCCAAAGTAATGTCTGGCTTATTAGTGAAGAAAAAGACGGTAAACTGTTGCTGCACGTTGATAGCGACGCCGTCATTGTGCAGGGGTTGTTGACTTTAGTCATGGCCGCTTACCACGACAAAACGCCGGAGCAAGTTCTTGCCTTTGATATCGATAGCTATTTTGCTCAGCTGGACTTAGAAAACCACATTACACCGACTCGTGGAAACGGCTTACGTGCTATTGTCGGAAAAATTCAGCAACTAGCGAAACACAGCCAGGCTTAAATGGTATTAAACAGCAGCTCAACCGCATAAAATCGATTGGTATTATCGTAGATTGGTTGAGCTGCCAACAACGGAAAGGTTTCAGGCATCTTTTTTACTGTCTTTGGCCGCTTCCATGGCGCTTAAAATATCCGAGGATAAAGAATCCAGCTGACCCGTTGGTTGCGGCAACATAATCACTTTACTGGCAGCGGTATCGAAAGAACCCAATACATCGACATAGTTAGTGAATTTCAGCAAATCGATGACATCTTTAGACGTTATGTCATTAGCCTGATCGGTAACCATGGCAATAGAGTCCCGCAAACCTTCAGCTATCGCTAAACGCTGACCGGCAATACCCTGACCCTGCAAAATTTTCGATTCTTTGTCGGCTTCAGCCTGCTTCACCAGCATGATTTTTTCAGCTTCTGCCTTATGTTCTGCCGCACGGCGCTCTCTTTCTGCGGCGTTAATTTGGTTCATTGAATCTTTAACGGACTGGTCCGGATCAATGTCTGTCACCAGCGACGCAATAATCTCAAAACCATATTCTTCCATGGTATCGCGCAACTGCTCTTTTACATCTTTAGAAATAGAGTCTTTATTGTCGAACACCGCGTCCAGGTTCTGCTTAGGAATTTGTGCGCGCACCGTATCAAACACATAGGACTGCATTTGCCACTCGGGATTTTCCAGCTGATAAAACGCATTATAAACTGCGGTTTCATTGCTCACGCGATACTGCACTGACACCCGGACAATGACAAAAACATTATCGTTTGTTTTGGTCTCAACATCGACATCCAGCTGCCGCGTTCTCATCGACTGTTTATGAGCGACCTGCTCAATAAGCGGGATAATAAAGTTAAGCCCCGGCGTCAGCATGCGGCGATAACGCCCGAACAACTCAACCAAATACACGCTTTGCTGCGGCACAATGCGCACCGACGCTATCAGTAAAAGTAAAACAACTACAGCGGCAACTACCCACATAATATTAAAATCATTGTTCATTATTGAATCCTTATAATACGAGAGTGGGAGTGAAAAGAGATTAACGGGAAATGAGAAAAATATCGAAAGGATGATATGCAAAGGCTTCGCCGTCTGTAGCGAAGCCTTTACTGTTCAGTCGTTACTTAGGAAGCTCTTCAAACCCCATGTGATACAAAGTAAAACCGAAAATATCGGAGTACTGCTCAATGGTTTTTGAAACCGGTGTGCCAGCACCGTGACCGGCATTGGTTTCAATACGGATAAGCTGAGGATTCTCACCGCCCGCTTTATCCTGAAGCTCCGCCGCAAACTTAAATGAGTGCGCAGGAACGACACGGTCATCATGGTCACCGGTGGTAATCAACGTCGCCGGATAAGCCACGCCTTCTTCCACGTTGTGAACAGGCGAATACCCTAACAAGTACTCGAACATTTCTTTACTGTCATTGGCTGTACCATAATCGTATGCCCAACCTGCGCCAGCGGTGAAGGTGTGATAACGAAGCATATCCAGAACACCGACAGCAGGTAAAGCGACTGCAAATAGCTCTGGCCGCTGTGTCATTACCGCACCGACTAGCAAGCCACCATTAGAGCCACCGCGAATGGCTAAACGCTCCGGTGAGGTATAGTCTTTCTCAATTAAATACTCGGCCGCCGCGATAAAATCGTCAAACACATTCTGCTTCTGCATTTTGGTACCAGCTTTATGCCAGTCTTTGCCGTACTCACCGCCACCACGCAAGTTAGCAACGGCGTAAACGCCGCCCATTTCTAACCAGGCTGCGTTAGCAATGCTAAACGACGGTGTCAGACTGATATTAAAGCCACCATAACCGTACAAAATTGTCGGGTTTGAGCCATCCAGCTTGGTGCCCTTTTTGTAGGTAATGATCATAGGCACTTCAGTACCGTCTTTCGAGGTATAAAACACCTGCTTTGATTCGTAGTTGGCAGAATCAAAATCGGCGCCAGACTCGGCGTAAACTTCGGAGCCACCCTGATCCGGGTCGAACTTATAAATCGTTGACGGTGTGCTGTAATTAGTAAAGGTATAGTATAATTCGTCCGCTTCTTTTTTACCTGAGAAGCCACCTATGCTGCCTACGCCCGGCAACTGCACTTCACGAACCATATCGCCGTTATAAGCGTATTGTTTCACCTTAGCTACGGCATCGACCATGTACTCGGCAAAGATATAACCCGCACCGGTTGATACGCTCAACACGTTTTCCGTTTCTGGGATAAAGTCTTCCCAGTTTTCCGGCGCTGGATTACTCGCGTCAACAGTCACAACACGCTGGTTTGGCGCATCAAGGTTAGTCACAAGGTAAAGCTTTGAACCATCGTTATCTAATACACGAGTATCCGAATCGGTATGATCAAGAATTGTCACCAGCTCGCTGTCTTCATCGGTCAGGTCTTTTAAAAACAGTTTGTTGCCCGAGGTAGAGTTTGCGGCTGAAATGAGCAAATACCGGTCATCATCAGTTACTGAACCACCAACATAGCGGTGCTTCTCAACATCCGTTCCACCAAACACCAGTTTATCATCAGCCTGGTCTGTACCCAGCTCGTGGTAATACAGCTTGTGCTGGTCGGTCTTTGCAGAAAGCTCACTGCCTTCTGGCTTATCATAACTGGAGTAGTAGAAACCTTCATTGCCTACCCAGGAAACGCCGCTGAATTTAACATCCACTAAAGGATCTTCCAGCTGCTCTTTGGTTTCCGCATCAATAACCCGAATTTTACGCCAGTCACTGCCGCCCTCAGAAATTGAGTAAGCCGCTAGCGAACCGTCGTCAGAAAAGGTTAGCTGTGCCAGCGAGGTTGTTCCGTCTTCACTAAAGGTGTTCGGGTCCAGGAATACCTCCGGTTCTTCGTCACCTTTTTGGCGGTACACCACATACTGGTTTTGCAGACCGTCATTTTTGTAGAAATAGGTGTAATCGCCCTCTTTAAACGGCGCGCTGATTTTCTCGTAGTTCCACAACTCGGTCAGACGCTTTTCTATCGTCTCGCGATATGGAATAGACTCTAAGTGTGCGAACGTCACTTCATTCTGAGCTTTAACCCAGTTTTCGGTCTCTTCGCTACGGTCATCTTCTAACCAGCGATACGGGTCCGCTACTTCGGTACCAAAGTAGGTATCAACCACATCGCCTTTACGCGTTTCCGGATACGACATAGATTGCGTATTCGCCTCTTGTTCTGTTTCAGCATTTTGTGAACAGGCTGTCAGCAAACTGACTGCAACTGCTCCCAGTAGATATTTCATTGTTATTATCCTTATCGACTCTCTATAGGAAATTCTTTTAACCCGCACTTTAATTTAGCAAAGTCTTCAGTTAGAAAGTAGCATAAATACGTATCAAGGTGTGTACAAAGTCCAGCGTTTTTCAGCTAATTGCTCCAGCCAAAAACGAAGTTCATCCTCAAGCGCACGGTCTTCTTTTACCGGAGCAAATTCTTTTTCAATGTCGCTTAGCATGTCTTCCACCTCTGCAGATAACGATTCCGTAGCACCGTTTATTCTTTGCCTCAGCCGAAAACCCTGGCAAGAAGCCAAAAGAGTCGCGATAGCAACTTGTGCAGTTAAGTCCAGAACTCTCACACAGTCCCGGGCCGCAATGGTTCCCATGCTCACCTTATCCTGATTGTGACACTCAGTAGAACGGGAAAAGACGCTGGCGGGCATGGTCAGCTTTAGTGCTTCTGCAGTCCAGGCAGAACAACCAATTTGCACCGCTTTAAACCCGTGGTTAATGGCAGTTCTAGAGGAATCGGCTGCGGATAAGTTTGCCGGTAAACCGTTATTCACTTTCCGGTCCATCAACAGCGCCATTTGCCTGTCATGTAAATCGGCCAGATTAGCCACCTGCGTTTTTAGGGTGTCCATCGCCATAGCAATATGGCCACCATAGAAATGACCACCGTGCAGAACCTGTTCTCGCTCGGCGTCAATAATGGGGTTGTCATTAGCGCTGTTCAGTTCATTTTCTATTGTTTGTCGGAGCCAGGGTAAAGCATCTTTTAATGCGCCTACAATATGTGGCGCACAGCGAATGGAGTACCGATCCTGCAAACGCGCAGAATTTCTTTGTGTGGGTATTTCCCCTAAATCATGGCGTATCCACTTAGCCACCTGCTGTTGACCCACATGCGGCTTAACCTGAAATAAATGTTCGTCAAAGTGCTGAGCGTTTCCGCCAAGCGCGTAACACACCAAAGACGTAATACGACTCGACAGACGACTGAAGTAATCCGCTTTGTCAAAGTTCAGACAAGCAACTGCCGTCATAACTGCCGTGCCGTTCATCAGTGCCAGAGCTTCTTTGGGCCTAAGTTTATAGGGGGATAACCCGAAGGTGCTAAAAGCCTCCTGACTTGAAATGACCTGCCCGCGAAAATGCACTTTATTTTCACCAACAAGCGCACTGGCAATATAGGATAAAGGCGTTAAGTCACCGCTGGCGCCAACGCTCCCTTCTTGCGGAATAAGAGGCAATATATCCTCATTTATCATAAGGGTCAGTCGCTCAAGTAACTCCCAGCTTACTCCCGAGTACCCTTGCGCCAGAGAACATAAACGAACCGCGAGAATGGCTCGCACTGTGGATTTATCAAAATGCTCGCCCAGGCCGCACCCATGAAAGCGCGTAAGATGCAGCGGCAGTTCATCAACTAAGTCAGCGGGAACGCCTACTGTGCAGCTGTCTCCATAGCCAGTGGTTACTCCGTAAATGACACCATCTTCCAACAGGAGTTTTTCGAGAAAATCCGCACCGGCCTGAATCCTCTCCCGGAATAAAGGGTCTGAATTTAGTTCTGCTTTTGACTCACATCGAGAAAGCCGGACAATATCTTCAATTCTTAAGGTGCCTGCACCAAAACATACGTTTTTCTTCATCACAGCTCTATTATCGTTGTTTGACCTTTAAATTACTGGCTCTCTAACCTGAGCGATCAACGTGTCGGCTCAGTATTCTTTTATTTTCTAATTGAACAAGAGAGCTCTTGCGCCAGTCCCAAAGGTTTTTACTCATGGTCCCACGATATTCGTCTTTGTCGACGATCGGATACGGGTAATCGGTGCCCAGCTCAATATCGAACATGGCCGATTCCAAGGGCGTCAACTGCCAGGGTTCTATTAGCAACTCATTCGGCAGTTCGGCAAGCTCAGGCAGCCAGGTTCGTATAAAAGTACCCTCGGCATCCTGTTCAAGAGCCTGTTTTGTCGGGTTGTATATGCGCACGGTATTAATGCCGGTCACGCCCGCCTGCATTTGAAACTGGGGATAATGAATGCCCGGCTCAAAGTCGAGGAAAAGTGACGCTAGATAATCAGCCCCCAGACGCCAGTCTATTGCCAGATAATGACACAAAAAACTCACCAACATAGCGCGCATTCTGAAGTTAATGTAACCCGTTTTAATCAGGCAGCGCATACAGGCATCCACCAGCGGGTAGCCCGTTCTACCCTGTTTCCAGGCCTCTAAATGCTGAGCAACTGATTCATCCTTCCGAAACGGCAAGGTCTCATAACCGCGGTTAATAGGCTTAAGCTGCTGACTTATCTCACTTTCAAACTTTTGAATAAAGTGACAATGCCAGTGCAAGCGAGAAACCAGCGCCCGCAGCGGTTTTCTCCAGCCGGGTGTCTGCCAGTAGGTTAAACAATACTGGTACACCTGCCGTAGACTTAAATTACCCCAGGCAAGGTACGCAGAAAGTCGGCTGCAACTCTCGCGGCTTAATCCCGGTTTGGAAATATTCACACTGTACAGTTTTCCCCGGCCTTCAAAAAACGATAACAACGTCCGTCGTGCTTCCAGTTCTCCACCCTTTTGAAACAACGGGTCATGCGCCTGCCACTCTGCGGGCGCACGGTAAAGCTCAAAAGGACTGGCAATAATTCTTGTTAAATCGAGCGTTTCAGACTCAAGCCGCATCACTCGGTTCCAGTTTTTACGCCAGTTCGAACGCGAACGAGCCGCCCTGATGACCGCACCATAGGAAGACTCGTGCCAGTTTATGTTTTGCTCACGGCAAAACCTGGAAACCTGCTTGTCACGCTGGTAGGTATTAATTAAGCCAATTTCCTGGTAGCTATACAGCTCAATGCTGCCAAGTTTATTCTGTATGCGCTGCAACTGCTCTAAAATATCACCGCAGGAAATATGCAGATTTACACCATAGGGTTTTAGCTGCTCGTTCATGTCACAAAGGCTTTGCCAGACAAAGCGCCAGTGCCGCATGTCGTAATGCGGGTCATCTAGCAACATCGGTTCAAAGTTGTACCACAGCAAAACCGAGTCATGATGCTTCAGCGCCGCAGCTAACGCATCATGGTCGGAGAGTCGCAAATCGCGTTTTAACCAAACTACTGCAGTGCGACTCATGTTCACTGCACCGGCCAGTCTGCGGCATCAACGCTGTCTATGGGCTGCCCGGACAAGTCGCCGGCCCAGCGCTCAATAAACTCATTATCCGGGTCGTAGCGTTCGGTCTGCTTTTCCAGGTTAAACTGACGATGCCCTCTGGGGTCGGCTCCCAAACCCGCCAGATACTGCCAGTTGCCCCAGTTGGAGGAAACATCGTAATCAATCAGCTGCTGTTCAAAATAGGCAGCGCCGTAGCGCCAGTCCAGACTCAGCTCGTGCACAAAACAACTGGCAACCAGTTGGCGCCCCCGGTTCGACATATAACCGGTGGCATTCAACTGCTTCATGCAGGCGTTAACTATAGGATACGGCGTATTGCCAGAGCACCATTTCTGAAACCTTTCAGAATAAAAGCTGGTTTTGGGTGACTTACCGGAGAGGCCGGAAAAAGCGAACAGGCGTTTCCCGTGCTTCAGTGCGTACCAGAAGAAGTACTCGCGCCACAATAATTCAAAACTTATCCAGTAGCTGGATTCATTCTCACCAAACTCTGTTTCATACGCCCTTAACGCCGCCATTATTTGCCGGACAGAAAGACAACCCTGCGCAAGCCAGGGCGAAAACTTAGTCGAACTCGAAAAGTCGTCTAAGGCATTTCGTGTTTGTTTATAAGTACCGGCAGACTCACCAGAAAAGTAGCTTGTTAAATGCGTTAAGGCGGCTCTTTCTCCACCTTCAAAGTCATCTGACGCCAATTCATTCAGAGTTTCAGCCTTGAACCCCGGATAACTGATGTTCTTCGGTAATGAAGGCAAAGCGTTTACCGGCTGCACCGAAAAGTTACGGCTCAACGGCTCTACTTTTTTCCGAAACTGAGAAAAGGTTTCCGGCAAGTCCGCTAGCTCAAACGGCAGTTCCTGCTCTGAAAACAAGGTGTTGTTTGGTGTTTCATGAAAAGGCAGAAACGGAAACCGTTGCTGCAGCAAACCCAGTTGAAGCCGTTCATAGTAACCCTGATGCTGGCTCAGGAATATCGCATCCACCTGACGTTCGGAAATGAGTTCGGTTAAAATTCGGTCAAATGTCCCGGTCAAAACAATGAGTTTTTGTCCACGCATTTCCAGCTCGGTTCGCAGTTGCTTTAAGCTCTGCTGCAAAAAGGTAAAACGATGTTTACCCATTGCCGGAATACCATAATGACCATACTTATTCTGTGTCGGATTAAAACAAAAGCAGCAGATAAGTGTTTCACTGCGCTGCGCGGCTTCATAAAGCGCCAAGTTGTCTTCAACCCTGAGATCATTCCGAAATACAAATAGGCCTAACCGATAATCTGCCATAATGAATACGAGTTGTTGTTTAGTATTCATTACGTAAGTCATTTAGAATTGGACTAAACGTAAATTGAACAATGACCGTAAAATAATAATAACTGACTTCTGGTGGACTCATTTTTTATGAACAAAGGTAAAAACTGGCTAATTTATACTCTGGGCTTTTTAGGGCTTATTCCCTTTCTGGCATCGTCGCTTGCGGCTATAATGCATACAGGAACCTGGTGGGGAATTTCACCTTTAGAGTTTTTAATTACTTACGGCGCTGTTATTCTCAGTTTTCTGGGCGGTACTCTATGGGGCCGGGCCCTGCACCGCGCGGAAAGCGAAAAAACCACAGGTTTACTGTTATTAAGCAATGTTTTCGCTTTAGCGGCCTGGTTCACAATTTTAATTAACGCACCGGCCTGGTCATTAGGTATGCAGATGGTGGGCTTTGCCTTGGTTCTGTACTTTGAACAAAAGCTGGCTCGCAGTTCGGCTATGACAGCTTATATGGGCTACTACCGTATACGGGTGTTATTAACGACCATTGTCATCGTCTGCCAATTACTGGTCTTTGGTAACCACATTTTGTAGCGCTAGCTGCAGCGCTATTTTTTCTCGTGATACCGAGCCAGAGTTTCCGCGTAAATATGGCGTACGTCATCACTGAATTTTTCCACCGAATAATCACGGGCAAAAGCCAGAGCATTTTCTGCCAGGCTCTGGCGTAACGCCTCGTCATCCAGTAACTGTTTCACCCGCTCACACCATAAAGCCTGCTTAGCCGGTGTCTTAAAACCGTTATGCCCGTCTTCAACAACATCGTCGATACCGCTAGAGCGCACCGCAACCACGGGTAAGCCCGCAGCCATAGCTTCCAGAATGACCATGCCCTGAGTTTCTGACTGCGAGGCAAATAGGAAAGCGTCTCCTAGCTGATACCAGGCGGCCATTTGCTCAGGCGGAACTGAGCCTACCAGAGTAATGTACTGCTGGAGTTTCATGTTATCGATGCGTTCCTGTAACCGGTGGCGTTGATGACCGTCGCCCACAATCAGCAAGCGGAACGGCTTATCGGTTTGATCTTTCAGTTGCGCCACCGCCTCTATCATAAAGTCGATATTTTTCTCATTCGACAACCGGGACACACTAACAAATACCGTTTCATCCCCTAGCTTTTGTTGCTGGCGCAGCTCCTCTATTTGCTTGTCGTCAACTTGCTGGAAACGCTCAAACTCAATACCTGTTGGCTGTACAAAGGTAGGCTTCTTAACCCCTATCATGCGCAGGTATTCTTCGGTCGACTGTGTCGGCACAATTACGCCGTCGCATTTGTTGGCAAAGCGACGCACCAAAAAGTGCGCAATAATATTGCGGAACAACGAACCGGGTAAAAACACAAAGTGCGCATAATGTTCTAGCCGCGTGTGATAAGTATAAACCACCGGCACTTTCAGGCGGCGCGCAATAAAGACCCCAAGCGAACCTATCCAGAACGGATGGTGAACGTGAATAATATCCGGTTTAAAGGCTTTAACCTTTTTACGCACGGCACCGGAGAAAATATTGGCAAACTGAAACTCACTCTTTTCACCAAAAGAAAACAGCGACGGCATACGCACCACATGCTCTTCTTTTTCACTACTTTGCTGATAGCGCGGCGCAACAACCAATACCTTATCTTTGAGCTTAACTAATCCCAGACGCAGGCGCTCGATAGAAATTGGCACACCACCGATAAAAGGCAGATAGTTATTCGTGAACATGGCCACGCGCAACGGCTTTTTGAACCAGGGCTGCGGGTCAATATCGTAGTCGGGGTAGTAATCTTTACCGACGAATACCGCGTTGTACAATTTGGTACTGATAACCAGGAACAGACTCACCAGCAGAATAAAATTCAGGTAGCCCACGTAAAATAACGAATGAATAAAGAACCACAGGCTTTCCAGCTGTTTCAGAATGGGGTGCTGACCAATTTCCAGCTCTTCAACAGAGTGCTCAACCGAGCCATCGGCATTCACTGTTACTTTCACATAATGATAAAAGCTTTCATCCTGATTCAGTACCAGACCACCCGCACCACCGGTAGTGATATAGGGAATACCGTTGTGCTCACGCTCTGAGTAAATAGAGATATTGGATGAAAATACGCGATCGACACCGAAGTTGCTTATTGTCTGCAGTAGCGCATGACGAAACTCCAGAGGTTGCAGGAAATCGTCCTCCTGGGCTAAAAAGAACTCTTCTTCCGGCTCTAAAGGTGGGTGACCAATAAAAACAAAGCGATGCTTTGAATCGTCGGCTTTAAGAATGTCAGTTAACCAGCGCAACTGCCATTGCCATGGCGTTTTCCCGGTGCTGTCTAAGAAAATAAAGCGGCTGTCATCGGCAGTAAAACTGAAAAAATGCGGACCGTAATGGTCATAAAAGCGGAAGCTGCCAAACTCTTCATACTCATTGTTACCGAAGGTCAGTAAATACGGCATATCCAGCCGCGACAGAGTACCTTTTATTGCCCGGTATTTGTCTTCTCCTCCACTGCTCACAGCATTCCCCGCAGACACTAAAAAATCAATGTCGGTGTCGTTCAACATAGGAATAATGCGACGCTCGAAAATACCAACCGAATTATTGATATTACCCACTACAGCAAAGCTGTAACTGTCCTGTCCTTCCAGCCGGGCACTAATGTCTGAGAGCTGTTCGGTATGCTCCGCCTCAAATTCAGAAGTCACCAGGTTCAAATAAATTTTATAGCCAATAAGCCCAACCACAACCGCAATGTTGAGGTAAAACAGGACTTTCAGTAACTTGGTTTTATTCATTGTATGCCCTGCACTTTAGCCGACTGAACTAAGTAGCGCTGTAAAATAAAGAGTCCCAATAACATACCAAGATAAATGGTTAAGAAGCGCCAGCTAAAGGTGACTAACAGTAAATGATTATTGGCTAAAATGTCATTAAAAAAGCTACCAAACACACCTTCGGAAATTCCCGAAGCACCGGGCGTTGGCGCGAAATACATGATAAAGGTGGTAACCACCAGCAGTCCCAGGCTGACGAGGTAATCAACGTCGTATCCTAAACCCCACATTAGCAGCGCGGGAAAACTGAATAAGCTGAGCAGAAAAATGACGGTGGACAATACCGACAGCGCAATAGCCACCTTAGAGCCGCGACAATACTCCGAAAAACTCCGGGAGAAACGCAGCATTTCGCGGCGAGTTTTGTATTGCCAGCGCAGATGACGCTCAGGACTAATCAGTTGCAGCTTATGCACCGCTTTACATAAATAGCTTAGCGGCCCAATTAACCAATGTGCCCGCAACAAAACCACCGCGAAGAAGAGCAGATAAAGCACAATGAAAACGGCAAGAGCCGTACCAATTTCACCAATAATAGCTTTGTTCTGCAGTGGCTCCAGCACCAGCAAGAACACCGGCGTCAGCGAAAAAATAAAGAAAATAGCCAACACCGTACGAATAGTAGTGGCAGCGGTCGCCCGCCCAATAGGCACGCCGTGCTCGTGTAAGAACCAAACCTGCGCGAAACCGCCACCGGTGGCCATAGGGGTAATATTGGAGAAAAAGATATTAATAAAGACCAGTTTAGCCATGGCTTTTTTAGGAATACGGTAACCCAGAGCGCGCAAAGTGTAGTAAAGCCGCAAACCGTCGGCGGCGAAGTAAACCAGTAACAGCAAGACTGCGGCACTTAAAACTTCAGGGGCAAACAAACGAAAATCGAAGGTAAGACTGCGGCCGGAAAAGTGGTCATAAATGGCGTAAAATCCGGCAGCCGTGAGTAAAACAAATAACACACTAAATAGCGTTAAGCGTTTCCACGAGGCTTTGTATTGTTTTTCTTCTTCCGCTGAAGCTGCCATCTTGCTGCCGTTTACTCCCCACAAAGCCTAAAGATTAAGGATTATGGAGTTGCTGGGAAGGGATGTCAAAAACCTTACATTACGCAGCCGCCGACTGCCGTGCGTCATGAGTCATTTTCACTAGTTGCTTTCTGACCTCACCAGAGGTCACACAGTCCGTTTCAAAAGGAATAAAAACACTGCGTTCATCGGCAATTAGATGGAACCCGTCCGGATAAATACTGCTCATTTTGACGCTACCTGCATAGTTCCTGAACTCCACTTTCTGGTGGCGCAAAATAAGGCCACAAGCGTCAGCATGGTCATCATTCATATGCTGGATCATCTGCAATGCGTCTGCCGAATTCCATTGGGGTTCAAGCAGCAGCCATTCAGCAGGGTTTATCCAGAAAATTTTGCCGAAGCCACCAATGTACCGAATATGCTCAACGTCCATTTGCCAAAATTTAAAGTCATGAGCATTGCGATAACTTAAAGCGTCGGGGAAACGCTGAAAGTACAACTCCCCTAAAGACTCATCCACTAAAAACCGAGCATTTCCCGTTAACGTCAGTCGCCCGTGAGTATTCTGGTCACCGCTTTCAGCCGCATCGAACACGGTAATACTTAAACGGTTATCTACTGATAAATTACGGGCATGCTGGGCAATATCAGACACATAAAATATGACCTGACCTTCTGCAGAAAGCATAAACGGTGATACCGAACCGAACGGATATCCCAGTAACTTCTTTGAGATAGTGGACAGAACAGCGGTATCGTTATTTTGCGCTAGTACTCGCGCTTCTCGCGCCGCTTTTATTCGTTCATTCATTATAAAATACTCCTTAATGTCTTGGCTCGGTGAAAATCATTGGCTTTAAAAAGCTCGGGTGCGAGCTGACGTGCACCGGTGTACGATAGGTTCTTTCCAGAATGTCTTCCCGAAAAACACTCTCGGGGCTGTCAACATGCTGAATACAGTTATTGCCTAAAACAATGACTTGATCGGCATACAAAGAAGCCAGATTTAAATCGTGCATAACCGACAGAACCAGGTTGCCTTTTTGGCTGAACGACTTAATTTCATGCAACACCGCATGTTGATGATACACATCCAGTGCGGAGGTCGGCTCATCCAAAAGCAACAATTGTTCGCCAGGCAAATCTTTATCTAACTGGCATAAACACCGGGCTAAATGTGCCCGCTGTTGTTCACCACCAGACAAGGTTTCAATGCCACGCTCACCCATTGGGGCTAAATCAAAGCGGCTTAACCATTGGGTTGCGCGTTGCTCCGCATCGGCATCACCCTCCTGTGACCAATATCGCCCCATGGCCACCAGTTCCTTAACCGATAACCCTTCAGGCGCGGCCTGGTGCTGCTCCATAACCGCTCTTATCGGCGCCAGTTTCAAAGCATCCCACGAGTTCAGTTCTCTTCCATTTAAGTAAATAGAACCGTTATAAGGAAGCTCCCCTGCTAACATATTTAAAAAGGTGGACTTACCCGCACCGTTTTCGCCGACAATGGCAACAAATTGGTGGGCTTCTAAACTTAGGTTCAGTGACGTTAACACTTGCTGCCGACCAATAGATAGATTCGACACATCGATATCAAGCATAAAACCTCCGTCGTTGCTTCATAAGCAAATAAATAAAAAATGGCGCGCCGATAGCCGCTGTAATAATGCCAATAGGTAATTCCGCCGGAGCAACCAGAGTTTTTGCCAACCAGTCGGTAAGCACTAAAATGGCTGCGCCAAACAACATGGATACCGGCATTAACCAGCGCACATTAGCGCCAACCAGCATTCGTGCAATGTGGGGAATAATCAGTCCGATAAAGCCAATCATGCCGGTTAAGGCAACAGCTCCGCCTACACCAAGTGCAACGAAAAAAATTATCCGACGCTTCAGAGTGCCGACATTAACGCCCAGGTAACGCGCTTGTCGTTCACCTAAAAGCAGAGTGTTAATTGCCCGGCGGTGAATAAAGAGTGCAACGCAGCTAACGCCCATAAACAAAAAGCCAAGTGGTAACTGTTGCCAGTCGGCTCCGGCCAGAGAGCCCATCTGCCAGAAACTCATAAGCCTCAGGGCGTCATCGTTAGCGTAGTAGCTGAGCAACCCGAGAATGGAACCGGCCAGCGCATTGATGGCAACACCTGCCAGCAGTAAGGTGGCAACATGAACTCCGGAACGCCCACCAGCCAAATGGTAAACCACAAAGGTGGTCAGCAGAGCGCCGATAAAAGCCGCGCCGGAAACCCAAAGCTGTCCCTGTAACCCGAACTCGGGACCTAAGGCAATAACTGCCAGTGCGAATACAGCCGCTCCCCCCGAAATACCAATGAGCCCGGGATCAGCCAGCGGATTACGACACAAGGTTTGCATTGCAGTACCACTCTGCGCCAACACCGCGCCCACCATTAGTCCTAAAACCAACCGGGGTAACCGAATATCGATTAATACCGTCTTTTGGATATCAGTAGCTTCAGACAAGACTCCCGGTAACCAGATAAAGGGCAACCGCCAGTCCGACATCACCGGTCCGCTGGAAAGCAACAGAACGCTGCTGACAGCAATACCCATAACACCGACGAGTAACCAATAGCGACGTTCAAGCGGCATAGTCTTACTCCCGGCCCGCCGCTAATTCATTGGCAAACTCAGCAACCACTCGTTGCGCCTCTGCAATGCGGGTTGTCATACCCAGCGCCAGCAACGAATCCATAACCAAAACCCGGCAGTTTTTTCCGGCTTCCAGTAGCTTAAGTGCCTGCGCCTGACAAAACGCTTCTTTACTGCCGTGGCTTTTAACCACGTGCTCAGGAGCAACTAAAAAGTCAGGCTGTTCTGCCAGTAAATATTCAGTAGAAACGGTCTTGAATCCGACGTGAGAAAACACGTTGTTAATATCGGAGTAACTGAAAAGCAAATCCGGTACTGTATCCGTCCCGGCTGCCACCACGCCTCGCTCTGACGCCTGCAGAACGAACAGAGCCTTCAAAGGCTCTTTACGCGAGCTAGTCGTCGTCAAATCCGACTTGATACCGGCAATCACCTGCTTTCCTTCGGCTTGCGCACCGAAGCGATCCGCCATGTTTTCAATTAGCTCGTACAGCTCCTGAAGCGACGTCGGCTTATCAAATACAACCACAGAAACTCCGGCCCCCTCAATTTGCTGCAACACTTTATCGCTACCGCCGCCTTCAAGCACCCACAGGTGTTCAGGCTCAAAACTCAGAACGCCCTCAGCGGATAAATTACGGTAGTAACCAACCTTCGGTAACCGGTTAACAGCCGCAGGCGAGGTACTGGAAGTATCTACGCCAATCAGGTTGTCGTCTTTATTCAGCGCAAACACGATGTCGGTTAAAGTTCCGCCTGCGGTTATTAATTGGTTAACGTCTGTATCCAGCGTATCTTCAGCCTGGCCGAACCACGAAAACAACAATAGAAAAGCGGCTCCGGCATGAACCAGAAACTGTCGTCCTGTCATCACAATCAAACTCCTGAATTAGATTTTCTTTTTTGTCCTAAATCAAAAATAGTAACCTTCACTTGCAAATGCAAATCATTTTCGTTTAGATCTTATTGATTTTTTCATACGACATGTTAATCAGGATTGGAGATGAAAAGTGAATAAAGGACATAAGACAACTCACAGCTTTGCAAAAAGCTTATTGGCGACAGCCATTTTCGCTACCTTACAAACCACTGTTTACGCAGCTGACTTGGCAAAACCCACGCTGGAAACCGATGAAATACTGGTAGTAACCGGCTCCCGCAGTAAAGAAAAACTGGAGGATGTTGCCGGTGCAGTCAGTGTGGTGACAGCCGAGGAAATCGATATTCAGGTTAGTAACAGTCTGTCGGATATTTTTCGTTATGACCCCAGCATCAGTTCAACCGGCAGCCAGGGTCAGGCACAAACCCTGTCAATACGTGGTATTGGCGGTAACCGGGTGGTCTACATTAAAGACGGCCGACGCTTAAACGATGCCTATGCCGGCGGTGGAGGGTATCTGGTCGGCCGGGGTTACCTGGACGTCTCACAATTGAGTCAGGTTGAAGTCGCTAAGGCCGCAGCATCGCCACTTTACGGCTCAGACGGATTGGGTGGGGTTATTGTTCTGACAACGCCAGACCCTGACGATATGCTACAGGGTGATTCAAACGCACTTTCCCTGCAGGCGGGTTTCGATAGCATTGCAGACGAACGCAGTTTAGGTGTGCAGGCGGCAAAACAGTTTTCTGGGTCACAGGCATCCATTCAGCTCACCGCCCGCAAAGGAAACGAAACCCAGAACTATGAACAGTCGTTGCCGGAGTTTGATTACGACAGTGTCGGTGTGCTGGCGAAATGGGCTATCGCGCTTGAGAATAACAATGAACTTAAGTTTACTCTGGACCACTACCAGCAAAACAATGAGCAGTTGCAGGAGCCGCCGGAGCAAACCGAAGATGAAGACAAACAAACCGCCTTTTCCATCGACTATCTCAATAATAACAGCAACTGGCTGACCGATACTCAGCACTGGCAGTTGTATTTGAGTCACTACGAGCAAAACAGTGACCAGATAGTGCAAGGCGCAGATCAAAGCGGTCCTTATATCGACAATAACGATTACGGCTTTGAACAACGTATTATTGGTGCTCGCTGGCAGGGCGAAACCCTGTTGTCCGGCAACCAAGTGGAACAAGACCTGGTATTTGGGTTCGATGTTGACTACTACGACACGGAACGACCACGCTTTAAAACCCGCACCGCAGCAGACGGCACCTTACTGCAGGACAATATCCAACTGAAAAATATGCCGCTTAAATTCATTGCCGGTGTCCGTATCGACCATTACCGCATGACGCCTCAGGACAATGCACTCTACGATATGTCGCTATTAAGTGATATACGTGAAACGGCTCTGTCACCTAAACTGGCGGCTATATACACTTTCTCAAATGATATTCGAGGATACGTTCAATACGCCGAAGGCTTTAAAATTCCACCTCATGATCAGGCGTATCAGAACCACGGCATCGAACCTTTTTATGCCATATTGCCTAATCCCGACTTAGATCCTGAGAGCAGCCGTTCACTGGAAACCGGCCTGAAATTTGCGGACAACAGCACTCGCTGGAATCTGTCAGCCTTTTACAGCAAGTTTGACGACTTTATCGATACTCAGGTCGTCGGAACCAGTCCCACCTACATTCCGGGTGTGGATCGCGTTGAGTACCAGTATGTTAATAAAGACGAAGTGACAATAAAAGGCGTTGAAGCCTCAGTGACTCACTGGCTGAATGACAACATTCAATTAGCTTCTTCAGTGGCCTACACAACCGGCAAGGATGAAACAACAGACGACTACCTGACCACTCTGTCACCGCTTTCCGGTAATGCTTCAGTGGGTTACCACGGCAATGACTGGTATGTACGCGGCGTTGTTACCGCAGTAGATAGCATGAGTCGCGTTCCAACCGATGAATCTATTCAAACACCGGGCTACGCAACCGTTGATGTGCTGGCAGGTATCACACTGACAAACTGGCAAGTTAACCTTGCGGCGCGTAACTTAACAGATAAATATTATGTGCCCTACCAGAGCGTGGCAGGACTTCAGAGCGAAGCCTCTACGGAACAGTACAGTCAGCCCGGACGTTCGTTTGGGGTGCAGGTGAAATACACTTTTTAGTCTAAAACAGCCAAAAAAAAGCCCCCAAATATTGGGGGCATAAAAACTTAACCAGGGAGTATAACCAAACAATGTTAAGTTGTGGTGCATGTTAAAGATTAAATATGACAGTTTTTAGACGACTTTATTCAATTTTGATGAAACCTGCCGTTTAAATAAAGCCATCACAAGAATCAAATACACCAATTGCGCACCTAAGGTCTCCCAGCTGGCGTAAATACCCAGCCAGTCGAAGGTTACATCCACTGGAAACGCCGTATGACTAAACCAGGCAGCTTCCTGCAGGGCGCTAATGCCTTTGCCCAGCAAAACAAAGACCAGAGCCAGAATGATGTACGTTGTGAACTTGAAAAACGTATTCATTGGCAGTTTGACTGAGTATTTAATGACAGCCCAGGCCACTACCGCCAGAACCACCAGGCCAAAGACAAAACCGTAGGCGACACTGCTGCCATTGTCCTGCGCCTGCAACAATAAAGACTGATAGAACAATACGGTTTCAAACACTTCTCGATACACAGCTAAAAAGGCAAGACCGGCAAGACCCCATAAAGCGCCCTGCTTTAGCTGAGTCTGCACTTTTTCATGAATAAAGCGTTGCCACTGCTGCGACTGGGTTTTGCTGTGCATCCAGTAACCCACATAAAACAATATGACAGCGGCCAGCAACGCCGCCCCACCTTCAATAATCTCGCGGCTGGCACCACTAATGCTGATGAAGTATTCCGCCACCAGCCAGGTGCCGACACCCGCAATTAGTGCCGTGATCCATCCGGCGTGCACATAACGCAGGCCGTCTTTGCGCCCGGAGCGCGCCAGCACTGTGCCAATTGCCAGCACAATGAGTAAAGCTTCAAGCCCTTCGCGTAACAGAATAACGGCGCTTGCGGCAAACAATGCGGATTCTGACAGCTTATCTTCTGACAGCGTATTCGCCGCGACGTCCAGTTCCTGTTGCAACTGTGCTGTCATTTGCTCTACCTGCTGCAGCTTGCCGGGTTTACTGATAACCCCACGCAACGCCATCATGTCACGTTCTATGGTTCGCATTAGCTCCGGAGCTTTGGCATTAAGGGAGTTTTCAGCTAACTCGAAACCATCGAGATACGCCGAAATAGCCAACCGCTTAGCTTCGCTATAATTGTCTTGTTGGTACGCCTTTAAAGCCTGGCCAAGGGTTGTGCGGGCAATTGCAATAGGACTGTTTACTGAGCTTTCAGAAAAGTAATCACGAGCGTGAGTGCGCGAGTAATCAATAGCGTTAGACGAAATGCCGCGCTGCAATAAGGTATTCGGGCTGTAATTAATCAACTCGCTCAGCGCCACCTTCTGCTCAGAGTCGGCACTGTTATTAAACGCCAGACTGCCCACGTAAAAGGTCAACGCCCACCGCTCTTCTTCACTTAAATGGCTAAAAGACGCCATTGCCGTGCCGTCGATGCCATCGGAAACAGCGTCAAACAACCCAAGTAATGAGCGGTTATTGGCGCGTTCACGGTCGGTAAAATTAGTGGGGGCAGGCTCCAGCCCGGTAGCACCAGGGCCATCACCCTGACCGGCAGCGCCATGACAGGCTGAGCAGTTTTGTTGAAATAACTGCTCAACGTGCTTTTCGCTTGCCAGCTTTGACGGGAGGCTTAGCTTTGGCAAAGCCGACAGCAATGTGTCTCTTAGCTCACTGGTTAGCGTAACCACCGCTTCCGGGTCAGCTTTATCATGAATCAGCTGCTTGAGCTTGTTCACCAACTGACGCATTTCAGCTTGCACCGCCTGCGGCGCCTGTTCAGTCTTTTCACCAATAAGGCCGGCGAACTCAGTCATTTCGCTGTATTCATCGGGATTAATGACTTCACCATTGGCTACCGCTTCGGAATAATCTACGCCAACGTATTCCGCCAGCTGCAATAACTGACGCATGTCAGAACTTTGAGTATCCGCTGAAGAACTGGCCAAAGCCTGACCGGAGAAAAGTAATGTGCCTATTAAGGCAATAGGGAAAAAGAATCGGGAAAACACGAGTACTCCTCAAGGCTCATGTCATAATCAGGCTTAAAATTATACAGGAACCTTGAGAAGTATTAAATGATAACTATTGTTGTTTGTCTTTAAAGTCTCTTAATCTGAGCTAAATCAATACGCCGGCATTAAGAACACTTCGCGCACACAATTACGCGGATTCGCATTGATTGAATACAATACCGCATCGGCAACATCTTCAGGAGCCAGTTTGTCCGGCTTAGGTTCGTCGAAGAACGGCGTATTGACCATACCCGGTGCTATGGTTGTGCAGCGGCCGTTCCACTCTTTCATTTCTTCGGCCAGGTTCTGGGCAAAGCCATGAACGAACCACTTAGTCGCACCATAAACCGAACCTTTTAGCGTAATTCGCCCGGCGGCAGAGCCTGTCATTAAAAAGTGACCGGTGGTTTTACGTAAATGCGGCAAAGTCAATTTAGCCGTGTACAGAAGACCATTGATATTCACATCCACCATAGACTTCCACTCGTCCGGGTCGCCCTCTTCTGTTCCAGCGGTCGAAACCCCGGTTCCGGCGTTAGCGAATACCGCATCCAGCTGACCAAACTTATCTACGCCCTGCTTTACAGCCTCGGCTAGCTGGTCATAATTTCCGGCATCAGCAGCGACACCAATAGCATTATCCGCACCAAACTCCTTAACCAGCGCATCCAGTTTTTCTTTCCGGCGCGCCGTTAATATCAGCTTTAATCCCTCTTTCGCCGCTTTTCGGGCTGTAGCTTCACCAATGCCGCTTGAGGCACCTGTTATCAATAATACTTTGGACATACTTCCTCCTTAAGTTCGTGTTTCTAATTCTATTGTACTCTTTCATTTCGCTTAGCGATCAACAACGGATAATAACGCACTGCGCTTTATACCCTTTCGAAGAAAAAACAAACATGATATTGATACTGATTCGCATTTACATTAAAGTAACGTTCTTATTAAAGCTGACTCACAAGCGAAACCAAGGAGAACAAAAAAGTGACCGGAAAAAATGAAAGAATAATAACAGGCTTATGTGCATTCATTTTTGTTGGAGCTGCTTTTACCCCTCCCCTTGTTTCAGCAGAAGACGCTATGGTTCAGTCGCAAAAAGACGGGCTGGAAATTATTAAAGTTCAGGGTGAAAAACGCGAGCGCTCACTGTCAGAAACCACCAGTAGTGTCGCCGTAACAACGGCACAAAAAATTGATCAGGAAAACTTGCTCGACCTTGGCAATATCATAGACAACAGCGTTATCGTCCGTCACGTCCCAATCCGATTCGGACTCCCTGCGCTTATACGATATTGATTTAATAGCAGAAGATAATCAGTACGGCAGAATGGATCACGACTATCAAAATCGTTCTCAGGAATTACGGTTACACTTTGACTACCCCGATTTTCATGGGCTGCTCGGATGGTACTGGTCTGATCGTCAGAAAGACAGCGTTGATAACCAACTGGGCGGTGTCGCAACACCAGTAGCAACTATTGTCAGCGCATTACAAAATATGGGATTAGACGAGGCTACCGCCACTCAGTTTGCTAACAGTTATTCACAGGCGCTGCCGTCTATTCCTGTTGATTACGGTAATGATGTTGCCGACCGTTCAACCAACCAGGCTTTATTTGCCGACGTTGAGTATGCTTTAGCCGACGAGGTAGCACTTATTGCTGGTTTTCGTTACGACACCGAGCGTTATACTTACGAGTCTTTAACTGAAGCTGAATTTGCCGGAACCTTACCCGACCCAACAAATTACGGCGAGCCCGGCACCGCATCTCATGGCATTATCAGCGGCATCAATCAGGAAGTACTGAACCTAGTTGACCGCGCAGGTAACAGTGTTCCCGAAAGTACCCGCGACTTTAATGCCTTTTTGCCGAAGCTGGCGGTGCGCTGGGACTACGATAACAACGATTCGCTGGCTTTAACGGTACAGCGAGCCTACCGTTCCGGTGGTAGCTCGTACAATATAGCGCGTGCCGAAGTCTTCGCTTACGACCCGGAATTCACCACCAACTACGAGCTATCCTGGCGCAGTCAGCTGTTAGACAACAAGCTTTTTGTCAGCAGCAACCTTTATTATATTGACTGGGAAGATAAACAAGTCAGCGCTGAATTCGGCCTTAACAGTTTTGATAACCATACAGTGAATGCTGGCAAGGCGCACTTGTACGGGGTTGAGCTTGAAGCGCGCCAATACGTCAATTCATACCTGGATTGGTACGGGTCGTATTCTTACTCCAGAACCCAGTACGATCAGTTTGAAGCCATTGCCGGGGCTCAGGTCCGAAACTTTTCAGGAACAGAATTTATCTATGCCCCCAAACATACGGCCGCTTTAGGCGTAAATTTATACCCTGCCCGCGACTGGACGGTGAATGTAAACGCTAACTATCGCGACTCCATGAACATGGCAACCCGCGCTACAGATAACAGAGTGTCATCACGCACCTTAGTTAACGCCAAGATCAGTTATGACAAGTTCGACTGGTCGGCCTATATTTTTGCGAACAACATTTTCGACAAAGGCTACATCGAATACACTCGCCCGGATCTCCCGTACGCAATATTCGGCGCACCAAGAGTGGTTGGTGTTGGTTTCGAGGCTGAGTTTTAATAGCCTAAAAGCATGCCCAGTAAACTGAATCCGCTATAAAAAAGGGGCGCTTAATAGTAAGCGCCCCTTCTGATTAACCAGCTAACTCTGCATTAAGCTAAATCAAAGCGGTCTGCGTTCATTACCTTAGTCCAGGCTTTCACAAAGTCTTTAACAAACTTCTCCTGATTGTCGTCCTGAGCGTACAGCTCTGAATACGAGCGCAGTATAGAGTTTGAACCGAAGACTAAGTCAATGCGGCTTGCTGTCCACTTCAGTTCGTCAGTTTTGCGGTCACGAACTTCGTAGTGGTCATCCGCTTTCTTCCAGACATTGTTCATGTCGGTCAGATTAACGAAAAAGTCGTTGGTTAACGTACCGACACGGTCAGTGAATACACCGTGCTCAGACTCACCGTAGTTAGCGCCTAAAGCGCGCATACCACCGACAAGAACCGTCATTTCTGGCGCCGTTAATCCCATCAAATGGGTGCGATCCAGCATCAGTTCTTCGGCCGGTACCGCGTAATCTTTTTTCAGATAGTTACGGTAACCGTCATGCAATGGCTCTAAAGGCTCAAAGCTCTCCACATCGGTCTGTTCGTCGGTTGCATCACCACGGCCCGGCGCAAATGGAACCGTTACGTTATAACCGGCATCTTTTGCGGCTTTCTCAACCGCTGCCGTACCACCTAAAACAATCAGGTCCGCTAAACTCACTTTCTTGTCCAGCGTCGACTGCAGCTCTTCCAGTACACGAAGGACTTTGTGCAGTTTTTCCGGCTCGTTACCGTGCCAGTCTTTTTGCGGCGCTAAACGAATACGAGCACCATTGGCGCCGCCACGGAAATCTGAGCAACGGAAGTTACGTGCGCTGTCCCATGCGGTAGAAATCAGCTCGTAAGACGTTAACTCTGTGTTTAATAACTTCTCTTTTAAATCAGCAATTTCTTGTTCGCTTAAGGTGTAGTCCACTTTCGGAATTGGGTCCTGCCAAATCAGGTCTTCTTCCGGCACATCGGCACCTAAGTAGCGGTCTTTTGGACCTAAATCGCGGTGCGTCAGTTTAAACCAGGCGCGGGCGAATACGTCAGCAAAGTACTCTGGGTCTTTGTAGAACTTCTCCGCAATTTTGCGATAGTCCGGATCCATTTTCATCGCCATATCAGCGTCAGTCATAATGGGGTTATGACGAATGGACGGATCTTCCACATCGACCGGTTTATCTTCCTCTTTAATGTCGATAGGCTCCCACTGCCACGCACCAGCCGGGCTTTTCTTCAGCTCCCACTCGTAATTAAACAGCAGGTAGAAGTAACCGTTATCCCATTGGGTCGGGTTTGTCGTCCAGGCACCTTCAATACCACTGCTCATGGTGTCACGACCAACGCCTTTGCCACCACTGTTGCGCCAGCCCATGCCCTGCTCTTCAACATCTGCAGCTTCCGGCTCTGGGCCTAAGTTTTCTTCTTTACCATTACCGTGACACTTACCCACAGTATGACCGCCCGCAGTTAACGCACAGGTTTCTTCATCGTTCATTGCCATGCGTTTAAAGGTTTCGCGTACGTCTTTTGCGGTGCGAAGCGGGTCAGGGTTGCCGTCAACGCCTTCCGGGTTCACGTAAATTAAGCCCATTTGTACTGCAGCCAGTGGGTTCTCCAGTGAATCACGCTCTTCATCTGAACTGTAACGGTTTTTAGTTTCCGCCAGCCATTCTTTCTCGCTACCCCAGTAAGTGTCTTCTTCAGGGTGCCAAATGTCCTCACGGCCGCCGGCAAAACCAAAGGTTTTAAGACCCATCGATTCATAAGCCATATTACCGGCCAGAATGAATAGATCGGCCCAGGACAATTTGTTGCCGTACTTTTTCTTAATTGGCCACAATAAGCGACGCGCTTTGTCTAAGCTTACGTTATCCGGCCAGCTGTTTAACGGCGCAAAGCGTTGGTTACCCGTACCGCCGCCACCGCGACCATCGGCTAAACGATAAGAACCGGCCGAGTGCCAGGCCATACGAATCATTAAGCCACCATAGTGACCCCAATCTGCCGGCCACCACTCTTGGCTGTCGGTCATGAGATCTTTGAGGTCTTGCTTTAACTCTTCTAAATTGATCTTCTTGAATTCTTCTGCATAGTTAAAGTCATCATCCATTGGATTCGCTTTGGTGTCGTGCTGACGCAGAATTTCCAGCTTCAGCGAGTTTGGCCACCAGTGGGTGTTCGTCTTTTTCTCAGAGGTCATGCTGCCGTGCATGATAGGGCATTTACCGCCACCACTTGATTTAGTCATTTAGCCTTCCTTATTTTCTGTGCTCAATTTGAATATTCGTTATGTAAGTTATAGCAACGCCCGGTTATTTACTCAAAGGTAAGATTTCGTTTGCTTTGATAGGTTTTATAGATACACGACAAATCGCGGGAAAGATCGGAATGCCGGTTACTTTAAGGCAAGTGTTTAGTAATTTGGAATGAACATTGATACAAGCCGCTGCATTTGAGGTTGCAGACACAGCAGCTTCCTTCTGGTTTTTTACACACAGGTATCTTCTATTATCTCTTTTTGCTTTTCCATTTCTTTGGTGTTCTCTTCCGACTCTGCAATAAGGAGCTCCATCTTCGCCGACGCGCACTTGTCAGCGAGTTCCTTATTCATGATATAGCTTTGATCTTTCTGATATTGCTCCATACCTTCAGCGCCGCTGTATTTCTCCCTATTTTCAGGGCTGACATCTTTTTCATAAGGTTCAGGCTTAGTCGCACCGCACGCTGACAACAACAAAACCGATGCAATAAAAAATATATGTTTATACAATGTCCATTCTCCTTTTCCATGTGCTCAAAAACTAGCTTACTCTAAATCCCTGAGGTAGCATACCCCCATGCAATGTACTCTATGTTCCTCAATATCCAAGCCTTTTTGTGCAGATAAAAAGCGTCCGTATTTTCGCTGCACGGAGTGCGATCTTATTTTCGCAGACCCTGACACCCTGCTGTCTCAAGCCGAAGAGAAGCTCATTTACGACTATCATGAAAATGGCCCAAACGATGTTGGCTACCGTAAGTTTTTAAATAACCTGGCAACCCCTTTACTTGATAAACTGTCTCCGGGTATGGAGGGGCTCGATTTTGGCTCCGGCCCGGGTCCGACATTGAATTTGATGCTTGAAGAAAAGGGGATGAAGATGTCTGTTTATGACATCTATTACGCGCCGGATACCGGTCAGCTGAGTTGTCAGTACGACTTTGTCACCTGCACCGAAGTCGCAGAACACTTTCGGGAGCCTGATAAAAGCTGGGCGCAGTTAATTGGCCTGGTCAAACCCGGCGGCTGGCTGGGAGTAATGACCTGCATGTTCACAAAAGAAACGGCTGACGACTTTAACCTGTGGAGCTACAAAGGGGATCCCACCCATATCAGCTTTTACACACCAAAAACCATACAGTGGATAGCCCGGCATTTCCGGTTAGAACTTGAAATAATCAATGACCGGGTTATTTTTTTCCGAAAACCAGCGGACGCCCGGCAGCGTTAACTACCGGACGGCTTTGTCAGTAAGTGTGTAAGAAGTAACTACTTACTTAATGGTTTTAAGAATATTCTCTAACGGCACCAGTTTAAGGTTCTGACCCGCTTCCGGCATACGGTTACGTCCGTCCTGAACCATAAACGCGCCTTGCTCAAACCCTTTACCCAAAGACCGAGTTGTTACGTCAATACCGTCAGTTTCTGATGCGCCATCAATAGCTAACTCGGTATTGGTGCGAATACGAAAATGCGAAAGCAACGACCAGGGCGCCTGCCCTTCAAACACAATGTAACTGTCGTTGCCCTGACTTGAGACAAACAATAAATCTCTGCCATCGACATTTGCGAAGGTAACACCTTCAATGTCGTCAACCAGCTCTTCATGTTGGTCAACATTAATAATGGCTTCACCGGAGGTTGAACCATCCGCTGCAGCATCAAATAACCATACTGCAACGTCCTCTTCACCAACGAATAAACGTTGCGTTTTATCATCGACAACACAACCTTCAGGCTGAGAAGGAACGCTTAACTCTCTAACTTTTTCCATCTTGCCGTCGTTGCTTATAACAAACTGCTGAATAACGCCGGATTTGCCGTTTACATAAACGGAGGTCTGTTCTGTCGACTCATTGTAGCCCATGCAAAGACCGTAAATTTCGTCAATATCGGTAAGCGCATTAGTACCAACCGAAAGCTTTCCGTCTGCGTTAATATCAAACAATTGCAGGCTGTTATTGTCACGCAAGGAAGCAACTGCCCAGGAGCCACGGACATCGACATTATTCAGCCGGCCTACAGGGAGTTCCTGAACAATGTTACCGGACATGTCATAAACATAGAGACCTGTGCGCTTGTCTGTAGCCAAAATGCGGCTTTTCTCAGGGGCTTCCGGATGTACCCAAACAGCAGGATCATCAATTGCATCTCCGCGTAACGGTGAGGGTTCAGTCTGCAGTGTTGCCTCAACCTGAGACACCGGCTTTTTAACCGAACGCTGTTTTGACTCCAGAGTATCAATTGTCAGCTTGCTCGTTGCGGTCATGTCTTCTTCTGTCAGCAATAGCTCGCCATTTCCTAAATCAGACACATCGGTTAAAGCTTCAGCGTCGTCAATTGCAAAGGCTTTATCAAACTTAAAACCCTGCTCATTCTGACGATACACCAGCAACCGCGGCGGCTCTTCTTCAAGCACCAGCAAACTGCCGTCATCAAGCAGCTCCAGCGCTTTCACTTCGCCTTCAATAACACCAAAAGGTTTGGCTGCCGCAATTAAGTCGCGCCCCTGATCAACTTCCGGCTCTGCGTTATACGCCCACACAGCCTGATCCGCTTCGGCAACATACAGCTTTTGTTCCGCATTCGATACAACACAAGCCGTGCTATCAAAAGGTACGTTCATATTACGTATAACCAGCGGCTCTTTTAGCCACTTTTCGTCCTGCTTTAACAATCGCTGTTCTGCACCGCCACGGCTGCCAAGCAGAAATACAGACAGCTGCTGGTTTTCGTAGCTCTCGTAAAAGCAGATATCCTCTACCACGCGGCTGGTAATTTCGCCCTTCCACACCGGCTGTATAGCTTTGCCGCTGGCACGCCAGAGAATAAGCTCCTGAGTGTTGCCCTCCATTGCGCCAATCAGGGTTTCACCGTTACTTAACGGCAGAGTCCGCAGGTGGAAAAAATCGCCTTCGGCAACGCGTTTATCGCCCAGGCTTAGTCCATCAGCAGTAACTTTCAGATAGTCATTATCTACTGCGACTTTATGACGAACATTGGTCTCTGTCGCTGACGTACCGCAAGCGGCAAGTAGCATCAAACTTGATGCTACCGCGCTTAAAATCATTTTATTTCTCATGGTTATCCTTTAAATACCGTTATTCCGTGTTACCAGTTAATTAGCTGCACACCCAGAGTGAAGCTGCGGCCATAGCTTTCGTACTGTGCGTTGTATCGCTTCTGGCCGGTGTAAACATAGTAGGGTTCATCGGTAATGTTGTTGGCCGCAAAGCTCAGGCTGACATGGTCGTTAATGAGCCATTTCGCGGAAAAGTCCAGAGTCAGATTGTCGTCTTCGTAAATGTCGTAACGGCTGTCTTCAACGTCACCAAGCTCAGCCAGATACTTTGACTTATAGTTCGCTGCCAAACGTAAGCTGACATCATAAACTTCGTAGCCAAGCGCAAAGTTTGCTGTGGTATCAGACTGGCTCGGCAGCGTAATGTCGCGTGACACAAGCTGACCATCGTCAATCCAGTCAACCGTTGCTTCCGAGTCAGTGAAAGTCAGGTTGGTATTGATTAAGAAGTTATCCAGCCAGTTATTAAAACCAGACACCTGATGCACAAAGTTGACTTCTAAACCGTAGACGTAAGCGTCATCACCGTTGATATAAGTGACGGCTTCATCGAAGTTTTCGTAACCCGGGCGACCGGCAACATCGGCTTCATAGACAAAGTTTTTAATGTCTTTGTAAAAGGCCATGGCGGAAATAACACCCAAGGTTTCATCGTAATGCTCAATACCAAAATCGAGGTTCTGCGTGGTTAATGGTTCAAGATCCGGGTTACCGAATTCAGCTTTCAGGTCGCCATCGTCATTTTCCAGGTAATAGCTGGATCTAACCTGTTCAAAGTTAGGTCTGACAAGACCGGTGCTGTAGGCCGCACGAATAATAGTGTCATTACTTAAGTCGTAGCGCGTCACCACACTAGGAAGCCAGTTTGCATCGCTGAATTTATCCGAAACTGGTGTAAAGGTTTCCAGTTCGTCGTCATAACGGTTACCGCGCCCGGTGCGCTCCTCATGTTCATAACGTGCGCCAGCAATAACCTGCCACTTACCGAAGCCCATGTCGGCCATCAGGTAACCGGCACTGATGTCTTCATCAATTTCGTAAGAGGCGATTCTCGATTCAACTTCATCCCGGAAGTTTTGTAACTCGAAGGTATTAATCATGTCCCAAAGTTTGCCGGCGGAAGCGCCGGGGCCAAATCGATCCAGACCGTACTCAACATTTGACGACGTTTCGTAGTCAGCAAGCGTTAATCCGGTAACACCCAGGTCAGCAAAGTCTTCCATAATAAAGATGTTTTCTTCTGCGGACTTTTCGCGTTGGCTTAACTTAACACCGCCTTTAAAAGTGACCTGATAGCTGGGTTGTAACCAGTCATAAGCCACATCCAGCTTAACGTTCTTTTCAGTCTCTTCGGTGTAGGCGTCACTCACTTCCACTTCATCAATTTCATATTCTGACGCCTGATATGCCGTATCTGGCGCGTTCAGTTGCAAGCGTTTCAGACCTGAGTAGCCCAGGCCTTCGTCAAATTCCTGCGTAAACTTGGCTCCACCAATAGCAAAAGGCTGATCTTCGCTGGCTTTACTGGTACCTGCCTCCAAAGTGACATGCCAGTCATCAAATTTCTGCTTAGTGCCCAGCACAATCGCTGTAATTTCCTGGGTTTCTTTACGGTCTTTAAGCTCACGAACAATTTCGCCGCCAGCACTAGCTTCTGCGCCAATTGGATCAGAAAATTCAGTCACAATACCCTGACGAATTTCGGTATCCGCAAACTCACTGTACAGCGAGCGCAGGTAGAATTCAGAATCATCGGAAGGACGATAGTCCAGGTTTAAGGCTAAGCCAGTTCGCTCACGGGTAACCGAATAGGCGCGTTGCTCAAACTCTTCCAGGCCCGGTTCATCCAAGTCCCAGTTTCCGCCGGTTTCAACGTTGTCGGTAGTAAATTAGCGATCCTGATAACTACCGGCAAAGGCGATACCAAAACTGTCCGCTTTATCGCCGACATCAAAGGTGTTGCTGACAACACCCGAAACTTTTGGGTTCGTTTCGCTGGCCTGCTCGTTATAACCAACATCAGCAGTAAAAGAGTAGAACGAGCCCTCACGGTCAAAGGCCGTCATGCTTTGCAGTTCAATATTACCGCCCAGACTGCCTGCTGAGATATCAGGCGTCAGGGTTTTATTAACCACAACCGATTCCAGCAAATCCGCCGGAATAACATCTAGCGCCACGGCTCGGCGTCCGGCTTCAGGAGCGGCCAGCGAGGTGCCATTGTATGAAACCGAGTTTAAATCGGGGGCTAAACCACGAATGCGAATAAAGCGTCCTTCACCCTGGTCGCGTTCTACAGATAGACCAGGAATGCGCTGCAACGCATCACTAACGCTGTCGTCCTGCAGCTTACCCATGTCATCTTTCTTCAGAACATTGATAATACCGCCGGACTCTCGCTGCTCTTGCACGGCACGTTTTATTGAGTCGCTGTAGCCAATAGTAAGCACCTCTTCAATGCGCTTTTCTTCGGCTGTTTTATCTGCGCTCTGGTCCTGCGCTTCCTGAGCCATAAGTGGGGATGTAGCACCACATGAAACGGCAATAAGCCAAGCTAAATATGTCTTTTTCATAATCATTCAAACCCTGTCGTTTTTTGATTGATGCGACATACCTTAAAAGCAAAAAGTGACAATATGAGGATGCATATCGCCCGCTTATGAGCTCTTTTGATGCGGGTCAGTTAAGCTCAGAAAGCGAAACCGGCGTCACCAAACTGTCACAACCGGAGGTTAAAGTGTCTTTGTTCTAATGCCGAGATATGCGGAGACTTCAATGCAATTGATTAATTTACGCTATATCAGCAACTGGCGAGTTCTGCTCATTGCCGTAGTGGTTCTGCTTTGTTTGCTGCTTAGCAGTCAACTGGGTGTCGTTAAACCCTATGAAATCGTTGATCCGCTGGACATTCTTGGTGAGGGCTCGACCCTGTTCCTGACCATTTTAATTGTCATATTTATGGTTACTGACCGGCCTCGGGGTAATGTAACCAACCTCTTTTACAGCGGTGGTCTATTACTTATTTTTTCCATGACGCTGGACGTACTAGATGAATTTTTTCGCTATCCCGATGCCCTGCGGTTATTAAGCTGGCTGGAGTCCTTTCCGCTTCCGGTGGGGCTTATTATCATTAGTTTTGCCGCAGCTGAATGGCGGCGTGAAAACAAAATGCTGTCGCGACAACTTATGGTACGCGAAAAGAACCTTCGGTCTCACCAGTGGGTCGACCCTTTAACCTCGCTATACACCACCCCTTATTTTATCAAGCTGGTTGAACGGGAAATAGCGTTACAAAACAGTACTGATGCAGAGTCGACTGTATTGGTTAGCGTTAATTTCAAAAACTTCGCCCAGTATAATCATGAAATGGGTACAAAAGCCGGAGACGAACTCCTGCATCAAGCCAGCGAGTTAATGGTGTTACTGCTAAGGCCTCAGGACTGTCTGTGTCGGGAACACAGTGACCATTTTTTAATACTGCTTCCACAAACTCGCTTGTCTCAGGCGGACAGGTTAATGAAGGTTATAGCTCAGAATCTAAACTCCGAACTTGAGTTACCCAATTACATGAGTGTGGAAGTGCATACTCACCGCGTTGAAGAACTCTCGGCTGTTGATGCAATTACCGCATTACACACGCAAGTTGAGGAGATGACTCACTATGCGCCCCTGGCCAACTAACGACCAACGCCGTTTGCTTGGTAAACCCTTTATACGGGCGCTGCTGCCGCTTGCCGAGAGGCGCGGCATTTCCTCTTCGGAGCTTTTCAGGGGCACCTCATTATCTGAACAAAAACTGCAGATAAACAACTTTCGGCTCACCGATCATGAAATGCTGTTGTTACTGGCGTCTGCCGAAGAAAAAATTAACGACCCGCACTTATGGCAATTGGTTGTAGAAACACTGTTCAGTGACAGACTGAACCCACTGATTGACCTGACTGTTCACGCAAAAACACTAAAGCAGGCGCTTATTCATTTGTCGCGCTTTCAAAGCCTGCTACAGCCCTTTTTATTTACCCCCACCCAACGCTTTGAAAATCACTTACAACTGGACTTTATTCCGGTTGAGGGGCTGTCAGGGAAAATGAATCAACTCTGCTATTCTGCCAATTGCAAAATTGGTGTAGCAATACTTTTAATGCTGGGCAGAGCTCGAGGCTTAGCCGTTAACCAGTGGCATGTTGCTCTGCCTGATGATATTTCGCCCTTACCCACCTGGAAAAAATGGGTAAAAAAGGTGAGTTCACGCCCTATTTGTGGACTCTCTATTCCGGCGGAACAGCTTCAGGAACATTCGCCTGAGCGCAACTTAGCCCAATATCATCAGGCACTTAGTTTTTGTCAGATGCAGCATCAGACACAGGCTCAAGCTTCTGTCATGCTAAGCGTTTTTAAGTGGCTGGATTATCAGCTCGAAACGGGCCATGACGCCTCGCTAACCGAATTGGCGGCTGAAATTGGCATTAGCCTTTCCTCGTGCAAACGTCTGCTGGCCAGTCATGGCTACAGCTTTCAGCAAATATATGACCTGGTGCGGCTACACAAACTGCTGAACCTGCTGCAAAAACATCCCTACAACAATGTCGAGCTTGCGCAGAAGCTGGGGTACAGTAACCCCAACAACTTTCGACGCGCCTGCAAACGCTGGCTGGGTATTGTCCCGGAAGAGCTGCGCCAGCGGCAATCTGCGCTATTTATTTCCAATTCAGCTTTATGATCGGGCTACTCCCTCATCTGACAAGTAGGTAACAACAGCACCCGCAATATGCACAACAAGCAGAGCCGGCAGTACGTAAAGGCCGGTAATTTTATGCACTTCTTCCGCCGGTTCGTGAACAATACTGAGAGCAGTGAGATCAAGATTAACGGTAAACCAGTCAAACACCGCCAGTCCTTCATTCTCAGTAAACAAATACAAGGGACCGGTAATAATCAATAGTGTCAGTCCGAGTAGAATCAAGTAGTGAACAACCCGGGCAAATTCGTGACGCCTATCTTGTCTTTTATGTGCAGGGAAACCCATTTTTAAACGGTAGATTGTGCGCCAGAGCAAAAACCAGAAGGCGAAAAAACCAACGCCAATATGTGCGGCTTCGGCGTATGAGCCAGAAGCTCTGTCATTTGCAAAAAACATCATATAACCCAGAGTCAGCATGACAACCACAAAGATCACGCTGAACCAGTGGTTTATTCGCGACAAACCCGAATATCGAATATCCATAACAACTCCAAAAGGTGTTTAATGACTTGAGTATAGGCACACTACCTTAAGGAAATATTAAGCTTATGCGCTCAACGCCGGGAATACAGCCGCTTATTGATCCGTATCAAAAGTTACAATAAAACAGAACTCATCATCGATATGTCGAAAGTTAATCTGAACGCCGAGTTGCTCGGCCAAATTCTTCACAATACTCAGACCCAGTCCGGAGCCCTCAACATCTAGCTGTTTTCCGCGATAAAACCGCTCGGTAATTCGGTCAATATCAATAACATGGTCTGCAGCGACGCGGTTACAAACAAATATCTGGTTTTCGGTGACTTCGATTCCGATATGAGAACCCGGAACCGCATACTTAATAGCGTTATCCAGTGCGTTAGCAAACAAAAGATAGAGATGACTTTCATCACTTGTTTGCTGAAACACAGTGGGAAGTTGTGCATGGTAGCTCAGCCCCTTCGATTCCGCAGCGACGTACTGGTCGGCAAGTACCTGCCTGAGAACACTGGCAACATTCACTTGCTTTAGCTGCTCAGGTGGCAGCTCAGCTTTAGACAACTGCAATAAGCTTTCAACCAATTTAACCAATCGCTCAGTACTATCAAGCAAAGGCCTGAGTTCTTCCTTGTGTTCCGACGTCGAGCCCCCTAGTCGACTCTGAATCTGAGCCTTCAAACTGGCCAAAGGAGTTCTAAGCTCATGAGCTGCATCTGCGGAAAAACGCTTCTCACGTAAAAACGTTTGCTCTATACGATTTATGTAGTGATTTAAAGAACGTTTTACTAATGCAACTTCCTCTCTGTCGTTATCTTCAACAAAGGCGGTGTAGTCGTCAGCACGTTTACGCCTTAACTCACCAGCCAAGCGATTAAAGCTGGAGAAGTTCCGGTTGATGGTCCACCATCCCAACCAAAGCATAAAAGGTAAAATCAGTAATATCGGAATAACTGTATCGACGGTTAAATCCATTCTAAGTTCAGAACGAAAGCCGTCTTCCTGCAACATTAGTATTCGCTGTCCAGTTGCGTTCTCTAAGCCAAATGCATGCCAAAGTTCGTCTTTCACTCTCTTAACTGAAAAACCCGGGATAAACTCAAAAGCACTGGCATCCGGGGCGCCTTCAGTTTGCATAAGAAGCAGCTCTTCAGTGTTTTCTATCCTATAAGACAGCTTATCTTCATAGTTGTGCGCACCGATTGATTCAATGATCACCCCGGCTTCAGGCAAGCGCTCGGAATTCACGGACATAAATGCAGATAAGGTTTTTGCCTGCTGCAGCATTTCCGCATCAAAGAGTTCATCAACCTCATGGCTCACTTCAAAGTAAATCCATACTGCTGACAAGGTTGAACTGACAAGGTACAAAAGAGATACAGCGACAAGAATACGCCTACGAATAGAGTTTAGCTTGTGCCTTACACGCTTAACTAATTGCATTGCAGTCGGTAACCAATACCGCGAATAGTCTGAATCCACTCTTTATGGCCCAGCTTTTTACGTAAATTATGCACATGAACCTCCAGCGCGTTACTCTCTACCTGAGCTTCATTCTGAAACACAACCTGCTCGAGCTTGTCACGGCTGTGCACACGTTCCGGTGCGGACATTAATGCTTTCAGTAGCTCAAATTCGCGTCGGGAAAGGTTAACAGCCAGCCCTTCAACAACAACGGTATGGTTAGCGTCGTCCAAAACAATATCACCCACTTTTAACTCCGGGGAAGCATAGCCGCGCTGGCGACGAACCAGCGCGCGCAGACGGGCAGCCAGTTCGTTCATATCGAACGGTTTGATCATATAGTCGTCAGCGCCGTTATCCAGCTGCTTTACAATTTCACTGGATTGATCTCGCGCTGTCAGAACCAATACAGGCAACGTCATACCCTTTTTTCTGAGGCTGGCCAAAACGCGGGTTCCGTCTAAATCCGGCAACCCCAAATCCAGAACAACAGCATCGTAGTGAGTTCGGTTTAACTCGCTAATAGCCGCCGCTCCCGTGCGTACCCGCTGAACCAGGAACTTACGCTCGGACAAGCCGAGTTCCACAGCCTGTCCTAACATCGCATCATCTTCAACCAGTAACAACTCCATGCGGCCAATTACCTCTTCAGCTCGTGATGAATCTTTTTCAGTAACGCCTGAACCTCTTTGCGTCGCTCCGCATCAGCTAATGGTCTTTGTTCCCGCACTTCAGCGCTCAGCGCGTGCTCTGCGTATTTTCTTGCATCTGAGTACTTGCCCTGTTCATACAGATAGTCGGCGTAAAAGTAGTTAGGGTCAATACCGTCCGGGTTTATTTCCAATGCGCGTTGCAATAATTCACTGGCTTTGTCGTCGTCACCAAAACCAAACGGCCAGCCGGGAACTTTGTAATATAGCGTACCGAGACTTGCATAAGCAGAACCCTGCAAAGCTTGAGGGTCAAGCTGCAATGCTCTTTGCAGAGATTTTCTAGCGTCTTTTGCCAAACCCAGCGCACTCAATCCACCTTCAGCACCGGCCTGAGTACTTTTAATAATACCCAGCCAAATATGCGCTTCGGCGTTATCGGGCTCTTGCTCAACCCATTTTTCAGCTTGCGTCGACAGTTCTTCAAACGCTTTTAGCTGCTCGTCGCCCTCGATCTTATAATTCACTTCAGCCCAGCGTTGCTGAACGCTCAGCAACTGGCTGACTTCTTCTGCAGCAACCGGCGACAGGTAAAGCGTTACAGCTAACGCCATTGAGGTAACTAATACAGTTATTGGTTTCATAGCGATTTTTCCTTGATCAATTGGTGTAATAAAATTCGTGGCTTTTTCATACTGCGGTTAACCAGTTCCGGTAACAGCCCGTTAAGCCGGGCAAATAACTTTTCCGGCCAGCCCAGGGTTTTCAGTGGTTGTTGTTGCTCAATTTGATGAACGATTTGTTGCGCAACCCATTCCGGGGCATCCGCCGAGGTTTTCAACTGTTGGTTTAAACGACTGATAACGCCGTTATTGAGTTGCGTCTGTATTGCTCTGGGGGCGCAGTAAAGCACTCGTACGTCCTCTAGTTGCAACTCTCGCTGCAGCGCCTCACTAAACCCTCGTAGGCCAAACTTGCTGGCGCAATAAAGTGCCTGCCCCGGAAAGCCAATAGCGCCGAATACAGAGCCAATATTCATTACCCAACCATGATTTGCTCTTAGTCGAGGCAGTAGCCTATGAATAAGAGCCACGGGCACGGTTAGGTTGGTGTCGATAACACGCTGAATGTCCTCAGAGGTTGCGTCTTCAAGCAGTCCTTCATGTGTGGTTGCTGCATTATTGATAAGACCGGTAATGCGCAGGTTTTTCTGCTCAATAAACTGGTGCAAATGGCTTATTGCATCGGACGCACAGAGATCCAACACGAAATAGTCCTGCTGCAAACGCCCGGCAAGTGCAGCAAGCTCGGGCTCAGAACGTCCTAATAATAAAAGTTTTGCTCCTTTAGCACTAAGCAGCTCGGCAAGTTGAATACCTAGCCCTCCGCATGCGCCCGTCAGTACTATGCTTTGTGATTTCCAGTTTATTTTGCTCATACACTCGCTTCCGGTTGTTCACCCGCAAGCTCCGGCAAAGCTCTGAACATATCACCATACAAACGATAAACGTGTTTAGCGGTTTGAATAATGGCGCGCTGCGCGTCGGCGTCTTCAATTCGGTTCATCAGTTGCTCAAAAAACTGAACGTGCTCCTGATCCAGGTCACCGTGAGACAGCAAATAACTAAAAGCTGACTCCGGCAAGCCAAGTGTGCTCTGGATTTTATGTGCGGCGGCCGTTGCCAGCTTCACGCTGGTTCCTTCCAGTACGTGTGCCATGCCAAAAAACGCCGTAGGATGCACATTGTCTATCGCGTTATAAACCAAAGACACCATGGCCTGTGTCGGTGTATGTGGCTCTGAGTTCTGCACCATATCCACATCGCCGCCAGCGGCATCGAGGTCGTTGAGTATCCAGCGCTCATGACCATATTCTTCGCCAATGTATTCAATAACCGCTTTGCGTAACCACTCATCGTTTAGCGACAGGCGGCTGCCACAGCGCATCAGCAATGGAACCGTATGCTTTACATGATGGTAAGCCTGACTTAAAAAAGCCTGATAACGAGGCAATGAAATATCGCCCTGCAATGCCTGTTGAATAGGTCTTGCGCTCAGCAAATACTGCTGTTCTGTCTGAGTCTGCTCACATAAAGTGTTAAAAAAGGACATAAAATACCTCTATAGCGTTAATAGCTCGGAATAATCGTTAGCAATTTGCCGACGACGAAGACGTCCGGTTCCGGTCAACTGTTGGTTGGCCTGAGAAAAAGGTTCAGTGATAAGAAAATACCGCTCGATTTGCGCGTAGTCAGGAAGTTGCTGATTAACCGCTTTAACACGAGCGGCAACAGAGTCGATGTTTTCAGGAGAATATAGCAGCGCGGTAATGGGTAACTCTTCCGAGCCCCAAATGGCCGCTTGTCGGATGTTGGGCTGCAGGCTCAACAGGGCTTCTGGCCACTCAGGGTCAACATTGCGCCCAAACGCCGTAATAATAATATTCTTAATACGCCCGCCAATGCGCAGATTGCCCTCAGCATCCCATGAGCCAAGGTCGCCAGTTCTTATCCTTTTCGGATACCAGGAGTCTGGCTCACCCAGGTAACCCAGCATGCAGTTGCCGGAGACCACAACTTCGCCCTCATCAATAGTCACCTGTGCATGAGGTAGCGGTTTGCCAACCGAAGCGACAACCGGACGGTCGGGTGAGTTCAATGCGACAACAGAACAAAACTCTGACAATCCATAGCCGTGAACCAGCGGCAGGCCTAATGCCAATGCTTTTGACTCCAACGGCAGGGGTAATTTTGCGCCACCTATCGCTAACAACTTGAACTGCTGACTATCTAACAAACCTTGCTCAACACCCGATACAATAGCCGCCAACAGTGCAGGCGTTAGAATTAGGCTATCCGGTTGGTAGAGCCGTAGCGCAGCAAAAAAAGACTCTGCACAGAGTGATGATGATCCTTTCAGCCCCAGAGTTTCTGAACCAACCAGAACCACTTCATTACCTAGCCAAAGCGATAGATACACCCCGGCGATATTTTCCAGCAATACAGCAAGCGGCATCAGTACCATATGCCGCTTAACCTTCACCGCTCCCAGACGCTCCGCCAGTGCTTTCACTGTTTCCATCTGAGACGCGGCAGCAAGACAAACTCCTTTAGGTTCACCGGTTGTTCCTGAGGTATAGGTAATTTTAGCTGTCATCGACGGCAGTTGCGGCGACGACAAGGTTTGCTGAACCAAATGCTGCTTCTGCTGTTCAGTAAAAAATGGAGGTACCGGAACACTGACTTTGCCCGCCCACAGCAGCGCCAGGTCATCTATCACCCAATCAATGGAGTTGGGTTTGTCGATAAGAACAACAGGGTCTGGCTGTTGCAGGTAATAGTCGCGTCGGGAAGCCACCCGACTAAGTAACGTGTGGTAAGTAATAGCCGTTTGCTCGTCACTTAAAGCAATCTGATTTGGATTACTTTTTACGTGCGCTTGCAGTTGGTCAAAAAACTCAGTTACAGGCATGACGCAGCCCCTGCTGTCGACCTGAAAACAGACGCAGGGCGTTGCTTAGTGAATAACGCATGCCCCTGGCTCAGCCAACCACCCAGCACAAGCGGTGTGTGCTCATAGTAATTGCCCCATATATCGCGGACAGACTCGGGCAAAGCGTTTTTCTTAGCTTCGGCTAGAAGGGTTAATTCTATGCCTTGTCTCGCGAAATACTTTTGCAGAGCCCGGGTTGCAGTGAAGACAACAGCGGTAATTCCTCTCGACAAGAGAGAATCGATAACCGCCTGAAACAGCAAAGGTAAATAAGGCGGTGCCAGAGCGGCCATTGAACCGACTTCAGCTATATTTTCAAGCGCTGGCATCGGCTTGTTGCCAACAGAGTATTGTTGCAATGGCTTATCGAGATAGAACTCTGAAAACAACGGCTTTTGTTCAGCAAACTGAATACCACATGCCGCAACCAGAGTGTCGTTTTCGTACAGGGCTAGCAGCACCTCGGGCAGTTGACTAAGGCAGGCATTAAAATTAAGCCAGTAGCGTTCACAGATAAAAGCCTCAACCGACGACCGGTTAGCCTGTGTTGTTGTAACCCATTGGTAGCGCATGACGATTACTCCTTTTCCAGCGGACATCGCTGACAGAATCATTCATGCTGCTACTGTATGAGCGTTTACTTAAGAGAACCTTAAGGGCTATTAAGGAATAGTGGAGCGTTAGTTTGTAGAAAGTTCCTGAACATACCCAATAAATCAAAAAAACAGAATGCTAACCCAGACCACGAGCATAAACAGTAGGGCAAAAAATACCGCTGCAGAGGCTAAATCTTTCGACCTTCCACTAAGCTCGTGGAACTCTGCCCCAACACGGTCAACAACGGCTTCTACCGCCGAATTAAGAAGCTCAGTAATGAGCAGAATAAAAAGACTTGCAAGCAATAGCAGCCGCTCAGCCAACGATGCTTCAACGTAAAAAGCGACAGGTACCAAAATCAAACACATTAGTGCTTCCTGTCGAAAGGCCGCCTCGTACTGCCACGCACTTTTCAGGCCTCGCAGCGAATTGAAAGTTGCGTACCAAATTCGTTCTAAGCCTTTCTTTCCCGGTTTCATTCTATCGCCCTCTTAGCCATCAACATCTTTAAATAACTTATTAAATGTTTCTTAAGGCTTACTTAAGAATGCGCTGCTAGTTTGCCTTTTATTAAGCAGCAACAAAGAACTAGTACAATATTTATGATCAAACCAATTTTACCAATTGCAGAATTATTGCGGCCAATATTTCTTTTCTTTGTTTCTGCGCTCGCTCTGCTTAGTGGATTCCGCTTTCTTCACTTCTCTCTGTACAGCAACCGTGTCAGCGAAGCTATAGGGTTAGGAGAGTTTTTCATTCTGGGCTTACGAGCCGATCTTATGCAAGTAAGCTATTTTATTGTTATTCCACTTCTTGTATTACCATTTCTTATTCCTTTTATGAACCGATATCGAGCCCAGAGTCTCTGGTATCGAGTCTCTTTATTGTGGTTTACATTATGCTTCATCATTTTATGGTTCATGGAGATTTCAACACCGGCTTTTTTGGCTCAGTACGACACTAGACCCAACCGCTTATTCTTTGAATACCTAGAGTATCCCGCCGAAGTATTTTCCACACTATGGAACGGATTCAAAACTTGGTTAATGATAGGTGCGGCTTCTACTTTACTAACCATATACATTTTAAAGCGCATAGCCCGTATTATTGCTCAACGATTTCAACCAGAACCAATGCGCCGTCGGTATTTGTTGGGTGTTTACTCTCTTCTTCTAGTGATGGTAGTACTCGGCATCCGTTCAACACTAGCGCATCGCCCGGCTAACCCAGCATTTTTCGCGGTTACCTCTGATGCCATGGTCAATTCATTGATTCTGAATTCCACTTATACCTTAGAGTATGCACTTTACAATTTAAAACACGAATCAAAAGCAAATCTTATATACGGTGATATGAAAACCGATGAAGTTTTAACAACAGTTAAGCAGAACACTCACCTTAAAGAATATGAGTTTCCTTACAAAGATTACCCCACAGTACACTTTCAGCCTGCGACACGGAAAAGAGAAAAACCTCTTAATATTGTCATTATTTTAGAAGAAAGCCTGGGTGCGACATTTGTCGAATCACTTGGTGGCGTACCGGTAACACCTAATCTGGAGCGACTGAAATCAGATGGCTGGTGGTTTGAGCGGCTTTACGCAACAGGAACCCGTTCAGTACGCGGTATAGAGGCTGTTGTTTCAGGTTTTTTACCGACTAGAGCACGAAGCACCGTGAAACTTTCAAACTCACAGCGTCAGTTTTTTACACTTGCCGATGTTTTATCCCGGCAGGGTTATTTCACCGAGTTTATCTACGGCGGCCAGGCTCACTTTGACAATATGGCCAACTTTTTTGTCGGTAATGGCTTTCAATCGATTATCGATCAAGATGATTACAAAACACCGAATTTTACTGGGAGCTGGGGTGTTAGCGATGAAGATTTATTTAATAAACTACATCAGCGATTAGTAGTCAACACAGCTAAACACCCCACCTTCACCCTGGCTTTTAGCTCCTCTAATCACGAACCGTTTAAGTTCCCCGATAACACTATAAAGCTTCATGAGGAGCCTAAAAATACCGTGAATAATGCGGTTAAATATGCGGATTACGCACTCGGAGAGTTCTTTAGAAAAGCCAGACAAAGTAACTACTGGGATAACACCTTATTTTTGGTCGTGGCCGATCATGATACCCGGGTTTACGGTGACGACTTAATCCCTGTCAATAAATTCCACATACCAGGACTGATTTTAGGTGCAGATCTTGAACCCCGAACCATTAAGTCGACAGCAAGCCAAATTGATTTAGCTCCCACATTACTCTCTTTAGCAGGTGTTTCCGCCTATTTGCCAACAGTAGGGCAGGATTTAAGCCGCACAGATAAAGCTCCCGGAAACCGGGCAATGATGCAGTTTGGCGACAACTACGGATGGTTGGAAGGTGATACTTTAACCGTTCTTAGGGTAAATAAGCCAACTGAGCATTATCGCTATATCCCGGAAGTCGATAAGCAAGAGTCGATAGAGGATCCGCTAAGCCCCGAGCAGTTAAAAAAAATAAGAGCATTCGCTATGTTGCCGTCTATTTTGTATCAATCGCGAGAATATTATGTTCCTAAAGATTAGACTACTTCGGCGTACCAAACAGAATCTTGTCGGCTTGACCAGCTAACGCAATGATCATGGTCACAACCCAAACGCCCAGTATCCACCAAAAAGTTGACCAGGACATCCATGCCAGGTCTAAAAACAGCAAGTCGAAAATCCAGACAATAAATGCCGCGAATAAAATTGAAGGCAGAAATACAACGAAAAGAACGCAAAGGGCTAGAGGTATCGTGCCCAGAGTTTTCATCCAGTTTAACAAAGAGGACATAATGGCTTCAGATTAGTGAGAATGGACTGAAAATTACATTGAGTTGCGGGAGATATCAACTCACCCCGTGATTTCCCGGAAAAATCGACTACTATTTGTTCTTAGGAGGCCTTTATGACTCAAGAAGAAATCAATTCTCAGGAATGGCATGACGAAAGCAACTGGTCACGGCCTTTGTGGCTCGGCATATACTTTAGCAAGAAAGATACGCGCAGCTGGGTGCCGAAATTTTATCCAATGCTTGGCTGGACAATTAATTTAGGAAAGCGGGCTGGAGCTGCATGGTTTATCGCTATTATTGCCGGGGCACTTGCCGCAGCATTTTTTGCAGGGTGGCTAACAGCCAGCAAGTAGCCACCCCTAAACCCTTTATTTTTTAAATTGCTGACTGGCCGATTTCAGCGCCGTTGATAAAGACTCTGTTGCCGACTCAAGTCCCTTACTAACGTCAGACCATGCGTCTTTGCTGGATTTCTTAACTTCTTCCAGCTTAGTTTCTGCATCATTTCTTAACGCTTCAAGTTCACTAATTTTTTCTTCATACTTAATTTCAGACTCCGCTTCCGACTGCTTTGCTTTCGCTTTTAAGCGGTCAATCTCAGCTTTCATTTCTTCTATTTTTGCTTCGTGCTTTTTCTCAAATGCGTCTTTGTTATCCATTTAAACCTCCAAGTTTTTACCGTTACTCAGTAACTTAATTAAAATAAGCATGGTCAAAAGTCGTCGGGGAATCAAGCGCCCCTTGGTTCTCATGTATGATTACTGTAAAGATGCTTGTCCGGTTTATGGTTTTCGGGTTTCATATTCGCATTACCCAATAGACAGGGACGTCATGGCAAAAAGTAGAACAAGCACGCTAGATCGGAGTATCAGGCTCTATGAGCGTTTTAAAGATTATGCCTGGTTAATGCCTGAGCCGGTGCACAATGCTTCCTGACTTTATGCCATTCATAATAAAGCTGATCTTGTCGCAAATAGTCTGCCGATGTCACAAAAGCTTAAATGAACTGTCAACGGCGGTTCATTTAAGCAGAGGAGTATGGACGAAACCCACAGTGGGAGATCGTTATGCCTCAGGCTCGCTTGAACGCCCGAACTTTGTTTATTTCCGACGTACACCTTGGCTCTAAAGATTGCAAAGCCGAATTTCTGCTTCACCTGCTCAAACGCGTTGATATTGAGCGGTTGTATCTGGTTGGCGACATTGTCGACTTTTGGGCAATGAAACGGCAGATATTTTGGCCGGATCAGCATCATAAGGTACTTCAGCAAATACTGGCAATGGCACGTAACGGTGTCGAGGTTATCTACATTCCCGGCAACCATGACGAAGTTATGCGTAAATATCGCCATCCAGATGTGGCCAGTATTCGCATTCAACGTCAGGCTATTCATACTACCGCTGACAACAAACGTTTGCTGGTAATGCACGGCGACGCGTTTGATGCCGAAACCTGCCATAGCCGCTGGCTGTCGTTTGTTGGCGACCATCTTTATGACTTCTTACTGTGGCTTAACCGAACAACAAACCGCATTCGCAACCTGTTTGGCCACAATTACTGGTCATTGTCGGCCTACGTGAAAAGCCAAATTGGTAAAGCCGAAGAAGTCATTGGCCGCTATCGGGCGGCCTCATTCCGCGAAACTAAAAAGCGTGGTTTAGACGGTATTGTATGCGGACACATTCATCACCCAGAATTGGTTGAGTCTGACGGCTTACTGTACGCCAATACCGGTGACTGGGTGGAAAATTGCACGGCTCTGTTTGAAAACCATGACGGCGAGCTGTCGCTGATGAAATACACATTCTCGGATGCTCAGCCAGCTCGCTTAAGTCGCTTTCGTCGGCGCCGTCGCGCCTATAACAACGCGACCTAAAGGCTAAGTTAAGGTATCGACAATACCGCCTTCGACTCGCAGCGCTGCGCCGGTAGTGGCGCTGGCCTGCGGCGATGCCACGTAAACACTCATATTAGCAACCTCTTCAGGCGTTGCTAAGCGCTGAATAATGGACGAAGGCCGGTTCTCCTGAACAAAGCGGGACTCTATTGTTTCCTGTGAAACGCCCTCTTCCTCAGCCATGTCTTTAAGCATATTAAGCACGCCTTCTGAGCGTGTGGGTCCGGGCAGTATGGCGTTAACTGTCACTTGAGTGCCGCTAAGTACTTTCGCCAACCCCCGGGAAATGGACAACAGCGCTGATTTTGTCATGCCGTAATGCACCATTTCACTAGGAATATTAATGCCCGATTCACTGGATATAAACTGAATACGCCCCCAGTCACGCTCCTTCATGCCTTTCGCATAATGGCGCGAGAGTCTCACCGCACTCATCACGTTCACATCGAAAAATTGCTGCCAGGTATCATCATCCACCTCAAAGAAGTCCTCAGGTCCGAAAATACCGACATTATTAACCAAAATATCAGTGTCTGGTTGCTGTTCAGTCAGAGTTTTACAACCTTCCGCGGTTCCAAGATCGGCTGCGACACCTTCAATGCCAGCATCAGGAGCCGCTTTTTTAATCTTGGCGATGGCTTCATCAACCCGCTGTTGAGTACGCCCGGTGATCACAACATTAGCACCAGCCTTGGCGAGCCCTTCGGCAATTGCAAAGCCAATACCGGCTGTAGAGCCAGTAATAATGGCGTGTTTTCCGTTCAGATCAATGTGCATAAGCTGCTCCTTTTTTCTGAATACCCGTGCTACATAGAAAAACGATGAACGCACGGCTTGTTAAGCAAAACATGGGACTCTTTTTATTATATTCAAGGTGCAGAAGGCCGGAAAGTCGCCGCCTCTTTCTCTTCATTAGACGAAGGTTTACTCAGCTTCAGACTGCCTTCATGTAATACCAGATAGACCTCTGGCTTATCTGCCAAATGATAAGAAGACCACTCACTATTGGACAGGCCTTCAACTTGCTTAAAGGTCGCGTTGGCGATAAAACTGTCTGAGCCATCATGCTTGCTTACGGTTAACTTACCGTTTTCCGAAACAAGGTAGAAACCAGGTGATGCTTCAGGCTGAAACGAAACCGTATTCTTCTCACCGCGTAACGACTGCAGATGCCACAGCTGGCTATAGTTTTCTTTCTCACCTGCAGCAACAGCGGCACCGTCACCCTGATAAGTCAGAAACTCTTTATTTGAAAAGGCCTGCAACTGTTTCGCATTGTAGTGAATACCCGACGCCGTTGGGGTAATTTTCTGGATGCTGCCGTCCTCATTGTACTCAAGATGTTCTATCGAAACCGAACGACGATAGTTTCCACCCGTTGGCAGCGCGGCGGTGTGATAAACCAAATACCACTGCTGTTCGAACTCAAGCACAGCCTGATGGCTAGTTCCGCTATCGGGCAGCACATCCATTATCAGCCCTTGATATTCCCACGGCCCTTCAGGCGAGTCACTTACCGCATACGCCAGCTCTTCAGGATAATTCATTGCAAATGTCAGGTAATATTTATCCTGGTATTTATGCAGCCACGGCGCCTCAGTGAAGGTACCTGGCATGTTATCGATATCAACTTTATGAATTTCGCTGTCCAGTTCGGTCATATTGTCTTTCAGACGTGCGTAGTAGAGGTGCGTGTTCCCCCAATACAAATACGCTTGTCCGTCATCATCAATAAATACAGTTGGGTCGATGTTGTCCCAGGGCTCATCCTCCATAAATTCAGGCGATTCTGTCATGTCCGCGGTTATCAATGGCCCGCCTATTGCGTCTTTCCAACCATTAACCGGGTCATCCGACACCGCCACTCCTATCGCAAAACCTTGCTTTTCCGGATCGGAGGCGTCGTTTAGTACAGTTACATACCAGTAAAACTTACCGTCTCGTTCAGTCGCCTGAGCAGCCCAGGCTGTGTCGCCTTTTGCCCAGTCAAATTCCGTGCGGGGAAAAGCGCCTTCCAGCGTCCAGTCCTTTAAGTTATCTGACGAATAGATAGACCACTCGCGAAGGACAAAAAAATCACCGTCTTCTTTAGCTTCGTCGTGGCCTACATACAGATAGACCACACCGTCATGAACTAAGGTTGCCGGGTCGGCTGTAAAGCGTTCTTTAATAATTGGGTTTCCGGCTACAGCAGAGCCAACAACAGAAGCCGCCAGCACAAAGCCCCCGAGCATAGTCACTAATTTATTCGGCATATAACATGGTTCCTGGTTTGAGGTATCCGGGAAATAGTTTTAGAGACTACCCCGAACCTAATTCGCACAAAGTTAATTTGTATTACTATAAGACATTAACTTATTTAACTACAAACCCTAAACTTTGTTTGTAAGCTGACTTTGCGTATCATTGAGACAAACGACACAGGAGCAACGCATGGCAGACAATAACAGTAATAAAGCGCTCAGGCTGGATAACCAGCTTTGCTTTGCGTTGTACTCAACCTCACTAGCAATGAATAAGCTCTACAAGCCGCTGCTCTCGAAGCTTGATTTGACCTATCCGCAATACCTTATTTTATTGCTTTTATGGGAGCGCGATGGCGTGACCATTACGGAAATAAGCCGCAAGTTGTTTCAGGAAAAAGGCGCGTTAAGTCCGGTTATTAAGCGGCTGGAGCAGCGCGGGCTAATAACCCGAAAGCGCAATATCGACGATGAGCGACAACTGCATTTATACCTCACCGAACAAGGTCGGCAACTGGAACAGTCTGCCTGCGATGTTCCGGAGCAGGTTTTCTGCGCCACTCAACTGGAGCCTGATGAGGCCCTTGCCTTAAAACACACCCTTGAATCACTGCGGGCGCAGTTACAAGACAAGCCCGACCACTAGCCAAGTCCGATGTATCGAAAATATCGATAACTTCGTTCGGAAAATACTGTTATCGCGATAACTGTTATTGCACTAACATTATGCGTATTAGTTCCCAACACACCAAATAGTGAGGTAATCGTTATGGATATTCTGTACAAAGCTGTAGCAACATCAACCGGCGGACGCGATGGTCAGTCAGAGTCTGACGACGGCCAACTGAAAGTAAAACTGACAACACCTAAAGAACTCGGTGGCGCAGGCGGTGATGGTACAAACCCTGAGCAATTATTTGCGGCGGGTTATTCAGCCTGTTTTATCGGCGCACTGAAGTTCGCTGCGGGTCAGGAAAAAGTTAAACTGCCCAAAGACACTGAAGTTAAAGCCGAAATAGGTATTGGTCAGATTGAAGGCGGGTTTGGTATTGATGCCACGCTGAACATTCATTTACCGGGCATGAGCCAGGACGAAGCGGAATCTCTTGCTGAAAAAGCACACCAGGTTTGTCCGTACTCAAACGCGACTCGTAATAACATCGACGTACGCCTGAACGTTACGGTGTAACCGTTATTAACAGCGGTGGTGTTGAGAGTGTCAGCCGATCAGTTTAACTGATCGGCTGGCTATTTCAGGCTCCTACTACCCCGCCGTCTTCACGAGTAATAATAACCGTTGCTGAACGCGGACGTGCACCGTTACCGGCAGGCCAGCTACTGCTGAACTTACCAGGCGCCAGTCGGTCACCAGGGTGCTGAACATTAACAAACATAGTTTTGCCATCCGGCGTTGTTACCACTCCGGTAATTTCGCAATCTACAGGGCCAACCAAAAAGCGTTTCAACTCGCCAGATTCAGGGTTAGCAGCGTACATACCGTTGTTACCAAAACCGCCCTGGCTTAACAGCTCACCACTCATGTCCGTCTGGATCCAGAGCGTGCCTCTATGATCAAACCACAAGCCATCCGGGCAGGCGAACTGGTTATCGGCCGTTAGAGTCAGGTCATCCCCTTCAGCGTTTGGAGTGCGTGTACCCGCTTCACCGCCCATTAAGAAAATGTCCCAGTGAAAGGATTCAGCACTTTGCTGGTGGTCTTCGCTCCAGCGCACAATATGACCATAAGCGTTTTCGGCACGCGGGTTCACAGCATCCGTCTGCACTTCGGTGCGGCGGGTGTTATTGGTTAAGCTGAAGTAGACTTCTTTGGTCGTTGGATGCACAGCGCCCCATTCCGGGCGATCCATTTTCGTCGCACCCATAACATCGGCCGCAAGCCGAGTGTTTAACAGCACATCGGCCTGAGAATGGAACTCGACGCCCGCTTCGCTGGCCTTTGCCTGAAACTCTGAGTTTTCAATATCTAACGGCAGCCAGCGACCCGTTCCATCATCATTAAAGTGCGCAACATACAGCGTACCTTCATTCAGCAAATCGCCTGAAGCAGTTGCTTTGTAATAAGGTTTCGCCGAAACAAACTTATAAATATATTCAAAGCGCGAATCATCGCCGGAATAAGCCACCAACGGCTCACCTTCCACTGCCGGAGCAAACACAATACCTTCATGAGCAAAGCGACCCAGCATGCTTCGTTTAACCGGTGTGCTTTTAGCGTTAAAAGGGTCTATTTCAACAATCCAGCCAAAGTGGTTCGGTTCATTTCGGTAATCATCTGCGGCTGCAGCACCGGTAGAAGAGGCATTAAAGCGCGCGGTTTCATCAAGACCCGGCGTTGCCGTTTCCCAGTAATAACGGCTGTTCCCGCGGTTCACACCGTATCTTTCATGCTCACGAGGATGAGTCTTGTCATCGTTCATGAAGCAGCCCGCCCAGTTTTCTTCGCAGGTTAAGTACGTGCCCCAGGGCGTATGGCCATGCGAACAGTTATTGATGGTTCCGCGAGTCCTGGTGCCGTCAGGGCTAAAACGAGTTATCAACTTGTCATGACCGGCAACAGGCCCGCTCATTTGCATTGGGGTACTTGCGGTAATTCGACGGTTGTAGGAGCTGCCTTCAACAAGCTGCCATTCTCCGTCGGGTTTACGAATAATATGAGCGACCGATACGCCGTGCGCCATCATCTCCTTCAATACTTCGTGCTGCGGGCGCGGTGCGTTAGGGGAAAAACTGGTGTGAAGAATTTGCGGATCGACGTATTCATGGTTCATCACCAGCAGCCCTTCTTTCGAGGAAGCACCGCCTTCTTTCACATCTATGGGAAAGAAATGCATGCCATCGTGATGCGAACCAACTTGCCGCGCCTGATCTAACGCCGAATTGCTTGCGTCAGTTTTAAACTCACCGGCACCAGGCACAAGTGGTGTACCCCAGGGCAGAAAAGGTTGAGCACGATACCCAACGGGTACATCAACAACATCAGTTCGGTTGCCGGCAATGGCCTGAAAACCAAGCCCCGCGGATGAACTAGCAGAGCCTTTAGGGGACGTACAACCGGCCATTAAAGGCGACAACATAAAGGAACTGACAGCAACGCCAAGGCCTCCTTTTAGGAAAGAGCGCCGGCTTAACTGACGGTTCACCACATCATAAAAGTCATCACCTTTTGACTTATTACAAATTGGATCAACACCTGAAATATCAATCTTCAGCTTTTTCTCTTTCGTGGTCATGCCGTCTTCCCCGTTCTGAAACCTCTGGCTTAACAAGCTCAGCGTTATATTTTCGAACAGGCAATAGTACTGACTTTAAATGACAGTTTGATTACGTCGTTAGCCAGCTTTAATGACGGCTATTTCCTACATTTTTTGAATATCAGCGCCCTGCTTTTCAAGTTGCTCAAGCACGCCTTGCTGACCACCAAGGTGCCCCGCACCAACGGCCACGAATACGTTATCAGACTCAGTTACCTTAGCGAGCTTTGTTATCCATTCATTGTTACGTTTAGTGATCAGCTCGTCTAACGCCTTCGGAGGTAGGTTCTGGTTTAAGTAGTGGGTGAGTTTATCCAGATCGCCCTCTAGCCAGGTCTTCTGGATATCGGCAAAAACCTCTTCAATTTTTTCCACTTCCGCAAGCGTCTGCTCCAGCAATTCACCCTCACCAGATTCACTTTGAGCCGCGCGTAAAGCATCAATTTGCCGCTCGACGGTTTCTAGCCCTTTAACCGGTATGTCCGAGCTTTTTGCCAACTCAAACAGTTTTCCTTCAGAGCCACCTTCGGCGGTGTAACCGGATTGCGCAATGGCTTGCGAAACAATGACAATTTGTGCGAACCAGGCATTGAGCTGTTCCAGCGCACTGGCGTTCATACCATACTTTTCAACCTGCGTAGTGAGCTGCTGCCAGGTTTCACTATCGACCGTGTCAGATAACTTACCCTCGGAGCGCCGGGCATGCTGCATAAACAACGCTTGAGCACTTTGAATTTTCTCCGGATGTACCTCAAACCACACGGTTTCACTGTTTTTCAATGCATTTTCTGCCGTTTCAGACAGCTTAATTAAGTCTTTTTTGGCGGCGTGCAGCGTGCCGTATACCCAAATAGTCTGGTCTTCTTTTGTCACCTTGTAGAGAATTTCGGCCTGCGCGGAGGCACTCAATAAGCACAACACTAAGCCGGCAATTAAGGTTTTCAGCTTCAACATGGTTATTTCCGGTCTATTTTTGTAGCAGTAGTCTCATATTTGCCAGTATACGACAACTCTATAGCGCTCATCAGCCGGCTAGCGAGTAAAACCCGCCGCTAGCCTGTGTTTTTACAAAGCCTTAACTTAAAATTGTGCGCTTTAACAGGTACTCTTAGCGGTCATGCTTTAAACGAACAGAATTTTTAGCGCTAGCTGGTACAGCTATCAGTAAAACAGATTAGGTACTGTCATGAATAAAAAAGGAATTTTGTTGCTTATTGGCGCACTTTCAGCGGGCGCTATTACGCTGGGTTGCAACAGTAACGACAGTTATTCAGCAAGAGAGGTACTGAGTGTGGAGCAAAAAGAAGCGGCTTTAGCTGAATTACAGCAAAAGAGAAAAGAGCGTAAGAAAAAAATCCAAACCATTGAAGATAAAGCTTTGTTTGAAGCTCTGGAGGGCGAGGAGTTTATAGCCCACCGGAACATTTACAGAACGATAAAATTCGATGAAAAACCTGCGCAGTACTTTTATGTTGAGCCTTTCAAGGCTTCTTACATAGGCCCCTTAGGTCGCCCCTACACCGCCGACCGATTTAAACGACTAAAAGACTACGAAAGCCCACAAAAGCTTCTGGATATTTACCGTAACAACTTTGTGGCTTCCACCGCTTCACGCGAGGGTCAGTGGTTTCAGGTTCGTGAACCTTTTGCTTTTCCCTTTAAAAGTCAGCTGCAGTTTACCCAGGTAGTGATGGATAACGGCGACGTCAAAGCCCTACCTGACCTATTAGACTGGGTTGCCCAAACCGATGAAATTCGTTACGACCCAGAACGCTTTTATTTCAAAGAGCCGCGTACCGAAGACGACCTACAACCCGTTAAACTGCTCGGCGACGTTGAAACTGAGTTACCCAAAGATGTGCTTCAGTTCGAGTTTAAAGCAAGCGATGTGGGCAAAACTCAAGAGCAGCGCGGATATTCTGTCACTCTGGTTAAGGCCGGTGATTTTAACTACGACATAAAAATTGAAGTACCGGATGACCAGGCAATGCCGCTGCGAGACGAAGACATTATTGGTGAAGCCCTCTCGCCAACCGAGCGGGAACTTCAACTGCGAATGGATACGACACTGCAGTCTGATTATCACGAACGAATGAGTGAATGGCTTGACGAAATCATAGAACGAGCCATGCGGGGTGAAGTTGATGCAGAAACCGTACGCACCGAAGGCAATAACTTACATGACAAACTTTCCGTAGGCGAAGGCCGCGTTCTGCATAAAGCCTTTGCCTTTATGGGGCCTGTAGCTACCGCACGAGTGACTTTGCTGCCCCGCAAGAAAACCCGCGATAAAGTAACTCACAAAATTGAAATTCCAATTCACTTCCTTGGCCAACAAGACAATAGTGATGAGATTGATTTAAGCACTTTGCCTGATATCGACCTGGCAGGCCCGGTTTATGATGAAAGGCCAAAACGACGAGTCGATTTAACCGAAGAAGAAATGAAACAGCTTATTGATATTCGCTATGAAAAAAGTCGGCACCTTCCGGAATATCAACACACAGAACGGATCTATCTGAAATACCCGCCGGTACAAAGCCAGCTTTTTATCAGCAGTTCAGACCGCTACCACTTCAACTTAGAGCCAAAATTTAAGCGAGTGATACTGACCGAAATGGTGAAATTTTTCGATGACGCAGACGAAACCATTGAGTTAACACGCGACAAAGATGAGGTATTCAGTTTCACCACATATGGCTTTGCGTATACCCCTGAGTATATGCCGGAGTCGCCAGCTCGTATCGAAGTCCGCATTCCGCTATTAACGGCACCGGATATTGTCAAAAAAAGCTACAGCGCCGACAATTTACCCGACGGTATGCGCTTAGACGACAACCGACTTGTTGTTGACTACAGCGTGTTTACTCCCGAAGAAACCCTTGACGGCACGCGGTTAAACACAAAGCTTCGCAACCGAATTTTCGCGAAGAACGCAGAGCAAAAATACCTGCAGCCCTTTGACAACGTTATTCTACTTGAGCGCGAAGACGGCGAACCGGTGCATGTGTTCTATTATTACGGGCAGCCTGAAAGTATTGAGCTCTGGTATCGCGGCGAAACGAAAGTCGTCGACTTCAAACTGGATGTCGAGACGCGGGAGCAGAAAGGTTAGTCAGGGCGGCGTTCGTTTGATTCATTTTTTCGATGGTTGAGATAGATTATTTCTAATTATCTCAAACCAGTGCCCGAGCTAGTATAGGTGCTTCAAAATTGCTTTTACAGCAAGCGCAGTAATTAACAGGAGTACTTAAGGTGTCCGCACTATTTCAACCGTTCGAGTTAAAAGACGTCCGTTTGCGTAACCGCATTGCCGTTCCCCCAATGTGCCAATATATGGCTGAAGACGGTGTCGTTAACGACTGGCATTTAAGCCATTACACCAGCCTGGCGCGTGGCGGTGCTGGCTTAGTCATTGTCGAAGCCACCGCAGTTTCCCCTGAAGGGCGCATTACCCCTAACTGCACAGGCCTCTGGAACGACGAACAGGCACAAGCTTTTGCGCCTGTTGTGGAGAATATAAAAAAAGCAGGCGCCGTTGCCGGCATTCAAATTGGCCACGCCGGCCGCAAAGCCAGCGCAAACCGCCCTTGGGACGGTGACGACCACATAGCTGAAAATGATACTAGAGGCTGGCAGCCAATATCGCCTTCTCCTATCGCTTTTGGTGCAAACCTGCCTCGCGAACCTAAAGAAATGTCGCTGGATGACATAAAACGCGTGCAAAATGACTTTGTTTCCGCTGCGGAACGAGCTCGTGATTTAGGATTTGAATGGCTTGAACTGCACTTTGCTCATGGTTATTTGGGACAAAGCTTCTTTTCCCCTCATGCCAACCAGCGTACTGACGAATACGGTGGTTCATTCGAGAACCGCGCCCGTTTTCTGGTGGAGACAGTTCGTGCGGTAAAACAGGTATGGCCAGATAATTTCCCACTAACTGCACGCTTTGGTGTAATTGAGTTTGACGGTAATGACGAGCAGCAGATGCAGGAGTCCGTTAAACTGACTCAGTTGCTAAAAGCTGAGGGACTGGACTTTTTAAATGTCAGTATCAGTTTCTCAACACCAAACGCCGAAATCCCCTGGGGTCCGGGCTTTATGGCACCTATTGCTGAGCGCATTCGTAAAGAGGCGGATATTCCAGTGGCTTCCGCCTGGGGCATTGATTTACCTCAGCTGGCAGAACACACGGTTGCACAAGGGCAACTGGATTTGGTCATGGTGGGTCGTGCTCATTTATCGAATCCTCACTGGCCTTACGACGCAGCCAAAGCACTGCGTGTCGAGAAGCCTTCGTGGGTATTACCAGCACCTTACGCGCACTGGCTTGAACGCTATTAGGTAATAAGTTGTTCGCAGCTCAAGCAAAGGCGGTCACCCTATACGGTGGCTGCCTTTGCTTATTAAGCGCCGAGATCCATTAAGTCGGTTTACGCGTATAAAGGGGTGATGAACAAATAACAGGAGGAATAATGAATACAAGTGATAAAACAGCTGAATTCACCGCCCCTGGGATTAAAGACAAGTCTGCCCAAGACGCTATAGCACTGCTCGACGACCGCCTGGTCGCACTGCTTGACCTTCAACTGACGCTTAAACATGTTCACTGGAACGTGGTTGGTCCAAACTTTATTGGCGTACATGAAATGCTGGACCCGCAGGTTGATAGCATTCGTGAAATGACCGACACCATCGCAGAGCGAATCGCCACTATGGGCGGCGTGCCCGCCGGTACCCCTCAGTCAATTGTGGATCGCCGTTCATGGAAAGACTATTCGATAGGCAGAGGTCTGGTCACTGAGCATCTGGTTGCACTTGATAAAGTGTACAACGGTGTAAATAAAGACCACAGAGACGCACTCAATAAGCTCGCTGAACTGGACCCGGTTTCGGAAGACATGCTCACCGGCCAACTTGCCGAGCTTGAGCAATTCCAGTGGTTTGTCCGCGCTCATATCGAGTCGGCGTCGGGTGAACTCAAAAGCTAATTAATTTTTACAATTAGCAAACCACTCTGGAAGCCCGGCAACGATGTTGCTGGGCTTTTTTGCTTTTAAGGCCGGGCTACTGCAGTTAAGAACTGCCTATCAATGCGGGGGGCCCCGATATAGCTAACAAATTATAACTTTGTTAATATCATTTGAATTAAAATAATAATCATAACGAGATCGCCACATGCAAAAACTTCGCCCCCTTTATATTGCTCTATTAAGTGCTGCATTATTGCAGGCCTGCTCTCCCGCGAATCAAAACACCGATACCAGCTCATCGACCTCTAAACAAGGCGTTGAAGCTCCGGTAGCAGAAAAAGTCCCTCATGAAATGACCATTCATGGTGATACCCGCATCGATAATTATTACTGGATGCGGGACGATGAACGTAAAGACCCTAAAGTACTGGCTTATCTTGAGGCAGAGAACGCTTATACGGATGAGATGCTGGCTCACACGGAAGATTTGCAGCAAAAGCTGTTTGAAGAAATGAAAAGCCGCATTGCCAAAGATGATAACTCCGTACCAGTACGTGACGGCGACTACTATTACTCAACAGAAATGCGCGGCGATAACGAATACCCGATTTACGTTCGCAGTACAGATTTTTCCGGTACCAACAAGCAAATTTTGTTAAATGTTAATGAGCTTGCTGAAGGTAAAGATTATTACTCCGTAGGCAGTCTTGAAGTTAGCCCGGACGATGCGATTCTTGCCTATAGTGAAGATACCGTTAGCCGCCGTATGTATGAAATTAAACTTAAGAATATGAAAACCGGTGAGTTACTCCCGGATCAAATCAAAAATACGTCTGGCGATATTGTCTGGGGTAACGACGGACAGCATTTTTACTACATAAAGAAAGACCCGGAAACCCTGCTGGGTTATCAAGTATATCGTCATAAAGTGGGTACCGAACAGCAACAAGATGAACTGGTCTATGAAGAGCAGGACACAACCTTTTACACCGGCATTCGCAAAAGCAAAGACGACTCAAAAATTTATATTATCCATGATGCGACCGAATCTAAAGGCGTCTCGCTAATTGATGCCAATGACCCCAACGCCAAGCCGGTTGAGTTTGTGCCACGGGAAGACGGCCTGGAATACAGCATAGCTAAACACGGTGATGATTATTATGTGTTGACCAATCTGGATGCCGTGAACTTTCGCCTGATGCGGGTAAGCGCAGATAAGCTTGGCGACAAGCAGCACTGGCAGGAAGTTATTCCACATAAAGAAGACACTCGACTGGAAGACATTGAGCTGTTTGACCAGCATTTGGTTTATAAACAGCGCCAGCGCGGACTAACAGAGGTGTTCGTACGAAACCTAAATACCGGTGATGAACAAGAGCTTTCATTCCGCGACAAAGCTTACACGCTGTATTTTTACGGTAACAAAGAAGCCGATAACCCTGAGCTGCGCCTTTACTACACCAGTATGACCACTCCGGGTAGCCATTATAATGTAGACCTGAACAGTCTGGATAAAACGCTGTTAAAGCAACAGCCTGTACTTGGCGATTTTAAACCTGAAAACTACGCTTCCGAACGGTTATTTGTCACCGCCCGGGACGGTGCTGAGGTACCGGTAACACTGGTTTACCGTAAGGACAAATTTAAAAAAGATGGCGCCAACCCACTTTATCAATACGGTTATGGCTCTTACGGTTCTACTTCAGAACCCAGCTTTAGCAGCAACCGTCTAAGTCTGTTAGACAGAGGTTTTGTTTTTGCTATCGCCCATATTCGCGGCTCGCAAATGCTGGGGCGCCCGTGGTACGAAGACGGCAAAAAACTGACAAAACAAAACACCTTTAATGATTTTGTCGATGTCACTAAGGCATTGGTTGAGCAAGGCTATGGCGCCAAGGATAAAGTCTTCGCCATGGGTGGTAGTGCTGGTGGTCTGTTAATGGGCGCAGTGATCAATCAGGCGCCGGAACTTTACCTTGGCGTAGCGGCACATGTACCTTTTGTCGATGTTGTGACAACCATGCTGGATGAAAGTATTCCTCTCACTACCAACGAGTTTGACGAGTGGGGTAACCCGAAAGAGAAAGTCTATTACGACTATATGTTGTCGTATTCACCTTATGATCAAATCAGCGCACAGGACTACCCTAACCTGCTGGTAACCACCGGACTCTTTGACTCACAAGTGCAGTATTTCGAACCGGCCAAGTGGGTCGCTAAGCTCAGAGATTATAAAACCGATGATAATCTGCTGCTGTTTAAAACCGAAATGGAAGCGGGTCACGGTGGTGTTTCCGGGCGCTTTAAGCGCTTGCAAAACACGGCGCTGGAATACGCTTTCTTTCTCGATTTACTGAAAAACCAATGAGCCAATTAACACAGTCTCCAGCATATAAGGCAACATTATGAATATTCGCGGCATTATAAGCAGTGCCCTACTCATGTCGGTTAGCCTGTTCACTCAGGCGGCCGATAATAACGCATCGTCACACGAGCTCAGCCTCTCGGAAGCCAATAAGCTGGTGGCTCTTCCATTACATTGCGTCGAAACGCCTTATCCGTACAAAACGGGAATAATATTAGGCAGTGCCGATGATTTAAAAGAACCGTCGGTTATACACCCGGTTTTTTATGGTTGCTTTGACTGGCACAGCGCCGCTCACGGTTATTGGTCAATGGTTACTTTGCTGCGTCAGTTTCCGGACTTAGAACAGGCCGACGAAGTCAAAGCCATACTTAAACGTAATTTAACCGCCGAGAAAGTGGCGCGCGAAGTCGACTTTTTCAGTAAAGATATTAATGACTCGTTTGAGCGCACTTACGGCTGGGCCTGGCTGTTAAAGCTGTCTGACGAGCTCCATTCATGGGAAGACCCTATGGCCAAAGACCTAGCCGCTAACTTACAACCATTAGCCGATTTAATTGTTGAGCGCTATATCAACTTCTTACCTCGATTAGTTTACCCAGTGCGGGTGGGCGAGCATACCAACACGGCCTTTGGCTTAAGTTTCGCCTACGACTATGCCGTTAATCAGCAGCACACCGAACTACAGCAGTTAATTGCCAAACGCGCGAAAGACTATTTTCTGGAAGATAAAAACTGCCCCATAGGCTGGGAGCCCAGCGGCTACGACTTTCTTTCGCCCTGCCTGGAAGAAATTGGCTTAATGCAGCGCGTTCTACCGAAGCAGCAGTTTTTAACCTGGCTGGATGATTTTATGCCACAACTCGCTGACCCAGAATTCAGTCTAGCGGTAGGTGAAGTTGGCGACAGAACCGATGGCAAACTGGTTCATCTGGACGGTTTAAATTTCAGCCGCGCCTGGAACCTCTATGCGCTGGCTAACCAATACCCGCAGTACAGGCATTTACGCAAAATAGCCGATAAGCATATGGCGCACTCATACCCTAATCTAATCGGCGATAGCTACGAAGGTGGTCACTGGCTTGGCAGCTTTGCTATTCAGGCGTTAAATCAAGCCCAGCAGTAATTGCTGGGTTTGCTAAAGAGCAAGCTTCGGGTCGGCATCAGCTAAAAAGCCTTCTATGATTAATAGCTCAGCCAGCATTACTCCTAGCGTCTGATGCTTTAGGTTTTACCACTTCTGGATAGTGGTGTATCAATTAATCGTATCTAAAGGTGATGGTTATGTCTGATTATATCCGTATTGAAAAAGCCATGGCCTATATGTCAGAGCATGTATCGAGCCAGCCGACCCTGGAAGACGTTGCTGCTCATGTTCATCTCAGTCCGTTCCACTTCCATCGGGTGTTTTGTAAATGGGCAGGCACCACACCGAAACGCTTCCTGCAGGCCCTCACGCTGGAGCGAAGCAAACGAATGCTGAAGGGAGAAAGCTCTCTTATGGATGTTTCCCTCAGCATGGGTTTAAGCGGAGGCTCCCGACTGTATGACCACTTTGTAAAGCTAGAAGCCGTAACGCCAGGTGAATACAAGAACGAAGGCCAGGGAGTTACTATCCAATACGGCGTAAATGAAACGCCTTTTGGTAAGATATTTGTCGCAATTACTCCACGGGGCGTATGCCGCATTGAGTTTTTGGGCTCCAGAGCTGTTGACGAGATACTTACTGATTTATGCAAAGACTGGCCCAAAGCCTCGCTCGTAAGAAACGACAACGCGATCAACTATGTGGCTAACGTACTGTTTAGTCGATTAAAAGACGGGCAGTCTAACCCCTTGTCATTGCACGTAATGGGTACAAATTTTCAAGTAGCCGTGTGGCGAGCTTTATTGAGGATACCACCGGGAAAGCTGGCGAGTTACTCACAAATTGCCAATGCATTAGGTTACCCTAAAGCGTCTCGGGCGGTTGGTAATGCTGTTGGTTCGAACCCTGTTGCCATGCTAATTCCGTGTCACCGTGTTATTCAGAAAAGCGGTGCTTTGGGCGGGTATCGCTGGGGTTCAACGAAGAAAGAAATGCTTCAGGCATGGGAGTCCCTGCACGAAGAGCCCGTAGAGCAGTAGCATCGTTCGGTAACCGCGTTATTGCCCTTATTTAAGAAGAGTGCGAACGCCAGATTCGAAAGCGCGTCACTATGTACCAGATAAGACCGCCGATAAACATAACCAGAGGTATCACATTAATTTCGTTACTTTGCTGAGACTCCTCGGAGGTTAGAAAAAACCAAAGCACACCCACGATAAGAATAACGAGCGATAACACACCTTGTATCTGCAAACTTTTCGATGTGTTCTCAGACGTAATCGCGCTGTTTTCGCCCGGTTGGTTCTCTTGCTCCGATTTTTCACTCTTCACAAAACCACAGGCAGGACAGCTATAGTTATTATCCAGTACCTGATCTTCACATTTTGGACATTTTTCAAATGCCATTGAGGTACCTCTCTGCTTTATTGATGAGTGTTCATTGTTGAGTGTAGTCAAAAACTTTTGTGTTTGTCATTTCCATTACGCTGATGACATCCGTTATAAGCTGTGCCACGTAATAGGATTTTATGTATTTAAGTATATTTCTGACAGCCTTTCTGGCCGCCACAATACTGCCTGCTCAGTCTGAGTTTGTGGTCGTGGCAGCCCAGCGCATGGATTACGATGTCTGGATAATCTGGTGGCTGGCCTCAATCGGTAATACGCTGGGGTCAGTGGTCAACTATGTTCTGGGTCGTTTTTTGGTACGGTATCAGGATCGCCGCTGGTTCCCGTTCAAACCCAAATCTTTAGCCCGTGGGCACCGCTGGTTTGAACGTTTTGGCAAATGGTCGCTGCTGATGGCCTGGGCACCCTTCATTGGCGATCCTCTTACGTTTATAGCCGGTATGCTGCGATTAACCTTCTGGCAATTTTTGATTCTGGTTTTCATCAGTAAAGCTGGCCGCTACGCTATTTTGTTGGGTATTACGCAGTTGTTTTAATAACTCTCATCGCACCATTACACCTACCGGATTCACTCTAAAACGGTGACCTGTTTTTTTTAATCTGTGAACACAGACGAAATTTTTCTTTAAAGCTATACTCAGGTTCGATAATACGAACATAAGGCTTTGCAATGGAGTTTATTGATTATTACGAAGTACTGGGTGTAGAGCCGACCGCCGATAGTAAAGCAATTAAAACCGCGTACCGCAAACTCGGCCGAAAGTATCATCCCGATGTAAGCAAGTTACCAGATGCAGCCGAGAATTTTAAGCGCGTAGCCCAAGCCTATGAAGTATTACATAGTGCTGAAAAGCGTGCTGAATATGATGCTTTGTGCGAGGCTCGCAAACGCGGTTATAACAATCAAAATAGGAAATCGAGCGCCAACTATCACACTAATAATAGTACGATGGGTAATCAGGACTTTACTGACTTCTTTAACTCAGTGTTTGGAGCAGCAGGTTCCCGCAGTCGCCAACAACATCGTCAGCAACCTTGGTATGAGGACGCCAACCAAGCCAAAGGAGCTGATGTTGAATTCGACTGGCCGGTTATGCTCGAAGACACCTTGGCCGACACGACCAAACAAATTGAGTTCGTTATTCCGGTTTATGACCAACAAGGTTACCAGCAGCAGGTAAAAAAATCGCTCAAAGTAAAAATTCCTGCTGGCGCACGAGATGGCGAACGTATTCGACTAAAAGGACAAGGTGCCCCGGCTTACGGTAACGCCCCAAGCGGCGATGCTTACTTAACCATCAAAATACTTCCGCATCCATTATTTGATGTGGAAGCCAATAATCTTTTGCTCACCTTACCGCTCGCGCCATGGGAAGCGGCATTAGGAACTAAAGTAGAGGTGCCGACGCTCTCTGGCAAAGTTCAACTAACCATTCCAGCTAACAGCCAGGCAGGTCAGCGCTTACGTGTAAAAGGCAAAGGCTTGGTCGGGAAGCTCTCAAATGGCGATTTGATTGCCACAATAAAGATTGTGATGCCATCCTCACTAAATGAAAACAGTAAGACCCTTTGGGCTCAGCTCGCGGACAGCGAAGCCTTTGACCCTCGTCGCGAATGGAGCGATAGATAATGACAACCTTACAACAAGTGTACTCACCCAATTTTCACCTGAGTTTCGAAGAGCTCTGCCTTTCTGCAAATGTCAGCGCCGAAACCATGCTTGAGCTGATTGAGCATGAGATTGCGGTACCAGTCACCGGAGAACACCCGCATCAGTGGATGTTTCATGTTACCTCGGTGATGACAGTAAAAAAGGCGGCGCGTCTCAACCGGGATCTAAATATAGACTGGCCCGATCTCTATTTAGTGCTAAACCTGCTTGATGAAATTGAGCAGATAAAAGCTGAGAACCACAGGTTGAAGCAACGGCTCAATAGAAAAATTTAGAAGAGCCGCCGGTAAATCAAACGTCTGGTCGGAGTCGATTACAGCACGTTAAAGCTTATCGAACTCGGATACTCAGAGTTGTGATAAATTTTATGAGTTGCCTTTGCAAAGTCGCTCTCTTTTGCATTAAAAATGTTTTCAACGTAATTCTGGGGGTTAATATCCAGAAACGGAAACATGCTGCTTTGTATTTGAATCTGCAGCTTATGCCCGCGTTTGAACGTATGTAAAACATCGTACAGCTCAAACCCAATTTCAGTTGGTTGATTTGGAACGAATGCTTTAGGCTCACTCATACTCTCACGAAAACGCCCGCGTAACACGCCCCAACGCACAAGCTCATGGCGGTTCCCGCGCTCCATGTCAGCCTTATTGGTATTCTCATCAATGGAAGGAAAGACATCGACAAGCTTCACCACAATATCCGCCGCTGATTTATTGGTAGCGAACCATAGGTTAAGGTCGATGGCCCCGGCAATTGTTAAGTCCGATTCCAGCGTATCGGTCTCAAATACCAGAACGTCAGGTCTTCTCGCCGTAAAACGCTGATCTTCTACCATGTATGGTCTATCCCAGCCGCGACTGATTTCGGCAGAATGAGGAACCGGCTTGTTAGGATCACTTAGGTACTCGCTGCTACCCGTATTGTTTTCCTGCTCAACGATTTTTTCGTCATCCGCTAAATACAGGGTTTCTCTAGATGTATCCTTAGGCGGCCAAGCTTCAAAATGACGCCAGCGATTACTGCCGGTTTCGAACATGGTTGCCCTAGTCAGATTGGCTTCATCAGCACCTTTTAGGTGCTCTTTAAAAAATGGCAGCAACACATCTCTTTGAAACCAAGCACTGGTATCAAAACCAAAATGAGCCTCTCCAAGTTCAGTACCGCCCTGCTCGCTTTGCCATTGACCGTGATACCAGGGCCCCATGACCAGTTGAACATGATCCTTCTTATTGTTGTCTGACATGGTTTGATAGGTATAAAGCGGTCCGTAAAGGTCTTCTGTATCATACCAACCGCCAACAACTAGCGTGGCAGGCTTAGTGTTTGATAAGTGCTGTAAGACATTCCGCGCCTTCCAGTAATCGTCGTAATTTGGATGCTGAATAATCTCATTCCAAAATGGGCGTTCTCCGTTAAAGTACTTATCGTTTACATTGGAAAGTGGCCCAAGATTTTTGAAAAACTGATAGCCGTCTGGCGTTTCAGTTTTCATACCTTCAGGCCAGTAAGCGAAGGTGCCATCGCGCTGCTTATCGAAGGTATCAAAAAATATGAAAGCCATAGGCGTGACGAAAGCACCATTTCTATGAAAGTCATCAAAGAACCAATCAGCAATGGGAGCCTGAGGAGAAATTGCCTTAAGCGCAGGGTGACTGTTAATTGATGCCACCGACGTGTAGTAACCGGGGTAAGAGGTTCCCCACATACCCACTTTTCCGTTGTTACCCTTTATATTGTTTACGAGCCAATCAATCGTGTCGTACGTATCTGTGGCGTCATCCGTTGCGTTCTTTCCGCGAGTGTAGGCATCCTGCGGGCGCATGTTGACGAAATCCCCCTCCGACATGAACTTGCCGCGCACGTCCTGGAAGACAAAAATAAAACCGTCTTTTTCAAATGCTTCGCTCGGTCCCAAACGTTTTTTATACTCGTCTACCCCGTACGGTGCAACGCGATAAGGCGTTCGCTGCATCATAATAGGGTAAGATTTGCTGGTATCATTGGGTACGTAAACCGACGTGAATAACTTTACGCCATCGCGCATCGGGATTTGATATTCATATTTGGTGTAGTTAGCCCGGATATAGGCTTCCCTTTCATCCGCTACACTTTGTTTACTGAATGCGGAGTTCACCGTCAGCAAACATATAGCCAGCAAAAAGCTGCGTATAACAACCTTCATGTTCTGTCCCTTTTATTATTGAACCAACTCGTTTACCACCTCGAATGGATGCCGCGGATAGCCGTTTTCGACCTTTCTTTGTTATAAATCCAAAACCACTCAGTAGCAAGTTTTGTGTTTGTTCAAAGTTTTAGTTGTGGGAAGGCCGCCGAAGTCCCAAAAATTCTCTGTCTTCGCGTTAATATCGACTGCTACAGCCATCGTGTATTGGGGAGCCAGCTTTGAGCGCCACGGGACACGCCACCATGATTGGCAAGTATCCTTCTGGGTTAATGAAGGAACACTTCCAAATAACTTTTTAGATCGTTCATATCAGCAGTTTTTTCCTTGCTAGATCCAGAACGCCTTTGGTTATTTGTTCTCCTGTTTCCCGATGAAAGTGTTCGGGAGCATCAGCCCAGGTTTTATCAAGAGCACCCTGCAACTCCTCATTTATCGCACCAATTAATTCTTGAGCAATATCGGGGGAAAGGCCAGAAAATTTGGCATGATTAGGCCAATGCCGAGGTAAAATTTTATGCCAATGATAATGGGAGTTTTTACTTTTTACCCTCATTGCCATTTTAGCTTTTTTCGGCTGTATTTTACCCAGGGTTGGATACGCTGAAAGGACATCATAGATTGGCGTTAACCAATAACCCGAAGCGTCCAAATAAACACTGAAATTCTTTGCATGACCATCAATAGCACACAGTAACCAGAATACGTATTGACTCAAAAAAAACACTTGCTGATCTTTTAAACCTTGCTGACTTGTTGCGAGCAGATCCGATATTTCAAAAGCGCCCGGGCCTCCTTTATCTTCATACTTCGATTGCCCGGCTCTGCCCAGAGCCTGGCACATATCTTCCTGGCTTATCCTTAAAATTTGACCATCTTCATCCGTATGTCTATCAAAACGTTCGACAACAAGTACCTTTTGCTCACCAAAAACTTCTATCTCAGCGTGCGCTACATCAAACCCTAAATGATGCATAAAGCGTAAACAAAACCATTCATTGTCGACACTTTGCTCCATATTTATGCCACTAGGTAACTCTCCCATAGCCATTTTAAAAATATGGGTTGTAGGAGTGTTACCTATCGGTTGATGCCACTGACCACGGTGATAGGTTAATGCTGTTTTTTCCTGAGCTCCTGCAATAGAAATACGAAAAGTATCGTCATCCCCCATTCCGAGGGTATGCCCGGTAACCGCATGATTTAAAATCTCATTGATTTCATTCTCATCGACCGGGTTCATCTGCATAGATGGTTCTGGAGGTATTTCCGTTAAGGAAAGAGATAACGCTCCCACACAGTCACGCCCGATAGCTGATAGCAAATCCATAGTGTCTGTTGAGTAAGCGCCGATTCTATCAACAATTTGCTGACGAACTTCTTCATTATCTGGCAACAAATTATCAAAAAAATAACGAACGCGCTCGCCTGTATGTCGTTTAGATGTCATTGGCAGTGACAAGCTTATCGAATGCGCATATTCTGCTCCCAACCATTCATCATCATAAATAAACTCGAAGGTGCCACTTTTCCGCCTTACGGTTCCTACTTTTATTCCATTAATCCCGCAATGTAATTCTCGTGTAGCCTTGCGCCTTGGCATGACGAATCTTCCTTTTACTTTTTAGGTGGTGATTTTCGAATCACAATAGGCCTACGATTGCTCTTAAGCGCATCAAGAGGCCGATGCTTGGTTTGCGGGAGATTTTCATCCACAGACGCTTTCCTGACCCTATTTAAGACTTCATAACCGTCATCTGCGGAATTAGAAATATCGAACCGAATGTTCAAAGCAGCCATTACTTTCATTAAGTTAGCGAAAGTAATGGATGATGTTTTGGTCTCAACACGGGATATAAAACGCTGATCTTTACCAATCCGTTTGCCTAATTCCATTTGGCTATAACCAGCTTCCTGTCGCCGTTGTGCTATATATTTACCCAAGGAACCGGGAGTGGTGATTCGCATTTTAATTCCTTATATAGAATATAGGCATTTATACTAAATAGAGAATATAAAAATTTAGTTTATATATGGAATATAGTCAAATAATGCATATATGGATTATCTCGTAACTAAACCCACTGAATTGAGTGCATCCACAAGTCTGTTATAAGCTCTCCGATGTCTTTCCTCACTCATTTCTCCAAGATTTTTCAGCTTCCACCTAACCGCCGGTAGCCGATCAACACCATCAAGTCCGAGTAATGACCAATCCGGTTTGCGTGATTTAAACGTCAAAAGAAACGACCTCTCCTCGTCAGTAAATGCCGCATGCATGAGTTTTACAATTTTCCCACGCGCAGCCACAAGCTCCGCGAATGGGACATCGATGTCCGCCATCGATTTAAACTCCCCCTCATAAAGTTCGGAAATATCTTTGAAATGAGGTCGTAATAACTCCGAAATAGGACGGGGGTGGCTGACAATATAAACAAGTAACGCTTTACGAATATCATCAGTGAAGCCTTCGTTATCCAGAAGTAGTTTTACGTCAAACAAATCTCTGGGGTGCTGCCGGTCGAGCGCGGCGCAAATCTTACCAGCATAGAGATCGGCGAAATTAACCACGGAAATTTCTGCGAAGCCAAATTCATTTTCCACCGCTTCAGTAACACTCAAGGTTGTCGGTTTGTAGACAGTTCCTCGAAGTACGGGTGACAGTTCTATCTTTATCTGAACCTTTGTACCGCGAACCTCACGCTCCACCAATAAACGGAGCGCGTCTTTTTTGACTTCAAATGGGCGTATGACAGTCACATTCTGAATTTCGGCTGTGAGCTTTTTACCTATTTTCTCCAGGTGACTAGTGATCGTATTAAGTGCTTCATCTCGATCCATCATAGGTAGAAAAACGAGATCAATATCAACCGACAGTCGCGGAAAGTCTCTGACAAATAGGTTAATCGCTGTGCCGCCTTTGAGCGCAAAGCAGTCATGAGCCGCAACAAATGGTAACACCTGCATAAGCAACTGAACCTGCCGATAATAAATGCTATTTCTATCCATGATAATTTACATCTCCTTGGGTACCGTGATCTGCCATTTGCTTTCCAGGCGACCATTTACCGCGATAGCTCTTTTACCTGAGCCTAGATCGTAGTCTGTTGACACTAAACGTTTAAACCAGGGCTGTTGATTGCGCTCCGCTAGCCAAAAGAATAGCCGTTTTACTTTGACATTAAGGCAGTTTTTTAGCAGCGTATCTAACTTCCGGGGTGATAAGTTATGCAACCCCTGAAGCAGCGCATCAGCATGCTCAAAACTGATATGTTTAGGTACCTCGTTGAGCACTTCCAGATAAGCTTTTTCAACACAAGAATACGTTATTTCCGGCAAACCTTTTGACCATTCATAAGGACGGAGAACGCGCTGGTCGCGCATGAGTGATTCTGGCCACAATCGCTTCGTTCCATGCCATTCGAAAGTAGCTTCCACACCAATTTTATCAACCCATACAGGCAGCTTCTCAGGACAATATAGACCAATCGTAGGTTTTCCACTTTGATTTACGTAATGGCTTACACCATTTAACTCTAGAGCTGTCAGGCCCCCCACATTGACTGCGAACGTAGCTATTCGCTGCAATGAAGCCACAACACCTTGCCAGGTTGGGTAAGCTTCTTCGCGATAATAGACCCCGGGCGTAGCAACGATTAAAGCTCCTCGTCGGACGGAGTTGTCGATATAGTGCAAACTCAAGCCCTGCTCTTGTAGCCAACGCTTTGTTGCTATCATACCGAGAGGAAGTTTTTGCTTTAGCGTTTTGCCCGCTTCATGATTTAACATGTGATGCTCTTTTGGTTTGCAATATACTTTATACACGTTAATTATTGACGTGTATAATGAATTAGTCAAACTGAAGGCACAGGAAAATCGTAAACCTGTGGTTAGCTTCTCTTGACCACTACAGTTAGTGTCGCCCGTCTGTCGTGTATATTTCGTGACCGACACCGACGTTGTTGCTTCATCATTGAGCCTGAATACAGATACCAGGAGAATTTGAATGATTAAAAATTGAGAGAACGTAAAAATTGGTCTCAAGAACAATTAGCGATAATGTCAGGCTTGAGTGTAAGAACAATTCAACGTATAGAAAGCGGCAATAAAGCAAGTATGGAATCTCTTAAATCACTGGCCTCTGTATTCGAAGTTGATGTGTCGAAGCTAACGGAGGAAATTACTGTGATTGATAAAGAATCTAAATACTGGAAGCAACAACCGGTCTGGTTCAAATTAAGTTTGTTTGGCGTCAATAGAAGAAATAAACTCGTTTGGGTCGAGTACTTAAGCGTGTTACTGGGACTGGCAACCTGGATTATGCATCCAGACATTTTTGCGACGCCTGCTTTTTTCTTAGCTGCTTACTTAATAAGTAAATTGGTAAACAGAGCAGATAGCCGGAAAGTTTGGTAAAGAATAATAGGCAAAGACCTGTTGAAAAAGAACCGTTATACGTAAAGGGAGTTAAACATGTTCTGGCAAGTATCCTTCTGGATTTTAGTTGGGATACTCGTTCTGCCGTTGCCGACTCGGGCATTACTGATGGTTTATAACCCCGTAGCGCCACGGCCGATTCGCAAGTGCCCGAGCTCGGCAACAGCCTGGCTTACTCCGAATCCGCTCCCATAATTTCATAGCCAGATGGCGCTAAGTCGAACATTTCAGGGTCTATCGCTTCATTAAATGCCACATCTGCCTCAAAAACAAAATACGGTCCATCCATTGTCTCTACTCTTATACGAATAGGTAATTCAGTCTTAGGATCGACCCATAAAGTCAATCTCATGTTTTCAGGCTCCACTGTAAAGACAGTCGTTTCTATTCCATCGATAACTACACCTGGTTCACTCTTCACTTCACCGTCGTAATTTAAAATTTTCGTGTGCCAATCAAGTAACTCATTTTCCAGCGCCTCTTTCGCGTTTTGACCAGGCGTAAAATTAATAGGCATGGCAACTTTGCGTTCAGGGAAGAGTATTAACCCCTTACCAAGTTTAGTATCCATCACGTTCACTACTGAAGGTGCACCTTCAATGTCTGGAAGCGGTGTGTTGACCACCCTAATTTTACTGGGCGATTGGTAAAAAACCTCTACTGTCATAATAACTTGGTCATCCGACTGCATTTGTCCTGTGTACACCATACTGGTGATTTCGCTTAACTTCTTGACCACCGATGCAAATGCAGGTTTGCTCACCGACGTGGTGATAATCAACACAGCGGTTAGCACCAAAGCGGCAGCCGTTCCAGCAAAGCCAAATCGCTTTGGTTGTGAGGCGGTTTTTAACCAACTCCAAAGACGAATCATACCGTTGCCGGGTTCTTCTTCATCTACAGGGTTGTCTTGTGCATCAATGGCAGCGTGAAGTCGGGACTGCATTGCTATATCGTCATGTTCCGAAGGCTTTTGTCCCTTAACTTTATTAAGCATAGTCTGAATAGAATCGTGATTAGTGTTCATGACGAGCTCCTAAATATTCTGATTTACCTACGATACTGGAGAGTTTTAGCTGTGAGCGATGCAGGGATACGCCGACTGAATTGCTAGAGACATGCATTAATTCGGCGATTTCTTGGTAAGAGTATCCTTCGACATGACGCAGGCAATATATGTGAGCGTCTTGCTCTGTCAATTGCAAAAGGGCTTGTTTGAACAGTATCAAATCACGGTCTCGTAAAACTTGGTTCAAAGGGTGCCTTGATGTATCACTTTCATTTTCAGGCACGCTTTCCAAGTCGTCTTCCGCTAATCTTTTATTACGACGTAGATAATCAATCGCTGTGGTAACTGCCATAGACTTTAAATAAGCAGGCCAGTTTTTCACCTCGTTCATGCTTTTAAGAGATTTTTTAAACAGTTTAATAAATACGTCTTGAGTCACATCCTCTGCAAGGTGTGTATCGCTTAACAGTCGATATGCGCAGTGAAAGACTAGCCTCCCGTGTTGCAGTGCCAAGTCAGATATTTTCGCTTTGTGTTGCTGCAATGTCATTCTCCAAAAACACATCTCGACTTAAAGACGATCCAGTTGTCGAAAATATTACCGTTTTTTTAATTCTTTCAGAGCAGCATATGTTAATTGTGCTTTGTTGACAGTTAGGAAAGCAATGAAGGGTAAAACGCCCTACTAAAATAACAAAGTTATCGTAAGCGTGTAGTCGGAGATAATTTGGGACACAGAATGGACACAAGAGAAATTGAGTTAATAGTTACTATCAATGCGAGAACTTCAAAAGATGGCGCGCCCGACAGGAGTCGAACCTGTGACCTCCGCCTCCGGAGTAAATAGCGACTGGCTGACGTTAAATGGTGAGAGAAGTTACTAACCGTGCAGGCCACGTTCTATAGGGATCTCAGGAATATTTTAACGAGGCCATTTAGCCAGATGTTTTAGCGTTTTATCTCCAACCCCTGCAAAACTTGCCACAAAAGGGTATGGAAAAAAGGATAGTTAGCCAGATAACCACTACCCTAAATTATGCGTCGATTAGCAATCACCGTGGTTTAAATATTAACTAAAACGCCTATAATTTGGTAGGAGCAAGTGCTCTTGAAAGGGAGCTAAACCTCCCTATGCAGTTTCTGCCTCTGTGTATTATCTTCATTGGACTCTCGGTACTGATGTTAACTTATGCTGTAACTTTGGGAATTTAAATCTACCGGGCGCTTCTTAGCAGCGCCTGGATTCTACCCACTCAGTTTTTACAAGATAAATTCTGGGTTCCTCATTGCCATTAGGCTCGAGACACATCGCTACATGGAGAGAACTCGAGGCCAGTATTGCTAAGGCTGACAAGTTAAGTATCAAGACTAATGCCGTGTACGGCATAAAGCGACCAACCAATCGCCCAGGGACTCAAGCCCGGGACTTTTAGCGGTACTGGAAGGGTAAACAAAATAGAAACTGTCATCGGTTTGAATACTGTGAAACGGCAATTCAAACAAACTTTCTTCACGCTCTTGCTCGGTTGTCATAAACTCATTTAACAGCGCAATTCCCTGTCCGTATTTAGCCGCCTCGGCAGCAAGTAATAAATGACTAAAGTGGTGAACCCTAGCGCTCACAGGTAACCGAAGGTTGGCTTTTTTAAACCAACGCTGCCAGTCGGTTCCCGGTTCGCCGCTGGCAAATGCGCTTATCGCTGACAGTAATGGATATTGAATGAGGTCACCCGCACTTTCGAGCCGATGAGCCTCAGCCCATAATGCTTTTGAACAATAGGGCTTTAACGTTTCATCATACAAATGGTAGCGCTGATAACCCATGCCTGGCGGCTGTGTTGTAATAAAGCAGTCAGCCCACTGGGTATCAAAATTACCATCCTGAGTCAGCATTTGCAGCGTCAATTCCACATTAGGATAGCGTTGTCGGAACTCATCGAGGGCCGGTATCAGCCACTTTACCGCTAACGAACCATGCACCGCCAGCTTTACCTGCCGGGTATCATATTGCCTGACGTTTGCAGTCGCCCCTTCAATCGCGTTAATTGCTCCAGCAACTTCATTAAAATAGTTCTCGCCGACTGCTGTTAACAAAATTTTGCGGCCCCGCCGAACAAAGAGATCATCACCCAAATATCCTTCAAGTAGTGCCACCTGATGACTCACGGCACTTTGTGACACATGTAAGCGCTCTGCTGCCAGGGAAAAGCTCTCGCAACGCGCAACTTCAACAAAATAATGGATGGAGCGAAGCGGAAGGCTCATTATCTAAAAACCTCATGTGAAAATTAGTTAATATCATTATATTTAATAAAAAGAGCCACGTAAAATGCCCTCATCGCTAACAGTTTAAAGAGGAGAACAAAGGTGGATCGCTCATTGCTCATGGCTATTATTATGTTGGTCTTAGGAAATAACATCGTTATTCTCTCAGATTCTTTGATTAAGCTACTGGATGGTTTTGAGGCACCTTTTCAATTTGTTTTATACCGTCAAATAAGTGCCACGCTGATGCTTTTACCGTTTATGTTGCTTTTTAAGCGCCCATTATTGCCTAAGAATATACGTTGGCATGCCACTCGCGCTCATATTTTTTTACTCGGTACGGTGTTTATGGTGATATCATTAACCACTTTACCGCTAGCGACTGCGAATGCCATATTTTATGCGGCGCCTATTATCACGGTTGTATTAGCCCGCATGTTTTTTAAAGAGCGTGTCACACGCTTATCTTTGATTACTGCAGTCTTAGGCATGGTTGGCGTATTGGTAATTGTGAACCCCTCCTCTACAAACATTTTTGCGTTGGCGGCCCTGGTGGTTGCTACAACCCTGGCGCTCAATAATCTGCTAGTAAAAAAGCTTCCGGCTGAACACAGTATTCTGGACACGCTTTACTTAACTAACCTATTGGGTATTCCTTTAGCTTCTGCAATGGCATGGTTTGAAGGTGCCAGTTTTGATGTCAGTACTTTTTTAATTTCAGTGGGCTCCAGTTTGTTTGCGATGATTTATGCCGGTACCTGCGTTTTTGCTTATCGAGCCGCAGAAAGCAACAAAGTCACCAGCGCCGAGTATACAGGCCTTATTGGGGCGGTAATACTGGGGATTGTGTTTTTTACCGAAACCCCTGACGCAAGGTTTTATATAGGTTCAGTCCTTATCATTGCACCACTCACCGTTTTAACTCTGCGGAACTCTAATAGATCGGCTTAAAGTCGGAAGTCTGGCCTTAAATTACTCTTTGCTCAGCCGGTGGCGGCGTGAAGCCGAACCATCCTCTAAAAAGCTTTCAAGGGATCAAGTAACCCCCGTGACGAAGAAATGGCGCGGCTTAAACGCGAGAATTCCCGGCTTAAAAAGGAACGGGATTTTTGCGAGAAGCGGCAACGTTCTTCGCAAAAGACTCGTTCTGAGATATCAGGCGATAGAGCGTTGCCGAGATAAGTTTCCGATACGCTTAATGTGTCGATGTCTGAAAATGTCACCCAACGGATATTACGCCTGGGCAGCACAGCCTCCCAGTGCCCGGGACGTCGAAAATCAGCGGATACTGACGCGCATTAAGGAGATCCACGAGGACAGTGGTGGTGTAATTGGCGCACCACGTATGCATGAAGATCTGTCTATTGAAGGTGAACGAGTGAGTCTGAATCGTGTGGCCCGCTTAATGGCCGTTAATGGCTTTCAGGGCTGGACTCATAAGAAAGGACGAGGCCGAAAGCGACCGGCCGCCAGACCCGCTGGCCTTAAAGATCACCTGGCACGTGACTTCACAGCAACAGAGCCTGAAACTAAATGGCGAAGTCAAAACCACCGAAGGTAAACCGTTTCTGTGCGTTGTGCTCGACTTGTACAGCAAACTGATAGTGGGCTGGTCTATGCATCATCGGCAGGATCGTTACATGGTTGTTCGCGCAGTGGAAATGGCCGTCTGGCAACGAACAGGCAATCAGCCTGTGATTTTACATTCGGATAGCGGTTCTCAATTTACCAGCGGTGATTATCAGCGTGCTCTCAAATTTAATAACCTGATCAGCAGCATGAGCGCAGTCGGTAACTGCAGCGACAACGCCGGCTGTGAAGGATTTTTTGGGATACTGAAGCGTGAAAGAGTGAATTATCGCCATTATCGAACAAGGGATAAAGCTCGTTCAGATATTTTTGATTATATTGAGCGGTTTCATAATCCAAGAATGCGTCGTAGACTGGCAAAACAAGATCAGCAGTTTAGCGCGAGTTTAAACCGTCCGTGATAACGAAGTAGAACCCCAACTGGAAGGCGCATGGAATTACTAAAGGTAAGGGGCTTTCCGTAAACCAACGAATTGAGAGCGACATCAAAGCGCTTTGGTCTGTCATCAGAAGTAAACTTGAGCAGGCTGTTGATGACGGCATACTAAAGTAAACCAGCTAAACCGGGGGTGAAGGTTTCAAATGTCTGAAAAATTCATGCTGGAAGCTTTGAATATTTCCAAACAAGCACTTCCCCACTGTGAACCGAATCCTCCTGTCGGATGTGTGCTGGTTAAAGATGGCGAAGTAATATCCAAAGGCTTTACGCAGGCCATTGGTGGAAGTCATGCAGAAGTAGAGGCTTTAAATGCTCATTCAGGAGACCTAAGCGGCGTTACTGCATACGTCACTTTAGAGCCTTGTTCTTTTGTCGGCCGGACTGCTGCTTGCGCAAGCACACTTCTCGCTTCGGGCATCAAGCATGTGATTATCGCAATGCTCGACCCAGACATCAGAAACAATGGTAAAGGCGCAGAGATACTAACGGCGGGAGGCGTAAAAGTTGAGGTCGGCCTGTGTGCTGAACTGGTAGCACAATTCCTTTCCCCCTATTTAGCAAAATCATAAATAGTTTCGCTAAAAACCAGAAAGCTATGGTTTAACAAGGATTAGGTTATAACTACACGAATTTTCAGTCTTTCCAGCCCCTTAAACTCGATTAAAGGTTGAGCACTTCTGTTTACTGGGCAAGAACCGACTACGCTCCAATATTGAATGTAAATATTATGGGCAAAACTACTGCAGAAAAGGACGCTCTTGAATCAGTAGATCCCGGAATAGTAGGTGAAATAATAGGGAAGTGGGATGCCAAAAACGGTTTGGAGACAACGATGTATTTGTATAGCGAAAACGGAAAGCATTATATTGCCCAAGTATTCGGGCCAGGTGAAATTAGCAAGCATGAAGTAACATTAAGCGATATAAAACACGGAACAAAAATTGAGAATGTTGAAGAAAACACGTTTGGCGAATATTTCGTTATGAACGACTCAGGCTGGTTATAGTTCTGGAGCGATAACGGAAATTACTACACAGCTCCACCTGCTAAATAAAGCATGTAGTGAGCCGATTACTTTTTCTCTGGAGGAGTTCGTTTTATTATTAGATTAGGCAAAGGTCAAAATTTACATCCGCTAATTTGTCACCCGCAACCGCGGCCACAATCTGGACACAGAATGGACACAGCCCTGATCCAGCGCCAAATCAGCCACAATAGCTAACGGTCACGCCGAAAAATCAGCAAAGAAAAGAATTTAGAGTAGATACGAAAGGAGGAAAATCTCTGCAGGCTAGGGAAATGGCGCGCCCGACAGGAGTCGAACCTGTGACCTCCGCCTCCGGAGTAAACATCACCATGCCGTTTTCAAGTGGTGTTAGTAGGTACTAAGCGTTCAGGCCAAGTATTCTGGAGGATCTGGAGAAATTTAAGCGAGGCCATTTAGCCAGCTATTTTGTCGTTCTATCCCGAAACGCTGCAAAAGTTGGCACAAAGAGGTATGGAAAAAAGGATAGTTAGCCAGACAGTTCAGGTTCCTGACAAGCCGATCAAGGCCCCCAAAATTGAAAGACCAGAGTATAAAAAATCACCAATTCATCAATATTCGGAGAATAAAGTGGGTATGTTGATTTGATGAATTATGGACGATTCTCACCCACCGACCTGATGTCTTCCTCAGACGTTTGATAGCTCAACAGGAAGACAGAGTGCTTTCGCGAAGTGACCTGATGGGGGTAGCTAAGTTCGATCGCGCCCAGTGAATCAGGCAGTACAATACCGGAAGATGTCGATGCCGTTAGGGAGTACTGGGACGTGTATCGGCGACTCAACTATGAGCTTGGGCGCAATAACTTAGGTCAGGGTGAAGCGGATCCACCTGCCACCATACTCAGCGTATGGCTCAACCGCAGAAGCTGAATACCCATAAAAGCTCTTGAAGATACTTCGGGTTTTGGACGCGTTCATCGGTAGGCGGGCAATTGCCTCCTGGCAACAAGCTAAAACGTATGCTGAAGCTAACTATGATTTCCTTATTATAACGGACTAGTGTAAGGCTTTTACTGGTACTGGATCTTATTTGGTCTAATAGAATAATCGAAAGCTTCTACACTAACTTGACAGGCAATTATGAGCGAGCAGCGAACCTCTTAACGTCGGTCTGCTTCAGTCCCATCACTCGTAAGTGAGAGAGATGCCAACGATGCACGGCACGTTCACCTCGAAAATATTACACTTTTTGCTGTTGTGTTGTTTATTTAAGTCTATTAATGTCAATGACATAACATAACCATACGTGCCAGTAGGATAGCTTATTCCGTGGTTTTTTGTGCTAGCGTAGCGGCGAGCGCAAAACGCCACTCCACAAACCGGCGCCGCACGATGCGTTAAATGATACGGAGGTTGTGGTGATAGAAGATATTGAAGGCTACAAATCATATCTGAGGGATGTTAGGGGTTTAGTCGAGGGTACGGTAAATAGTTACCCTACATATTTATCTGCCATCACAAATCATCTACACATTGATATAACCTCAGACTCTGTAAATAGCTCCGAGTCCGTTAGTGATATTCTGAGGCGGTTGAAAGTTTCTCTTAAAGAGAGAAATTACTGGGGAAACTGCCAGTCTGCATTGAAAGCCTACTTAGAGTTTCTGGAATTTAAAAGCCGAGCAACACCGCCATTGAATTCGAATGAGGAAAGGCTTCTAAATTACCTAATTTCACATATCCAAAGTGGTACTATTGATTCAAACAACCCAATGACACATCTACCCTATTTGAAGGTACTCAATGATTTAGAGTTTCCCAATGATGGAAGAACACCTGGCGACAGTCTGAACAAACATGCTATGGGTGGGTTGGCTGAGTGGCTCCATCATAATAAACTGCCTGCTATTACCGGAATTATCATAAATAATAAAAACCACCCTGATAGAGCTTTGTTTCCGTCAAAGTCATATTTTGAGTTTCACAATAAGCAGGATATGGATTTCGCTTGGCAGAGACAACAAATAAAGTTGGCTTGTGAACTTGATTGGGGGACTGAACTGGCAAGCCGAGGGGTTTATCTTTCTGATGATTTTTTCTTTGCTGAAGAGGTTAACGAGCCTCTCAAAGAAGGAGCAAAAACAACTATCACTGTAAATGCATACGAGCGCAACCCCGAAGCAAGAAATGCATGTATCAGAGAATATGGAGCTCGATGTTGCGTATGTGATTTCAGTTTCAGTGAGTTTTACGGAAAGCGAGGCGACGGTTACATCCATGTACATCACCTCACCCCGATGTCGGAGATTAAATCTGAATATGAAGTTGACCCGATAAGGGATTTGCGGCCAGTTTGCCCAAATTGTCATGCAATGCTTCACCGGAAGGGAAATATAAGCATAGAAGAACTAGCGGGTGAAATATCATTTAACAAAGCATTACAGCGGACAAGCCGCTGAATTTGGCGTTAGCCAATCCAACCTCAAACAACAGGTATTGAAATTGAAAAATATTCCTCCAGTTCAAATACCACCACCAAAAAACTGGCAAGACTTTGAGAGTTTATGCTGCGATTTGTGGGCGCAAGTATGGAATACTCCAAATATTCAAAAAAACGGCAGGAGCGGTCAAACTCAACATGGTGTTGATATTTTTGGAAGCCCATCAAATGCTTATGGAAAGTATTATGGAATTCAGTGTAAAGGTAAGGATAATTACAGCGGAAGCATGCTTACCCTCCGTGAACTAAACTCAGAAGTAGAAAAGGCTTCAAGGTTCTTGCCCAGACTTGAGTGCTTTATCATAGCTACAACATCAGTAAAAGATGCTGGCATTGAAATGAGAGCAAGAGAAATAACTGAGGAAAATAGAAAAAAAGGTATTTTCTCGGTTCATGTATTTGGATGGGCCGACATAGTAGAAAGGCTATCCGAGTACCCGGAAGTTATTGATAAATACTATTCTTGGGCCATAAAATCTAATGATCCGAACGAGAAGCTTTTTGAATCGTGGTACAGAGATGCTGATATAAAAAATCGAGAGTGTTCAATATTCTGTGTCAGCCAATTTTTCATAAATCTATGTGACCATCCAGTCGACCTTCAAAGTGGATGGTTAGCTGAGACAGTGTCAGATTCCAGTTCTGCACCGGGTGCGACCAGCGCTCAGTTGCTTTTAACATACCCGCGTACAGCAACTTAAGCAAGCTACTCTCATTGCTAAAACCGCCTTTGGTTTTGGTCAGTTTTCGGAACTGGCGGTGTACCGCCTCAACGGCATTGGTTGTGTAGATAACGGTTCGAACATAATCCGGATACTTAAAATACGCTGAGAGTGTCGCCCACTTATTGCGCCAGGATTGAATAACGATGGGATATTTATCGCCCCATTTGGCTTCTAAATCATCCAACGCGCTCTCGGCAGCGGACAGTGTTGCGGCTTTATACACGCATTTTAAATCGGCCATGAAGGCTTTCTGGTTTTTGCTGGCCACGTACTTCATCGAGTTGCGAATTTGATGAATGATGCAGTGTTGCACCTCAGTTTTCGGGTAAATACTTTCTATGGCTTCTGGAAAGCCTTTTAAGCCGTCTACGCAGGCAATCAGAATATCCTGAACGCCTCGATTATGGAGATCGGTCAACACACTCAGCCAGTGATGGGCGCCTTCTGATTCGGATAAATAAAGCCCCAGGAGCTCCTTTTTGCCGTCAATATTGAGGCCGAGGATGGTGTAAACAGCTTTGCTGATAAAACGGCCATTCTCTTTGATTTTATAGTGAATGGCATCGAGCCAGACAATGGGGTAAACCGCTTCTAAAGGTCGTTCACGCCATGCCTGAAGCTCCGGAAGAAGCTTATCCGTCACGGTATTAATGGTGCCGTTTGAGACATGAATGCCGTACAGGTCTTCAATGTGCATGCGAATGTCTTGATAGCTGGTTCCAAGCGAAAACAATGCAATAATTTTACGCTCCAGCTCATCAGTTAAATGCGTCTGATGTTTTTTAACCAGCTGCGGCTCAAATGAGCCGGCTCTGTCACGGGGTGTATCTAGTTCAAAACTGCCGGCAGGACTCTTGACTGTTTTTGACGTCGAGCCGTTCTTGCGGTTAGATTGCTCTTTATCACTGAGGTGCTCTTCAAGCTCAGCCTGCATCGCTGCTTCGGTGAGTTGTTTGATAAGCGGTGTCAGAATGCCGTCTTTGCCCGTGAGGTCTTTGCCTTCACGCAACTGCTTTAAAGCGGCATCCATGTCGAAATTGGTTTTGGTCATATGTCATCTCTTTTTTGCTTAGTTTAACGAAATGACACAGAATTCTGAACACTACCAAAAAATCTCCAAACAAACGCTAATATTATTCCCTTTCAGCTTTTTAATATCAGGTTTACTGGTAAATTTTTACATACTATTCATTCTTATTTGATGAAAATTGAAACCAATTTAAAGGTGTTTCCATCAAGCTCTGCAAGCCAAACCCTTAAAGAGGCTATTGTCAATTTTAACCATGTTGCTACTGATGTATTGAAATCGTGTTATGAATTTGAAAATAAGTACGATATTGAATCTGATGTTTACACTTACTGGATTGATACCGGAGATCTTCCATACCATGAGCAAGGTCAGTTCATTGACTTAAAAAAGGGAATACTTATGGTTCTTTTTTATAACCTTGTGAAAGCTGCCAATTATGTAATCTACATCCGTAATTCTCTTATTTTAGATAGCAGTAGAACATTGGATTTTATAGGTTTCATTGAGCACTTTAACCCTAATTCTCCTCTTTTTGGAGATCCGTATCCGTCCCCAGAGTACTATCCGCTATACTCGGAACGAGAACTGGAAGAAGTTGGACTGTATCAGGGCTTAGAAAATATTGAACAATATGTTCATGACCAAGTATACAACGGCTAACAAGGCGCTGCTGGTCGACAAGCTTTCCGCTACGCTACAAATTTGCCGCAGAGCGCGGCGTCATAAATTATGAGTCGAAGATACTGGAAGATTGAAGGGTACGACGGAGTCGAGAAGATTTTTGAGAAAAAGATCAGGGCGTGGACATTCTCTGAGGCTCAGATCGAGGACGTATTAAAGACGCTAGTTGCCCGCGCAGGTCTGGAGTTTGAAGACATCCTTGGTGCCTATGCTCGGAGAGGTTCTAAAGAATCAAATGATCTGCTTGCGGTGCGTCGAGAAGGAGAAGCTCCGGTGTTTACTTGCGGAGAAAATCCGCATTTTATTGCTACCGTAATCAACGAGAATGATTTATAACCAGTCGCAACAGTTCGCACTTGCGGCACTGGACTCTTACTTTGTTGGTGCCGCTGTGGTTGGGCGTTCTATTTTAGGGAAAGGTCATGCGTAAAGAAGACATTAGTAAGGAATTGAAAGATATCGCATTTGATTTCTTCTACTGGTTTTCACGGTTTGAGTTTGCATTGAAAGAGAACAAATGCCTAAAGCGGGATGGCGCAGGAGATACTGCTGAGCCAGGATGGGAGAAGTTTATTGAACAGCACAAACGAGCCTTTCAGCACACGGATGAATCGAAAAAGCTGTTAGAGCTAAACCCCAAACGGCAGAAAGTCGGGGAAAACTCAGACCTTGAATGGAGAAACGTGGGTTTAGATGACTGCGGTTCTGACCTGTGTAAAGTGGTTCGTCTGCTGAAAACCATTCGAAACAATCTATTTCATGGTGGCAAACACGGGGTTGAAGGCTGGGATGACCCTGAACGAACTAAAGAGCTCTTGGAGGTTGGGAAAACCATATTAGACCAACTCGCCGAGTTAGCTGCCTTTGAAGCCGATTATACGCAGTATTACTGAAAATAGAACAATGCCATGCACGAGACAAGCGCGTGATGGTCGCCGTTATGAATCATAGGGAATTTAAGTGGAAACCTTACAGAATGCACTTATAAAGCAGATGGAGGACTTTCTTCGAGAAAATCCAGATAAAGTTACTGAATTTGACGTAGAGAAAGTCATCGCCGAAACCACACCCGAACTTGTCAATTCAATAAAGACATCACTCATTAAATCGACATACGGAATGCTTGAAGAGCATAGAAAACTTTCTGCAGAGTTTGTTTCCCGAAACATCAGCAGATGGCAAGAAGGTTTCGATTTATTGGAGGCGTTGATAGTAATTTGCACAGAGTCAGGTGAAGAGTTCAATAAATCCTACCGACCCAATGCTGTCTCTAAAAACAATTTGGTCTTTGATTTGGTAGTGCGGCACCATGCGAGGGCTTGCCATATTGCGAGAGAAATATTGTGCTTGTTAGAGAATGGGTTTGCAGACGCCGCTCACGCGAGATGGCGTGCGCTTCATGAAGTAGCCGCGACAGGAATGTTTCTGGCAAAGCACGACGGTGAATGCGCTAAACGCTTCTACTTTCACGATGTGGTCGATTCATATCATGGAATGCTGGAGCACAAAAAATATGAGCATAGGCTGTCACCGGCAATGTAAAACTGACCCACTAACGGCAATTTAAAATTGACCCACCTGAGGCACAATGACCGCCTGATCTGAAAAAAAGAACGGCGGTTGAGATGCAATGTTAAATCAGGAGTCACTAGTGGATATTCATGTGTTACACCAACAAGGTCACAGTATCCGGGCTATCAGCCGCAAATTAGGCATAGCACGCAACACAGTTCGCAGTTATTTGCGCGACATAGCGCGCACACCGAGTTATGGACCAAGGCTTGAGCGACCATCAAAACTGGATCCCTTTAAGCCTTATCTGCGGGAGCGTATTGAAGCCGCAAAGCCCTACTGGATACCGGGAGCCGTCTTGTTCCGTGAAATTGAAACGCAGGGTTATGACGGTAAGGAAGGGATTGTAAAAATCTATATCCGTCAGTTTAAGCCTCAGACTGAAGAGGAAATTGTCCGATTTGAAACGGCACCGGGGAAGCAAATGCAGGTGGACTTTACGACCATCAAGCGGGGTCGCTTTAAGCTCAAAGCTTTCGTTGCAACCATGGGCTTTAGCCGCGGCTCTTACGTTCGGTTCAGCACTCACGAGAAGCAGGAGGACTGGATAACCGGTATTCGGGAAGCCTTGCACTACTTCGGCGGTGTGCCGAAAGAAGTTTTGTTTGATAATGCCAAATGCCTGATGATTGAGCGCGATGCGTATGGTGAAGGTCGTCATCGCTGGAATAAGCACCTGCTTGAGCTGGCGTCCGATTATGGATTTAGGCTAAGAGCCTGCCGCCCATATCGAGCTAAAACCAAAGGTAAGGTCGAGCGGTTTAACGGCTACCTGAAAAACAGTTTTATTACGCCACTGGCAGCGACGTTGAAGCAAGCCGGGCTGGCATTGGATGTAGAAACGGCTAACGCTCAGGTCGGTCCCTGGCTCGAGGATGTCGCGCATCAGAGAAAACACGGAACCACGAAGCAAAAACCTGCGGTATTGCTGGTTAAAGAGCAACTGGCGTTAGCACCGTTACCGGCAAGGCCGTTGTCCGATAAAACCCGGCCAATACCATCACGTACCGCAATGCCGATAGAGAGCTTCCAGCACCCGCTAAGTGTCTACGACCAATTACTGGGAGCTCGCCCATGAACCTGCAAATGGAGCGGATACAGAGTGCCTGTGACACACTGAAATTAGGCACCCTGGCAACCGAATGGTCAGCAATCGCTGACACCGCCGCCGGTAGAGAAGACTCATTGGCTGACTTCCTTGAGCAGTTGCTGAGCGTTGAGCTGGAAGCCCGGCAGCAACGCACACGGGAAACCCTGCTCAAGTTCGCCGGATTACCGGCCATAAAATCGTTCTCGGATTACGACTTTAAGTTCGCCACCGGGGCACCCAAAAAACAGCTTCAGGAGCTGACCAGCCTGGCCTTTATCGAGCGGGCAGAGAACATCGTTTTACTCGGGCCAAGCGGTGTGGGGAAAAGCCATCTGGCATTAAGTTACGCCTATCAGGCCATTCAGAAAAGCATTAAAGTGCGCTTTATTACCGCTGCCGACCTGATGCTGCAGCTGGCGACGGCAAAGAAGCAGGACCGGCTCGAAAGCTATATTAAACGCAGTGTTATGGCACCCAAACTACTGGTCATCGATGAAATCGGTTATTTACCCTTCGGACGTGAAGAAGCGAATCTGTTCTTTAACGTCATAGCCAAGCGTTATGAGCACGGCAGCGTTATTGTTACCAGTAACTTACCGTTCTCACAATGGTCAACGGCCTTCGCTGACGACCAGACGCTGACAGCGGCACTGCTCGACCGGTTACTGCATCATGCACACATCGTGCAGATTGCCGGAAACAGCTATCGGTTACGAGGGAAAAAAGCGGCCGGAATAGTACCGGTAACGAATCAGCAGATTAATGAGTAAACCGCTAAGGGTGGGTCAATTTTACTTTACCGCTAAGTGGGTCAAAATTAGATTACCGTTGACACATAGGCTACAGGAAAAAGGCCCAAGCGATACTGAGATTGCCAGCTGCAAGTTGGAATACGACGCATTGATTGCTAAATACGGAAAATCGTACGCAGGTAACTACGGATGGGCAGCCCATCTTTTCCCGAATCATAATAGAGTTGGGTTTGCGGCTATCGAAAAGAATGTAAAGCTCGACCATATGCGCCCGTATTACAAATGGGCTAGCCAGAACATACACTCTGGGTCAAAGGCTATGAGAAACCGATTGGGGTTGTGCGAAGCCACGGAAGACATTTTGCTTGTAGGACAAAGTAACTCGGGCATGACAGACCCAGCTCATGCAGCAGCAATAAGCCTGTCACAGATTACTATAACCCTCCTATTTCTTGAGCCGACATTGGATCACATCGTAATTGCCAATATTATCCAGGAATATTCCGATGATGTGGGGGACACTTTCCTCCGGATCGATAGGGCAAATGATTCATAACGAACCGCTCCTGAATCGCCACTAGTTCATTAAACACTCAGTAGCCGCTTTCTCAAAGCGTTTCTCATACTCTACTGGCGACGGTTGATCATTAAAACCACCACGATATCGCGCCTGGCTTCACCCCGGGGTAAAACTTTAACGTCGCAGCTTTCGAGCATGCCAACGAACTGCATCTGCATTTCGATTAAGCACCTGACCTATCTCCGCGTAGCTCTTAATCCCGAGGTTTTGCTCGAGATACTGCTGCTCTTCTTTTGTTAGCGCTTTGACATGACTTGCTGTCGATACACCGAGCCGCTGTGCGCGCTTTCGAATAGCATTTACTGACCTGTTGAGCTGTTCAGCAACAGCTTCTATACCCTGCTGTTCGATAAAACCTTTAATGTAGGCATCCTCCTCGGCTGAGTAAGTAGGCCGCTCGGCACTGTCAGACTCAGTTTTCCGTTTAACGTCAAGCTTCCTTGCACGTCGAAGAACCGCTTGCTTTGATGTCTGTAATTCGGTTGCTATTTGCGATGCAGACTTTGAGTGATAATGGGCCACGAGATACGCGTCCATCTCGTCAGTCCAGTTGGTGTGTTTTGAGCTCATATATAATTCCTTTTAAATTTCTTTTTGCTTCCTTGAGCAAAGATCTTTAGATAACCAGAGAATAATTTATCGTCGTTCGTCAATGACTCACACTCTGATTATATCAGATCCAAATTGGTTTCTTTTTATCCAAAAATATCAACCCTCAGCAAGAAAAACCAATAACAACATTTATAAAAACATAACAAATTCATGCAGTTAAAATTAATTTTGTCGGTTGCGAGAATTTTTTTGAGCAAATCGGATAACTTAGCCCTGAATTCAGGATGAAGGGGTAATCGGAATGGACAACGCAAGAATTCGACGTGTGCCTATCGCGAGAGTCGCGATACACAAAAACGCAAAAGCTGCTTTCAGGTTTACGCAGGGGCTTAAACCCCAATGTGATATTTCATTGCTTAAATCATGCAGTACCGGCACTTGGTCTACGTGTGTACCACGAGCTATTAAAATCGATAAATTCTATCACGTATTCAGTGCCTGGCATGGCCTGCTTTATTCTGGAGCCATCGAGCAACAGATATCGGTGATTATTGAACCTGAACTGGAATCTTACCAAATAACACATGAGGCCTGGCGGTTCGCAATAGGTGCTCTGGCGTTCCAGTCGGACAAAGCTAAGCATCCAGCTTACCTGGCTGAGCTGGCTAAAATCTGTCCGTTGGTAAATTCCGCACGGTTTCTTACTCGTCGTTTTGAAACACCGCGAGCGTTCAGTTATTCATTTGCTTCGATTGATCCAAAGTCAGTGGATACGCAACTCTCAAAGTTGCTTACATCTCGCCTGCAACCGCTGGAGGGTAAACAATGATCCTTCCAGAGCTCAAGCGCCTGAAACCCAATTCCAGCCGTTATAGTCAGTTGCATGAGATTAAACGCAGTAAACTGGCATCCAGTTCGAAAGATCGGCTCTCGATGGCAACTCTATTGGAGCTGGTCAGGTATTGCGATAAGCATCGGCATAAAGGTAACTGGTTTGCCAGTCTCGCATTATTGTCATTAGTGACCGGTTACTCATTCACAAAGCTATTGAGCGATGACCAACGAATTGAGCTCACAGGACTGGGAGTCGCAAAGCTCTATAGCACTTGGGATTTAGCGCAAACGCCGGAATTAGCTCTACCTATGCTAAACCTTGTATCGATTGAGCGAGATGGTTATGTCGTTGTACCAGAGTGGCTCGCAGAGCCAGTTATAAAAATGCGCGAAGAAGGTATTACGGCTGACGACTGCACGAAGAAGTTTAAATCTTTCTTAACCAATATTAAGCCAACCACGGAAGAGCACGTGACGCCAGCTAGGCTATCTAATGTGTTGGGTTACCAAAAACATCAATTTGGTATTACCTCTTTTGAATTGTCATTCATCGTGAATGAACCAAAAGACACTTACAGTCAAAATTCATATATCGCGTTTCATGCACTGCCACTACTTGAGAAGCATGTGGCATTTATGAACCAATACATCGACGTTACTGATGTGCGCAACTATCTCGCGTCAAATGTACCTAATGACCTTCGATTTGGCTCACCCCGTGTGCTGACTCATGATTCTGTGATTGCACTATTTGAATATCTACGCAGCAAACTGAGGTCGGCACTGCAATCTCGTTATGATTATGCCGAGATCCACAATTGCTACACAGATTATGTCATCAATCTACTTCAGCTAGCTACGTTACACCGCCCACATGCCAACATCTTTCGGACCCTTGAATTCTTCGACTTCAACGCAAATACCGTTGAAATTTTGGACAAAGATTTGGGGTCGAACCGACTGATTCCACTTTGCGACTATGCGCTGAGAGAGCTTAAGCAGTATCTCAAATACCTCAGGTCCCTTGAGCGTCTTGTCCGATTTGACAGCCCATCTGTTGCCGAATCCCTAGGGAAGACCCTCAAGGGAAAAGAAAACCTTTTCAGAGAGTGGCGTGGCGATGTTTTACTCGATGACTTTCAGTCGTTAACCAACGTATATCAGCGAGATAAAACCTATGGGTCTAACTGGCACAGACACTTCATGATGACATCACTTTTCGACAGCGGCATCGATCGATATGCAGTCAATACGTATTCGGGTCATCAACTCAAGTTTGAGCACATCTACGAGCGCAGCAAAAACACTAAGTTTGAACAGTTAAGAGAAGTCAGCAAAGTGATTGAGGACATCATTATGGAGATGAACCTTTTTCGGCCAACCAACATGCACCAGTATTTTTAAAGGATTAGATTTATGACAACTGCTATTACCAGGATCGGTGAATTGATTCAGAAATTTGCTGGCAACCCGGCCCAATCAAAATCTTCCGTGCAGGCAACCATCGTGTACGAAATTCTGTATTTGCTTGAACAAGAAAACTTCTTCCCCAAGGATTTACTCGAACAACTACGGAAGCAATGCTCTAACCGTATTACAAACACAAAGACCGCCCGAGTATTGTTTGATGCGCTCCATTTAAAATTGACAGGTCGAACCTACTATAAAAAGAAGAAGGTTAGGAGCCCCATTAATCCAGTCGCAGAAAAATGGTATCGCAGAATTTCAGGGGCTGAGGCGAGAATTTTTGAATATGTGACTCACAGCGATACCATAACCCAAGAAGACCGTCTCGCAATCTTCCTATTCAGTGCCGCAGCAAATGGCGGTTTGTGCCACGCTCCTGGTTTAAATTCGTTATTAAGAACAGTCATTGAGAAAGCAATTGACGACTCACAGGCAGTCCTAACCCAGGCAGGAGCGGAGCGCTATTTTCGTCTAAAATATTCCGCCTCTGGGCATCCCGTGAATGTCAAAAATGACGATGAGCGATACAATACACATGTATTCTATCCACATCCCCTGACAACTGCTGCGCTTATTGGATTGCTACGTAACAGCCACACAAAAAATTATAAAACAGACAATGCGGTGGAGAGGATTAAGGACTTCCTTGCTGAGATTCTGAACGACCGGGAACTCAAAAAAGTCACCAACCAACGTCTCACCGACGCACTATCACTGCTCTTCTTCCGGCAAGAAGGTGGGCGAGTTCCAGTATTCATTCAACATTATGCCGCTGGCCGCGCAAATAACGCATCGACGTTCGATGAATGCCTGCTGTCTCTGAATACACGTCATTGCATAACAAAACGTACGAGGCCAGTCACTAAGAAAGACGGGAAGATCCTAAATAAGCGTGATTTGCAAACAACCTCGGATGCTTTGCTTTATGAAATAGCCGATATTTATAGGCGTTTCGCAGGGCGCGACGATGAAAGCACACTTATCGAAAATGCTCTCATACAACTGCGAGACCAGAGCCAATTTAGTGCCAAAGCGGCGAAGCCCATGCTCAATTGGTTTATTTGGAAGTTTCAAGCTGGCAAATGGACATGCGGGGCTTCTGGCAAACGCACGTTAAGCTGTTTGGGGAAGATTTGGCTATATTTAACCGAAAACATTGGAGCGGAGGGATTGGAAGGATTAGATCAAACAGACTGCTCATTACTTTATACAAAATTGCGTGCTTTTGAGTCAGGCGCGGATTCAACATTCCCATCCACCCTCAGGCATTTTTGGCTGTATATGCATAATCACCTGGGCTTCGAAATTCCTGAACAACTGGCTGACTTTGTCAGTGGTACCAAGTTTGTTCGTTGTGCAATTCCAGGTAGCCATCAGATAAGACAGCTACTGATCGACACGGCTGAAGCCTATAGTCACAGCACTCAACATGTCATCGAAACCGTAACCGCAATGACGTTGTTGATGGCTCGTCTTGGTCTACGTCCGGACGAAGCCATAAACCTTGAAGTGTCGGATATTGACTTGAGAGGAGATGGCCTAGTTTTTATCAGACCCAATGAGCATTTCAATCTTAAAACATATAGTGCACAACGCACACTACCACTCATGCTGTTTCTGATGCCCGACGAGGAGGAATTCATCCGACATTACTGCCGGCGTCGACAGTTAGAAACAACGGAAAGAACAAATGCGCTGTTATTTTCAGAGTATGAGCTCGCTGACACATTCATCAATTATGACACTCTCAGCGCAAACATTACTCGCTTGCTGAGCGACTACTTAAATGTACATACTAATACCTATCAGCTACGCCATTACGCGCTGACTACATGCCAATTAATTTGCTGTGCCAGCAGTGAGCGCGCTCAGCAATTAACGGGATACTCAGCTGAGCAGATAGCGGCTATTCGGCGCTACTTTAACGGCGCTGATCATGACGATGTTCTATCCGAGATAGCTGAGTTTGCAGGTCATCTAAATACCGAAACATCGACCAGTACATACTTTCATCTGACTGATCTGTTACGTTTTGAGGCCGCAATGAGCGGATCTCAGAAGTACGACGTCTCGTTTATAACAAAGCTAACATCGCTCCAAGGAGGAAGATTGAGACGGCTAGCCCAAGAAAACGGTGGCACTGAAATGCTCGATAATAAATCGTTGTTGGCGGTGCTAGACGACGTATTCAAAACCGAACGCACGCATTGGGTTAAATACCTTCGCCCTCAAAATACTCCGAAAAAGAGCAAGGTACCAACGTTCAACACAAACACAAAACGCAGCGCAGAGTACGTTGAAAAAATCCTGCACATGCACGACCACGGAGTTTCCAACAATGAGCTCGCTGACGTTTACAATCTGGACATATGTTGGATTAATGAGGTTATCCAAGCCGCTTATTTCTATCGTGATGACCCTAGGTTTCAGACAGGAGAGAATAAGCCCCGCCTCTACTCTGAGGAGGCATCAAGTGGTCTTACAATCGCTATGCCCGCTACAAATATTCAGAAATTGGAATCCGTTGATATTTTACAACGATTAAAAGAACTCCAAGGTGTCACGTCCAATCGAGCCGCCAAAGCGGCAAACATTATTTTGGAGAAAACGACGAATAATAGGACGTATATACGACTAGACTCCAGAGCCGAACTGCGAAAAATCGCAAAAGGATTAGATGGTGTAGTATTGCCGGATCGTTGGCTACTCAAAGTTCACGTCAAACAGAGAAAAGAACCTGAAGACTCGGAAAAGCTCAACTATTGGCGAACAGCATTGCCAGCAGGAGCCACCATCAAAATAATTAACAGCAAGGACGCTAACGAGTCGCGCTACGGAAAAGCTCATCTTTCATATCGTGATTCGACACTCAGTGAACAAAGAACGGCATTTTTGAAAACAAGAGGTGTCGAGGATGGCAGCTCCAGAGCTATGCTCTCAGCATTACATAAATACATGATTTTTATGCGAGCTGAGGAGCAATATTGTAAATAATAAACACTGAGGAACTTCAATCAGCCAAACCAGTTGCTGGCTCTGCAAATATAATTAGTCTAGTTGTTGATATAGAATTGTATTAAGAATATTTGGTTAAGGACTGTAGGCTTATCGTCCTTAGGACGATAAGCCTACAGTCCAAAACGAGCTTTGTCAAGAGCTCTCATGAATTAAAACTTGACTTATTCATACCTATAATGTATACGTCCTAAGGACGTATACATTATAGGTTGAGATAAAATGGAACTAACGAAGGCAATGACTCTTTCTCTAGGAAATCTCAATTTCCCTGTGTTTACTCAATATCACTTAGGGAAACTCTTATTTGGGCTATATAAGGAAAAACACTTTCGCGGAGAACCACTGATAAAGATTCAAAAAGACTACCCAGACAGCAGAGATTTCACACGTATTACAAATAGGCTACTAGCCGAAGGAATCTTGAGCGAATATCGAGGAATGCCAAATACAGTATTCACTTTATTGGGCAGAGAATTAGATTCAATCGAAGATATTTCATGCACCATTGACCCCTTTTGTTATTTATCTCATTTAAGCGCAATGGATTATCATGGAATAACTGATAGGATCCCATCTAAGCTTTTCCTCTCATCGCCATCACCAAAAGAGTGGAAAGCAACTGCCTTAAAAAGAATGGAGTTAGATCTAAAAGAGGATTTAAACACATACATCGAGTGTGGACTTCCACGATTAAGGCGAGTTAATTTCAAACGAGTCGGTAAGCAGGAAGTTAGCGTACTACATTCCAGCCACTTGGGCGCCTATAAGAACGTTCGTGGACGTAACTTCCGAGTATCAACTGTTGGCCGAACATTTCTAGATATGTTGAGAAATCCTGAACTTTGTGGTGGCATGAACCATGTGATCGACGTTTTCTCAGAGTTTGCCAACCAGTACTTGCGGCTGATAACTGACGAAATCGATGCCAATGGCAGAGCAATTGATAAAGTTCGTGCCGGTTATATTCTCGATGAAGTGGTGGGAGTTAAAAATGAAACCGTCGCATCCTGGGTTCACTTTGCTCAACGAGGAGGTTCTCGTAAGCTAGATCACTCAACAGAATATATACCTCAATGGTCTGATAAGTGGTGTATTTCTATTAACGTATTTAAACGCTCATAGGCAGAATCATGATTTCAGATCATAATATCGAAGACTGGGTCGCTCAGGCGGAAAAAGGTCAACAGGAATTCAGGGAAGCCGTGCACACAATTCTTGTCGCTATAGCCCAACAACCCGACTTAAGAGATAGGATGATTATTAAAGGAGGGATACTTCTCGCCATAAGGTACAAAAGTACCCGATTTACTCGAGATATTGACTTCTCAACCCAACAGAAACTAAATGACATCCCCCCAGAAGAAATTCAGTCCACCCTAGAAAATGCGCTGAGCCAGACAGTCGAGCAACTAGATTATGACCTAGACTGCAAGGTACAAAGCATTACCGTTCAGCCCAAAGACCGTCCGAATGCAAGCTTCCCGAGTATGAAAATAAAGGTTGCTCACGCTTATAAAGGAACAACTAAGCATAAACGCCTTCTAGCGGGTGCGTGTCCGTCGGTCATTTCCATCGATTACAGTCTTAATGAGGAAACTTATTTTGTTGAAGACTTACAGATAAGTGATGATGACAACGTTGTTGCTTACGCTCTGACGGATCTTATATCTGAAAAGTTTCGTGCAATACTTCAACAAATAGATAGAAATCGACAGCGCCGACAGGACATTTTTGACCTTTTCTACTTGCTTCAGTCACAAGGCCCTTTCGACGGAGATGAAAAAGCTCGAATTCTCTACAGTTTAGTTTTAAAGTGTCGCGCACGAGGAATCGAACCAGATCATAAATCGCTGAATAATAGAGAGATTTATGAACGAGCTAAAGCCGATTACCCCACGTTAAAAGATGAAATAACAGGAGAACTGCCAGAATTTGACCAAATCTATCATAACGTCAGAGCTTTTTATGAATCATTAGATTGGCCTTAACGTTTGATATCCCTAGCTTCTCCTATGCCCAGCATTAGTATGCTTTATTAAATACATGGGGACGTTGAAATCAGCCGAAACTTATCTCCATAGTAACGCACAGTTGAGTCAACTCTACAGCTTTCTGTATCACAATCTTTGTCCTACGCTTCACTCACATAACACGCTTCTGGGGAACATCGTGAGCGTGTACTTGATTTTTATATCACTACCCAGAAGCAACTTTCATAGCCAAACACCTTCAAACTAGAACTTTGGAAGATTTTCTAAGTTGTCTTTAGATTTTTTGTTTGCATCAGTTCTCAGGAATCTTCGGCCATCTACCGTAATGATGTGGACGTCCTGTCCTTTCTTCCACTTATTGTCGCCATCTTTAACAATAGTAACGAAAGTCTTACCATCATCCATCTTCGCAAGTACGTCTTTCCTGCTCCAAATATCATCGGCCCCTATAGTGTCGCCGTTGTCTTTATGAACTTTCACCTTATCAATATATTGGTCGTCGCTATCGTAGCGAACAGCTGATATTCCGTAGTCTGCCCATTTAGTCATTTATCTGCCCTCGAAGTTAAGCGGAGCCTTGCTGGTCCCTTTAGTATTAAACGCTCATTCGCGGCTAATTTGATCGACAGCGAATTGAACATGCTCACCTACGCACTATCACTGGCTCACAATATCCAGCTTTGACTCTTTATTACGTAATGGAAGTTAAATCATATAACGATTTATTTCAACAAAAATATATCTAATATCATATTAAGGAGAGAATTATTAAGTAATAAAAGGTGATTATCAGCCAAAAAAAGCCCGCCGTGTTCAAACGGCGGGCTGTAGTGGTCAAGAAAAACTGGCCACCGGTTTATAGTTAATCCAGTATTTTTGCTCTGCCTGATTCGGGCTCAAACCGTTGTTATGCTGATGCGGCCGAAGCTGGCTGTAATACCCGATTAAATACTTCAATATGTGATTCTGCGCCTGCACAAATGAACGATATCCATAAGTCGGCATCCATTCTATCTTCAGACTTCTGAAGAAGCGCTCCATTGGTGCATTATCCCAACAGTTACCCCGTCGACTTAAGCTTTGCTTTATCTGGCACTTCCAGAGCGTCTGGCGGAACTTCCTGCTCGTATAATGGCTGCCCTGATCGCTATGGAACATCACGCCTTTAGGACGTCCACGGCTCTCATAAGCCATTTTCAATGCGTTGCTGGTTAACTTACTGTCCGGTGACAGCGACATTGCCCAGCCTACGGGTTTACGGGCGTATAAATCAATGACTATGGCCAGATATGCCCAACGGCTACCGGTCCAGATGTAGGTCACATCGCCACACCACACGCGGTTCGGTGCACTAACGCCAAATTGACGCTCTAAATGATTCGGTATCTCAACATGTTCATCGCCTGTTTTCTTGTATGTATGTCCGGGAACCTGACAGCTGATAAGCCCCAGTTTTTCCATGAGCCGACCGGCACGGTAACGGCTTAATGGTGTGCCCTGGTTGGTCGCCATCTCTGAGATACTGCGGGCTCCCGCAGAGCCTTCGCTCTTGCCGAAAAGCTCCTTAACAAGCGCTATCTCAGCGGTCTTTTTCGCACATATTGGCTGCTTTGAACGTTGTTTCCAGTAACGAAAGCTGCTGCGGTGTATGTTAAACACCTGACATAACTTCTTTACTGAATAGCTCGTCTTGAGTTTCTCGATTATCGAGAATTGTTCAGAGAGTCCGACATCAAGAGAGCTGTAGCCTTTTTTAGAATGTCCTTTTCCGTTTCAACATCACGAAGACGCATCTCAAGCTCACGTATTCGCAGCTGGTCAGGCGTCATTGGTGTGGCTGTGGGTTGCTCACCACCGCGCTCTTTTCTGAGCTGGCGAACCCATTTATCCATGGTCGATACACCGACGTTCATGGCTTCGGCTGCTTCCCTAACTTTATAGTTTTGATCGACCACCAGCTGCGCTGCTTCAAGTCGAAATTGAGGACTGAAATTACGTTTTGGTCTCTTCGTCATCTTGTCACCTAATTGTCTCTTGGTGCATGATAGCACCTCTAATTAGGTGGCCAAATTTAGTTTGCCACTACAGAGACAACTCTGTCTTTCCAAACAGCTTTTATAAGTTGGTCATGAGGCACGATCTCAGGAGCGTGTTCAACAAGCTCCTGCAGTAATCGATAGGACAGTTCTGGTAAAGAAATATCGTCCCCATTTCTTATCACCTTCTTGTTTAAGGGATCTAAAATCAGGTCGTTCCCTACCTTAAAGACATCCATCACTAACTCCACCCTGAGCTGCTAATTATTTGATTTTAAATATTTTTCATCGATTGGTCACCATAAGTCACCCAAAAGGACCATTAAAGTCATGTTTCCTTTCTCATGCTCAGGTAAGTTTTTCAGAGAAACGAAAATATTATCTCATTTTGAACGACTAAGGATGATTATGTATATAAAATTATTAAGTATTCCTGCCCTACTCTTAATCAGTGCTTTTGTAGGAGCAACTGAAATCAAGGCTTCAAAGTTAGATGCTTTTGTTGAGTCTTACGCCGAAAATGATGAATTTAATGGCTCAGTATTAGTTTCTTATCAAGGTGAAGTGTTGCTAAAGAAAGGTTACGGCTATGCCAATATGGAATGGAAAATCCCCAACTCTGTCGATACAAGATTTAGAATAGCCTCGACAACCAAACCTCTTACAGCGGCACTGATTTTAAAATTAGTCGAAGAAGGAAAAATAGATTTAAGTCATTCAATCCGTGATTACTTACCGGGCTATCGCAGTGATACCGGCGGTAAAGTAACTATTCATCAGCTCTTAAACCATACATCAGGGATCCCAAACGTATTCAGTCATCCCGACTTCAAAGATATAGAAGCGAATAACCCTTATAGCCTAAATGACTTTATTTCAAAGTTTTGCAGTGGAGACCTGAAGTTCCAGCCCGGTAGTCAGTTCAGTTATAGCAATGCTGGCTACTCCATTTTGGGTAAAATAATCGAGCAAGTGACCGAGTTAAGTTATAAACAAGCTTTGCAGGATTATATTTTCAATCCGCTAAAAATGCATAACAGCGGGGATTCTTACTCTGGCTATGTTGTTCCAAAAAGTGCTAAAGGGTATGAGAAAACGTTAGGAGGACTGAAACCGGCAAAGAATATTGATATGACTGTCACCTATGCTGCGGGCTCTATTTATTCAACGGTCGGAGACTTATATCAGTTTAGCGAGGCCTTGTATTCAAATCAGATATTTAGTGAAGCACTAAAAAAGAGAGCTTTTACAGCGTCGCCTCATCGCAATTATGGTTATGGCTGGTTGATCACTGAACTACCAAAGGAAAAGTTCGGTAAAAAGCTCACTCAGATACATCATCCGGGTATGATGCCTGGTTTCAATGGTGACGTAATTCGTGTAATTGAAGATGATATTACAATTATTATCCAAAACAACACTGGAGGCGCACCACTTCGTGCTCTGACAGAAGGCATTTTGAGCATTATTTATGAACGCCCGGTTGTTTTTGCAAAAAAACAAATCGAAGATGAGCTCTATTCTAAGCTACGCCAGGATGGAATAGAGGCTGCGATAGAGTCATATATGCAACTTCAGAAATCGAACAAGGGTTTCAGCGAACGTGGCTTAAACTATTTTGGTTATCAACTGATGGAAGTTGAAGAAATAAATGCAGCGATAGCTTTCTTGGGTTCTACCCAAATTTTACGGACACATCCAAAACGAGGCATAATATGCCCATAAGGAGTGTTCATGACCAAACGAAAAAAGTACAGCCCAGAGTTTAAACGTGAAGCCGTAGCTTTGACAAAACAACCCGGTGTGAGTTGTCGCCAGGTTGCTATAGAAATCGGTATTAACCCCAATTTGCTCAGTCGATGGCGGCGTGAAGCCGAGCCATCCTCTAAAGAAGCCTTTAAAGGCTCAGGTAATCCCCGCGATGAAGAGATCGCGAGGCTTAAACGCGAGAATGCCCGGCTTAAGAAGGAACGGGATTTTTTGCGAGAAGCGGCAACGTTCTTCGCAAAAGAGTCGTCCTGAGATATCAGGCGATAGAGCGTTGCCGCGATAAGTTCCCGATACGCTTAATGTGTCGATGCCTGAAAGTGTCGCCCAGCGGATATTATGCCTGGGCAGCACGACCACCCAGTGCCCGGGACGTGGAAAATCAGCGGATCCTGACGCGCATTAAGGAGATCCACGAGGACAGTGGTGGTGTCATTGGCGCACCACGTATGCATGAAGATCTGTCTATTGAAGGTGAAAGGCTGAGTCTGAATCGTGTGGCCCGCTTAATGGCCGTCAATGGCGTTCAGGGCTGGCCTCGTAGGAAAGGACGAGGCCGAAAGCGACAGGCCGCCAGACCCGCTGGTCTTAAAAATCATCTGGCACGTGACTTCACAGCAGCAGAGCCTGAAACTAAATGGGTCACCGATATTACCGAAGTGACAACCACCGAAGGCAAGCTGTTTCTGTGCGTTGTACTCGACTTGTACAGCAAACTCATAGTGGGCTGGTCCATGCATCATCGTCAGGATCGGTACATGGTCATTCGCGCAGTGGAAATGGCCGTCTGGCAACGAACAGCCAATCAGCCTGTGATTTTACATTCAGATCGCGGCTCTCAATTTACCAGTGGTGATTATCAGCGTGCTCTCAAATTTAATAACCTGATCAGCAGCATGAGCGCAGTCGGTCACTGCAGCGACAACGCCGCCTGTGAAGGATTTTTCGGGATATTGAAGCGTGAAAGAGTGAATTACCGCCGCTATCGAACAAGAGATGAAGCACGTTCAGACATCTTTGATTATATTGAACGGTTTCATAATCCAAGAATGCGTCGTAGACTGGCAAAACAAGATCAGCAGTTTAGTGCGATTTTAAACCGTCCGTGATAAAGGGGTAGAACCCCTTTGAGCTCAATGCAAAACAACACCCTGAGTCTTCAAATGCTTTTGACAGTCTCGGAGAGGCCTATCTTGCCAACGAAGAATTTAAGAAAGCCCTAATAGCATATGAAAAATCACTTTCGCTAGATGAGCACAATAAAAATGCATCTGAAGCAATCGATAAGATAAATGAATTACTATGAGCCGTCATTAAATGATTAGAAATACTAAATTTATATTTAGCATCGACCAAGAACTATAATAGTTCTTGGTCCAAGTTGCCCGCTTCAAAGGAAGTGAGTAGAACCATACAACTCATGATGACTTCATTTCTGGTCACCGCTTATTTTCTGCTGCAAGTTATCAAGTCGGGTTTTAAGTGCGTTATTTTCAACATTTTCTTTGTAGCTAATTGCTAACGCTTTCTTTCTCATCTCCAGAGCTTTATTTAATTTACCAGCTGCTTCATAACCATCAGCGAGGCTGTCATATCCATCAGATTTGTTTGGATAACTTTCGGTGTTACTTCTGAAAATTGAGATTGCGGTATCATAGTCCTGCTTTTCTAAAGCATTGTACCCAGCGTGATTGATAGCTTTGTAGCTTGGTTTGGCGTTATACCCATATTTTTTAGAAAGGTCTTTATAGTATTGTTGTATGGCTGTAACCCCTTCCTCGATTACTGCTCCAGAAGGTCGCAGTGAAGTGAGTTGCTTTTGAAACGCGAGGCTCATACCTGCTAGAGCTGTCGTATTGTGGCTCTCAGATACATCCAGATTAGTGTCGTAGCTGAACCCCTCACGATTGCTGGTATTCAATAGTTCTTTATATCGTTCAAATGCACTAAGCATTTGCCCGCCCTCATTCCCCATATTTACGTATAGGTACTTATTTAAGTCTTCTGGTTGGCTCAAGAATTTTGCAGCATCAGAAAAAATGACTTCGCTATCCCACCAAAGGCTCGGACTGAAAGCGAAATAAGCCTGAAACATTTCGGGTCTTGACTGCAGTGCATATACAGATAATAAGCCGCCAAGTGAGTGGCCGGAAAGGATCGCGTAATTATTTGTTCTGTAATTTGAATTTATAAAAGGTTTAAGCTCAGCCTCGATGAAATTAAGAAAGTCGTCTGCCCCGCCAGAAATGCCCCATTGATCATAGCTTTCATCATGGGTAGGTGTGAAATCCCGCGCACGGTGCGTGTTAGTTATGCCAACAATAATCATCTCCTGTGCCATTCCATCCTGACTTAGTAGATCCAATGTTCCGGCAGCATGCGCGAAGTTTCGCTGCCCATCCGTCAGATATAAAACGGGATAAGAAGTATCGGTGTAACGTGAATAATTGTTTGGAAGATGAATAATCAATTCACGTGACTCATCCAAAACCTCAGAATCAATACTAACTATTACTGACTCCCCCCGGACTTTAGCACTGGCTTGCATGGAGATGAATAACATTAAACATACAAAGGCAGGTAAAAACTTATGTCTCATCACAATTCCTTTTTTATGGAGGCACTAGGGCATAAAGCTTACTGTGTATTGTTTTAAATCAGCGACTTGAGATTACATGGTTAATCCGTTTTGTCAAAAGCTCACTGGAAGTAGCATTGAGAGTTTTACTAATTTACGGGGTATACCTTAAACAACCCCTAAAGCAGAAGCTAAGCAAAAGACTTTATGTCCGCTTTGAACTCACAGCCGAATAGCAGACATTGGCATTCTCTATCCTACAAGGTAATGTAGTTTGCAAAATCGAGGTAATACACCTTTAGGACTACGGAATGCCAGCATCTCAGATTGTTTTAAAAGAAGAGCCACCTAATGCATCAGATTTCGCATTAATTAGAAGGTCTGTTGGTTGGGAAAATCCAGAATTACCAATTATTCAAAACAGCATAAATTCTTCTTTATTCTGGGTTTCAGCATATCTTGGCAATCGAATGGTTGGCTGTGGCCGTTTAATTGGCGACGGCTCAATGTACTTCTATGTTCAGGATGTCATCATTCATCCAGAACATCAGAACCTTGGCTTGGGCTCTCAAATCATACAATCTATAAATCAGTACATTGCTGTCAATTGCCCACCTGGTTCAACAGTTGGACTACTAGCAGCAAAAGGAAAAGAAGCGTTTTATCGAAAACATGGTTTTAAACCTCGTAACGGTCAAGAATTAGGCTTGGGCATGTGCCGGTTTATTTAGCTATTTCCCTTAGCGGATAATCTCAGTTTTACTACTGGCTCCTAACGGCCTTAGAGTCCTACTCGCAGGGTGTCATAGAGCCAGGATCGGACATTAACGTCCAGCTTAATTTGTTATGCGCGTTTCTCAACTTTCCACGGTGGGTTCAAGCGGTTCTCACCAGCCCAATAAAGTTTGATTTTGTTACCAGATGGATCTCTTAATATTGCTTCCTTCCATAGATAGCGTTGCTCGGTAGGTTGCTGCTCAAACTGAATTCCTTTTTGACAAAGACGCTGGTAAAGCTCGTCAAGATTTTCATGTTCGAAGTAAATTATCGAATTATTCTCAAAGTCGTCGCTTTCAAGTGATAATGAAAATGTAGAATTGCCCTCTGGACAAGAAAATCTAGCGTAATGCGGTGTATCGACGATTTGAGTAAAACCGAGAGTAAGATAAAAGCTTACGGCATCATCCATATTTTTTACTGGTAGAGTAACCTGGTTAAGTTCCATTCAACAGCCTAGCGTATAACGACTTATTAGAGTGAATTCTTAGTAAAACACAGAGTAAAGGAGATTCAAATTTCCTACACAACCTACACCATTTTTTATAACAAAACTTTACCAAGACGTGTGTCGGTTATGGTCCCTGAACCTATTATAGACAACAATTTAGTGCCGATAGCAATACAGTGTAGCTGACGGTTTTCTAGCAATGGAGTAATGTTAACGCCCTTTATTTGCTAATAAGTTTTGATTGGTATTGCTTCAGAGCGGCACTGTGTTTTTTTCTATGCCATGTTAGCTGACTCTCCGAATGCTTTACCGCATCCGTTTGAAATTTAACCGCGCTTTTAAAGTCTCCTAAGCTTGCATAAGCTTCGGCAACGTAATGGTAACTGTAAGAGTCACCTGGGTAGAGTTCTATGAGTTGTTTTAATACAGAAAGACCCTTTTCAGACTTAGACTCCATGAGGTGGTTGCCGAGATTCTGAATCGAGCGTTTAGGAGATACTTCAAATCCATATTTCTCATCAGATAGAAACTGGTAATGTGCCACTATTGCGTCAACACCTTTTTGAGAAATAGCGGAGTCAGGTGCTAAACCATTATGAATATCATCAAACAGCGTTTCGATGCCTGTAACCGTCGACAATATAGGCAAAGACATAAAGTAATTATCGGCGAGATGCCTTTCGTGCCAGTCTAAGCTGGAAGGTGCATATTGCTGAAGCTGCTTGCTAAGCCTTACATAATCAGCCTGTTGATGGTTTTCTTTGACATTGGTGCCATAACTGAAGAGTAAAAAGCGCGGCTTCTTATCAAGTTTAGATAGCATCTCTTGAGCGTTTGATTGCAAGCCAACAAAGTCATTTTTAAGCTCTGGGCTGACCGCAATATACGCATTCATTAAGTCCGGCTTCCTGAATAATGCTGACAACACAATACTACCGTTATGCCGAAACCCGCTCATGATACGAAATCCGTTAGTGCGGTAGGTATCATCTAGTTCAGTAAACAATTTTTGTTCAAAGAAATCGAGTAGCGGCGTTGTTTCCCCAGAACTGTCAAAAAGCCGCCCCACCGGATTCCCCTGCGCCGGTGTGACAATAATCGTTTTGAGCCAAGGCCATTCTCCATTATGACTCATCCAGTCATGCATCCCTCTTAGATAGGTAGTTGCATGAGGATGAAAGTCAAAAAGCACTGGATAACTCCTGGAGGTTTCCTGTTGGTAACCTGATGGCAATACGACGTTAAATACCAGAGGAACTTCAAACTCGGAATGTTGAATCTCCAGCTGTTTGGTCACTGATGAGGCATGAGTAGTGAAACTGAGGAAAACGACTAATAGGCTTAACAGTATAGCGGAGGCATTCTTCATCGAACTTACACTTTAAATTTTTGTTAACTTAGAGTTAACATTACCATAACGACTTCCTGATGCTAGTGAAAATCGATCTACGGAAGCAGATGGCCATCTAATAGCACGAAGCGAAGATTTGCTATGAGCGAAAGGCTGACACTGATGACTCAGACTCAGTTAGCATTTCCACATACGAACGGTTCAGTTTTTATAAAGTCATGTACTAGCAAAGACGGGTCTTGTCTGTTATTAATACTAAAAATATACAGGTGTATTACTGGGCATTAGAAAAACACCTTATATTAAATTAAACTCCCTCAAGGAAGATAAATGAAATATTTTTATGCAATGCTTGCTTCACTTTTACTATCAAACGTAACACTTGCCAGCGAGCTGACCGCCAAGGTTAACGAATATTTCGAAGCCCAAAAAGCCGTAGAACATAGAGACTCAAAAGAAAGTGATGTTAATAACTTACTGGCCTTACTTACTAAAGACGCAACGTTCGAACACCCCAGATTTGATGCAATTCTATCCAAAGATGAATATAAAGAAGGCCTCCTTAACTACTTAGGAAGTTATGGCGAGTGCGACATCCAGATAAAGAATGTTATTGAAGGACTTAATGCGGTCACCGTCGAATATTTGCACCCCTGCACTGATAAAGAAGGTAATTCAGATCCTGAAAAAAACAAAGAGGCATTGGTTACTTTGTTCGAATTTAAAAGTAATAAGATAAACCTAATTAAGCATTATTTCTGATCCGAAAGTTAGTAATCTTAACCAACTTGTAGGGCTCTAAAAAGCTACTACAATAATTATTGAGCCGAGATATTTTGACGCACACGACCTCAACACCAAGAACGCCTCCCAAGACTAGGCCCCAGTTCCAGGATTCAACTTTCTTCTCACGCTTAGCCGTTTTCATTACTGTCGTTGTATTTTCTGGATTCATTCTTAATGGGATCGTCAACCATGAACAGTTTGGACGATTCACTTTATGGATAGGATTGCATGGAGCATGCAGTGCTGGTTGGTACCTGTTACTTATTAATCAGTTAAGGTTGTCCAGAAACGGTCGTATAGAAGCACATAAACGTATGGGAAAACTCAGTGTCGTGCTGGTAATAGCTATCTTGTCGACTGGTATAATGATGGTGCTGGGACTATACGATTACCTGGTTAATATGGGTGCTTTTGACCCTTCCAATGCAAACGCACGAATACGAGCAGGAGGCTTGATAGGTGGCACCTTTTTGCAGTGGACCATATTTGCAGCTTTATACATTTTGGGCCTGCTTAATATCCGTAACCCGACACATCACAAACGATTTATGTTGGCCTCTGCTATACAAATGATGCCCGAAAGTCTGTCCCGTATTACTCATGTGCTGGGCCTGCCGGGTTACGGGATGCTGATCATTATGTTATCGGTCTACTTATCAATTATGGTGTATGACTGGAGAACGGATCGCCGCCTTCACTGGAGTACCCTTACTTCTCTTGCCCTGTTTATCCTATTGGCGATCTCAATTTACACAGTTTTCCGTTCACAGATTTGGGGAGACTGGATAGTTAACGTGTTAACCGGAATATGATTTTCTAACTGCACAAGGAACGTAATGAAATTTATAGCTTATTTTATACTTCTCATGAGTCTGACTTTCCTGGTCGTAAAGGCTGAAGCCAATAGCGCCTTTGATAAGCTATTAGATCAGTATCATCAACAAATTGGCTTTTCTGGCTCTGTACTCGTCATGAAAAATGGCAAGCCTTTGTTAGCAAAAGCTGCGGGTTATGCAGATGATTCTGTGCCAGAGCCGGTGACTCTACAAACACGTTTTGATATTGGCTCTATTCAAAAGAACCTTACTGCCGTATTAGTTCTTCAAGCTCATGATAAAGGGTTATTGAATCTTGACGATACTCTCGATAAGTTTTCACTGGGTTTCACAGATCCGCAGACGCAGAACATCACAATAAAACACTTACTGGAACATCGCTCTGGTTTTGGTGACATATTTACAGCGGAATACCGTAAGAACCCAAGCAAATACGAAAACATCAGTGAAAAATTGGAAGTTTTGCGACATCATCCCCTGCTGTTCAAACCCGGCAGCAACCGGAAATATTCGAATTATGGCTACATTGTGCTTGGAGCGATTCTCGAGAAAACAACCGACCAGGATTATTGGAAGCTGCTCGAGGAAAATGTTTTTCAGCCTTCACGGAACGTACTTACTCCTAAGCAAGTCAGTCATGTACAAAACACGTTAGCCGAGCCTTATCACTTGAGTTATGACGGGAGGCGGTTGCCGGTACCGCCGAATCTGCGCGAGCATAAATCTCCTGATGGAGGCGGCCAAATGAGTGTGTTTGAGCTTTATGCCTTCTACCATCATCTGTTCATAGATAAAGAATTGTTGTCAGCCAGCAGTTTAAAGACTTTCAGGGCACTACAAAAAGACCAACAGCAGTGGCTGGCGTTTGGCGGTGGGGTTGGTGTGAGCACTGCCGTAGAACTTGATTTTGTCAACGGCACTTGGGTGATTGTACTGGCAAATACAGACCGTTTAGTTGCTGAACGCCTCTCATCAAGACTTAGAAGTCTGGTGGCAACAGGCGAATACGCAGACGTAAAAGTTTCACCTCAACTCTTTACTTACCGTTTTTATAAGCAAAAGAATGAGGAAATATTCGTATCGGAATTTGAGGCTGCTTATAAAAAAGCAGGCTATCGCTCTTTTATGGGTAAAGTTGTAACGGACTTAGCAAGGGAACTCATTGCTGACGAAAAAGGTCACGAAGCTATTCCTTTTTTACGGTTTTTGACTGCGCGTTATCCAGATGTTCCAGACGTTCATGATGGACTCGCATTTGGGTACTGGAGTATAGGGAAAACAGAAAAAGCACAGGAAGTATTTTCAAAGGCTTTGAGTTTACAAAAAGATTATCAGAGCCAATTCAGTACGGATAATTATCAAACCTCAAGCAGTTCAGAAGTTTCAAGTCCACTCTCCACTTCGGTTAAGCAATAAAAACCGTATTACCGAAAAATTGTCGACAATATACCGATAATAACTGAAGCTTATTTATAAAAAAGAGCTTACGAATGTATATTGTCGACAAACAAATTAGATCCGAATGCTATGCTTTTCAACTTCTTTGGGACTTTGAATTCAATCTTGATTGTAGTCAGCTTGGTTGGTGTTTTCTCTCAGGTACGGACTATTTGGTCACGGAAAAAAGGTAACCTGAATAGAGCAACTGAGGCCCTCTCTCTTAATAAGTTTTTCGTGAGCTTTTTGGCTTACTACTCTTTCTTTGTATATGGCATGTCAATAGAGCCTTTTAATCATTTCATTGTTTGGCCGAGGCTGACCGCGGCTCTGTTAGTAGCTGTTATTTTGTATGAAATATGGTTTGACCGGAAAACTGCTGCCCCTCTAACTTTCTTTATTTTCGCGATTTTCTTGCTTGCATCAGGAGCCATTTTCGGACTGACGGCAGGCACATACGAAGATGAAGGACGTCATTTAATGACAGTAATGATTGTTGTAATTACCATCTTCCTTGCACAAGGTTATATTCATCAAATCATCCAGGTTCTTAAGTTAGGCAGCACCGGTGCACTAGATATCAAGATGAGTCAATTCATTTTGCTTATGGATATGTCGACAATCGCATTTGCTTTTGCCATGGGACTCGAAAATGGCTGGCCTCTATTGCTACTAGCAGTAGTTAGTGCCTGTACCAAGCTCATTATCCTTTACCTTTTTCATTGGGCCAGGACAAGCTTGTCAGCAGAGAGAAGGCGCCAGGTTCTAAGCCAAAGGTCAGCAACGAGCGAAAAGCCGACTTTCTGACTTTCGGCCTACTTCAACTAGTGACTAGCCGCCCCGTTATTAGTAAGTGTGGGTGAGACCAATGATGGACGGCATCTTCACTTCGGCAATATTGCGCGCTTTGTTGTTGAGTTGTTTATTTAAGTCGTTTAATGTCAATTACATAACAAAAACTAAAGGTTAGATATTGTGCGCTCGGTGGAGTGTAACTGAGCATGCTCAAATTGCCTTTGCTAACTCGAAACCTTTCGAGGCAGGCATCTTAGCTTGATCAGTAACTTAAGAAGAAAAACTATAAATTGAACGAATTCCGAAGTGCGCACGCACAAAATACAAATGTTACAACTAGGTCACTATGGATGATTTCGAGAAAATTCTGATTACTGGGACTGTGACTATACTGGGTGGCTTCATAATTCATGCGGCATCGCAGCTGTTCTTGAAGTTATTCATCGAGCCGCTTCAAAGGTACCGACAATATAAGGCCGAAGCAGTCATGCTTTTAAGCTTCTACTCGAACCTGCTCCACTCCAGGTTGCGCGAAGATGATGATCAAGGATATCGGGACAGGTATTACAAAGCCCAAGACGAAATACGAACGTGCATGGCCAACATAAAGGCATCGTATTATTCGATCTCTCCTCGGTGGCTTGCAATCGTTTTGCGTGCTATTCCGAAGAAAACACGATTCAAGGAAGCTACAAAAAACCTATTGACGCTGTCGTTCTTGGGGCAATTGCTGACCGAGGACGATGGCCACAAAAAAAATATGGAGTTGGCACAGTCAACTGTGGAGATATTGGGGGCCGAGTGGTAGTTCGTTGTAACAATCGCGTCAAAGGCGACGCTCGTACCTCGCGCGTTTTACGCGGGCGTTAGTTTCACAAGGAAAGTTTGTGCGAATATTTAAAATTCTTTTATCTGTTTTTATATTGCTTCTTTTTGCGTCTTTTATCTTTTTTAAAAAGGATGCGATAGCATGCGAAATGATCGGGCAGACACATTTTTCTAAGATTTCAACAAATCTCTATGTTGATGACAGTCTTGACGAAGCACAGAAATCGAACTTGATAGAAGCAATAAATGATGCAATCGAAAGAGTTTCAAATGTGTATGGTAACCCTATATCTTCACCAAGAATTATTGCTACAACTGAGGAAAAGTACTCCAGTTTTGGCTTTAATCCAACGGGCATGCAAGCATCAGGGTTCTTTAGAGAGTGCATATTTCTAGGCCCTAAGGGGCTGAACACAGACGTGATAGCGCATGAATTTGTTCATGCAGAGGTAAGGTACAGAACTGGCCCTCTTGTAGAGCTTACGCAATTACCAGCCTGGTTTATTGAAGGAACAGGTATTAAAGTTGACTATCGCAGACCTTTTTTACTTGAAAATATAGAGATAACAGAGGAAGAACTAGCAAAAGTTAAATCTATTTTTTTTCTAAGCGACTTTCCAAATACAAGTGTGAAATACTACCAAGCATCAAGAATAGCGGTTGAACCAATGCATACTAAAAGTTTGTACTCAGGATTGGAAAGGTTAAACAATGGAGAGAAGTTTGAAGTGGTATTTAGGTTGTGAAACTAACAAGGCGCTACTACGGAAAGTTTACTCGCTGAGGCTCCTATATTTCCGCAGAGCGTGGCGTTAAGTGGCAATAGGAATTATGAATATACTATTAGGAGTTCTCGCAGTAGCGACACTCTTGTCAGGTTGCGCCTCTGCATATTATTGGTATCAATCCAGTAAGGTTATGGTTATGCCTATGGAAATGATTAACGGCGAGCTGCAACCTATTCCTGTTGAATCAAACCCAACTGAGTGGATAAGGGCAGTTTATTTAGGTATTGAGAAGGCAGGAGACTTTAATAAAAAAGCATCCGTATATACAGCAATTGCTGTTTTTCTCAGTGTTGTGGCATCGCTCATCAGTGTGCTCAGTGCAAGTGCCACTTAACAAGTCAAGGCAGAAGGTCGCTGCTTGAGGCGTTAGAAGAGAGGGATCGTCGAGATGAACTAGGCTCATACGGAGTATCGCCAAGAGATTGGAGCATACCTGGTTAGCTTCCCAAGCGAAGTGCCATTGAATGCATTAAAGATGTGGGGGTCTGAATTTACCTTTGAGCTTCAAGCTTGCCCCGCATTTCCGCGTTTTCGATTAACAGTTTTGCGTTTTGCTGTGCAAGGCTATCTAGCTCTGTTTGCAGTTCATCAAGTTCACTCTCCAGCTTTTGTACACATTCATCTGCAGAGCGTTCACTTTCCTTATAATGCTCTAGTGCCTGTTCGTGAGTCGCTTCAAGGCTTTTAAGGCGTCGCTCGAAAAGCTGCTGCGCATCGTGGTAAGCAGCAATTGCCATATGCTCCATTGCGTGAGTGACTTTACCGATTAAGGTCTGGACGTTTTCGGCATAAACATTAGGAAGCGAATCAAACGTTAAGTTCTCTCGGTTGCAGTCATAAAGTGGGTCATCTCGATTATCGCAGTACGCCTGCCAAATACTCTTAATGCGAGCGAGCCCGCCACGGTCGCCAAGCTCTTTGCGGATAGCGCCCGGATTCGGGCGCTTTCCTCGTTTTTCCAACGCTAAGCCAGCGTCGATAATTTCCTGCTCAGTAACTTCCGCGTGGCGAGCCATAACAGTCTCCTTTCAACGAAATTAATTTAATTAATGAAATTAAAGTTTCGTGAGCACTTAGACGAAAGCCGGTGTATCAATCTCGGCCTCAGCAAGAAATGCCATCGATTGCTGACTGATCACACTACTCTTGACTGATCGAGCCAGGACGTCATAGAGCAAGGCATGGTTTTGACTGCATGTGTGCTCGCGAAAAACGCCAGACGTCCAGATATGGCGCAGCTGATTAGCCAAAGATGGTGAGTGGCTTTCAAGGTTATGTAACGCATCAGCACATACCTCGAGGGTCAGCAGCTCAGGCTCAACCAGAGTACCCAGAGCGGTTTTCGTAGCACCAGCACTTAGCGTTCGCGTTTTACCGATACCATGTAATAGCGCAGCGACAACCGCAACATCACGCTCAATATCAGTCAACGCATGAACACCTGACACATTCCACGCAACCTCAACAGCATGCTCAAGTAACCCACCGACATAACTGTGATGGTCTCGTAACGTGGCTGGGCATTGCAGGAATGAGATTCCGACTTTTGGCTGGAGCAACACATCATCTACAAAGCTCCGCATTAACGATGACTGGATACGAGCATAAAGCACCAAAAAGGCTTGAAATACCGCGGGCTGAGGGCACTGAGAAATAGGGAGCACTGATAAGCTATTACCCAGGCGTTTGCTGGCAGCTGCGCAAGTTAAATTCTTACACACCCGGACAATTCCAACGCGAGTTGGTAGCGCTGCAACTTCAACATGAACCATGCTGTGCTCAAGAATCACCTCATCGGCAACTTGGTCATGTCGGGCAATAACAGTAAGGTCGCCAGAGCTATCAGATAGAGTCAGTTCAAACGCTTCGTTATCTCGTTCGGAAGACACCGGCGTTATCGTCGAAAGGTAATAACGTCCGATAAAACGTCGATAAATGGCAGCATCAATCAAAAGCGGCTGTACAGTTTCATGAGTTGTTGTATTCATAGTCATTCTCCAAGAAATATTAAATCGTTAACGTGACTAGAGCGAAGCTCTTACGCACCATCTGGCTTAAAGTCGTTGAAATTAGATTTGAGCAGCCGCTCGAAAGCTGAGCCGTCCTGGCGGGTCAGGTTCGGGACATAGCGCGAGTACACTCGAAACAGCATTTCGGTCGTCGAGTGGCCCATTTGGCGAGCAATCCATTCAGGGCTCTCCCCCGCTGCCAACCAAAGCGTGGCCGCCGTGTGGCGCGTTTGATAAGGTCGGCGTTTACGTAACTCCAAATGCCGTAGCAGTGGGTACCAGACGCGTTTGGTGACGTTGTTATGAGACAGTGGCGAGCCATTGCGGGTACAAAAGACAAACTTCATGTCTCCTGTTGCCTTCTGCTGTCGCTTAAGCGCATCAAGCACCAGCTGACTCATTTCAATCGCGCGGAACGAGCCATCAGTTTTGGTGCTCTGTATTTCACCGTTAACGATCGTGCTTCGAACCATGATTTGCCGACGCTCAAAGTCCACCGCATCCCACTGCAAGCCATCGATTTCCGCTGTTCGCATACCGGTGAAAAAGCGCACCGTGTAGTAGTCCCGAAAATCGGGACGTACCTTTTCGATGATGAGGCGAACCTCATCGATGGAGAATGGTTCAACATCCGTACGCGCAACTTTAAGCGATTTAATTCCCTGGTAAGGTGAGCTAAAATTGCAGCGGTTGGCTGCTTCATTCAAAATCATGCGCAATGGCGTCATGATGTGGTTTATCCGCGACGGCGATAACGGTTTTTTGCTTCGGGTTGTAACTTTGGCGAGTGAGGCCCGAAACTCAAGAACTTCCGCTTTGGTGATGCGGCCAACTTCCCTTTCCCCAAAGGCTGGTACTAAATACTTATCTAATGTATTTCGCACCGTGTCAGCGTGGGACGTTCGCCACTGAATACGCATTTCAGCGAACCAGGTATCCACAAACTCACTGAAAAGGGGCGTATCCAAATGCTGACTGCGCACTTGCATCTCCTTGAATTGCTGCGCCTTGGGGCTACCTGGGAAATGCTTGCCATAATCAAAGGTGCCGAGAGTGATTTCCGCTTCAATCCGATCGAGCAACTTCTGCACCCGTTTACGATTTTCCCGCGTATCCTCAAGCGAGGTTTGTTCGCGACAACGCTTGCCCTTGTAACGGAAGTCGATGAACAACTTACCGGTCTCAGGGCGTGCATTAACACTACCCATGAGCCATGCCCCCTTTTACCATCGGAATAGCAAGTGAACCTGACGATGCCTGACCTATGTCACGCTGAATGGCTTCCCACAGAAACAAGATCTTTCTGCCTCCAAAAGGACGGATATAGTGAATGCCCTCATGCAGCACCGAATCTTTCAGCTGTTCCCGAATAGTGCGAGGATCATATTTAATCCTCTCTGCCAGTTCGGCAGTTGTTAAAAGTGTCATGTCATTTAACATGGCAAACTCCCCAGTTGGTTGATACACTGAATGGCATAACGTATTCCTAAAGTTCAAATTGCCATCCTTAATGACATATTAACACGCAAAATATCATTTGCAATGTTTTTTTGTCATTTAAGATGACATTTCTTGAGAGGTAGTCATGATTAAGTGTCATTTAGCGCGAATGATGGGCGAGCGAAAGCTCAAGATAATGGACGTTGCACGCGATACTGGATTGAATCGCAATACCGTGACATTGTTGTATAAAGAAACCGCTCAACGAATTGATTTCGCTGCTTTGGAAGGGCTCTGTCGGTATTTTGATTGTGAGGTTGGTGATATGTTACAGGTTAGCGACGAGTGAACTCTCTCACCCAACTGAGTACGTTGCCCGTTGGAAGACCTCTGGTAGCTCAGTACTTCTCTTGCTTACGTTGGGTGTTCTAAAAAGGTGAGTAATAAAGCTTGTGAACTCAATATACATTAGCGAGCAAATCCGCGTAGCTTGACCCACCATGATGGAGACGAATATCTAATATGTCATTTAATTTATCAATTCCCACGACATCGAAAGTTCCTTTAGAGCTCACAGTAGACGCTGGAGAAATGCTTTTTATTCTAGGCGCAAACGGCACCGGTAAATCGAGCCTCATGCAAGCTTTTGCCTCTGCTAACAGCGACAAAGCCCGAAGAGTTACAGCTCATCGGCAAATTTGGTTTAGGTCGGGATCGCCAGAGTTCACAGGAAAGCAGCGTACAGACTATGAGGGAAGGATATTTCACCATGATCAGCAGGCAAACGCGCGTTGGATGGATGAGTACGCGGAGCAGCGCGCTCAGATGGCGATCTACGATTTAGTTAATTCGGAGAACAAGCGTTCTCGGAGTATCGCGCGAGCCGTCGACGAAAAGGACACAGCCGAAATCAATGACCTTTCAAATCAAGACGGAGCATTTAGGATACTGAACCGCATACTCCGGCTTGCTAATCTCGACATCGCTATATCTATCGAAGAAAACGACGAGATTGTGGCGACCCGAAGCGATAGCAAGCCATATAGTATCGCAAAACTCTCTGATGGAGAGCGCAATGCAATCCTGATTGCCGCTAATATTTTAACCGTGTCCCCGGGAACACTCCTCCTTATAGACGAACCAGAGAGACACTTGCATCGTTCAATCGTGTCTCCGCTCCTGTCGCTTCTACTCAAAGAGAGACCAGATTGCGCATTAATCGTATCTACACATGAGCCTTTACTTCCAGTGGACAATCCAGGCTCAAGCGTTCTCCTAACTCGTGCTTGTGTTTACGAGAGCAAGAGCGAGAACGAGAACAGCGCTTTTTACGACATTGATTTTCTCAAAAGCTCCGACGGCATTGATGATGACTTAAAAAGCAATATTTTAGGCGAGCGTCGGAAGATTGTGTTCGTCGAGGGGGTAGAGCATAGCCTTGATAAACCGCTTTACAGCCTTCTGTTTCCAAATGCATCAGTCGTGGCTAAGGCAAATTGCCGAGACGTTGAGAATGCAGTTGTCGGCATCAAAGGCACGTCTGAACTCCACTGGGTGAAACCGTTCGGGTTGGTGGACAATGACTCTTCAGAGCCAGAACGAATTATCGACTTACAAGCTAAAGGCGTGATTCCGTTGACCGTATATTCGGTCGAATCAATCTACTATCATCCTGAGCTGCAGAAACTGGCGGGTGAAAAACTTGCTGCAGTCGTCGATGGAAATCTCTCGGAAATGTTGGATAAAGCAAATCGAGATGCCATCAAAGCTATCCGTGCTAGCGCTGGACACCTGAGTTCAAAAATCGCTGAAAAGTCTGCGAGAGAGCAAGTATTTTCGCTTCTCCCAAAGAAAGGCGAAATAGCGAACGGCGGTAAGCGTTCCGTGGAAATAGATTTCGCTAAGTGTGCTGACGATGAAAAAGCACGTATTATGGCATTAATCGATGCGAACAACTTCACGGGTATTCTGCAGAGATACCCAATACGAGAATCGCCAGCCCTCGACGCCACTGCCAAGGCGCTTAACTACACAAATCGCACACAGTACGAGGCAGCAGTTAGAAACCTCTTAGTAAACGACTCGAAAGCGGTAAAGCTTGTACAATCTTTGCTCGGTCCGCTTCCAAGTGATCTGGTCGCGTAAACGATACAGTGGTCGCTTAACAAAGCAGCCCCAGAGAGGAACATGCACAAGCAACCTCATTATTTCGAAAGATCACAAGCCAGCGTGACACTTAAACATCTATGAATGAACAACGCGAAATGATTAAGTACCATGAGCTCGCTAAAGAAGCCAGAAGGAAACTGGCTCAGACATTAGACATACCTCACGAAGAAGAGACGCATTAAATGGCAATTAAGCAAAAAGATATAAAACTTCTCTGGGGGCGTTCGGGGAATCGGTGCGCAGTTTGTAAAGTAGAGCTTACCCAAGATAAAAATGCCGTAAACTCTTCTTTTGCATTAGGCGAACAAGCTCATATTGTCGGAGAGAAGTCTGGTTCGGCAAGGAGTCAAAGTTTACTTGACGTTGACAAGCGGAACTCTTACCACAACTTAATCCTTCTTTGCCCTAATCATCATACTGAAGTAGATAATAACGAAGACGATTGGCCCGTGGAAAAATTATTCCATATCAAGTCAAAACATGAGCTCTGGGTTAACGAAACATTAAGTGAAACGGTGAATCAAGCCAAGCTTGCTAGTGCAACAGCTGTTACAAGCATCATTGATGCTGCCGTTACTATGTGTCGACTCGAAGAATGGGATATTTGGACCAGCCATAGTTTAAGCGCCGACCCGAACTGGGATAGCAACTTTCCCTCTGAAATATTTGAATTCAGCCTCAGGGTAAAAAAAGCTATTTGGCCAGAAGAATTTGATGAGCTGAAAAGAGCTACAACTACTTTAGCTTTATCCTTAAATTTTGCAGCACAAACTTTTCTTAGACATGGCGAACTTCACGGCGAGAGATATTTCCCTAATAAGTTTTATAAGTCTGGTGGTTGGAACTCCAATTATAACAAAGATTTATCTCGGTATGAGGAATGGATTTATACATGTCATGATGCTATTCGGGAAAGCACAAATGCTGCTAATTGGTTTGCTGATGTCGTAAGGAGAGATATAAATCCAATGTTCTTCGCTGAAACAGGTAAGTTTCTAGTTGTTGAAGGAGATGTTATGGGATTTGAAGGGAAAATTTTGGAGTATACTAAAGAGGAAAAGGATTCTTTACCGCAATCAAAATTCGCTTGATCTCGCACCATCACCAAAAAACTTTGGCTAGAGGTCACAAAATAGCGCCAACGAAATCTTTCACGTATTTGCGGCCACAATCTGGACACAGAATGGACACAGCCCTGATCCGCAGCAAAATCAGCCACAACAGCTAACAGTCACACCGAAAAAGTATCAAAGAGAGGGCTTAAGAATAAATACGAAAGGGAGAAAATCGCTACAAGCCAAGGAAATGGCGCGCCCGACAGGAGTCGAACCTGTGACCTCCGCCTCCGGAGGGCGGCGCTCTATCCAGCTGAGCTACGGGCGCATTTCCAAATTTTGACTTCTAACCACTGTGCCTATTTACCGAATGACTCCTGCCTCCGGAGGGCGGCGCTCTATCCAGCTGAGCTACGGGCGCGTAGTTAGGAGTCTTCAGAGCAGGCGTGGATTTTAGGGAATATCCGCTGCAATGTCCAGTGCTGCAAACCGCGCATGTACCACTAACAATAACCTATAAGCTGCTCGGCTCGGCGCCGCAAGGCTTGTTTTAAGCTGTCGGGGCTTATAATGGTGAAGTCGAAAGGTAAGCGAACCAGCCACCAGGCAAACCATTCTGTGCTGTCTACCACGGTTTCAATAAATATCGCGTTGTCTTCCTGGGTTAAAATACTGGCGCTTGTGCCTAGCTCGCGGGTCGCTGTGTCCAGGTCCGTATGTAATAAAACTCGCACTTTCAGGTTGCCTGGCATGGCGCACAGGCTTTGTTTGAACTGCTCGGCAGCGTTGTAGTTTAAAGGCCTTTCAAAGGTTGCTTTAAGTAATGTCACTTCGGCTAAACGGTCTAATCGAAAGGTACGGAGCGCTTGGCGCAAATGGCAGAATCCGCCTATATACCAATGCCCGAGTCTATAGAACATACCATATGGGTCTAGCTTGCGCGGCTGCTCGGGCTCGGCTTTGCCCACATACACAACTTGTACCCGCCGCTGGCTCTCTATGGCTTCCATTAACGGCATCAATAACGACTGCTCCTGCGGCAGTCCAGAGTCGGGCAATAACAGGTTTGTATGCTGACTAATGGAACGAGCCCTTGCCTGAATATGCTCTGGCATAACGCGCTCAAGTTTCGCCTGAACGCTGGTCAGCGCAGGCGAGGTATCGGTCAGCTGAAGACTCTTCGCGGCCAACAAGCCTAGCGAGAGCGCCAGCGTTTCTTCATGAGTAAACATCATCGGCGGCAGCTTAAAACCGGCAACCAACATATAGCCTCCATGAGGGCCATGCTCTGTGGTAACCGGAATACCCAACTCCTCAAGCGCACTGATATAGCGCCTGACCGTGCGTTTATCCACGCCTAGCATTTCAGCAATTTCAGTGCCACTCAAACGTTTGTGAGACTGCAATAACTCCAGTAAGGCGAGTACTCGTGTTGTTGGGCCGGTCATAATTTTCCTGATAAAAGGCGATGAAAATAAATTTAGATAAATATTTTTATATAGGCCTAATTATGACCTATATAGCCAATATAGTTCTTATCAGAAATAAAACCCATAATAAAAAGGAGCTAAGCTATGAAAGAAAATATGTCTAAAAACAACAAAGAAATCGTTTTCTATACTAACCCTGAGTCCCGGGCACGCATTGTTCGTCGTATGCTGGAAGAGGTTGGCGAGCCGTATACGGTCAAAGTACTTAACTACAATGGCGAGATGAAAACACCCGAGTATCTGAAAGTTAATCCGTTAGGGAAGGTTCCGGCAATACAACACGGCGATTTGGTTGTTACGGAAACCGCGGCGATTTGTGCCTACCTGGCCGATCAGTTTCCGGAAAAAAACTTAGCCCCACCGCTGGACAGCCCGGAACGGGGAACTTACTACCGTTGGTTATTCTTTGCGGCCGGCCCGGTAGAAATGGCAAACAGCGCCAAAGCCTGTGGCTGGAACCTCGAAGATAACCTGCAAACGGTTGGCTCTGGTAGTCACGACGATGTTCTGAAAGCTCTTGAATTAGCCGTTTCTAAAGGGCCTTATATTTGTGGCGAGCAATTTACCGCGGCAGATGTATACGTTGGTAGTCATATTAGCTGGGGCATGCAGTTCAAAACGCTCGAGGAGCGGCCTTCATTTAAAAGTTACGTCAAGCGCATTGAAGAACGCCCCGCTTTCCAGCGAGCAACAAAACTCGATGACGAATTGAGTAAAGGCTAGAGCGTCTGAAAATAAGCAGCCAGAGGGCTCTGGCTGCTGACTCTTTTAATCACCGGTTTCCTGCTTCTGTTTTTTCAAATTCAGGTTATGGAAATCGAAGCTGAAATCGGTATAAGGCGCTACGGCCTCCAGCATTGCACTGTTCACTTCATTATTTCGGTTCACGCTAAAGTCGATAAACGCATCAGCCTCCAGTAAAGGCTCGTCCCAGCGCACGATAAAAGTGTCGTCGTTATAATGCTCTAAGGTGCCTTGCAGCATAGGAGTGTGAGTAAAATTGATGCGCAGTTTGTCCTGCTCGTAGCTAATTTTTACGTCGCCGTACCAGGCGTCATTATAAGTACCGGCGTAGCTTTCCAGCGGCAGCGCGGCTCTTACTTTTTCAGGCTCTTCTACCTCGAACTCGGCTTTTCTTTTCATAAAGGCCTGATATTTTTGCTGCTCTTCCTCCACCCAGTCGCGGTCGGGCAAATCTAACAAGTCTTCTAGGGCTTCTTCGGTAATTGCGGTTAAACCACCAAAAGCCTGCTGGTTACTCAGAACTACCATGCCAAAGTTCTTTTCAGGTATCAGTGTGGTCAGCGACAACATGCCCAGAATGCCCCCGCTGTGATACACCCGCTTCACGCCCTGGTAGTCTTTTACGAACCAACCCATGCCGTAGCCACCAAAATACGTTCCTTGTTCAGCAGCTTCAGGTGATGTACCCAACGGTGTGGTTAACTGCCACATGGCCTGTTGCGAGTCTTCTGAAAAGAGGCGTTCACCCGATGGGCTCACGCCGCCCTGCAGCTGAGTGATCAACCAGTTACTTAAATCATCAACACTTGCTGCGGTCGCACCTGCTGCACCAAAATCTTCAAGAAAATCTAGCGGGAAACGATGCAGCTCACCGTTCATTTCAATAGTGCCTACCGCAACGTTGTCATTACTTTCAGGTATATGCGAAAAACCAATAACACTCTCGTCCATATTCAAAGGCTGAAAAAAGGTTTTCTCAACGTATTCTCTGTATGGCATGCCCGTAACCCGGTGGATAACTTCACCGGCCGTTACGAACATCAAGTTGTTGTAGGCGAAACGCTCGCGCAAACCGTGGTCAATAGGTACGTGCGCCAGCCCGGCAAGAATATCGCTGGTGGACTTATCGGTGTTAGGCCAGATCATTAGGTCGCCCGCTCCCAGACCAAGGCCCGAGCGGTGACTCAGGATATCGCGAATTGTTAGAGATTGAGTAATAGCCGGGTCGGCCAAACGAAACTCAGGAATGTAGTCTATAACTTTGTCGTCCCAGTTGAGTTTCCCCTGCTCTACCAGCGTTGCCATAGCCGCTGCGGTAAAAGCTTTGGTGTTTGAAGCAATACCAAACAGTGTATTGGCATTTACCGGCTCACCGCTGTCTATATCACGCACGCCGAAACCCTCGGCTAAAATCACTTCGCCGTCTTTAACCGCAACAACGGCCAGGCCCGGAATGTTAAACGCCTCCAGCGTTTCCTCGGCGGTATTGCGAATGCTGTCTGCGCTTTGTGCCCAAACAGGTGCATTGGCCAACAAAGTAACGCCAAGCGAAACTGAACTTAACATTTTAAATAACGGTTTCATTTATCGGTTCCTTATTATCAATAGCCGTTAGTCAGCGTAAGCCGCCCGAATTTTCTCAACTTTTTTATCAATAGCCTCACGGCTCAGCCATTGCCCCCGCACCATAACCCCTTGGTTTTCACGCAAGGTATCAGGGTTCTCCAGAGGGTTATCCTTTAACAAAATAAAGTCAGCACGATGTCCCGCAGCAATGCGCCCAAAAGTATCCTGTTCGGCAAAGTAGTCGCCGGCCGCTACTGTGGCCGAACGTAAAATATCAGCCATAGGTATACCGACTTCTGACATCAGCTGTATTTCGTGGTGTATGGAGTAACCCGGAACGCTAAACAACTGTGGTGCGTCGGTTCCAAAAATAATTTCAGCGCCGCCTTCGTGCAGGGCGTGCAATAGCTTTTGCCGATTTTCCTGCTGCACTTGCGCCTGTTCCTGATTAAAGTAACTGCTGGGGTTATCGTAATAGTTTAGCCAGCCTTCCCGGACGGCCTTGGGTACCAGCTGAATTTCCGGGTAGTCTTTCAATTTGTCGGGATCAGCCGCACCTATCAGGGTTTTCCATAGGGCCTGGGTGGGCACAACCGCAACGTCTTGTTCCAGCGTCATAGCCACCAGTAAGTCCAGTTCATCCTGTGTTATTTCTCTGTTCATAGCATCAACGTAAGCGAGGTAACCGTCCAGGTGGTCAATGGTTCTCTGGCCTGCTTCCATGGCGCGTTTTAATCCGACATCTGCCGGCACATGTCCGGCAAAGTCCATGCCCGCCTGGCGAGCCGTACTTGCCATGGTCTCATACTCTTCAAGGGTTAACCCGGGGTGCACTTTCAGTAAGTCCCACCCTTCATCGCGTTGTGCAATGACCCGCTTCGTCACCTGCTCAACCGACTCAATGGTATTGCCACTGAAGCTAGGGCCAGCTAAATACAACGTTGGACCCTGGCGCTTGCCCGACTCAATATCGGACTTAAGCTGCAACTGGTGCGGATACCCCAGCATCCCACGCACTGTTGTTACGCCATTGGCAACGTACAAAAACAACATGTCGTCTGCGTAGCGTTTAGGAAAATCTCCAAAGTCTGTCGCCGGCGGCACATGGCCGTGCATTTCTGCCATGCCCGGTAAAACGTATTGCCCCTCAGCATCAATTATTTGCGTGTTATCATCGAAAGCCGGAGCTTCGGCGTTGGAAAACACACCGCTGATGTATCCGTCATTAACCACTAACGTCTGCTGCTCAATAACATTCGGCTCGCCCTTAAGCCAGTCAACAAGGGTCACGTTTTTAATCACGTAATCTGCACTGCGAGTATCATTACTCTGGGGCTCTGCATTGTTACACGCAGATAAAAATAAGGCCGCGACAGTTGCGGCCAGAAGGTGAGTCAATTTCATTTTGGTTGCCTCCGGCGTCAAGTCTGCCTTTAGCCTAGCGCAAGCTTACAATAAAGCCCAGCGGATAAGGCCGCCAACTAAAGTGACGGCCAGAACACCCAGACACCATAAGCCAACAAACCACAACCACTTCTTAAGTACAGGTTTCATCAGTCGTGGTATCCGCTGTCAGGGTCAACCTTGCCGCGGAACACCCAGTAGGTATAACCGGTGTAAGCGAAAATTATCGGCAACAGGAACACGGCACCCACGAGTAAGAACTTCAGGCTGTTGTCCGGTGCAGCGGCTTCCCACAGGGTAATGCTGCGGGGTACAAGATACGGGAATATGCTGACCGCAAAGCCAGCGTAAGCCAATAGAAACATGCCCAACCCCCAAAGATAGGGACGTCCTTCCTGTTTTCTATGCAGCGAACGCAGCAAACCAATGGTCATCACCGCCAGCAGTACCGGCAAAGCCCACAGACCAACGGAGGCCGGGTAAGTGAACCAGCGCTCGGCAATAAACATATCGACATAAGGTAAGTAAAGGCTCACAAAGGCTATGCAGGCCACCAGCAATATTGTGGTGTACCAGCCGGCACGGTAGCTTTGACGCTGCAGGTCGCCGCTGGTTTTCATCACCAGCCAGGTCGCACCCAGCATCATGTAACCGATAACCACCGCCACGCCGCAGAAAATAGTAAATGGCGTCAGCCAGTCGAACCAACCTCCGGAATAAGCCCGGTCTGTTACCTGAATGCCCTGCAGCATAGCGCCCAGCATAATGCCCTGACTCATTGCCGCTATCAGCGAGCCGGTAATAAAGGATAAGTCCCAGATGCCTTTGGCACGTTTGGTTTTAAAGCGGTACTCAAAGGCCACGCCACGGAAAATAAGCCCCAGCAACATGGCAATAACCGGCATATAAAGCGCCGGCATCAGCACCGAGTAAGCCAGCGGGAACACCGCCAGCAAACCACCACCGCCCAGCACCAGCCAGGTTTCGTTGCCGTCCCAGACCGGCGCCACGGTGTTCATCATCACGTCACGGTCTTCTTCTTTTTTGAACCAGGGGAACAGCAGCGCTATCCCCAGGTCAAAGCCATCGAGTGCGACGTAAGCAAATACGGCGACCGAAATTAATATTGCCCAAATCAGTGCGTAATCCATAGCTTACACCTCCTCATCGTAGATGCGCTCAGCGGCCATAGTGGGCTTATGCTTCGCGTAATCGGGAATGGCTACCTGTTCAGGGTTCCCCGCCATTTTGCGCAGAATGTAGAAGGTACCCGCACCAAAAACGAGGAAGTACACCACAATAAAGGCTATCAGGCTGCCCGCCACACCGGCTTTGTCGATGGGCGATGCCGCATCGGCGGTGCGCAGCAGGCCGTAGACCACCCAAGGCTGACGCCCCACTTCGGTGACTATCCAGCCGGCAATGACCGCCACAAAGCCCATAGGTCCCATAAATAAACTGAAACGCAGCAAGGTTTTGTTGTCATACAGTTTGCCGCGCAGGCGTTGGAAGCCCGACCAGAGTCCAGCAAGTACCATCAGCATGCCCACGCCGACCATTATCCGGAAAGCCCAGAATACGGTAACCACCGGCGGCCAGTCTTCCCGTGGATACTGATCAAGGCCGGTCACTTCCGCGTCGATGTCATGCTTAAGAATGATGCTGGCAAGACCCGGAACTTTCAGAGCGTAGTCCACTTCCGCAGTTTCCTGGTTCGGCACCCCGAATAAATACAGCGGTGCCCGGGCTTCGGTATGGAAGTGCCCTTCCATTGCCGCGACTTTCGCCGGCTGGTGCTCCTGCGTATTCAGTCCGTGAAAGTCTCCGACAAGAACCTGCAGCGGAGCCACAATGAGCGCCATCCACATGGCCATGGAGAACATTTTACGGGCTGCCGCGTTGGTTTTGTCTTTCAGCAAATGCCAGGCACCCACCGCACCGACCACAAAGGCTACTGTCAGGTAGGCTGCCAGCAGCATGTGCGCCAGCCGATAAGGGAAGGACGGGTTAAACACCACCTCAAACCAGTCGGTGACCACGAACTGCCCTACGTCATTCATGGCGTAACCGGCGGGCGTCTGCATCCAGCTGTTTACCGATAAAATCCAGAAGGCTGAAATAGCCGTGCCCACCGCCACCATCAGGGTAGCGAAAAAGTGCAGTTTCTCGCCCACCTTATTCATGCCAAACAGCATGACGCCAAGGAAACCTGCTTCAAGGAAGAACGCAGTGAGAACTTCGTAACCCATTAGCGGGCCAATAACCGGACCGGCTTTATCGGAAAATACCGACCAGTTAGTGCCGAACTGGTAGCTCATAACAATACCGGAGACCACGCCCATACCAAAGGCTACAGCGAAGATCTTCACCCAGTAACGGAACAATTGCTGGTACACCGGGTTGCGGGTGTTGAGGTACAGGCCCTCGAGAACCGCCAGGTAACTGGCAACCCCGATAGTAAAGGCAGGAAAAATAATGTGAAACGCGATGGTAAACGCGAACTGGAAGCGCGCTAAAAACAGTGCGTCAAAACTTTCGAACATAGCAAGCACCCTTAATTAAGGTTTGTCTCAAGTATACGCTTTTGTTGACAAAGATCAGGGGTGCCGATGTAAAACTTGTAGGATAAATACTAATAAATGCCATACTTTTTGTATGGCTAATGAACGAAAACCCTATACAAGTACTCTGGGAACCCGGCCGCTAACGCCGGTCAGCAAGTGCCAGGAAATAGTATCAGCACAGGCGGCTACTTCTCGCACGTCAATATTAGCTCCCCAAAGCTCGACGTCATCACCTAACTGCAGGTTTTCAATACCGGTGACATCAATCGTCAGCATGTCCATAGAGACTCGTCCGGCCAAACCCACACGCTTTCCACGAACCATTGCCGGTGTACCATTTTTCGCCTGCCTTGGGTAACCGTCAGCGTAGCCCATAGCGACTGTCGCTATGACACTGGGTTTATTGGCACTCCAGCCGCTGCCGTAACCTACCGACTCGCCTTTTTCCAGCTGGTGCAATGCAATAACCGGAGCAACTAAGCGCATTGCAGGCTTCAGTTCTGCCTGCACTTCAGTCACCGTAGAAGGATTCACACCATAAAGCAGTAAACCGGCTCTGGCCCAGTCATTGTCCTGAAGTGACCACTGAGTATCCGGGTTTAAAAGTCCGGCTGAGTTGTGAAAGCTCCGTGCCTGATAGTCTTTAAGGGTTTCCGACAACTGGCAGAATTGTTGTTTTTGATGGGCGTTTAAACGATGCTCTGCGTCGGCGTTGGCTAAGTGCGACATTAAGGTTACACCGGCAACATTCTTGCTGGCACGCAGGCGTTTTAATGCTTGCGGTGCCTGCTCTTCAGACCAGCCTAGCCGGTGCATACCGGTGTCCACTTTTAACCAGACCCACAAAGGGCTAGTCAACTGCGCTTGCTCAATACTCTCAAGTTGCTGTTCGCAATGCACCACCGGGCTCAACTGATGTTCACAACATAGGTTCAGTTCATTCGCTGAGAAGCAGCCCTCCAGTATTACCAAAGGCCCTTTGTAACCGGTTTCCCGAACCGCTAACGCTTCTTCCATAAAGCCCGCAGCCATGCCATCAACCAGCTCAGACAAGGCTTTAACTGCAGGAGCTACACCGTGTCCGTAACCGTCAGCTTTCACTACACCCAGAAGTTTTCCACCCGCCATTTTACGACGTACCCACTTAGCGTTGTGCTGTATAGCGGAGGAAGAAATCTCAGCGCGAGTTTGCCGGTAATGCATGGGGTTTCCTTTTTAATTTTCGTCCAGCCTTTGGAAAAGGCCTTCAGTTTACCGTATTTTCCAACAACTTGAACGGAACTCTTTGCATCGCTCCGCAAGCTTGAGTAACGTAAAGCCATAACCCAAAAGGAGAATAACAATGTGGTTAAAGCACTCAGTCATTGCCGGTAGCTTAGCGCTACTTTTCACTTCCGTTCCAGCCTTATCACAAGAAACATTCCAGGCGGACGATATTTTCCAGCTTGAATACGCTAATCAGGTCAGTATTTCACCCGACGGCAAATACATTGCGTATATCCGCAACAGTTTTGACGACATGAAAGACAATACCCGGCGCTCATTATGGCTAATTGATACCGAAACCGGTCAACATTTACCGATTTTTGACGATCAGTTTAACTACGGCAGCCTCGCCTGGTCGAATGACGGTACTCGCCTTGCCTTTGCCTCTAACCGTTCTGAAAAGAACCAAATTCATGTGCACTGGATTAAAGAGCAACGCACCGCCAAAGTCACTCACGTAAGCGAAAGCCCCGGCAGTATTAGCTGGTCTAACGACGACACCCAACTGGCTTTTACTATGTCGGTTAAAGCCGAGCCTACGCCTTTTGCTAAAAGTGTGAAAAAGCCAACAAAACCTAAAGGCGCTAAGTGGTCTGACTCTCCCATTATTGTTCAGGAAGCCTATTATCAACGCGACGGCACCGGCGTTTTAGAGCCTGCGCACACACAAATTTTTGTCGTACCTGCAGACGGCGGTAGCGCGCGCCAGTTAACCGACGGCCCTTACCGACATGGCGGCCCACTTACCTGGGCAGCCGACGATAAGCATTTGATTTTTTCTGGCAACCGCTCTGAAGACTGGGCCTATCAGGTGAATGAAAGTGACCTTTACAGCGTAAGCCTGAGTTCAAAAGAAGTGACTCAGGTAACTAACAAACCCGGCCGCGAGTCATCACCACAGTTCTCACCAGACGGCGAACATTTAGCTTACTTACACAGCTCTAACGAGCCGGTGCCTTACCATAAGTCACAATTATGGATAATGGACTGGAGTGAGAGGTCGGAAACAGAGTTACAGGCTGACTTCGACCGTTCTTTCAGCTCACCACAATGGACAGGCAATGATTCACTTGCGGTTTCTTACGCCGATCAGGGCAAAACCGTAGTTGCTGATGTCACCTTGAGCAATGAGCTGACGAATCGGGTGGATGATGTTTCCGGTGTTTACGTTAGCCGTCCTTATACCATGGGCTCATTCACTGCCTCTCAGACCGGTGCAATTGCCTACACCAAAGGCTCCGAATACCGTCCGGCGGATGTCGGTTATCAGCCTCAGGGTGGTGAGTCGGTTCAGTTTACTCAGCTAAATGAAGACCTGCTTGGTCACCGTAAGCTGGGGGAAGTTCACGAAATTCGCTATGAATCACGCTACGACGGTCAGGAAATTCATGGCTGGTATATTACGCCGCCAAATTACGATGAAAGCAAAGAGTATCCTCTGCTGTTAGAAGTGCATGGTGGCCCTCATCTGTCTTACGGTCCGCACTTTGCAGCAGAGCACCAGCGCTACGCAGCGGAAGGCTATGTGGTGCTTTATGTAAACCATCGCGGCAGTACCTCTTACGGTAAAGATTTTGCCATGCTGCTGGACGGTAACTACTCATCACCTTATGACTTTGCCGACCACATGAGCGGCATTGATTTACTCATTGATAAAGGCATTGCTGACTCCAACAACCTATTTATTGCTGGTGGTTCAGCCGGTGGAATTGCTACAGCCTATGCTGTCGGCCTGACTAACCGTTTTAATGCCGCGGCAGCCACTAACCCGGTGATTAACTGGGTCAGTAAAGTACTGACGGCTGACAGCTCAATTGGTCAAATTACTAACCAGTTCCCGGGTATGCCATGGGAAGAACTAGAGCATTACTGGCAACGTTCACCGCTGTCTATGGTGGGTGACGTTGAAACACCTGTACTGCTGTTTACAGGAGAGAAGGACCGCCGTACGCCAATATCGGAAACAGAACAGTTCTACCAGGCGTTGAAGCTGCAAAAAGTCGATACCACAATGGTGCGCGTGCCCGGTGCTTTTCACGGTGTTACGGCTCGCCCTTCTAATATGATAGCCAAAATTGAACACGCTCTGGCGTGGTTTGAGCAGTATAAGAAATGAGAATAGCGACACTGGGCCCTGCCGGCACCTTTTCAGAGGTTGCGGCAGGGCTTTATCAACCCGAAAAACAGCACCAAATTCAGTTACTGGACAGTCTGGTAAGTTGTCTGGACGCTATTGGTAATGACTGCGACGCTGCGGTTGTGCCTATTGAAAATTTAACCGAGGGCTTTGTCTCTCCTGTTGTGGACTACCTGGTTCAGCGTCCGTTACATATTCAGGCGGAAATTCGCATTCCGGTTGGTTTTCAGTGCCTGGCCAACAGTGCTGAACCGCAGCAAATATGGGCACAGTTCGTAGCCGCCGGTCAATGCAATCAGTATCTGAATGGATTGGGGCTTCCGGTTATACACACCGCAAGTAATGCATTGTCGCTGGATGCGTTGCTGGCCACTGAAAAGCCATCTGCGGCGGTGGTTCCCAAGCACGTAAACTGCCCCGCTTCATTACAGATTCTGAACAGCAACATTGCTGACAACCCACGTAACGAAACGCGCTTCGTGGTATTATCCGCAACATCTGAAACGCCGGAATTTGATAAAAGTACGCATTGGAAAAGCAGTTTACTGCTCATTGACGACAACGATCATCCGGGTTTATTGGTCGACAGCTTACAAGTTTTTGCGAAACAGCAAATTAACTTAACCTCCATTGTTTCAAGACCGGCGGGCAGTCAGTTTGGTGACTATCATTTCTTTATCGATTTTGACGGGCACCTCAGCGAGCCAGGTGTAGCAGCCGCTTTGCAAGAACTGGCTAAAATGAACAACATTCACTGGCTGGGTTCGTACCCGGCCGCAGCTATAGGGAATCAGTAATGTCTCTGGAAGTTATTAAACATGAGCCGGCGGGTAACGCCGATGCAGTCATAATTTGGCTTCACGGTTTAGGTGCGTCGGGTAACGACTTTGTACCCATGACAGAGCATATAAAAATCGCTAATGCGCAGATTCGCTTTTTATTTCCGCATGCTCCGCAAATGCCGGTCACCATAAACCAGGGCATGGTCATGCCAGCCTGGTATGACATTACCGACATGAGCATTGACCGCCAAATTGACAGCCAGCAGCTGCGTGAGTCAGCAGCCAAAGTGCACGCCATGATCGACGAACAAGTTGCTCAGGGCATCGACAGTAAGCGCATTATTATTGCCGGGTTTTCACAAGGTGGTGCGGTCGGCTATGAAGCGGCTTTAACTTACCCTAAACCACTGGCTGGTTTAATGGCGCATTCCACTTATTTTGCCACCGCGGGTGACATTGAGGTAAATGAAGCCAACGCGCAACTGCCTATTTTGGTTCAGCACGGCACACAGGACCCCGTCGTGCCGGAAGTTCTGGGACAAAAAGCCTGCGCGGCATTAAAAGAGAAAGGTTTTACAGTGACGTATCAGACCTACCCAATGCCACATTCATTGTGTATGGAGCAGGTTCAGGATATGCAGAAATGGCTGAATGAGCGGTTCTAGCCGCTCACTCAAAGAATCGTTACAGCTTTAAAAAGTTTAGCCAGCCAGCAGTTGCAGCTTTTCCGCCCAGCTGCTGGCCAGATTCTCGCCCCGTTCAAACGAGTCGATCATAATATTCACATGACCCACCTTACGGCCAGGACGTGCCTCTTTACCGTACCAGTGACAGTCGGCAGCGGCGGCTTCCCACAAGGCTTCAGGGATTCCGGCAACACCAATTACATTAACCATTAGCGTTGGCGCAATCAGCAAGTCCGGCAATGGCAAGCCGGTAATAGCACGTATATGCAAATTAAACTGATCGCAGTTAGCACCACTCATGGTCCAGTGACCGGAATTATGAACCCGCGGCGCCACTTCGTTCACCAGCAAGTGTTGGTTGTCACCTTCACCGACAACGAAGAACTCAATAGCCAATACACCGACGTAATCCAGCGCATTCGTCAGTTTCTGGTGGTGCTCTTTGGCTAACGCCTCAAGCTCTTTAGAAAAGTGCTCTGCACCCGCCAGGCTATAGGACAAAATACCCTGGGTATGTACATTCAACGTCAGCGGGAAACAACGCTGTTCACCTTTATGTGAACGCGCACCGACCACCGATACCTCGTCGGTAAAATCGATCATATCTTCAACAATACCCGGTCGCTGTCCGGCGTCTTCCGCAACGGCTGCAATGTCGTCACCCGGACGCCAGCGCCACTGGCCTTTGCCATCGTAACCGCCTTTTGCCGATTTAATGACAACCGCATGGTCGCAGCCGTTTAAAATAGCGCTTAACTCAGCTGCGTTTTCGTATGCCTTCCAGGCCGATGTCGGTATGTCCAGCTCATCGCACAGAGCTTTTTGAGAGCGACGGTCAACCAACTGATTAAAGCGTTCAGGTTGCAACAGAAACTTGTCGGCAGCTTTAGCCACCAGCTCTTCTCCTAAATGCTCATGCTCCCAGGTTGTCACATCAGCCCATTCATTAGCTTTCGCTAATGTCATCGATAGCGGCTGCTGGCTACCCAATGCCATAACCTGATCTTGCCGGTCGCTGTATAAAACACATTCATGGCCCTGCTGAATAACCGCTTTACCCAGCATTTGCCCTAACTGGCCGTTACCAAGGATCAGGATTTTCATTTTGGTAATTCCAGGTCTGAGTTAGCCATCACTTTTTCTTTTTGCGCTGTGCGGAATTCGTGCACGCGTTTACGCACATCGCTGTCAAAGCTACCAATAACCTGTGCCGCCAGTAAACCTGCGTTTGCAGCTCCAGCATCGCCAATAGCCAGAGTACCTACAGCGACACCCTTAGGCATTTGCACAATAGAAAGTAAGCTATCCAAACCTTTCAACTGCTTGCTCGGAACCGGCACACCAAACACTGGAATAGCAGTGTAAGCCGCCAGCATACCCGGTAAATGAGCAGCACCACCGGCACCGGCGATAACCACAGGCACACCATCTTGTTCCGCTTGTTCCATGGTGGATTTAAGTAAATCCGGCGTGCGGTGTGCAGAGACCACTTTCGCCTGCCATTTAATGCCCAGAGACTCGAGCATTTCTGCCGCTTTTTGCATTACCGGCCAATCGGACTGGGAACCCATTAGAATCAATACCGGAGCCATGGTGTCACCTTTTGTTTACTGTTTGGATGTGCATCTGCATTTGGAAAGGCGGGGATTGTAGCCATTGACCGCCTTAACTGCAAATTTCACGCATAATTATTAACCAAATTTATTAACTCAGTTTAGACTTTTTGCTGATGGTAGTGTTAATCAGCTAGAGTTAGTATCTGTTATCACTTAGTACCAACAGGAATACATCATGCTACTTTCTGCGAAAGACTCTTTACTACTGATTGTTGATGCTCAGGAGAAGTTGCTGCCAGCCATCCACCAACGCGATGTGGTTACTTCTCGTATGCGCTGGCTAGGCGAAATTGCCATGCAACTGGATTTGCCTATTCTTATTACCGAACAGTATCCGAAAGGTTTAGGCTACACCGTTGATAGCCTGCAAGATATTATTGAAGCGGCACGAGTGGTTGAAAAAACGCACTTTAGTGCGCTGCGTGACGACACCTTTCGCGACGTACTTTCTGAATACAATAAAAAGCATGTGGTTATTATGGGCATGGAAACCCACGTCTGCGTTTTACAAACCGCAATAGAGCTTCAGGCTTCGGGTTATCAGGTCTTCTTACCCGCTGACACAGTAGGCTCGCGCCGGCCCACAGATAAAGACAGTGCCATTGAGCGAATGCGAAACGCCGGCGTTGAAATTATTACTTCCGAAATGGCCGCTTTTGAATGGTTAGAAAAGTCAGGAACCGATACTTTCCGCCATATCAGCCGTAACTGGTTAAAATAACGCAAGGTATTGTTGACTCGGGTTATATTAAGCGTATACTCGAAACCGCTGAGAAAATTTCGGCTATTGATTTGAGATTTTTTACGAAGTCCTTTTTGCTGTACCTCGTTTTGTAAGTCCAAGTAATACCTAAGTTTTTTGAGCAATACATTGATTTCAACATGCACTACGAGGAATATCAGCATGTCTACTACTACTGGTAAAGTAAAATTCTTTAACGAAGCTAAAGGCTTCGGTTTCATCGAACAAGAAAACGGCGCAGACGTTTTCGTACATTTCAGCGCTATTCAGTCTGACGGTTTTAAAACTCTGGCAGAAGGCCAGCAGGTTTCTTTCACCGTAGCTCAAGGCCCTAAAGGTCCACAAGCTGAAAACGTAGTTCCTATGTAAGGAACCTTCGTTGCCCTTTCGGGTACCGAACGTTTACACAAAGAATTTCAAAAACGTCGCTTCTAGCGGCGTTTTTTTATGCCTAAATCCCTGCTTCGCTAAACTTTTTCTAGAAAATCACGATAACCTTACTAATATTGATGTTAATCAAACAACTTAAAGGCGCTTATGAAAAATAACGGTCCGGTAACAGGAAAGGAAAGTCGCTTTCCCGACCACTATCGGTTGATATCGTCAACCGACCTAAAAGGGGTCATCAGACATTGTAACGACGACTTCGTTAATATTAGTGGTTATACCCGTGATGAATTAATTGGTTCACCGCACAACCTTTTACGTCACCCCGATATGCCGGGCAGCGTTTTCGAACATATGTGGAAAACCATTAAACGCGGCAAACCCTGGATGGGCTTAGTTAAAAACCGCTGTAAAAATGGCGACCATTATTGGGTCAGTGCTTATGTCACGCCAATAATGGAGAACGATAAGCCGGTGGGTTTCGAATCGGTGCGGGTTGCCACCTCTGATGAATTAAAACAGCGCGCACAAGGCGTTTATGACAGGCTGAATGCCGGAAAACATGCTATTCCATTCGGCAAACGTGTATGGCTGGGCTGTAAAGATTTAATACCTGTAATAGTTCCCGGTGTGGTAGCCAGTGCCATTATAGCCGCGCTAGGTGAACCCGCAGCGGCACTTATCACTTTAGCAGGTACCGCAATATCAACTCTTGCTTATGGCGCCTACGTTGGTCGTATGCTGCAAGGGCTATTAACTTTGCGCACTGATGCTTTCGACTCTGAGTTAGTCGGCATGACTTATTTCAACAAGCAGGGTCGGGAAGCCAGGCTTGCTATGCAGCTCATTAGCGAAGGCGCACGTAACCGAACCGCTTTAAGTCGCATGAAAGACGCGGTCGGCGGTCTTCTGAAAGTCACCGAAGATACATACAATCAGGCGCAGCTGAGCAGTCAGTATGTTGATAAACAAACAGCCTCTACTCAGCAAACTGCAACCGCAATGAACCAGATGGCGACCGCCATTCAGGAAGTGGCCGACACAATAGAGCGTAATGCGGAGCAGGCCGAATCAGCCAAGGCCAACATTGACGAAAGCGTCGGGCTGGCAAGAGAAGCCAGTGAAGTTATTATCAGACTGCATGACGCAGTAAAAGAAATCGCCAAAACGGTCGAAGAGCTTGATCAGTCTACCGGAGCTATCGGCGAAGCCGCCGATTTAATCTCTTCTATTGCGGACCAGACCAATTTATTAGCATTGAATGCCGCAATTGAAGCAGCTCGTGCCGGTGAACATGGCCGTGGCTTTTCCGTGGTCGCGGACGAGGTCCGCTCGCTGGCCTCAAGAACCACTCAATCTACCGAGGGTATTCATAAAGTTATTCAGCAACTGCGCGATCGTGCCCGTAATGCTGTAGAAGTATCGAAACAAGGCGAGCAGGCAGCATCTGAAGGGGTTGAGAAAGTTCGCCTGGCAGACAGTGCGTTGGGTGAAATATCAGTGGCTATTCAGGAAATTTCTGATATGTCAGCGCAAATGGCATCGGCTGTCGAAGAACAAAGTGGCGTTGCCGACCATATCAGTGAACAGATTACTCAAATTGCTGATACCGCTCGCGAGACTCAGAAAACGGCAGAGCAAACTCAGCACTCAAGCAACGAACTGCAAAATACCAGCAAAGAGCTGTATTCATTGATTGAGCGCTTTAACTTAAAAAATTAATGGTTTTGCTCATCTGATGCAGAAGCATCATCTTTGTGGGCGCGCCGTTTAGCGGCGCGCTCGCTTTCTTCCAGAAACTCGACGTCGTCCATATCAACTTCGGGGATCTCGCCGCAGACATCGCCACCGAGCTTATTAACCGCCTGGCATAGGTCAGAAACCTTGTTATCCAATACCTGCACATGATCCAACATTCGACCTATTGCGGTTGCCACCGGGTCAGGATTATCTGCCGAGATAGCGTAAGCGTCGAAACCATATTCCTGAGCCATTTTCTTGCGTCGCTCAGTCGTTTCTTTATCAACACCAGACTGAGCCACACGAGCCGGAATGCCTACAACCGTTGTTAACTCAGGTACGTCGCGGACAACAACAGCGTTAGAACCAATGCGGGCAGACTTTCCAACCGTAATGGGACCCAGTACTTTAGCGCCGGCACCAATAACCACACCGTCCTTTAATGTCGGGTGTCGCTTACCTTTATGCCAGCTTGTACCACCAAGAGTGACACCATGGTAAAGAGTAACATCGTCACCAATTTCCGCAGTTTCACCAATAACCACACCCATACCATGATCGATAAAGAATCGACGGCCAATTTTAGCCCCGGGATGGATCTCAATACCGGTAAGCCAGCGTGAAATATTAGAGACAAAACGGGCAAGCCAGTACAGTTTCCAGCCCCAAAGCTTATGGCTTACGCGATGAAACCAGGTAGCATGAAGCCCGGGATAGTGAAATAACACTTCCATGGTATTGCGCGCAGCCGGGTCTCTTGCAAAAACGCTGGCTATATCTTCTTTTACACCTTTAAAAAACGCCATGCCGCCTCCTCAGGCCGCCGGAAATTGCTTTAATAGCTTATCAACGTCAGCAAGAATAATATCGCGCATGGACTTCTCATAGCCTTCTCGCTCGTCGTCCATTTCCTTCACTTTCTTCTTAGGAAACTTCTTACGCGATTCATGCGTTGGCATATGTTTAATTTTCTCATACATACCGTGCATTGCAGGGTAGTCATTAGAGTAATCGTAATCGACCGCTTCGGGTCGATGATCAAGCAATACCACGATTCTCAGGCATCCTTCAGACAGCGGACATTGCTCCTGCTGCATTGCTTTAGCTATGGTAATAATGCTTTCATCAATACGGTCAACGCGCTTTTGCACCGCTGCTTCGCGAACTTGAGTCTGAGTACGCAGGCGCAACAGTAAAGTCGAAGCGTACCAGCCCAGAGCTACAATAATCAATACGCCTACAATGGCGATAATCCAATAGAATCCGCTGGACATTAGCTCTCCTCGTCGTCCCATTCTTCATCGAGTTCATAACCCAGTTTGGCAATCAGCTGCTCGTAACGCTCAGATTTCTCGTCCAGGTAGCTTTGCTCTTCTGCTGTCAGAGACTCATCGTTTTCAAAGCGTTCAGCCAGTAGCTGCAGTTTGGTATCTTCCTGCAACTGCTTCAGCTCCTGCTCAGGTGTCATCACCAAAGCTATTTTACGACGACTTCCATGGCGGGGATCTTTCTCATCTCCTTTTGTTTTGCTTTGTTGCAGAACTTTAGCCGATGAATGTCGCTGACCAGGCGCTTGTCCCTTTCCTTTTTTCTTACCCTTGGATGCCGCATCTGTTGCGCGTGCGTCTCTCGGAGTTTTAGGCTGTGCCAATGGTCCGGCCTTACGTGTCTTTTTCTGGCGAGTCATGGTCGCTCCTGAATAACAACTAATGTGGTCTATTGTAACGCAATAACGTGGATTACGTCAGTGGGGAGCAACGAATTACAAGTCTGAGATGATTTTTAGGCAAGAAAAAAGGCGATGCTTTCACATCGCCTGATTCTCTCATAACATTGGCAGCGCACTGCAACTATGAGAATGGTTGTCACTGTTTCCGAGTTTTTATTGCGGTTTTCCGTAACCTGTTTGCTTTTTATTATTGTTATTATTAAGTGGAGCAACCGCGAGCCTGTTGGCTTTACTCCCTGGATTATCGAGAAATAAGATAACATCTGACTTTTCGATAACCTCTCGACCTCTTGTTATTTTTTTGTGTCGAGTCAGCTGTATTTTTACAGTCTTTTTATTATTTTCTCAAGGGCTTTTAACATCTTTTTTTTATTTTTTTCTGTCTGGAAGCTCCCCGAGCGTTGTTAAGACTACTTGAACCAAATATTAATTCAATGATTTTATTGATCTAAAAAACCACTTTTTTATTACTTTTTATTAACAAGGCACAAAAAGGCATATTCCTCATAACATTTTTCATACCCATAAAAAAAGCGACCGAAGTCGCTTTTCTATTCGCAAATACAAATTTAATACAGGCCACTCAAGAACTTAGACAGCAACTCAATTTCTTCATCTGTCATTTTCTCTGTAACGCCCTGCATCATTCCATTCGGGTCGTTTGCGCGCTCACCGCTACGGAACATTTCTAGCTGAGACTTGGTGTATGCGGCATGCTGACCTGAAATGTCAGGAAAAGCAGCTAACCCCATACCGTTTCCACGAGGGCCGTGACAACCCGCACATGAAGGCATATTGGTTTCAGGGTTTCCACGGCGGAACAAGTCTTCACCTTTGGCAATAAGATCTTTAGGTGTTTCGCCTTTCGGTGAGTCCTTCGATGCATAAAACGCGGCAAGATCGGCCATGTCTTGTTTTGACAATGAAGCGACCTGCCCCATCATAATCGGGTTATTACGGCCTTCTTCACCGCCTGTTTCGGAGGCCCGTTTGAAATCTTTCAGCTGTTTCAACAAATATTTTTCGTGCTGACCGGCCAAATGCGGGTACATATCGGTCGGAGATTCACCATTGGGTCCATGGCAAGCCGCACAAACTTGCGATTTCTCTTTTCCGGCTTCAGCGTCGCCGCTTTGTGCTACTGCGATACCGGCGGTACCGAAGAAAAGTCCCAAAAAGATTGCGAATTTTTTCATGTTTGCTTCTCTTCTGTTCTGGATGGCGCCACGCGCCCCAATAAATCACCTTAAGCAGGTTGCTATTTTACACAAAACTTGTGTGGATTAAATGATTAAAACCGAATCAATTGCTAAATGATCATTGGAGATACTGTCCGGATACTTCATAATGCGCGTAGATGTTCCGTTTTTTCAATAAAAGTGACCTTAATAGTGGCAGATCAGCAATTAGATTACGCATCGGCAAAATTTGTGACCAGTGCACCAGATATCAGCAAACTGCCGCCGGACTCAGGCATTGAAGTTGCTTTCGCCGGCCGTTCTAACGCAGGGAAATCCAGTGCGTTAAACACTCTGACGCGTCAAAAAGCGTTGGCCCGCACCAGTAAAACGCCCGGACGGACTCAGTTAATTAACGTTTTTGAACTTACCACAGGTCAGCGACTGATAGATTTACCCGGCTACGGATTCGCTAAGGTTCCATTAGCTGTCAAAGAAAAGTGGCAACGCTCTTTAAGCGAGTACCTTCAGCAAAGGGACAGTTTAAAAGGCATCGTGGTATTAATGGATATTCGTCACCCTTTCCGCGAAACCGATCAGGAATTAATTTACTGGGCTGTAGACTGCGACCTGCCGGTACTGGCTTTATTAACTAAGGCTGACAAGCTCAAACAAGGCGCACGCAAATCAACCGTTTTGAAAGCCAAGCAAGCGGCAATAGCCTTCAACGGCGACGTCCAGGTTGAAGCCTTTTCCTCATTGAAGCGCATAGGTGTCGAGCAAGTCGAAGAGAAACTCAACCAGTGGTATAGCAAAGAGTATGACGACGAATAACACGCCACCGCTTAGTGCCTGGTTATTATTAGGGTTACTCGCATTAATTTGGGGTAGCTCTTTTTTGTTGATTAAAAAAGGCTTACTGGCCTTTGGTCCAATGGAAGTTGGCGCGCTACGCATTAGCTCAGCAGGGCTTGTACTTGCCCCTTTCATTGCCCGCCGACTGAATAAAATTACCCGCAAACATTGGTTAAAGCTTGCCAGTGTCGGACTGGTTGGCAGTCTTATTCCGGCTTTTATGTTTGCCATTGCCCAAACACAGCTGGCAAGCGGCGTTACCGGAGTTCTAAATGCGTTAACCCCTATCGCAACACTGGTTATCGGTGCGCTGTTCTTTCATCAGAAAGCGCGCATAGCACAGGTTATTGGCGTAGCCATTGGCTTGTTTGGTACTTTGCTTCTGGTTACGGCTTCGGCTAATGGCAGCTGGGACTTTAATCTGTACGCCTTGTTAGTCCTGGCCGCAACAGTTTGTTATGGCCTCAACCTGAACCTCATTAAACACAAAATCAGCGACTTATCGCCGTTAACCATTACCGGCATATCGTTGCTTATGGCTGCCGTTCCGGCAACAATCTACTTGTTTGCAGGAACGGAGTTTATTACTCAGGTTCAGCAGCCAGGCGCAATGTTGTCGCTGCTTTCTGTTCTGGCTCTGGGTATTGCAGGAACGGCAGGCGCCTTGGTTATTTTTAACCATGTCGTGCAGCTCACCAATACCGTTTTTACCAGTTCGGTCACCTACCTCATTCCCATTGTCGCTCTTATACTAGGGATACTTGATGGCGAAGAGTTTTGGTTGCAACAGGGAGTTGGAATGCTCGCCATTTTAGTTGGGGTTTGGTTCGCTAACCGCAGAGGCCGCTCCGGTATGGCTGGCATACCACAGAAATAGACAGAAAAAAGCCCGACTAAAAAGCCGGGCGAAAAGTAATCCAGGGAGAACAATTTTTTGAGGGAGGATTAATGCCCTCACTTGTTGTGACTAGACCCTTTATAAAAAGTTCAGACAATTCTTAAAATTAATGAGCTTCGTCCCAGTTATTACCTTTACCAGCTTCCGCTATTAAAGGCACATCAAGGCTTGCAGCCTTTTCCATTACTTCAGTTAATTGTTCAATATAATCCGTTAATTTCGACTCTTTTATTTCAAACACCAGTTCATCGTGAACTTGCATTAGCATGCGCACATCATCCTGACAGTTATTACGGTCAATCCAGTCGGCAACCTGCAGCATGGCTTTCTTAATGATGTCGGCTGCAGTGCCCTGCATTGGTGCATTGATAGCCGCACGTTCCGCCCCTTTTCTACGGGAGCCATTACTGGCTTTTATATCCGGCAAGGGTAAACGACGTCCAAACAAGGTTTTAACGTAGCCCTGCTCTTTTGCCTGCTTGCGAGTGTCTTCCATGTAACGCAAAACTCCAGGGAAGCGTTCAAAATACTTGTCCATATAGTGCTGAGCTTCATGACGGGCAATACCCAGTTGCCGCGCAAGCCCAAAGGCTGACATACCGTAAATTAGCCCGAAGTTCACCGCTTTTGCCTGACGCCTCTGGTCATTAGTGACTTCATCAGCCTTACAGCCAAACACTTCAGCCGCTGTCGCACGGTGAATATCCAGGCCTTCGGCAAAGGCTTTAAGCAAAGACTCATCTTGCGACAAGTGGGCCATAATACGCAGCTCAATCTGGCTGTAGTCGATAGCGACAATCTTGTAGCCTTGCTCGGGAATAAAAGCCTGACGCACTCTGCGCCCTTCAGCGGTGCGGATAGGGATATTCTGCAGGTTAGGGTCTGTTGAGGACAAGCGCCCGGTTGCAGTAACCGCCTGCTGATACGAGGTGTGTACTCGTCCCGTATCGGGGTTAATCATCTTAGGTAACTTGTCGGTATAGGTTGATTTGAGCTTCGACAAGCCACGGTGCTGCAGGATCACATCCGGCAAAGGATAGTCATGAGCCAGTTCGTGCAAAACTTCCTCAGCCGTTGACGGCGCGCCTTTTGGTGTTTTCTTCACAATTGGCAACTCAAGCTTTTCAAAGAATATGCGTTGCAGTTGTTTCGGCGAGCCCAGGTTGAACTCCTCGCCTGCAATCTCAAACGCCTTTTTCTCCAGCGCATCAAGCTTTTCCGCAATTTCCTGGCTTTGCTTACCCAGCAAGTTTGCGTCAATACGCACGCCGTATTGTTCCATATCGCACAAGACAGGCACTAACGGCACTTCAATGTCGGTAAGAACACTTTGCAGCTCGCTGCCGGTTTCTTTTACTTTATTCCAGAGCACATCATGCAATCGGTAGGTAATGTCGGCATCTTCAGCCGCGTAGGGCCCGGCCTGCTCTAAAGCAATCTGATTAAACGTTAGTTGCTTCGCGCCCTTACCTGCAATGTCTTCAAAGCTAATGGTTTTATGGTTCAGGTAATGAAGGCTTAAGGTATCCATATCGTGTCGCGATCCAACGCTGTTAAACACGTAGGAGGCAAGCATGGTGTCATTTAAAATTCCCGCCAGGCGAATTTTATAGCGACGCAGAATATGCGAGTCGTATTTCAGGTTTTGCCCCACTTTTTGGGGCTTTTCAGCTTCCAGTAAAGGCTTTAACTGCTCCAGTAACCAGTCCCGGCCCACCTGCTCCGGCGCTTCCATATAATCATGCCCGACAGGTATATACACAGCCTCGCCCGGCGCCATTGCTAAAGACACTCCAACCAGTTCAGCCTCCATATAATTAAGGCTGGTTGTTTCGGTATCAAAAGCAAAGTAATCGCATTTTTTCAGTTGCGTTATGTAATCGCTGACGTCTTTTTCAGTCATCAATACACGGTACGCGTCTCTGTTGATATCGCTGGTCGGCTTTTCGCCATCGGTTTCGCCCAGCGCCTGATCCGTTGCCGCCCCAGTTTCCATCAGCTCACCAAGCCACCGGCGGAATTCACAACGACTGTAGAGCTCCTGCAGTTTTTCGCTGTCTGCCGTCTGTATTTTCAACTCTTCCGGTTGTAAGTCCATTGCCACATCGAGCTTAATGGTCGCCAGCTCACGCGACATCAGCAGCTGTTCTTTATATTCATTAAGCTTAGCCGGCATAGACTTCGCACCACGAAAAGAGAGCTCAGTTACTGCATTCACATTTTCGTAAATAGCGTCAATGCTGGGAATACTTTGCAGCAGAGCCTGTGCCGTCTTTTCACCCACTTTGGGCAGCCCGGGAATGTTGTCCGAGCTGTCACCCATAAGCGCTAAATAATCGATAATCTGATTCGGTTTAACCCCGAACTTTTTCTCAACCCCTTCAGGGTCCATTAAAGTATCGGTCATGGTGTTAATGAGCATGACATGTTCATTGACCAGCTGAGCCATGTCTTTATCGCCGGTACTAATCAGCGTAAAGCGACCTTTGTCGCCGGCCTGCCGCGCCAGCGTGCCAATAACATCATCGGCTTCAACATCGTCAATACACAGCAGCGGTAAGCCCATAGCCTGGACAATGTCATGCAAAGGTTTGATCTGACTTCGCAGATCGTCTGGCATAGGTGGACGGTTTGCTTTGTAGTCCTGGTAAATGTCGCTACGAAAGGTTTTGCCTTTGGCATCAAAAACTACCGCCATATGGCTGGGTTTATAGCGCTTTAACAGGCTTCGAAGCATATTAACGACGCCATAAATAGCTCCGGTCGGTTCACCTTTTGAGTTGGTTAAATGCGGCGGCGCATGAAAAGCGCGGAACAAATAAGAAGAACCATCGACAAGGATAAAAGGATTTTCTGGAACAGATGTGGCCATAGTTAAGAACCTAAATTAAGCGTTACCTATAGGATGCCACAGAACGGCAATTCAGGCCACTGAACAGAGTGTGCATAACCTGTTAATAACTCTGTTAACAACGGTTCATGCCACAGCCGGAAGTTTAAATTTCCCCGTGTCCAAAATTTACTTAAGTTATTGATAGTATGGGATTTAAAACGGCAGGTTTCCCGAAATACCTAGTACTTTTTATTATTATGTTTCACTGTGGAAACTATTCTGCTCTTGTCCTTAAATGGAAGGAAATGCCTCAAAAGCAGGTCAGACAGATTACCATAAAATCAGCAATGATCTACTGACAAATTCAGTTTTTTTATAACCTTTTGTTCCTCATTTTTCTTTACTTATAAAAAGCAAAGAAAACCCCTTTTCAATCAATCAACTAGGAGTTCGCATTTCAGCCATAACAAATGCAGTATCGGGGCGTTCGCCTCCCATCCAAAGTTGGTAAGAGGACGCTGCCTGCTCAATCAACATGCCAAATCCATCGCTGACATTTTTACAGCCGGCCTGCGTCAGTTGCTCCATAAATACCGTTGGTTGGTCGGCATACATTAAGTCATAGCCAGAGGCATTTTCGGATAGCAGCGGAGGGAGCGTTAAACGCTGTCCATTCAAACTGCTGCTGGTGGCGTTAATTAACAGATCTATGGGTTCGTCAATTTCAGACGCAGAGGAACGTACCTGAATTCGGTTCGCTGCAACCAGCCCCAGTGTCTCTAGCTGAGATTTAAGTATTTCAGCTTTCTTTGCCGTTCGATTAACCAAATACAGACATCGCGGGTTTTGCTCCAGCAGAAGAGGTATTATTCCCCGCGCGGAGCCTCCGGCACCAAAAACAACAAGTGAGTGCTCACTTACTTCAAGGCCTTTATTTTTAAGGTCAATAATTAAACCTTCGCCATCAGTATTATCACCTAGTAGCTGACCATTGCCATAAGGAATTAAGGTGTTCACCGCCCCCGCTAACCGCGCACGATCGGACAGTTTAGTAACCAAGGATGCAGCCTGCTGTTTGAATGGCAAGGTGACATTGGCACCCTGCCCGCCGTGGCGGAAAAATTCAGCAACCCGGCGGGGAAAATGCCCAGGCGTGGATAAATAGCGTTGATAGTTAATTGAGTCTTGCCGAGTCTGCGCAAACAACGCATGAATACGCGGAGACAGGCTATGCGCTATGGGGTTCCCGAATACGCCCAGGCTGGTCACGGATTTCATACTGACAGCCAGTCTCTGGGTTTTAAATAATACTCGGTAAGCAGCTCTTCCGCAGAACCCGGCTGAGCTTGCCAGTCGTATTCCCAACGCGCCAGCGGCGGCATCGACATTAAAATAGACTCCGTTCTGCCACCGGTTTGCAGACCAAACAAAGTTCCCCGATCCCAGACCAGATTAAATTCCACATAACGCCCGCGGCGATATAACTGGAAGTCTCTTTGTTGCTGAGTATAAGCTAGGTTTTTGCGGCGTTCGACAATAGGCAGATAAGCTTTGGTGAAAGCATCACCGACCGCTTTTATCACCGAAAAGCACTCGTCAAATGAACGGTCGTTAAGGTCATCAAAAAATATACCACCTACACCGCGCGCTTCGTCGCGATGCTTAAGGAAAAAGTAATCGTCGCACCAGGCTTTATACTCCGGATAGAGCTTTTCATCGACGCTATCGAGCGCGTTTTTCGCCTGTTGATGCCATTCAATAATGTCTTGATCAAAAGGATAAAACGGCGTTAAATCGAAGCCACCGCCAAACCACCAAACCGGTTCTTCACCTTCTTTTTGCGCAATAAAAAAACGCACATTCATATGGACCGTCGGTACCATAGGATTTTCCGGGTGCATTACCAGAGAAACACCACAGGCATTGAAGTCGCGACCTTCCAGCTCTGGTCGGTGTGCCGTTGCCGAGGCAGGCATTTTCTCACCGTACACGTGCGAAAAGCCCACACCACCCTGTTCAAAAACCGCACCGTTTTTTATGATCCTCGAGCGACCACCGCCGCCTCCCGGCCGGTCCCAGCTGTCTTCCTGAAAGATCTGCTCACCGTCCGCCTGCGCCAGCTGCTGACAAATAGCATCCTGCAACGACATCAGGTAGCTTTTTACCTGCTTCAAGTAATCATTATGCATCGTCTCTGAGAACCTGATTATTTAATGGGTTTATGATTCGAGTCGGGTTCGCAGCTCCACCGGTGCTTTCATCCATTATCCAGTCCACACTGTCACCAAATTGCTGACGAACTTCTGCCGCAGTTCGGGCGGGTTCCTGCCCGGTTAAATTGGCGCTGGTAGAGACTAACGCGTGGCCCAGTTCGCGGCACAACGCTCTGGCAGGTTCATGTGCAGTCACTCGCACAGCAATGGTATCGCGGCCGCCCGTCAATAAGGTTGATACGCCCTTTCTTACCGGCAGAATCAATGTAACCGGCCCCGGCCAATGTGACAAAACGCTGAATCGTTTGTCCTGCGCAATAGCGGAGTCTTCAACATAGGGAAGTAACTGACTGTAATCGGCGGCAATTAATATAAGACCTTTCTCGGCAGGTCGCTGTTTCAGGCTTAATAGCCTCTGAACAGCAACCTCATTGCGGGGGTCGCATCCCAGTCCAAATACCGCCTCGGTCGGATAGGCAATAATGCCCGTTTTTATAGCGCTGTGCGCTGCTTCCCATGTATCTGCCATAATCACTCCTCAACTCAATGAGTCGGATTATAACGCGTCCGACTTATAGTCGCATTGCTTTTGCGGGCAGACTTTGCGAATTCCGGCGGCGGTTTTCTTTTTCACCAGCAGCGGGTACTGGCATTTGGGGCAGACTTCATCGACCGGGGGCTGATTCACGGTAAATTCACATTTCGGGTATTGGTCGCAAGCGTAGAATACGGTACCGCGCCGCGATGTTTTTTGGTGTAACTGGCCTTTGCCGCATTCCGGGCAGCGAATCGTCTCTTCTTCCTCAACGTTAGGTTCAGTAACGAACTCGCATTCAGGAAAACCGCTACAGCCAACAAATAAGCCATAACGACCACTCTTTAACTGCAGTTCCTGGCCACACTCAGGACAGGGAACGCCGAGATCTTCGGGCTCAATTTCAGATTGCTCCCGAAGGCCTCGCTTATAATCGCAGTCCGGGTAACCGGTACAGCCTAAAAAGCTGTTATGCCCAACATGTTTAATAACCAGTGGTCGCTCACAACGGGGGCAGCGCTCATCTGATGACATTAATGCAGGGGTCCTTCAGCTTCCTCAAACAGCAAACCTTCCATTTGGTCGTACGCAGCTTCCTGACCCGGAACATTAAACAGCACCATAAGTACAACCCATTTCAGGTCATCCAGAGTAAAGTTCGGCGTTTCCAGTTCCATCACACGGTCAATGACTACTTCTCGTGTAGCAAAATCAAGCACACCCAGGTTTTCCAGGTACATCAGAAAACCCCGGCTCTGGCTGTCCAAACGAGTCATCTCTGCCGCGGTATAAATACGGGTAGACTGCTGCGGAGCAACATCCAGATAAGACTTGGTTTCCATTTGCTGCAAATCGGCCAGGCGTTCTAACCACGCCAAAGCCTTCTGGATTTCCTGATGACGGAAACCAGCCCGGGTAAGTTCATTGGTTAACTCATCGTGATCAACTACAACTTCCATTTCCGAATGAATGTAGTTTTCAAACAAGTACATGAGGATATCAAACATACTTTAGCGCCTCCCCACTTTGATATAACCGCCTGGTACGGCTGCCACTAGCCCTTCTAATTCGAGTAACACTACTTTCTCCATGACTTCAGCAACCTCGAGTCCGGACAATTGTACCATGTCATCAATTGTTCGTGGCTCTGAACTCAGACTAGCGAACAATCGATTGTTTGCCAAGCTTTCATCGCGACATTCGGTATCACCTTCTATGGCAACCTCAGTATCGTCAACCGAGAACCAGTCAAGAATGTCCTGCGGCGTATTAATTAACTTAGCGCCCTGTTGAATTAACCAGTGGCAGCCCTGATGCTCAGGCAACAACACCGATCCCGGAACAGCTCCAACTTCACGCCCTTCGTTCAAAGCGTGTATTGCCGTTGAAAGCGAACCGCTTTTGCGCGCCGCTTCAACCACCACCACGGCCTGACTGATACCACTAATAATACGGTTACGGCGGGGAAAATGATCGATTCGCGCGGTTTGCCCGGGCGGAAATTCGGAAATCAGCAATCCCTGATGTGCAATAAAGTCCTGTAAGGCTTTGTTTCTTCTGGGGTAGTACTGGTCGATACCAGTACCTAAAACCGCTATGGTTTTTCCTTTATCGGCTGCGGTTTTATGTGCTTGAGCGTCAATGCCCATCGCCAGACCGCTAACCACCACAACACCCGCCGCAACTAAGCGCTCGCTAAACCAGTCAGCAATTTGTAAACCACTGTGAGTGGCTTTGCGGCTGCCAACAATAGCCACACTAACTCCTTGCAAAAGCTCTTTACGACCCCGGTAATAAAGTAACCAGGGCGGATTAGCTATGGCTTTTAACGCAGTTGGATAATCTTCACTAAAGTAAGAAATAACGCCCTGATAGTCACTACGACACCAATTTTCAGCTGCATTTAACCAACGCGCCTCGACCGGTTTTAGCGATTGCCCCCATCGTTCAAAAATGGCATCCCAGCTGGTACATTCCCGAGCAGCTTTCTGTACCTTGTTTGATGCGCGTGTCATCCCCATTAATACACATAGTTCCTGTGTGTTCACAGACTGTCCTTGACCTACCAATTTAAGGTAAACTAAGGGTAGATGAAGAATTGGAGGTTCTAATGGCAAAAATGACGGTTCTGCAATATCCGGACGAACGTTTGCGCAAAGTCGCACAGAAGATTGAAAAGGTAGATGACAATATCCGCTCGGTTATCGACGATATGTTTGAAACCATGTACGAAGAACAAGGCGTAGGCCTTGCGGCAACTCAGGTTGACGTGCACAGACGGCTGTTTGTTTCTGATTGCAGCGAAGATCAAAACGAACCGCTGGTGTTCATTAACCCGGAAATTACCGAAGCAGAAGGCCACTTTAAGAACGATGAAGGCTGTCTGTCGTTTCCCGGCGTTTACGCCAAAGTTGAACGCGCTGAGAGAATTACCGTTACTGCACTAGATAAAAACGGCGAGCGTTTCAGCCGTTCCGCTGAAGGGCTACTGGCCATTTGTATTCAGCATGAAATAGACCACTTAGACGGTAAACTCTTTGTTGATTATCTATCGCCGCTGAAGCGCGAACGTATTCGCAAAAAACTAGAGAAAGAGCAACGTTTAGCTGAGAAGCAAGCGGCGGAAGCACAATAATGCGAATTGTCTTTGCCGGTACTCCGGACTTTGCAGCACAACACTTACAACAATTGCTTGATGAGTCTCATCAGGTAGTGGGCGTTTATACACAGCCCGACAGGCCTGCAGGGCGAGGCAAAAAGCCACAACCCAGTGCAGTTAAGAAGCTTGCGCTTGAGCACCAGCTTCCGGTTTATCAGCCCGAGTCTTTAAAGTCGGATGAGGATCAGGCTGCACTAGCCGAGCTAAAACCTGACGTTATGGTAGTGGTGGCTTATGGCTTACTGCTTCCGCAGGCGGTATTGGATATTCCCGCAAAAGGCTGCCTGAACGTACACGGTTCTTTGTTGCCCCGCTGGCGAGGTGCCGCTCCAATTCAACGCGCGATATGGGCTGGCGATTTAGAATCCGGTGTCTGCATTATGCAAATGGAAGCCGGCCTGGATACCGGTCCGGTGCTGCACGAAGAACGCTGCGCTATCAGTCCGGACGAAACCTCGGCTTCGCTTTATCACAAGCTTGAAAGTCTGGGGCCTGAGGCGTTAATTAAAGTATTGAAAGATCTCGACGGCTATCAGAGCCAGGCTAAGCCGCAAAGTGACGCCAATGCCACTTATGCGAAAAAGCTAACCAAGCAGGAAGGTAAAATAGACTGGACCCAACCGGCGGCCTTTATCGAACGCTGCGTACGAGCGTTTAACCCCTGGCCAATGAGCTGGTGCCAGTCAGAAAATTTAAAAGCCGGACAGAACACACTCAAAATTCACGCAGCTGAACTTATTCAGGGCGCAAGCAATAAAGGTCCGGGAACGATTATTAATGGTACACACGAAGGCATCGACGTGGTAACCGGGGACGGTATTTTACGTATCACTCAGGCGCAGATGCCGGGCAAAAAGGCTCAGCCAGCCAGTACCTTAGTAAACGGCTACAGTAATGTCTTTAGCCCGGGACTGGAATTACAATGAGCCGGCAGAAAAATTCAGAAAACGGTGGTCAGGGAGCAACTAGCCGGGCCGCCGCTGCAACCGCTATCTTTCATGTATTAGAGAAAGGCGAGTCGCTTTCCGCGGCTTTACCCCACGCCACCGGTAAACTCTCTGACACAGATAAGCGTCTTGCCAGTGCAATTAGCTACGGTGTTTTAAGGGTTCTGCCCAGCCTTAACAAGCTGGTTGGGGCTAAACTGGATAAGCCACTTAAAGGTAAGCTTAAAGTATTGCACTACTTACTACTGGTAGGTGCCTATCAGCTTTATTGTCTTCGTATTAAAGACCACGCTGCCGTTAGCGCCACAGTAGAAGCAGCGCGTATTCTGGGCAAACGTAATCACAAAGGTCTGGTAAACGGTATACTGCGTCAATTACTGCGCGAAGCGCCTGCGGCAGATGAGTCACAGCAGCGCGAGCTACCTGTTGACGCGATGCAAAATCATCCGCGCTGGTTGTTTGAAGCAATTCAGGCAGACCACCCACAACAAGCCAGCGACATTCTCATTGAGAACAACGCACACCCGCCCATGTGGTTACGTGTGAATCGTCGTTTTTTCAATCGCGATGACTATTTAAGACAACTGGAAGACAGCGGTATTGCCGCCGAAGGCGATACTCTGGCTGGCGATGCGATTCGTCTGCATTCGCCTGTTCCGGTTGAACGGCTTCCGGGGTTTGACCGGGGCCACGCATCGGTACAGGACCGTTCGGCCCAGTTAGCTGCGGATTACCTGAACGCAAAGGCTTCCCACCGCGTACTCGATTGTTGCGCCGCTCCGGGAGGCAAGCTATTGCACCTGCTTGAGCGAAATGACTTTGAACAACCAGTTCAGGCCATTGATATCGATGCTAAACGTCTTGAGCGAGTGGACGAAAATCTGGAGCGCGCCGGTTTAAGTGCCGTAGTTCATTGCGCCGATGTTGCTTCAACTGATGATTGGTGGGACGGCGAGCAATTTGACCGCATACTACTGGACGCGCCCTGCTCGGCAACGGGCGTGATACGCCGCCACCCTGATATTAAGTGGCTGCGTCGCGCTGAGGACATTGATGAGCTCGCGCAATTGCAAAGTCAGATACTAAATTCGCTTTGGCCTTTACTTAAATCCGGCGGAGAGCTGCTTTACGCAACCTGCTCTATTCTAAGCCAGGAAAACCAAACTCAAATTGAGTCTTTTCTAAAACAGCAATCGGGTGCTAGTCTGATACCTATTGATGAAAAGCAGAAAACTCTGCAACTGCTCCCGGGTGAACATAACGGGGATGGTTTCTTTTACGCGAGATTGAAAAAAGTCGAATGAAAATTATCATACTCGGTGTTGGCCAGGTTGGCGGCACATTAGCAGAAAATCTGGTTGGCGAACGTAACGATATCACCATAGTTGATACCAACAACGATTTACTGGACGATTTGCAGGATAAATATGACCTGCGGGTCGTCGTTGGTAACGGAGCCCATCCTGATGTTTTACGTCGCGCGGGTGCCGACGATGCGGACTTGCTTATTGCAGTAACCAGCAGCGACGAAACTAATATGATTGCCTGTCAGGTTGCTTACTCGATATTTAATACGCCAAAGAAAATAGCCAGAATTCGCTCTGAAGAATACATCCGCTATAAAGATCAGCTTTTTCATAATCAGGATGCCCCAGTTGACCACATTATTTCACCGGAACAACTGGTAACCAGCTATATTCGCCGACTTATTGATTACCCCGGCGCACTGCAAGTGATGGAGTTCGCCAACGGACGAGCCAGCCTGGTCGCAGTAAAGGCCTACTACGGCGGGAAGCTCGTTGGCCATGCTATCTCAACACTGCGGGAACATATTCCCAATATCGACACCCGGGTTGCGGCTATTTATCGTCAGGGTAAGCCTATACGCCCTACCGGAACCACAATCATCGAAGCCGATGATGAAGTTTTCTTCATTGCCGACACCCGCCACATTAGTACCGTAATGCAGGAACTGCAAAAGCTGGAAGACAAATACCGCAGAATAATGATTGTTGGTGGCGGCAACATTGGTGCCGGCCTGGCGAAACAACTGGAAGTTGATCACCGGGTTAAGCTAATAGAGCGTTCAGAAACCCGCGCGGAAGAGCTTTCGCAAAGCCTTGAGCATACCTTAATTTTCCGTGGTGACGCGTCCGACCAAAAGTTGCTGGAAGAAGAGCACGTTGAAGACATCGACGTGTTTATTGCGGTTACCAACGACGACGAAGCGAACATTATGTCAGCCATGCTGGCTAAACGTATGGGCGCCCGTAAAACTATGGTGCTCATTCAGCGTAGCGCCTATGTTGACTTGGTGCAGGGAGGCGAAATTGATATTGCCATTTCACCGCAACGTGCGACTGTTTCAGCTCTACTAACTCACGTACGCCGTGGCGATATTGTTAACGTTTACTCACTACGAAAAGGTGCCGCCGAAGCTATTGAGGCAATTGCACATGGTGATGAAGACACGTCCCGAGTGGTGGGTAAAGCCATTAAAGATATCAAGCTTCCGCCGGGAACCACCATTGGTGCGGTTGTCCGGGGACAAGAAGTGCTTATGGCGCACAGTGAAACCATCATTCACTCCGACGACCACGTGATTCTTTTCTTGCTGGATAAAAAGTACATTGATCAGGTTGAAAAAGTCTTCCAGCCAAGTGCTATGTTCTTTTAGTCCAGTTCTTTCAACTGCACCCGGCCACGGGTGGCAGCTTGTAGCTTCTTCTGCAGCGCCCCAACATTCACGGGGCGTAGCAACACCTTAAGCCGCACACTTTCCTCGTACTCCGAAGATTCCGTTTCAGCATTGGCCTCAAGCAAAAGCGGTTCAACATCGCCCTGGTCAGTATAAGCAAAGTTTAACTGAAAGCGTTGTTTAAAAACCCTTTGCTCTTTTTCAAGCTCAGCTAATGCGGCGACTGTCGCGTCGGTATAGGCTCGCTGAAGTCCGCCCGTTCCCAATTTCACCCCACCAAAATATCGCACGACTATAGCGGTAACCTCGCCGACGCCGCTATTTTGTAGCGCCATAAGCATAGGTCGCCCCGCTGTTCCCGAGGGTTCTCCGTCGTCGCTGTAAGCCATACTCTGGCTGTTATTAGGTGCTGAAAAAAGCGACGCAGAGCAATAGTGAGAGGCCTTAGGCCAGCGCCTTTTTATCACGGCCAGAAACTCTGATGCGCTGTCGACGTTTGCTGTATGTGCCAGGCACGCAATAAAGCGGCTGCCTTTAACTTCTATTTCGACTTCCGTTTCCGAAGCCGGAATGTCGTAATCCTGATCATGCAAGACGGGTAACCTTTTTCACGTAAGCATCTAATGCAGTTTGGCGTGTAAGGTTATCATTTCGCTCGCGGTAAACCACAATATTATCCTCGATTCGCACTCCACCAAAGGGTTTAAACTCATCCACTCTGCGCCAGTTAATTAAATGCTTATTGCGTGAATTCGCTAATTTCTGCAGCAAAGGCTCAATAAAGTAGATTCCGGGTTCAATGGTATAAACCTGTCGGGGCTCTACGGTACGAGTGGTTTTTAGCGTAAGGTGACCACTAGGTGGCGCTATCGGCGTGCCTCTTTCATCAGCCTGCGCAGCACCAACGTCGTGTACCTGCAAGCCCAAGGGGTGCCCTAAGCCATGCGGAAGAAACACCGTGGTTATTCCGTCTTCAATCATTTGTTCAGGACTGCAACTGACAAAACCAAAAGCAAAAAGCACATTAGCAATTTGTTCATGAGCCAACTGGTGCAGCGCCGGGAATTCAACGCCCGGCTTCATTTTATCAATTAAAGCCAATGTAATTTGGTCAAGTGCAGCTATCAGCTCTTCGTATTCATTATGTTGTTTAGACCAGGTACGGCTAATGTCGGCGGCATAACCACAAACCTCAGCACCCGCATCAACCAACATCGACTTAAGCGAGCCTGAAACTTTTTTATCAGGCATCCAGTGATGCAAAACACTGGCGTTTTCATTTTGTCCAATAATGTGATTATAAGGCACTTCGTTCTGCCCTTGCCGAGTAGCCGCCATATATTTCAGCAGACAATCAAACTCCGACTCACCGTTAAAAAAGGCGTCAGCGGCCGCAATATGGCCTTCAGCCGCAATATGGTTTGCCTGGGTCAAACAGGCAATTTCATAGTCGGTTTTAAACAAGCGATGATAATGAAAAAAGTGAAGAACAGGATCTGGGTTTATATTCTCAAAACCCAGAGCCTTGGCAACCTCAATATGTTCACCAAGGTAAGCCGCGCTTTTCTTATCGTAAGGAAGTAGTTTTTCAATGGCCTCTGGCGAGCTGATGTGTTCCACGTGGAACTCTTCTAACCAAGGAGCTCCCTCGAGGCTTGCTGTCGTGTGCCAAAAATCTGGAGAACTTAATAGAACTAAGGTTGGCCGGGTGTTCGGCTTTAAAATAACCCAGGCATTAGCCAACTGAGTTTCCGGACACCAAGCCTTAAAGTGAGGGTTCGCACGAAACGGATAGTTCATATCATCCAAAAACCAACGTTTTTGCTGGCCCGAATGAATGGCAACTAAATCTAAATTTTCTCGTTTAAAAAGTCGTTCAGCACGAGTCTGAAGCTGCTTTATATGGTCAGGAAACAACGGCCACAAATCTGCTGTCGCAGTCATATTGGATCGCCTTATTCAGTATCAACAATTGTCATATCAACAACTTGCTCAAACAAATTATCCTCGTTACCACCCAACATCCTATAAATTTGCTGATAACTCAATACTGCTTTTACATAATCTCTGGTTTCATGGTACGGAATGGTTTCGACCCACACATCGGCAGCAACAGGCTCGTCAGGTAACCACTCTTTAACTCGATAGTAGCCTGCATTATAGCTTGCCGTAGCTAATAACCAATTATTCTCAAAGCGGTGTTTCAGTCGACTTAAATAGTCCGTGCCCAGGCGCACATTGACGGCAGGGTCATTCAACCGCCGCCAGCTATTATTCTTAGTATCCAGTTGCTTTGCAGTACCAGGCAGAATCTGCATTAGTCCCCTTGCACCAGCACTTGAATACGCGTCGTGCCGAAAGTTACTTTCCCGGCGCGTAATAGCTAAAGCCCAGTTTTCATCAATTCCGGCAGCCTGTGACGCCCGCCCTAGTATGTCTTTGTAAGCTAAAGGGAAACGAATCCCCACAGCGTCAAAGTGCCCTATTTGCGCAAGTGTCCATATTGCCTGATCGTGCCATCCCCATTCGCTCGCCAGATATGCCGCAACCTTTTGTTCCTCGCCATCAAGCTGCGTTAATAAATGGTTCCATTCGCGTCGGGCGTCGACCCAACGCTCCAGTTGAATCAATTCGTATGCACGTTGCACGCTAGGATGATTACGAATTTGCTCAAGCTGAACAACACTGACTTCAAGTTTCTCCTGCTCAAGACTCACCGGCTTTTGCAACCGCGCGGCCGCCAGAAACCCGTAGTAATGGCGCTCATCGGCTAAATCTTCATACAGCTCTTGTGCGGCCAAAGCATTACCGGTTACCTCCTGGGAGCGAGCCAGCCAGTAACGCCATTGGTTACCCTGCCGAATGGCAACCGGCAAGCTTTGAATCGCGTCTCTAAGGCCTTCGTAATCTTTGTCCTTAAGATAAATAGCCAAACGCCACTGTAAAACCCGTTCATTTAGCGCGGTTACCGGAACGCGATCATGCCAGACACGAGCTTCGGGATGAGAGTTTAAGCTTAACGCAACAGCAAATTCTTCGGCGATGCGGCCCTCTTGCTGTTCGGTAAAGGGCAGTTGTGAACTCAGCTTTTTATAGCTTCGCAGAGCAATGTTTTCATCACGCCAAACCAGCTTGGTTAAAGCATAGGTAACTATTTGTGCCTCTTTTCCAGGGTAGCGCCCTTTGTACCAGGAGCCGTCTTCAATGGCAGCCGGTGAGTACCTCACTTTATGATAAAACTCCCCAAGATACTGCTGTAACTCAGGTAATAAGTCGGTTAAATACGGGAGCAGAGTCGGGTTACCGTGCTCAGCAGCCAATTCCAATCGTTCCCACACTTTTTCTTCGGTGCGCCCACCCAACTTCGTCCATTCGTCCAAAATAGGGTCACAAGCCGACGGAAGCGAAAATCCATGCTTCCAGATAGCATCCACCTGCCGCCTAAAAGGCCCGTCCCCCAAACCCGTTTTACGTTGAGACTCTATAAATTGACAACGATGAGTTAGGGTTCCCGGATGCCGGAAATCCCGAATAAAGCGTGAATATTCATTTTGTCCCGCCAGATAGGTAAGCCAGGGTTGTCTTAATTGCCAGTCGAGGGGAGTCTTTTCATACTTTTCGAGAAAATCCAGCACGCGGTCTTCATTGGCCAGATATCCAACTTGCTCCAGCCGGGCCAATTCCAGATACGGCACTAAAGGATAACCCTCCAGCTTTTCAAGTAATAGCCGGTATTCGCCCAAGCGGCCACGTTTAGCCGCGTACTCCGCTTTTTTGAATAGCTCACGCTGCTGCTCCCGTTGTTTTGTATCAACAGGTTCAGACTGAACCGCACCACTGCTTAGCAGGAACAACACGAAAAACAATGGCGCACTGTAACGTATGATAAACGACTGCTTTTTCATTGATTCAAACGCATGTTTAAATAACCGTTGAAAAATTGGCGTATTCGCGCCAAACTCTGTCTACCTTAACCCAAAGCTATAGCAGAATCAGTTTCTTTATAGCAACAAATTAATGGAAGTCGTGGGAGACCCAAGATGATCTATCAAGGTGAAAGCATTCGGGTCGATTTTATCGAACCAGGTTTCGCAGAATTACAATTTGATGCGAAAGGCTCGGTTAATAAATTCGACCAGGCTACATTAGAAGAATTCAGTGAAGCACTGACAAAATTACAGAACACTGACGATTTACGTGGCGTTATTGTTACCAGCAGCAAGTCGACCTTTATTGTCGGCGCTGACATTACCGAGTTCCTGACGCTATTCTCTGATCAGGAAAAAACCCGCAGCTGGGTGGCAAAAGCCTCACGCGTGTTTGATCAATTAGAAGACCTGCCAGTTCCAACCGTTGGAGCCGTAACCGGATTCGCACTGGGCGGCGGTTGTGAAGCATTGTTAGCTTGTGACTACCGTGTTGCGGACACCACAGCAACTATCGGCCTGCCAGAAGTTAAACTGGGTCTTATCCCTGGCTTTGGCGGCACCATGCGCTTACCTCGCGTGATTGGTCCGGACAACGCGCTTGAGTGGATAACCACAGGTAAAAACAACAAAGCCCTTGATGCGCTGAAAGTTGGTGCTGTGGATGCGGTTGTTGAACCGGAAAACCTGACTAAAGCCGCACTCAACTTAGCTAAAGCCGCAGCAGCCGGCCAGCAGGACTGGAAAGCCAAGCGCCAGCCTAAGTTAGAGCCGCTGAAAGCTAACGACACCGAACTGATGATGTCGCTGGTTACCGCCAAAGGCATGATTACGGCAAAAGCAGGCAAACATTACCCGGCGCCTCATAAAGCCTTAGAAGCCATTGAAAACGGTGCCCGCGAGCATCGTGAAGGCGCGCTAACAGCTGAAAACAACGCGTTTTTCGACCTCACCCAAACCGAGGCTTGTCAGGCTCAAGTTGGTATCTTCCTGGCGGATCAGGCAGTTAAAAGTAAGTCGAAAAAATACGCTAAAGCAGCAACCAAAGAAATTAAGACAGCAGGTGTTTTAGGTGCCGGCATTATGGGCGGCGGTATCGCTTACCAGTCAGCGCTTAAAGGCGTACCGGCTGTTATGAAAGACATTAAGCAAGACGCTTTAGACTTAGGCATGAAAGAAGCCGGCAAGATCCTGAAAAAAGGTGTTGAGCGCGGTAAGGTAAACAACGAGAAGATGATTAAAATCTTGTCTTCTATTACGCCTACGTTGCTGAATGACGCAGTCAAAGACGTCGATATTGTCGTAGAAGCCGTTGTCGAAAACCCGAAAGTTAAAGGCTCGGTGCTGGCTGAAATTGAAGGCGTAATTGGCGATGATGCCATTTTGACTTCAAATACCTCGACCATTTCTATTACTGAACTGGCTAAAAACCTGAAGCGCCCTGAGAAATTCTGCGGAATGCACTTTTTCAACCCGGTACACAAAATGCCATTGGTTGAAATTATCCGTGGCGAGAAAACCTCAGATGACACTGTTAATGCGGTAGTCGCTTATGCACTTAAGCTGGGCAAAACTCCTATCGTTGTTAACGACTGCCCGGGCTTCTTAGTAAACCGCGTATTATTCCCTTACCTGGCAGGCTTTGCTGGCATGGTTGATGAAGGCGTTGATTTCGTCGGCATCGACAAGGTTATGGAGAAGCAATTCGGTTGGCCAATGGGTCCTGCGTACTTAAGCGATGTTGTTGGTATTGACACAGCTGATCATTGTACCGTTGTTATGGAAGCAGGCTTCCCGACCCGCATGAAACGCGACGAGTCCAGCGCCATTGCTAAACTGGCAGCTGCTGAGCGTTACGGTCAGAAAAACGGCAAAGGCTTCTATGTTTACGGCACCGACAAAAAAGGAAAGCCAACCAAAGAAGCGGATCCTGCCACTTACGAGCTATTAGGCTGTGAGCAAGGCAAGAAACTGGATGCTGATGAAGTCATTGCGCGCTGCATGATCCCTATGGTGAACGAAGTGGTTCGCTGTCTGGAAGAAGACATTGTTGGCTCTGCTGCCGAAGCAGACATGGCGCTGCTTTATGGCTTAGGCTTCCCTCCATTCCGCGGCGGCCCTTTCCGTTATCTGGAAACGCTTGGCATGGACAACTTTATTCAACTGGCAGACAAGTACGCGCACCTGGGTGAAATTTATCAGGTTACCGACGGCATGCGCGAAATGGCTAAAGCCGGTAAATCTTACTTTGACACAACCAGCGCGAAGTAAGGCTTGAGGAGGTTATTAAAATGAAAGACATCGTCATAGTAGATTGTATTCGTACGCCAATGGGGCGTTCAAAAAATGGTGTTTTCCGCCATACTCGTGCCGAAGACCTCTCAGCTGCGCTGATGAAGGGCTTACTTGAGCGTAACCCGGAAGTTGACCCGGAAGAACTGGAAGACATTTACTGGGGTTGTGTACAACAAACCTTAGAGCAAGGTTTTAACATTGCGCGTAATTCAGCATTAATAGCCGGTATTCCGCATAAAGTGGCCGGTGTAACGGTTAACCGTTTGTGTGGCTCTTCAATGCAGGCATTGCACGACGCTACGCGCGCTATTATGAACGGCGACGGCGATATCTTTATGGCTGGAGGTGTTGAGCACATGGGTCACGTACCAATGACTCACGGAATTGACTTTCACCCGGGCATGAACAAGTCTGTAGCGAAAGCCTCTGGCAGCATGGGTATGACCGCTGAACTGTTATCTCGTAAGTTCGGTATTACCCGCGAACAACAAGACGAATTTGGTGCACGCTCTCACAGAAAAGCGCACGAGGCGACGGTTGAAGGCCGCTTTGCTAAAGAGATTTACGCAATGAATGGCCACAACGCCGACGGCGAACTGGTACGTGTTACTGAAGACGAAGTGATTCGCCCAGAAACCACTGCTGAAGGCTTGTCACAGCTTCGCCCAGTGTTTGACCCTGCTAACGGTACGGTAACCGCTGGTACCTCGTCAGCCTTGTCAGACGGCGCCGCAGCCATGTTGGTTATGTCTGCCGACAAAGCCAAAGAACTGGGTCTGACGCCACGCGTTAAAATCCGCTCAATGGCCGTTGCAGGTTGCGATCCGTCCATTATGGGTTACGGACCGGTTCCGGCAACAGAAAAAGCGCTGAAGCGTGCTGGTGTGTCTATTGACGACATCGACGTTGTTGAACTGAACGAAGCCTTTGCCGCGCAGTCACTGCCTGTACTTAAAGGTTTAAAACTGTTCGACAAGATGGAAGAGAAAGTGAACCTGAACGGCGGTGCTATCGCTTTAGGTCACCCATTAGGCTGTTCTGGCGCTCGTATCTCAACGACGCTAATCAACTTAATGGAAGAGAAAGACGCGAAGCTTGGCTTAGCAACCATGTGCATTGGCCTTGGCCAGGGTATTGCTACTGTCTTCGAACGCGTTTAAAAGAAACAGAAAAATTAGGGCGGTTTAACACTTTAACTGCTCAGAGGAAGGGGGGAGCGAAGGCTCGCCCCTTTTTATTGTCAGGAAAGACTCAGAAACACGCCGTGAACCCATCCTTGGGGGCTTGACTGCAGCCATCCATGGCTGCAGACAGTTTCTGAGTCTTTCCCGCCAACAAACAGCGGCGCAATCCATCACTCCCCCTCACCTATTAAGCGCGAAAGTGTTAAACTGCTCGGCAATTTCGCTTAACATCGTTGAAAGAAGTCATGACCCAGATTAACTGCGACAAAGAACTCGATACCTTAGGCCTTAAATGCCCAGAGCCCGTAATGTTAGTTCGTGCGGCTATTCGTAAAATGGATGTTGGTCAGGTGTTACTGATTATTGCGGATGATCCCGCAACAACCCGGGATATTCCGGGCTTTTGCGAGTTTATGGAGCATGAATTGGTTGGTTCTGAAACCGAAGAAATCCCCTACCGCTACTGGGTTAGGAAATCTCATTAATAGCCTGACGCTTAGATGTCAGGCTTTGTCTTTATTTAAGTACATTTCCCAAAACTCGGCCTGACCTACGTCACCTAATTCATAAGGTGCAAAGCCGAAGTTCTCATAGGCTTTTTTCGCCCGGTCATTGTTTTCAAGCACTTCCAGTGTCAGCTTCACGCAGCCGCGAAATTCCGCCAGCGTTTTCACTTCTTCTAAAAGCTTTTTAGCAACGCCCTGACCCCGATATTCGGGAATAACGGCTATGTCATGAATATTCATTAGTGGTTTTGCTGCGAAGGTTGAAAAGCCTTCTACACAGTTTGCAACGCCAACCGGAGTGTCGCCATCGTAGGCCAGCAAAGAAAACACATGGTCTCGTTTTGCCATTTCGTCTATCAAGCTTTCTTTAACGTCATCAGATATGCCCTCACCGCCACCCATTGGGTCTTTGGCATAAGCGTCTAACATAGCAATAACGGCATTACGGTGTTTGGGGTTGCTATAGTCCGCTAGAGTAATTTCTATCATTCTTCCTTCGCTCATTTTACAACGTAAACTGTTTCATTCGGTCAGCAACAGGCTGATAGCAATGACAGCTAGTAACATGGTCGTTCACCATACCAACTGCTTCCATAAAAGCATAGCAAATGGTCGGTCCGACAAACTTAAAGCCTTCCTTTTTTAACGCTTTTGCCATGCTTTGGGAAGCCTTGGTTTCTGTTGGGATCTCACTTTGCGTCGGGTACGCATTAATAATCGGTGAGCCACCTACAAACTCCCACAGCCACTGCTCAAACTTAACGCCCTTTTCTTCCATTCTTAAATACGCTTCAGCGTTAGTAAAAATGGCATCAATTTTGGCCTTGCTACGGATAATATCACGGTTGCTGTACAACAATTCACGATCAGCGTCACTCATAGCCACAATAGCTTGTGGGTCAAAGCCTAAAAAGGCTTTCTCGTAACCACTCTGTTTGCGCAGAATAGTTAACCAACTTAGTCCCGCCTGCTGCCCGTCTAGGCACAATTTAGCAAAAAGTTCTATCGGGTCGCTTACCGGACGCCCCCACACATTGTCATGATAAGCGCGGTAGTCGTCAGCAGATTCACACCAGGAACACCGTTCTGGCTGATTATTTGTCATGCCTTCCCCTATAACCAAGGCGATTCAGAGGGTATAATCTACGCATATTTTTCGACCTTCGGTCAACCACAAATAACAAAGCAGAGAATGCGTATGTCGACGTACGATGTGAAAACCTTTCAGGGGCTTATTCTTGCTCTTCAGGATTACTGGGCTCAGCAAGGCTGTGCCGTGGTTCAACCACTGGATATGGAGGTTGGTGCGGGTACCTTTCATCCAATGACCTTTCTGCGCTCATTAGGTCCGGAGCCAGCCAGTTTTGCCTATGTGCAACCCTGCCGCCGCCCGACCGATGGCCGGTATGGTGAAAACCCGAACCGCCTGCAGCACTATTATCAGTTTCAGGTCATTATGAAACCATCGCCTAAGGACATTCAGGAGCTTTATCTGGGGTCTTTAGAAATGCTGGGCTTTGACACACTAACTCACGACATACGCTTTGTAGAAGACAACTGGGAATCGCCTACTCTGGGTGCCTGGGGTCTGGGCTGGGAAGTCTGGCTTAACGGTATGGAGGTCACTCAGTTTACTTATTTCCAGCAGGTAGGCGGTATCGAATGTCGCCCCGTGGCCGGAGAAATCACCTACGGCCTTGAGCGTTTAGCTATGTACATTCAGGGCGTGGACAGCATCTACGACCTGGTCTGGACCGACGGCCCGCGCGGTAAAATCTTGTATCGGGATGTTTTCCATCAGAACGAAGTTGAGCAATCGACGTACAACTTTGAATATGCCGATGTTGACGTGTTGTTCCGCCGCTTCGACGACTGCGAAAAAGAATGTGAGCTGTTAATAGAGAAGTCTCTGGCTTTACCCGCGTACGAGCAGGTTATGCGGGCATCTCACGCATTTAACCTGCTCGATGCCAGACACGCGATATCTGTAACCGAAAGACAGCGCTACATACTTCGCGTCAGAACCATGGCAAAAGCCGTTGCCGAAGTCTATTACCAGACGCGCGAAGCTCTTGGCTTCCCTTTAGCCGACGATAAAAACAAACCAGCAGCGAACTAAGGAGAGCAGAGCGTGCAAAAAGAAAACTTATTAATTGAGTTAGGTACTGAAGAGCTTCCTCCAAAAGCCTTAAAGTCGCTGCGTGACAGCTTAAAGTCGGGTATTGAGTCAGGCTTAAAAAACGCAGAACTCAGTTTTGATAGCATCGAGGCGTATGCAACCCCTCGCCGACTAGCCGTTCTGGTGAAACAAGTTGAAACCGAACAGCAGGACAAAGAAGTCGAGAAGCGCGGGCCAGCAATAAATGTGGCCTTTGACGATACCGGCAAGCCAACTAAAGCTGCCGAAGGCTGGGCTCGCTCCAACGGCATTACTGTAGAGCAGGCTGACCGGCTTAAAACAGACAAAGGCGAATGGTTACTGCATAAGGCGACAGTAAAAGGTCAGGCGCTATCTGTCTTAGTTCAGGGTATCTTGGAAGCAGCAATTAAAGCTCTGCCTATTCCGAAACCGATGCGTTGGGGCGACAGCACCGCGCAATTTATTCGTCCTGTGCACACACTCACTGTCATGCTGGGCAGCGAACTTATTGAAGCCGAAATTCTGGAAACGAAGAGTGCTCGTTTTATCCAGGGCCACCGCTTTCATTCACCCCAAGGTTTTGAGCTCGATCATGTCGACAACTACTTATCTAAGCTCCGTGAAGCGAAAGTGATCGCTAACTTCGAAGAGCGTATTGAAATCATTCAGTCGGAAGTATCACGTCTTGCCTCAGAACTCGGCGGCCAGGTTATTCAGGATGACGAGTTAGTTGAGGAAGTTGCAGCCCTGGTGGAATGGCCGGTAGCTTTAACAGCCAGTTTCGATCAAGGTTTCCTCGCGGTACCAAAAGAGCCGCTTATCGTTACCATGAAAGACGACCAACGTTACTTTCCGGTAGAAGATGGCAAAGGTAACTTACTGCCACAGTTTATTTTCATTACCAATATTGAAAGCCGTGACCCTCAGCAGATCATTAAAGGTAACGAAAAAGTCGTTCGCCCTCGCCTGGCGGATGCACAGTTTTTCTTTGAGTCTGACAAAAAGGTGACTCTGGAATCACGAGTTGCTGCGCTGGACTCTGTTCTGTTCCAAAAACAACTGGGCAGTATTGGCGACAAAGCTCGTCGTATATCGGTGTTAGCAGGGAAAATTGCAAACCAGTTAACTGCCGACGTAAAAGCATCAGAACGAGCAGGTTTGCTGTGCAAGGCTGACCTGGTTTCCGATATGGTTTCTGAGTTCCCTGAAACCCAGGGCGTTATGGGTAAACACTATGCCTTGAACGATGGCGAAAGCCCGGTTGTTGCTGAAGCAATAGAACAACACTACTGGCCTCGTTTTTCCGGTGACGAACTGCCTTTAACTAAAGAGGCTTGTGCCGTCGCTTTAGCGGACAAACTCGACACACTGGTCGGTATATTCGGTATTGGTCAGGTACCTAAAGGTGACCGTGACCCATTCGCTCTGCGCCGCGCCGCTCTTGGTTTGCTGCGTACTCTGGTAGAACGTAAGCTTTCATTAGACTTACATGAACTGTTAGCGGCATCCGTCGAAGGCTTTGGTGACAAGCTATCGAATAACACTGTCGCTACTGATGTTTTTGATTTTCTACTCGGTCGTTTTCGTCCCTGGTATCAGGATCAAGGCATTACCGTCGATGTTATTCAGTCGGTACTTGCCCGTTCCCCCTCTAAGCCAACGGACTTCGACCAAAGAGTAAAGGCTGTTCAGTCATTTAAGTCTATGGATTCTGCAGCCAGCCTTGCCGCAGCCAATAAGCGCGTAGGTAATATTCTGGCAAAATCAGACGAGGAGATATCCGGTAACGTGGATGAAGCTCTTCTACAGGAAGAGTCTGAAACAACACTTTATCGTTTGGTTAAACAAACGGAAGGCGCTGTTAAGCCACTGATTGCCGCTGGTAAATACAGTGACGCTCTCACGCATTTATCAGAGCTTAAAGAGCCTGTGGATGCGTTTTTTGAGCATGTCATGGTCAATGCCGACGACGATAAAGTCCGAATTAACCGCCTCAACTTGCTGTTCCGCTTGCGTCAGCTGTTCTTAGAAATAGCGGATATTTCTTTGCTTCAGTAACTAACGCTTTGATTTTTAATAAATAAAAAGCCGGCTTCATTTTCATGAGCCGGCTTTTTTGTTGCCTGTTGCTAACATCGCTGTTAAGCCTAGACGTCCAAATTGGCAACCTTAAGAGCATTGGATTCAATAAAGGCTCTACGCGGTTCAACTTCATCACCCATTAACGTGGTGAACAGCTGATCTGCGCCAATAGCGTCCTCAATAGTTACCTGAAGCATACGGCGAGTATCAGGGTCCATCGTAGTTTCCCACAGCTGGTCAGGGTTCATTTCGCCCAGACCTTTATAACGCTGAACGTATAAACCTCGCTTGGATTCACCAATAAGCCATTCCACAGCTTCAACGAAGTGTGTAACTGGCTGCTTCTTCTCACCGCGAAGCACATAGCCACCCGGCTCAACCAAAGAGTCGATCTCTTCGCCAAGCGTCACTATTTGTTCGTAGTCTTTAGACATTAAGAATTCATAGTTCAGCGGGTAATCTGTGTCGACACCGTGTTGACGAATCGTCGTCGAAGGTAACCACATCTTGCGTTCAGTATCTTCATGCAAAGAAACGGTATAAGTTGCCGAATTAATTTCACGGGCAGTTAGGTCATCGTTTAATGTTTTAACCCACTTCTCCATGTAATCTTTATCTTTCAAACGATCATCCGTTAAACGAGGCGCATAGAACAGACGCTGTAAGAAACGCTCAGGCATACGACGACTTAAACGCTTAATATTTTCCTGCGCCATCTGATAGCCGTTAACCAAAGTTTCGAGCTTTTCACCAGAAATACCTGGTGCGGTTTCGTTAACATGTAAAGATGCATTATCCAGAGCTAAACTGGTTAAGTAGCGAATCAACGCAGGGTCATCTTTAATATAAACTTCCTGCTTGCCCTTCTTCACTTTGTACAGCGGGGGCTGAGCAATATAGATGTATCCGCGCTCGATAATTTCAGGCATTTGACGATAGAAGAACGTCAATAACAAAGTACGAATGTGTGATCCGTCAACGTCGGCATCCGTCATAATAATAATACGGTGATAACGTGTTTTATCCGGGTTGTACTCATCACGGCCAATACCACAGCCCATAGCAGTAATTAATGTACCAACCTCGACAGAAGACAGCATTTTGTCAAAACGCGCTTTTTCTACGTTAAGAATTTTACCTTTAAGTGGCAAAATCGCCTGGTTTTTACGGTTACGACCCTGCTTAGCGGAACCGCCTGCAGAGTCACCCTCCACAATATAAAGTTCAGACAGTGCCGGGTCTTTTTCCTGACAATCGGCCAACTTACCAGGTAAGCCCGCAATATCCAGAGCACCTTTACGGCGTGTCATTTCACGTGCTTTACGAGCGGCTTCACGAGCTCTTGCTGCATCAATAATTTTATTGATGATAAGTTTCGCTTCGCCCGGGTTTTCTAATAAATAGTCCGCTAATTGCTCGTTCATTGTCTGCTCAACAGCAGATTTCACTTCTGAAGAAACCAGCTTGTCTTTTGTTTGAGACGAAAACTTAGGATCAGGCACTTTAACAGAAATAATGGCGGTCAGACCTTCACGCGCATCGTCACCCGTTGCAGAGGTTTTTGATTTTTTATTATAACCCTCTTTCTCCATGTAGGTGTTCAGTGTACGCGTCAAAGCAGCACGGAAGCCGGCTAAGTGTGTACCACCATCACGCTGCGGAATATTGTTGGTAAAACAATAGATGTTTTCCTGGAATGAATCATTCCACTGCATGCTGACTTCAACACCAATACCGTCTTCTCTTTGTATTGTGAAGTAAAATGCTTTCTGGTGAATTGGCGTTTTATTCTTATTCAAATAATTAACAAAGGCAGCAATACCGCCTTCGTATTTAAATAAATCTTCGCGGTCGTCACGCTCATCGCGCAACCGAATGCCAACACCAGAGTTCAGGAACGAAAGTTCGCGCAGGCGCTTGGCCAGAATATCGTAGTGAAATTCAGTATTGGTAAAAGTTTCATGGCTAGGCCAAAAACGTAGTTCTGTACCCGTTGTATCAGTATCGCCAACAGGTTTTACATCGCTGTCAGGCTCACCCATATGATAAGTCTGCTCGTAAACCTGGCCTTGTCGACGAATGGTCAACTGCAGTTTTTCAGATAGCGCGTTTACAACAGAGATACCAACCCCGTGCAAACCACCGGATACTTTATAAGAGTTATCGTCGAACTTACCGCCGGCGTGCAGTACGGTCATAATAACCTGAGCAGCTGAAACACCCTCTTCTTCATGTATATCAACTGGAATTCCACGACCATCATCTTTCACACTAACAGAACCGTCAGAGTGGATGATAACCATAATTTCTGAACAGTGACCAGCTAAGGCTTCGTCAATAGAGTTATCGACAACTTCAAAAACCATGTGGTGCAAACCAGTTCCATCATCCGTGTCACCAATGTACATACCTGGGCGTTTGCGAACCGCATCCAACCCTTTCAGAACCTTGATACTCGATGAACCGTAATTATTTTCTTCCATAGTATTATCTCGATATCATTCGTTTATTACCCCATGTTCCACGTGGAACATTCGAGGTGATTTTTGAAATTTATCCGACAACTGCTTTCCAGTAATTGCGGTGATAAACACTTGTGCGTCTAGATTTTCTAACTCACGACAGAGTAACGCTTGGTTTCTTGAATCAAGCTCTGACGTTAAATCATCGACTAAATAAATGCAGGGTTGCCTTTTTATTTTTTGGTAATGCTTCCCTTGCGCTAACTTTAAAGCGGTTATCGCGGTCTTTAATTGTCCGCGAGACAGGCGATGTTTTACTTCCACCCCGTCCGCTATCACTTTTATATCTGCCTTATGTGCCCCAACTGAGGTAAAGCCGTATTTCTTATCTTTCTCTGTATGGCTTTCTAAGGCGTCAAATAAGCTTTGGCTAGTATCCCAGCCCGATTTTAATCGAACCTCCATTGTAACATCGGAGAGAAAAGATTTCGCTAGTTCTTGTATATAATCATTCAGTTCTTCTAGGTATTTTTCGCGACTTTTACTAATGCGCTCGCCATAATAGGCTAACTGCTCCTTCCAATATCGATCTTCTCTTACAGGAAGCGAGCGCTGCTTAAGTAAACTGTTTCTTTGCTTGAGGAGCTGCGTGTACGCAACCCAGTCAGAATAAAAGGAGTGTTCCACGTGGAACACTCCCCAATCTATAAACTGTCTTCTCTGCCCAGGACCTTCCAACAAAATATCGACGGACTCAGGCGTTAATAGTTGTACCGGTACCAAGCGGGCGACATCTGACATGCGTTGAACGTTGGCGCCATTCAACCTAAGCGACTGTTCACCATCGGTACTACGTCTTACACCTATAGCGTAATCTTGAGAACGGCAAAATACAGTAAAGCCCGGGTTCCCATCTTTAATTAACTGACGAAAACCACCCGGCCGAAAAGAACGACCAAAACCGAGTAAATAGATAGCTTCAAGCAAACTGGTTTTTCCGGAACCATTATCGCCGGTTATGATATTAATTTTGGGGCTGGGAGATAGAGCCACTTCCTCGAAATTTCGGAAGTGGCTTAAATTCAACGTCTCAATGAACATTTACGAGGCAGGGTTACAAACGCATCGGCATAATAACGTAACAGCAAGACTCGTCATGCTGAGGTTCAATTAATGCACTACTATTTGAGTCAGACAGAGTAAAGGAAACTTGTTCGTCATCAATGTTATTTAAGACATCTAGCAAATAGCTAACGTTGAAGCCAATTTCCAGATCATCGCCTTGATAATCCACTTCTATCACTTCTTCCGCTTGTTCTTGCTCGGGGTTCGTTGCCGTAATGCAAAGTTCACCACTACTCAAGTTCAAACGCACACCGCGAAACTTTTCATTAGAGAGAATGGATGCACGCCCAAAGGACTGCCGCAACGCATCGCGATGGGCAACAATAACTTTGTCTCCACCGCTCGGTAAGACACGACGGTAATCAGGGAAACGACCATCTACCAGCTTACTTGTAAAAACAAGCTCTGGCGTTTCGACACGAATATGGTTATTTCCTATCGACACTGACACTTCCTGGTCGTCATCACCTAGCAAGCGAAGTAATTCGACTACACCTTTACGCGGAACAATCACCTGGCGTTGGGCCAAACCTGGCTGGTCAATAGCACAAGTGCTCATGGCTAAACGGTGGCCGTCGGTCGCTACGGAACGCAACATACCGTTATCGGTTTCGAACAACATGCCGTTTAGATAATAGCGCACGTCCTGATTCGCCATGGAGAAATGCGTTTTCAACATTAAATCTTTTAATACCGCCTGCTCTGTTACCAGATGGATGTCGCTTTTCCAGTCGTCGATATTTGGAAAGTCATCTGAAGACAAGGTACTCAATTTAAATTTACTGCGACCAGATTTAACTGTGGCACTGTCTTCCTGCGAGGTAAACTCGATGGTCGAGCCTTCAGGCAGACTGCGCACAATATCCAGCAACTTCTTGGCCGGTACAGTAACAGCCGCATCCATATCGGCAGATTCAAGTGGCACAGCCGAAACCAGTTCAACCTCAAGGTCTGTTCCGGTTAGTTTAAGCTGGCCATTATCGACCTGAAGCAACAAATTCGACAAAATTGGTAAGGTATGCCGCCGTTCAACAGCGCCACTTACAACCTGCAGCGGCTTTAAAAAAGCATCGCGGTTAATTGAAAATTTCATGACTGAGTCCCCTGTTTATAACGACATACTTTTATGACGACAATGTACGAATTAGATTTCGATAATCTTCTTTAATGTCGTGCTGCGCATCTTTTAATTCTTGTATCTTCCGACAAGCATGCAAAACCGTTGTGTGATCACGACCGCCGAACGCGTCGCCTATTTCCGGTAAGCTATGATTGGTCAATTCCTTAGCTAACGCCATCGCTAACTGGCGCGGGCGCGCTACAGAGCGGCTACGGCGTTTTGATAAAATATCGGCTAACTTAATATTGTAGTATTCCGCTACCGTCTTCTGAATATTATCAATAGTAACTAATTTTTCCTGGGCGGCAATTAAGTCACGCAAAGCTTCACGGACAAAGTCTATAGTTATAGGCCGTCCTGTGAGTTGCACATTAGCCACAACCCGGTTCAATGCGCCTTCCAGCTCCCGAACATTTGAACGCAAACGTTTAGCAATGAAAAACGCCACTTCGTGAGGCATATGCAAACCACGTTCATCAGCTTTACGCATTAAAATGGCCACCCGGGTTTCTAATTCCGGGGGCTCAATGGCAATGGTAAGACCCCAGCCAAAACGTGACTTCAACCGATCTTCTACTCCGTCTATTTCTTTCGGGTAAAGATCGCTGGTCATAATAATTTGCTGGTTACCTTCCAACAACGCATTAAAGGTATGGAAAAACTCTTCCTGCGAACCTTTTTTATTCGCAAAGAAGTGAATGTCATCAATCAATAACGCATCGACCGAACGATAGTAACGCTTAAACTCGTTGGTTGAACTGTTACGAATAGAGTTCACCATGTCCTGCACAAAACGCTCAGCCCGAATGTAAAACACCTTGGCGTCCTTTTTGTGCGCCATAATGCCATTACCAACCGCATGCAAAAGGTGAGTTTTACCTAAACCGGTACCACCATAAACAAACAGAGGGTTATAAACGCCGCCAGGATTCTCTGCCACCTGAATAGCGGCCGCACGCGCCAACTGGTTTGATTTACCCTCAACAAAGTTATCGAAGGTGTATTCCGGATGAATATTGCTTTCAAAAGGCACTTCCACATCGGTGTTACCTGATGAGAAGTTAGGTGTTTTTCTGCGGGTTGCAGCTGCGCGTTGCGGTGAGCCGCTGTCACGTTGTGTCGGCGACGCTTCCCCAACTTTTAAAACCACGTTAGGCACTTTGTCATCGCACAAAACTTCTAAATAGGTATTAATGGTTTTCAGGTATTTATCACGCACCCAGTCTACCGAATAAATATTCGGAGCAAACAAGGTTAATGTTTCGCCATTGAGTTTGGCTTGTAGGGGTCTGATCCACGTGTTGAACTGCTGTAACGGTAACTCCGATTGCAGTCGCTCTGCACATTGTTGCCAAAGCGAATTATTCACACTCTTCTCCTGGATCGTTTCTTTATAAACATAACCAAAGATTGTACTTCACTCAGCTAATATTCGCTAGCATAAACTGCCTGAAAACAGCGTCAATAAAGGAGTTAAAAAATTGCCATTGAAACCAAAACTGGCGCATAAATTGCTTAAAAGGCCACATTGCCTCAAAATCGGAAAATAAAGCAAATAGTGAATAACTGTTATTTTATCCACATTATTAATGTTATAATCTCAACAGATTGTGGATGATATTATTTTAGGATTTATTGCCTAAAAAAGCCTCTGGTCATTGACTCAACGAGAAAAGATCGGTAAGATCCGCGCTCTAAAAAATTCCGTTCACGTTTGGTTTCAACTTATTCGGCCAGCGTGGGAAATAGCAAACTGACCGATGGAATATTAGTTATGAAAAGAACATTTCAACCAAGCGTATTAAAGCGCAAGCGTTCACACGGTTTCCGTGCTCGCATGGCAACAAAAAATGGCCGCAAAGTACTGGCTCGTCGCCGTGCACGTGGTCGTAAAGTACTGAGTGCATAAAAGTATCTCATACGGAAGGGAGTTACGTCTGTTAACTCCCTCTCATTTCCAGACTGTATTCTCAAACCCTCCTGTAAAAGCCGTTACTGCTCATGTCACTATGTTGGCAACCCCCAATGAGTTAGGCCATCCACGTATTGGTGTTACCGTCAGCAAAAAGCGAGCTAAGCGCGCAGTTGACCGAAACCGCATAAAACGACAAATACGTGAAACCTTCCGTTTAAGCCAACATAAAATTCCCGCTTTCGACATTGTAATTATTGCTAAGCAGGGTATTGTCGAGCAGGATAACGCCGCATTACGGGATACGTTGAATTATTTATGGCGAAAATTAGCAAAGCGTTGCGAACAATACCAATCGCGTTCATAAAGGTTTATCAGTGGTTTATCAGTCCACTGCTGGGCCCGCGTTGTCGTTTTTATCCATCTTGCTCACATTATGCCTGTGAGGCCATACAAAAACACGGTACAATCCGTGGCATTGGCCTTGCTGCAGTAAGAATCAGTAAATGTCACCCAGCTCATGAGGGCGGCTACGACCCGGTTCCACTTGCTAAGCAAGACGCCAAGCCAGAAAATAACAGCGAATCCGAATCTTTACTAAATCAGCCAACAGAGACGAAATCACTATGAATTCGCCACGCACGATATTATTTATTGCCTTTTTAGTGGTGTCTTTCTTCCTATACCAGAATTGGATGGTGGAAACCGCACCCGGAACAAAAGCACCTGAAAACGTTACCTCAACACAATCGAGCAATAACGCTGAAAACAGCGATGTGCCCTCAGGCAGTTCAGCCGTTTCGGCAGACGTCCCGGAAAGTGATCAGCCGGTTGTAGCTCAGCGGGCTGAAACCACAGTTCACGTTCGCACCGACGTGTTAGATGTTGAGATAGATACCCGCGGTGGTGATGTTGTTTCGACTCACTTACTCAAATTTGCGAAAACTCAGGGTTCTGAAGAACGCTTTCAGCTTCTGCAAAACAGTTCAAACAACGTTTACGTCGCTCAGTCAGGCCTAATTGGCCCGGACGGAATTGATGGCAAAGACGGCCGCCCTTCTTATAACTACGAACAAGAAAGCTACGAGTCTACAAGCGAGGTTATTGAAGTTCCTTTAACCTATACGGCTGAGAACGGCGCTGTTTATCGTAAAGTATTTACCTTCACGCCAGGAAAATACACTGTTGACGTTCGGTACGAAGTAGAAAATAACACCAGCAAAACGCTTGAAACCCAATTTTACGGCCAATTAAAACGTTCCGTACACTCAGGCGAAAGTGGCAGTATGATCATGCCTACCTATTTTGGTGCAGCTTATTCCTACGATGAAGACAAGTTCGAAAAATACGATTTCGACAGCATGCAGGACAAAAAGCTGAACGTTACTTCGCAAACTGGTTGGGTCGGAATGCTTGAGCACTATTTCGTGTCAGCCTGGGTGCCGAAACAAGGTCAGAAAAATCGTCTTTATTCTCGAGTAGCCAATGGCAGCCAGGCAATTATCGGTGTCATTTATCCAATGACTGATATTCAGCCAGGCAGCTCCAAAACGATTGAGTCTCAAGTATTTCTGGGTCCAAAAGACCAAGACGCCATGGCTGAAGTCGTCGAGTATCTGGACTTAACCGTCGACTATGGTTTCCTATGGTGGTTAGCTCAACCGATATTCAAACTGCTGCAGTTCTTACAAAGCATCGTTATTAACTGGGGTCTGGCTATTATCCTGACCACAGTTATTGTTAAAGCGCTATTGTTCCCGCTAACTAAGGCACAATACGTTTCAATGGCTAAGATGCGCATGCTGCAGCCAAAAATGACGGCTCTGCGTGAACGTTATGGTGACGACAGACAGAAGATGTCAGGCGCCATGATGAAGCTCTACAAAGAGGAAAAAGTAAATCCTCTGGGCGGCTGTCTGCCTATGCTGTTGCAGCTTCCAATCTTCCTGGCGCTATACTGGGTGCTATTGGAAAGTGTTGAGCTGCGCCATTCTGCTTTTGTGTTCTGGATACAGGATCTGTCAACCAAAGACCCATACTACATCCTGCCTATTTTAATGGGTGCCAGTATGTTCTTAATGCAGCGACTGCAGCCAACACCGACGGCTGACCCAATGCAACAGAAACTGTTTCAGTATATGCCGGTTATCTTTACCGTATTCTTCCTGTGGTTCCCATCGGGTCTGGTATTGTACTGGCTGGTCAGTAACTTGATTACCATTGCACAAATGCTGATCATTTACCGTGGGTTAGAAAAGAAAGGGATTAACGTTCGAAACAAGAAGTAGTCCAGCATTAAGGCCCGGCTAATGCCGGGCTTTAGTCCTTTTGGGAGCAGCAAAAATGCAAACTGAAACAGATTTTGACGACACCATAGTAGCTCAGGCAACGCCTCCCGGACGCGGCGGTGTTGGTATTGTTCGCGTGAGCGGAAAAGCCTGTAAAGAGGTTGCAGAAAAGCTGTTAGGTCACTGCCCCAAGCCTCGTAAAGCAGAGTACCTGCCGTTTTACGATTTACAGAAACAACTGTTGGACGAAGGCATAGCGCTCTTTTTCCTGGGTCCAAACTCCTTTACCGGAGAAGATGTCTTAGAACTGCAAGGCCATGGTGGGCCGGTTATTATCGATATGATAATTCGAGCAATACTGGAAATTCCCGGTATTCGCCCTGCTCGTCCCGGTGAGTTTAGCGAACGAGCATTCTTAAACGACAAGCTCGATCTCACCCAGGCAGAAGCCATTGCCGACCTAATTGATACCAACTCAGAGCAGGCCGCAAAAGCCGCCTTACAAAGCCTAAAAGGTGAGTTTTCTCATAAAATTGATCAGTTGGTAGACGCCGTTATTCACCTGAGAATATACGTTGAAGCGGCTATCGACTTTCCTGATGAAGAAATCGATTTTCTTTCCGATGGCAAAGTATCCGGCGATTTAGCTGAAATTATCGACCAGCTGTTCCACATAGAACAGGAAGCCAAGCAAGGCACGCTCATGCGCGAAGGCATGCGCATTGTTATTGCCGGACGCCCCAATGCGGGTAAGTCCAGCTTGCTTAACGCGCTGGCGGGTCGTGAATCAGCTATTGTAACGGAAATAGCAGGAACCACTCGCGATGTTCTGCGGGAGCACATTCAAATAGACGGTATGCCGCTGCATATTATCGATACCGCAGGTTTACGCGAAAGCCCTGACCATGTTGAGAAAATTGGTATTGAACGCGCCTGGGATGAAATACGCCAGGCTGACCGCGTGCTGTTTATGGTCGACAGTCAGGAAACCTCTGCCATTCATCCCGACGATATTTGGCCAGAGTTTTTCGCTCAGCTACCAGAAGATATGCCCTACACCGTTATTCGCAATAAAGTCGATTTATCGGAAGAGCCCACGGGTATCGATGAACATAACGGCATTCCAGTTATTCATTTATCTGCCAAAACAGGGCACGGTATTGAGTTGCTGCGTGAGCACCTGAAACACTGTGTTGGCTATAACACCACTGCGGAAGGCAGTTTCATGGCAAGACGCCGCCATTTAGAGGCTCTAGCTAAAGCGAAAGTACATCTACTGCAAGGTCAGGAACAGTTAGAAGCCAATATGGCAGGTGAAATACTGGCAGAAGAACTTCGCCTAACTCAGCAGCACCTCAATGAAATTACCGGCGAATTCACTTCTGATGACCTCCTTGGCCAGATTTTTGGTTCGTTTTGTATCGGTAAATAAAGCTTTTTCTTAGTCGTACAACTAAGGAGCACCAGTGAAAGACAAGTTAGCGCAATGGGGGTTTGACTATGTTCGCCTGCGGTTTGGCTTTCGAACCGGCGTTGCTGCCTGCTTATCTCTTATTATTGCCTGGGCTATGGGCTTAGAGCATCCTCAATGGTCTGCTATGACAGTTTGGGCTGTTTCCCAGCCAACTCGTGGTCTTCTTATAGAAAAAGCCGCATACCGAGCTTTAGGCACTCTTTTAGGGACTATGTTCGGTATGGTGCTGGTAGTTACTGCCGGCGGTGAGATCATTTGGCTGGTGGCCGGCTTAACTCTTTGGGTATCGCTTTGTGTTTACACTGGTAATTTACTGCACGGGCTCATTTCTTACGGCACCATACTTGCCGGGTATTCGGCATCCATGGTGGTGTTGCTAACACAAAACCCTGACGCACTTATGCCCCTCGGAATTGACCGCCTACTCACGGTTTTTGTCGGCATTATGACATCACTCGTTATTGGCTGGGCTTTTACTTATAAAAGAGCGGAACAAAGCTTAATTAACCAACTTCGCCGACAAACCGCAGCTAACTTGCACGATATTAGTCGTTACTTCGCCGAACCGGATAATAACGATTTAAACCTTGCCGATAAGTTATCAAAACTGGCGGCCCTCGAAGCTCAACTACTCGATCACGGCACCGGCTCTGTCAGTGCTCATGAATCGGCCAAAACGTTACGCTTGGTCATTAACAGCCAACTGGGATTTCTGGCTGAACTGAATATTCAGGAGCCAGAAAAAAACAAAAAAGTAAGCGATTACTTACTCGACGCGTCAAATAAATTAAATGCTTCCGCTAAACGTTCCGAAATTGTAGAACCTCTCAAAACTGCTCTGGAATCCATTAAAAACACCGCGTTGAAAAAGCGCTTTAATGAATTCGTTGAAGCAACCAATGACCGGTTATCTTTTCGTGATTCGGGCAAAACTGCTACTTCCACCTTACTCAGCAAAACCATTTTGCACCGCGACTGGTTGGGTGCACGCCAAGCCGCCATACGAACGTTAGTTATTATGGGGCTCATTGGCGCAAGCTGGTGGTATACCGGATTATTTCAGTTCGCTTATTTAATGCTGGGCGCATCGGTTATGTTGACGTTGTTTTCCACCGCAGACAACCCTGCATTAACCATGAGATATGTGTTTTTCGGGCAGTGTGCTGGCGCGCTGACAGCAGTACTTATTCAGGCAACGGTCTGGCAATATCAGGATTCCATTTTATGGATGCTGGTGGCTTTAATGCCGGTTATTTTGCTGGCGGGTTTTCCTATGGCTCATCAAAAAACGGCGAACGGCAGTATGGATTTCAACCTGGTCTTTCTACTGTTAATGCAGCCGTCTTTAGGTTACTCGTTCCATCTGGGTCATTCAGTAAGTGTTGCTCTGGCCGTGGTCGCCGCCCCGCTGCTTTCGTTAGTTGCTTATCGGCTTATTTATCCAACCAATTTAAAAGCACGTTATCTAAGCTTACTGCAAACTCTTACCGAAGAAATTGACCAGCTGAACAAAACAAAACTCACCGAAAGCCAGTACAACCGACGCAAAGCACGTTTCTACCATCGCGTAATAAAGCTTACCCAAATTAGCGACAAACTGGGCATGAAAGACAAAAACGCCATTCTCGAGCACCTTTTAACCGGTCAAAAGAGGCTAAATTCCACCAGCTAACTCAACCTTTTTAGCGCGCGGCCAACGTTTAATTTCATATTCCCGCTGGCATGCTTTAGCTCTGTTTGGGTGTTCTTCACTCCAGACAAGCGCCACCGGACGACGCGCCCTGGTGTATTTAGCGCCTTTTTTATCGTCCGTATTATGCTCAGTCACACGCCGTTTAATGTCGGTTGTGACACCGGTATAAAACGTATTGTCTGCACATTTAATTAGATAAACCGACCAGCTCACGGCTTGAACTCTCTCCAGCTAAACCCAATACATAGTGTAACAACAGTTACTCAATGAACCGACTAAGGATGACATTATGAGCAGACATTTTGATGAAGCCAAGGGTCTGTCTGAACAACACGACCCCGCAACACACGACTTTGTATTTAACCAGACCATGTTCCGCATTAAAGACCCGGAGCGCACCTTAAAATTTTACAGTGAAGTTCTGGGCATGACATTGGTTAAGCGCTTCGACTTCCCGGAAATGGAGTTTACGCTGTATTTCATGGCTGCCATGTCGCCGCAACAACGTAAAGACTGGTCAACCGATAACGACAAACGCATTGAACAGACCTTTGGTCGGCCGGCCATGCTGGAACTGACTCACAACTGGGGCGACGAGAACGACGACTCGGTGTCTTACCACAGTGGTAACGAAGAGCCCAAAGGTTTTGGTCACATAGGTTTCGCCGTTCCAGATATAGATGCCGCCTGTGAGCGTTTCGATAAAATGGGCGTAGAATTTCAAAAACGCCCGAACGACGGGAAAATGAAAGGCATTGCTTTTATTAAAGACCCGGATGGCTACTGGATTGAAATATTCACACCAGAACGTCAGCCGGAATTGCTGAAAGAGCATTTAAAATAACGACGCCAAAAGGCCAGTTCATTTGCATGAGCTGGCCTTATTTTTTACTACTCTGAAAGCATCGACTTCACTTTAGTTTCCAGAGACGTCATTCCATGCTCGCGTCCAACCTCTACCGCGTTTTCTGCCGACATGCCATCTAACCAACCGGAACGTAATGCCATTAACGCACCAACACGGTTGCTGGAAGCACAATGAATCAGTACGGTTTTATCGCTGTTCTTTAATAAAATACGATCGACAAGGCGTGCATTAGAAAACGTTACTCCATCCGCTCCATTGACCGGAACATGGTAATACGCCATACCATTACGAGTAACCACAGCGGCTTCCTCGCTGTCGGCCATTTCTTTTTGTGAAAGCAGATTAATAACAACCTCACCACCTTCATCAGCAAAGTCAGTCAATTGCTCGTTTGATGGTGTGCCCATCACCCATAACTTCTCCGACACCTGTTTGGGTGACTCAATGCCGGCAAAAACATTCGTTGAAACTATTGCTACACTAAAAGCGACTAATACATTAACCAGAGCTTTTACCATTTGGGTTCTCCTGTATGATTCTCGTGTTTTTAATAGTAGCAAATGAGTTAGAAATTTTATGACTGTCTTACATCTTTTAGTGGGTACAACTTCCGGAAATACCGAATTTTTAGCCGATACTGTCAGCGAAAAATTAAATCAGCAGGGCATTGAAACCGAGCTTCATTACGAACCGGAGTTTGAGAAGCTACCCAGCGATCAACCCTGGTTAATTTTTCTCGCTAGCCATGGTGCGGGCGATTATGCCGACTCCATGCTCGATTTCTACGACGAAATAAAGGATCCTCAAAGCCCTGATTTAGCCGGACTGAACTATGCCGTAGTGGCGGTTGGTGAATCCTGTTATGACACCTTCTGCGAAGCCGGTCGACATTGCGATAAACGCTTACAGGAATTAGGCGGGACACAAATGACCGATCGTTTAGAAATCGACATGCTGGAAGACGATCCGGAAGAGAAAGCATTAAACTGGTTGCCCGCGATCGCTGATGCTGTAAAGGCTCTGTGATCATACCCACAGGCTTGTGCACAAGGATTTCAGCTTGTGACTAAGGTTGGAATAAGATCACTTAAGCGCTGTCAGTGAAGTGGGTATAACACTGGGGATAAACTGATCTGTGTATAACTACCCTACTTATCCACGATCTATGATCCCGGTTCAAGGGCACTTATCTACAAAGAGTGATCTTGCTCCAGGATATATTTAAAAAGGGCTTCAGCGATCTATTCACAGAAATCCGCTGACTAGTAGTAATAGTAATAAAAGATCTAAATAAGATCCTTTACTGATCTTCTTTAAGATCTTTAACAGCGCTGAACGAAATTTAACCATTTAGATTTAAGTGAAATCGCGTTAAAATAATCGGCTAACTTCCTATTCTTCAAACAAAGGTCACTTTGCATGTCACAACAGAGCCAACAACACTTTGACGTTATTGTTGTCGGTGGAGGACACGCCGGAACAGAAGCTGCGTTAGCCGCCGCTCGTTTAGGTGTTAAAACCCTATTGCTTACGCATAATATTGATACTTTAGGGCAAATGTCCTGCAACCCAGCCATTGGGGGAATAGGAAAAGGTCATTTAGTAAAAGAGATCGATGCACTTGGCGGCGTTATGGCCAAAGCAGCTGATAAAGCCGGAATTCAATTCAGAACACTGAATTCATCCAAAGGCCCGGCAGTGCGTGCAACCAGAGCTCAGGCTGACCGACAGCTTTACAAACAAGCGATCCGCTACGCACTGGAAACCCAACCGAATCTGTCAATATTCCAACAAGGTTGTGACGATCTGATCGTCGAGAACGATCGCGTTACTGGCGTTGTTACCCAAATGGGTCTTAAATTTACGGCAAAAACCGTGGTGCTAACCGTAGGAACATTCCTCGGCGGACAAATCCATATTGGTCTGGATAACTACCAGGGCGGTCGCGCAGGCGATCCTCCATCAAACGCATTAGCTAAACGATTACGTGCATTGCCGTTACGAGTTGAACGTTTAAAAACCGGTACGCCACCGCGTATAGCCAGTCACAGCGTTGATTTTTCCGTTATGCAGGAACAACCGGGCGATAATCCGACTCCGGTATTTTCTTACATGGGTTCTCGTTCTGATCACCCGCAACAAATTCCGTGTTACATCACGCACACCAACGAAAATACCCACGAAATTATTCGTTCAGGGCTTGATCGTTCACCCATGTATTCTGGTGTGATTGAAGGCGTAGGACCACGTTACTGTCCTTCAATTGAAGATAAAATTGTGCGTTTTGCTGACAAAGGCTCGCATCAAATTTTTGTTGAACCAGAAGGCTTAAATACCTTTGAAATTTACCCTAATGGCATTTCAACCAGCTTGCCGTTTGATGTTCAGCAACGTCTCGTTCAGTCAATTAAAGGCTTTGAAAATGCGCATATCACACGACCAGGTTATGCGATCGAATACGATTACTTTGATCCCCGAGATCTGAAACAATCTCTGGAAACCAAAGTCATTAACGGCTTGTTCTTCGCTGGCCAAATTAACGGCACAACAGGCTATGAAGAAGCCGGTGCGCAAGGGCTTATTGCCGGTTTAAATGCCGCGTTGCAGGCTCAGGACAAAGAATCCTGGGCACCACGACGCGATCAGGCCTACATGGGTGTGTTGATCGATGATTTATCGACTTTGGGCACTCAGGAACCTTACCGTATGTTCACTTCGCGCGCTGAATATCGCCTGTTGCTGCGTGAAGATAACGCTGATATGCGATTAACTGAAATTGGTCGTAATCTCGGTTTAGTGGATGATGAACGCTGGGCCGCGTTTAATAAGAAAATGGAATCAGTCGAGCAGGAAAAACAACGTTTAAAAACTACCTGGGTGCATAAAGATCATGCATCTGTAGAGCAAATTAACGCGCTGGTTAAAAGCCCTGTCACCAAAGAAGTCAGTGGCGAAGAACTATTACGCCGCCCGGAAATTCATTACAAAGATTTAGCCTTAACTGACTTTTTTGCGCCGGGGTTAGACGATCCTTTAGCGGCAGAACAGGTTGAGATCCAAATTAAATATGCGGGCTATATAACGCGTCAGCAGGAAGAAATAGCAAAACAACAGCGTCATGAAAATACCTTGCTGCCCTCGCCTTTCGATTACGCTAAAATTAAGGGGTTATCGAACGAAGTGGTTGCGAAATTAAATGATCATCAGCCTGAGACCGTTGGTAAAGCAGCGCGTATTTCCGGAATTACTCCGGCGGCTGTTTCAATGTTATTGGTTCACCTGAAAAAACAGGGTTTATTGCGTAAAAGTGCTTAAGGAAGAAATGTGAAAGAGCAGTTAAAGGGATTATTAGATCAGGCACAAATAAACCTGTCAGAAGCACAGATTGAGCAACAACTGGCGTTAGTAGGCTTACTGGATAAATGGAATAAAGCTTATAACCTGACCAGCGTGAGAAACCCGAAGGATATGCTGACCCGACATATTATGGACAGCCTGGCTGTTCGTAAGTATTTACACGGGCAGCGCTTCATCGATGTCGGTACAGGACCAGGGCTACCGGGTTTACCCTTAGCCATAGCCGAACCGGATAATGAATTTGTTTTACTCGATAGTTTAGGCAAGCGAATCCGTTTTATTCGTCAGGTTTGTCATGAGCTAAAACTAACCAATGTTACGGCTGTGCAGGCGCGGGTGGAAGACTATCAGGACGAAAAGCAGTTTGATGGTGTAATCAGTAGAGCCTTTGCCTCGCTTAATGATATGCTTTCGTGGTGTGAACATTTACCGGCTGAAAACGGTCGGTTTTATGCGTTGAAAGGGCTGTATCCGCAAGACGAACTGGAGCAGTTGCCCGAGCAATATAAAATTGAAAGTATTGAGCAAATTAACGTTCCCGGCATTGACGCGAGCCGGCATATCGTCATTATAAGCAAACGGTCATAAAACAACCGACAGTCGACTATCCGACAACAACAAGAGGTTATAAAACCCGTGGCTAGAACCATTGCTATTGCGAATCAAAAAGGCGGAGTAGGAAAAACAACTACAGCAGTTAACTTAGCTGCGTCCATGGCTGCTACCCGTCGCAAAGTGTTGTTGATTGACCTGGACCCTCAGGGTAACGCGACTATGGGCAGTGGCGTTGATAAGTACGATGTTGAAAATACCATTTACGAATTGCTGATTGAAGAAAAGCCAGTCGGCGACGTTGCCGTAAAAGACACCAACGGTAAATATCATTTAATAGCGGCTAATGCCGATGCTACAGCTGCAGAAATTAAGTTAATGGAAGTTTTTGCACGCGAATTGCGTTTACGTAATGCACTTAAAGCCGTTCAGGATAGCTACGACTATATTTTTATCGATTGTCCGCCATCGCTGAATATGTTGACCGTTAACGGCATGGCCGCCGCTGACTCTATTCTGGTGCCCATGCAGTGCGAGTATTATGCACTGGAAGGTCTTACCGCATTAATGGAAACTATTCGTCAGCTGGCCGACGTGGTTAATCCTGGGCTGGAAATTGAAGGTATTTTGCGGACTATGTACGATCCGCGTAATCGTCTGGCTAACGATGTTTCAGAACAGCTCAAAAACCACTTTGGTGAGAAAGTTTACCGGACCGTAATTCCACGTAACGTCCGTTTAGCCGAAGCACCTTCATTTGGTGCGCCGGCTATGTACTACGACAAGTCATCCACCGGGTCAAAGGCCTATTTAGCCTTAGCGGGTGAACTTATCCGACGTTCTGAAAATCGTAAAGAAGTAGCAAAAGAATCATAACAAGGGAATAAAGCGAATCATGTCGGCAAAAAAACGAGGTTTAGGTCGCGGTCTGGATGCCTTACTGACCAGTAATCAGCAAAACTCTGACCGTCAATCAGAGCAAGTGACGGAAGAAGTTAAAGGTGAATTACAGAAGCTGCCGGTTGAGTTTTTAAAGCCTGGTCGCTATCAACCTCGTAAAGACATGTCACCCGAAGCTTTGGAAGATTTAGCCGCTTCGGTAAAAGCTCAGGGGATAATCCAGCCCATTGTTGTACGCCCTGTTGGCAAAGACGAATATGAGATTATTGCGGGTGAGCGTCGTTGGCGTGCGGCGCAACTGGCAAAGCTTGAACTGGTTCCTTGCCTGATTAAAGACGTACCTGATGAAGCCGCAGTAGCTATCGCATTAATTGAAAACATTCAGCGTGAAGATTTAAACGCAATGGAAGAAGCCACTGCGTTACAACGTTTGTTGGTCGAGTTTCAGATGACTCACCAGGACGTTGCTCAGGCAGTGGGTAAATCACGGACTACGGTGACCAATTTGCTGCGCCTTAATAACTTGCAGGACGGCGTTAAAGTGTTACTTGAGCGTGGTGATATTGAACTTGGCCATGCCAAGTTGTTACTTGCGCTGGAAGGCGAACAACAAGCCGACGTAGCACAACAGATTGTCGCAAAAGATATGACCGTACGTGACGCAGAAAAACTCGTCAGACGTACAATAGACCCTCCCAAAGAAACCGAAAAACCAGAGCCAGACGCTAATATTGAACATTTAGAAACCAAGTTGTCTGAAACCCTGGGAGCCAAAGTTTCCATTAATCATGGTCGTAAAGGAAAAGGTAAACTGGTTATCAGTTACACCAACCTGGACGAACTGGATGGAATTCTGACTCACATCAAATAATAATTTCCAATGCATTGATTGTTGTAGAACTTTTGTTAAATGGCATAGAAACCGTCGCCTACAGGCAAATTTGTTTGCAATTACATGGCAGATCTTTATACTAGCGCGAGTTTCGTTGTGGCTGGTTGAAAGCCTCAAAAAAATAGCCGCCAGTTAAAAGGTTTTAGTCGTGACACAGGCACTTAATGCGGTAGGTAAAAAGCTGGCAGGAAAAGTTGTAGGTACACAATTTATAGCGGTTTTGATAGCCGCACTTGTCACGATAGCAGTTTCAAATACACAGTCGGCTTTGGGTATTCTGTGTGGCGGATTAACCGCCGTAATACCAAGCGCTCTATTTGCACTTATTGCTTTTAGACACGCGGGAGCGCGCGCTAATCAGAAAGTTGTACAAAGTTTCTTTTTAGGCGAAGGCGTTAAGCTACTGCTTACAGCAGTGTTGTTAACAATCGCATTGCTGGTAACAAATTTATATCCTGTGTGGTTATTGGTCGGGTTTGTCATCGCCGTCACCATGCAGTGGATAGCACCGGTTTTATTTTTAAAATCAACCTAACTGGGAAACAACATGATAAGTGGAGAACAAACTCCGACTCAGTATATCAAGCATCACCTCCTAAACTGGACGGTTGGTGAAGGATTCTGGGCGGTGAACGTTGATACTATCTTCTGGTCCGTGTTACTGGGTGCGCTGTTTCTGTGGAGTTTCCGCAGAGTAGCCAAAAAATCCTCTGCTGGGGTACCTGGTAAATGGCAATGCTTTGTCGAAATGATTGTCGAGTTTGTTGACAACAGCGTCAAAGAATCCTTTCACGGTAAAGATAAACTGATAGCACCTCTGGCATTAACCATCTTTGTCTGGATATTCCTGATGAACCTGATGGACTTAATTCCGGTTGACTGGTTACCAACAGCTGCTATGTATGGTGGTTATTGGTTAGGCTTTGTTGACGACCCGCATGATGTGTACATGAAAGTGGTACCAACAACAGACCTGAATACAACCTTTGCATTGAGTTTAAGCGTATTTGCGCTAATTATTATCTACTCAATCAAATACAAAGGCGTGAAAGGTTTCGCTAAAGAAATGACTTTCACTCCGTTTAATCACTGGGCATTAATACCAGTGAACTTTGTACTGGAAAGTATTACTTTATTGGCAAAACCAGCGTCACTGGCCCTGCGTTTGTTCGGTAACATGTATGCGGGTGAGTTGATATTTATTCTTATTGCAATGATTGGATTCTGGCAGCTACCGGCGCACTTTGCGTGGGCAGTATTCCATATTCTGGTTATTACATTGCAAGCGTTTATTTTCATGATGCTGACCATTGTTTACTTAAGCATGGCGTCATCTGAACACTAGTGTTCGAAACAAAAGTTTTTAGCTTTACTTTTAACTTTAATCTACTGAAAAACTGGAGAAATCAATGGAAACTGTAGTTGCTTTTACTGCTATCGCTGTATCAATCATGATCGGTCTGGCTGCACTGGGTACTGCCCTGGGCTTTGGTATTCTGGGTGGTAAATTCCTGGAAGCTGCTGCTCGTCAACCAGAACTGGCACCACAGCTGCAAGTTAAAATGTTCATCGTTGCAGGTCTTATCGATGCTATCGCGATGATCGGTGTTGCTGTTGCATTGCTGTTCACGTTTGCTAGCCCGTTCACAGGCCAGTTCATTGAAGGAATGAACACTTTACAACAGGTAGCAGGCTAATCGCTATTCGACGGTCACCAACTGAAGGAGGTCCGTTGTGAATATCAACGCTACTCTAATTGGACAAACGATCGCGTTTATCGTGTTCGTGTGGTTCTGCATGAAATTTGTATGGCCACCGATCATCAAAGCTATCGAGGAACGTCAGAAGAAAATTGCTGACGGCCTTAATGCCGGTGAACGTGCTCAAAAAGATTTAGAGAAAGCCCAGCAAGAAATTGCCGAGCAGCTCAAAGAAGCGAAACAGCAAGCCGCTGAAATCATTGAACAGTCGAAAAAACGTGGTGCAAAAATTGTTGAGGAAGAAACTCAACGTGGCCACGAAGAACGTGAAAAAATCGTTGCGGCTGGACATGAAGAAGTTGCTGCTGAGCGCAATCGCGTTCGCGAAGAGCTGCGTAAGCAGGTTGCCGTACTTGCGGTGTCTGGGGCTCAGAAAATCATTGAGCGTGAAATTGATAAAGACGCTCATAGTGACATTGTTGAAAAACTGGTCGCTGAACTTTAATAAAGGGGTTTGAGCTTATGTCAGAACTGACTACGGTCGCTCGCCCTTACGCAAAAGCAGCTTTTGATTTTGCTTTAGAACAGGGAGCGCTCGATAAGTGGGCAGAAATGCTTAGCTTCGCTGCTGCGGTAGCGCAAGACGAGACTATTGCCTCATTTTTGAGTAGCTCCTCGACTGTTGGGAAAACAACAGACGTTTTCTTAGGTGTTTGCGGCGACGAGCTCGACGACAACGCTAAGAACTTCGTTAAAGTACTGGCTGAAAATGAACGTCTGCCAGTGCTGCCAGCGGTTAGTGAGCTCTATCAGACGCTTCGTGCTGAACATGACAAAGAAGTCACTGTAGATGTTAAGTCAGCAGTTAAACTGCTGAAAGCACAACAAACGGCTTTGATTAAAGCACTTGAGAAGCGCCTGCAACGCAAAATTAAGCTGAACTGCAGTGTCGACAAGTCCATTATTGGCGGACTTGTTATAGAAGCTGGTGATACCGTTATTGACGGCACCTTGCGCGGCAAGCTCGACAGACTTGCTTACGCACTGCAATCCTAATTGGGGACTTGAGCATGCAATTGAATTCAAATGAAATCGCAGAACTGATCAAACAGCGAATTGAGAAGTTCGAAGTCACCAGCGAAGCTCGCAACGAAGGTACCATCATGTCTGTTCAAGACGGTATCATTCGCATCCACGGACTTGCAGACTGTCTGCAAGGTGAAATGGTTGAGCTACCTGGTAATCGTTACGCTATCGCACTAAACCTTGAACGTGATTCTGTAGGTGCGGTTGTTATGGGCCCTTATGCAGACTTGCAGGAAGGCACCAAAGTAAAATCAACCGGTCGTATCCTTGAAGTTCCGGTTGGCGAAAAACTGTTGGGTCGTGTGGTTAACACACTAGGCCAGCCTATCGACGGTAAAGGTCCTATCGAAGCTGACGGCTATGAGCCAGTCGAGAAAATCGCACCGGGCGTTATTGAACGTCAGTCAGTTGATCAGCCAGTACAAACGGGTTACAAGTCAATTGACTCGATGATTCCGGTTGGTCGTGGTCAGCGTGAGCTTATCATCGGTGACCGTCAGACAGGTAAAACGGCTTTAGCAGTAGACGCTATTATCAACCAGAAAGATTCTGGTATTAAGTGTGTTTACGTAGCTATTGGTCAGAAGAACTCGACCATTTCAGCGGTTGTACGTAAGTTAGAAGAGCACGGCGCAATGGAAAACACCATTGTAGTTGCAGCTTCTGCTTCTGAATCCGCAGCCCTGCAATATCTGGCAGCTTACTCTGGTTGTACCATGGGTGAATACTTCCGTGACCGCGGTGAAGACGCTCTGATTGTCTACGATGACTTGTCTAAACAGGCTGTCGCTTATCGCCAAATTTCACTGTTGTTGCGTCGTCCTCCGGGTCGTGAAGCATTCCCTGGTGACGTTTTCTACCTTCACTCTCGTCTACTTGAGCGTGCTGCGCGTGTTAACGCTGACTACGTAGAAAAATTCACTGACGGTAAAGTGAAAGGCCAGACCGGCTCATTAACTGCCTTACCTATCATTGAAACTCAGGCAGGTGACGTATCGGCATTCGTACCGACTAACGTTATCTCTATCACCGATGGTCAGATCTTCCTTGAAACTGACTTATTTAACTCAGGTATTCGTCCTGCGGTTAACGCTGGTGTCTCGGTTTCACGTGTTGGTGGTTCAGCACAAACGAAAATCATCAAGAAACTGGGTGGCGGTATCCGTCTTGCCCTGGCTCAGTATCGTGAATTGGCAGCGTTCGCTCAGTTCGCATCTGACCTTGATGAATCGACTCGTTCACAGTTAGAGCACGGTCAGCGTGTTACTGAACTGATGAAACAGAAACAGTACAAGCCTATGAGCGTGGCTCAAATGGCTGTATCAATTTATGCCGTTGAAAAAGGCTTCTTGAAAGACGTAGAAATCGACAAAATCATGGATTTTGAAGAATCTCTGCAATCTTTCATGGCGAGCGAATACGCCGAGCTAATGGCTGAGATTGATAAAACTGGCAACTATAACGACGACATCGATGCGCAATTGAAAGCTGCGCTTGAGAAATTCAAGCAAACGCAATCATGGTAATCGCACCTGGCCGCAATAGCGGCCATTTGTCGTTGAGTTAACAGGAGAATCGTCATGGCCAGCGGTAAAGAGATAAAAACTCAGATCTCGAGTATCGGTAATACTCAGAAGATCACCAGTGCTATGGAAATGGTCGCTGCGTCGAAAATGAAAAAGGCGCAGGAACGTATGGAGGCAAGTCGCCCCTATGCGGACACCATTCGCAAGGTGATTGGTCATGTGGCGCGCGGTAACCTCGAGTATCGTCATCCATTTATGGAAGAACGTCAGGTTAAGCGTGTGGGTTACATCATTGTGTCTACCGATCGTGGTTTGTGTGGCGGCTTGAACGGTAATGAGTTCAAAAAAGTCGTTAAACACGCTAACGAATGGAAAGAGCAGGATGTTGAAGCGGATTTTGCCGCTATAGGCAGCAAAGGAACCAGTTTCTTCAAGCGTTTTGGTAAGTTGAAAGCGCAGGTTTCAGGTATGGGCGATAAGCCAGAACTGAAGGAAATTACCGGTTCTATCCAGGTTATGCTGGATGCTTTTGAAGAAGGCAAAATCGATCGCTTGTACGTTGTATTCAACAAATTTGTGAATACGATGACCCAGGAGCCGACCATTCATCAATTGTTGCCATTGCCGCAAGCAGGATCGGAAGAAGATGTGCAGACAGGTAGCTGGGATTACCTGTATGAGCCGAATCCGGAAAGTATCCTCGATACGCTAATTCGTCGCTTCGTAGAAATGCAAGTGTACCAAGGCGTAGTGGATAACTTTGCTAGTGAGCAAGCCGCTCGGATGATTGCTATGAAAGCTGCAACCGACAATGCCGAAGACATTATTGACCAATTACAATTGCGATATAACAAGGCGCGTCAGGCAGCAATTACGCAAGAAATTTCGGAAATCGTGTCCGGCGCCGAAGCGGTATAACGCGGCAACGGTTAACAGAATTGAAGAGTTAGAGGAAACGTCATGAGTCAAGGTAAGGTCGTACAAATTATCGGCGCCGTTGTGGATTTAGAATTTCCACAAGACGCTGTACCAAAAGTATACGACGCACTGAAAGTGACCGAAGGTGGCTTAGAAGGTTTGGTTCTGGAAGTTCAGCAGCAGCTGGGCGGCGGAATCGTACGTGCCATCGCAATGGGTACAACTGACGGTCTGCGTCGTGGTATCACCGCTAAAAATACCGGTGAATCAATCATGGTTCCAGTGGGTAAGAAAACCCTGGGTCGTATTATGGATGTATTGGGTAACCCAATTGATGAAGCGGGCCCTATCGGTGAAGAAGAGAAAATGTCTATTCACCGTGCGGCACCAAGCTACGAAGAACAGTCAAACACTAACGAACTGTTAGAAACCGGTATCAAAGTCATCGACTTGATTTGCCCGTTTGCTAAAGGTGGTAAAGTTGGTCTGTTCGGTGGTGCTGGTGTTGGTAAAACCGTTAACATGATGGAGCTTATCCGTAACATCGCTATCGAGCACAGCGGCTACTCAGTATTCGCTGGTGTTGGTGAGCGTACTCGTGAAGGTAACGACTTCTATCACGAGATGAACGATTCAAACGTTCTGGATAAAGTATCACTGGTTTATGGTCAGATGAACGAGCCACCGGGTAACCGTTTACGTGTTGCTCTGACTGGTTTGACTATCGCTGAGAAATTCCGTGACGAAGGTCGCGATGTACTTTTCTTCGTTGATAACATCTACCGTTACACCTTGGCCGGTACTGAGGTATCAGCACTGTTAGGCCGTATGCCTTCAGCGGTTGGTTATCAGCCTACCCTGGCCGAAGAAATGGGTGTTCTGCAGGAACGTATCACCTCTACTAAGACAGGTTCAATCACGTCTGTACAGGCCGTTTATGTACCAGCGGATGACTTGACTGACCCATCTCCGGCAACAACCTTCGCTCACTTGGATGCGACTGTTGTACTTAACCGTGACATCGCGTCACTGGGTATCTACCCTGCGGTTGACCCGTTGGACTCAACGTCACGTCAGTTGGATCCACAGGTTATCGGTGATGAGCACTACGACACAGCAATGGGTGTTCAGGAAGTACTGCAACGCTATAAAGAGCTGAAAGACATCATTGCGATTCTGGGTATGGACGAGCTGTCTGAAGAAGACAAATTGTCAGTATCTCGTGCTCGTAAAATTCAGCGCTTCTTGTCGCAGCCTTTCTTCGTAGCCGAAGTATTCACTGGTGCGCCAGGTAAATACGTATCTTTGAAAGATACTATTGCCGGCTTTAAAGGCATTTTGGATGGTGATTACGACGATATGCCAGAGCAGGCCTTCTACATGGTTGGTACCATCGAAGAAGCGGTAGAAAAAGCCAAAAACCTGTAACCGACCGGGAGGTTTGAATGGCAACACAAACATTAAATCTGGACGTTGTCAGCGCTGAAGACAAGTTGTTCTCAGGCGTTGTACAAACGGTTCAGGTCACTGGTAGCGAAGGTGAGCTGGGTATTTACCCAGGTCACGCGCCCCTGCTGACTAAAATCAAACCAGGTATGGTTCGTTATGTCAGTGAAGCGGGCGACGAAGAGCTTCTGTATGTTGCCGGTGGTGTGTTAGAAGTACAGCCTGGTCACGTTATTGTTCTTGCGGACGTTGCTGTTCGTGGTGACGAGCTTGACTTGCAGGAAGCCGAAGCAGCGAAGAAACGTGCTGAAGAAGCCATTGCCGATTCAGGTTCTGATGTGACCTATGCAGAAGCGATTGCTGAGCTATCGCGTGCGTTAGCTCAAATCGATATTATTCGTAAGCTTAAGCGCTAAAACTTCTGCGTTAAAATACGTAAAAGGCCTTGTTGTTAGTGCAACAAGGCCTTTTTTGTCGTTACAATAAGCTAATGCAATAAGGCTTACGCCAGCGATTGAATTAAGGACCCATTAATATGAAGTTACGCGTTGTTATTCTGGCCGCAGGAAAAGGAACCCGCATGCGATCGGAGCTGCCAAAGGTGCTGCATAAAGTGGCTAATAAACCTATGGTAGAGCATGTTATTGATACAGCCAGGTCGCTAAAGCCTGACGCCATTAATTTAATTTACGGCCATGGCGGCGATCAGCTTAAACAGGCGATAGCAGGTGATGACTTAACCTGGGTTGAACAACGCGAACAATTGGGTACAGGACATGCGGTTCAGCAGGTTATTCCGCACCTGAAAAGCAGTGAAAAAGTCATTATTTTGTATGGTGACGTGCCGCTGCTGACCGAATCCACCTTAATTAAATTGGTAACCGCCAGCGCAAACACTTCGCTTGGCCTGCTGACTATGAAGCTTGCGGAGCCTACAGGTTATGGCCGTATTGTGCGTAATGAACGCCGCAGCGTTACCGGCATTGTTGAGCAAAAAGATGCCAACGCGCAGCAATTAGCGATTAATGAAGTGAACACCGGCATTATGATTGCCGACAGCGATAAATTAAAAAGCTGGCTTGAGCAACTGAGCAATGATAATGCGCAAAAAGAATATTACCTGACCGATATTGTCGCAATGGCCGCGCGGGAAGGCGTTAATATTGCCACTGCACAGCCTGACAACGCGCAGGAAGTGGAAGGTGCGAATAACCGCCAGCAATTAGCCTCTCTAGAGAGAGCACTGCAGCAGCGTCAGGCTGAAGAGCTCATGACCCAGGGCGTTACCTTAATTGACCCTGCCCGCTTCGATTGTCGCGGTAAACTGAGTGCCGGCAGTGATGTCACTATTGATATTAACGCAGTGTTTGAAGGCAACGTGGTTCTGGGTGACCGGGTTGTTATTGAACCAAACTGTGTCATAAGAAACTCCGTTATTGGTGATGACACCGTTATTCGCGCGAACTCCCATATTGAAGACGCAAAAGTTGCTAAAGGCTGTAAAGTTGGTCCTTTCGCGCGTTTGCGCCCTGGTGCGGAACTTGCGGATGAAGCGCAGGTCGGAAACTTTGTCGAGATGAAAAAAAGCCGCCTGGGTAAAGGTTCTAAAGCCAGCCATTTAACCTATTTGGGCGACACTCAGGTGGGTGAATACGCAAACATTGGTGCAGGTACCATTACCTGCAATTACGATGGTGTGAATAAAGCACTCACCGAAATTGGTGACGGCGCTTTTATAGGCTCAAACAGCTCTCTGGTTGCGCCTGTCGCCATTGGTAAGAATGCAACCGTTGGCGCCGGCTCGGTTATTACCCGGGCGGTAGCGGACGAAGAACTGGCTGTAGCCCGGGGCAAGCAGCGTAATATCAGCGGATGGCAACGTCCACAGTCGAAAAAAGGAAGTTAATTTATGTGCGGTATTGTTGGTGCTACGTCGGAACGTCGGGTAACAGGTATTTTGCTGGAAGGTTTAAAACGACTGGAATACCGGGGTTATGACTCGGCTGGTGCGGCTGTTATCGACGCTGATAATCACCTTAAAAGCGTACGCCGTACCGGTAAGGTACAGGAATTAAAAGACGCCATAGACAAGAACCCCTTAGACGGCACTATTGGTATTGCCCATACACGTTGGGCAACGCATGGCGGGGTTACGGAAGCGAACGCCCACCCGCACCGTTCAGAAGACGAAATTGCCGTAGTGCATAATGGCATTATCGAAAACCACGAACGCCTACGCGAAGAGCTGCAAGCCGAAGGTTATGTCTTTAATTCGCAGACTGACACCGAAGTAATCGCTCACTTAATTCATCATGAGCGTAAAACTCATGGCGATTTATTGGCTGCGGTTAAGTCGGCAGTACGTCAGCTGGAAGGTGCTTACGGTACTGTGGTTATGGATACCCAATACCCGGAGCGTTTAGTGGTTGCCCGTTCCGGTAGTCCTCTGGTTATTGGTGTGGGTATTGGCGAGAACTTTGTGGCTTCCGATCAGCTTGCTTTATTGCCGGTAACCCGTAAGTTTATCTATCTGGAAGAAGGCGATGTTGCGGATATTAACCGCACTGAAATCGACATTTATGACTCTGAAGGTAGCGCGGTAGAGCGCGAGGTTGTTGAATCTGACGTAAGCTACGACGCGGGTGGTAAAGGCCAGTATCGGCATTTTATGCTGAAAGAAATTTACGAGCAGCCTATTGCCGTGCGTAACACGCTGGAAGGCCGTTTGTCTGAAACTACTGTGTTGGATAACGCTTTTGGTGAATATGCGGCAAGTATCTTAAAAGACATTGAACACGTTCAAATTGTCGCCTGCGGTACCAGTTACCATGCGGGTATGGTGGCGCGCTACTGGCTGGAGTCCATGGCAAACGTGTCATGCAACGTTGAAATAGCCTCAGAGTTTCGTTACCGCAAGTCCTATGTTCATCCTAACAGCCTGTTGGTGACCATCTCTCAAAGCGGTGAAACCGCCGATACCCTGGCGGCACTGCGCCTATCCAAAGAGCTTGGCTACAAAAGCAGCCTGACCATTTGTAACGTGGGCTCCTCGTCTATGGTGCGCGAATCTGATCTGGCGTTTTTAACCCGTGCCGGCGCAGAAATTGGTGTGGCGTCGACCAAAGCCTTTACCACCCAGTTAACCGGCCTGCTTATGCTGACCTTGGGTATTGGCAAATACAGAGGCATGCCAGAGCAGCAGCAAGAAGCTGTTGTTCATGCCCTACAAGCGTTGCCAACTAAGCTGGAAGAAGCGGTATCCTTAGCCGATGAAATTGAAGAGTTAGCACAAGACTTTGCGAACAAAGAGCACAGCCTGTTCCTGGGGCGTGGTAACCAATACCCCATTGCTATGGAAGGCGCATTAAAACTGAAAGAAATTTCATACATTCACGCCGAAGCCTATGCCGCTGGTGAGTTAAAACACGGCCCGTTAGCGCTTATTGATGAAGAAATGCCGGTTATTGTCGTGGCACCGAATAACGACTTACTGGAAAAACTGAAATCGAACGTTGAAGAAGTGCGTGCCCGCGGCGGTCTGATGTACGTTTTTGCCGACAAAAACGCCCGCTTCAAAGGCGATGAGTCGTTAACCGTACTTAACGTCAGCCATTGCGACGAAGTGATAGCCCCTATTGTCTATACCGTTCCGTTGCAGCTGTTGTCCTATTACGTAGCTTTGATAAAAGGTACCGATGTGGACCAGCCAAGGAACTTGGCCAAGTCAGTTACTGTGGAATAAGGAAGGGCCGAAAGGCCCTTTTTTTTGTCGGCGTACATTAAAGTTCTTAATAAACATTAAAGATCTTAAATGAGACATTAAAGTCATTAAATTTTAATGTTTCAAGGAGGTAGTGTTCAGAATTCTGTGTCATTTCGTTAAACTAAGCAAAAAAGAGATGACATATGACCAAAACCAATTTCGACATGGATGCCGCTTTAAAG
>NZ_SNWT01000002.1:0-200930 GCF_004362265.1 Idiomarina sp. 017G | reverse complement strand
TTTAAAGCGGCATCCATGTCGAAATTGGTTTTGGTCATATGTCATCTCTTTTTTGCTTAGTTTAACGAAATGACACAGAATTCTGAACACTACCACCTGTATCGAAAGAAAATCTATACTCCCTTTGGTGCTCGAATTCGCTTCTCTTACGGAATACAGCTTCATCCTCCGAGAAGCTTCCGCTGAATAAACTGGGATCGTAGTATTCAACTAACCCAGCCTTTAGCCCATAGTTTTTATCTTTAACGGCACTCACAACGCGGTCAATGAAAGATTTTGCCTGCGTTACGACAACCGCATGCTTTCCAAGCGCCAAACAGTTAGGAGGGATTTTCAAATGGTCTCTAAAATCGAAGATATTCTCAACTGTAATCTTCTCAAAGGAGCCGCTATGAGCTGCATAAATACAAAAAACGTTAAGATTATTGTGTTGATTCATCTGCAATGAAACTGGCGCAGCAAGATCTTTTAATTCCCGACCATTGAGAGTCAGAGTTATTTGATTGGGCTGATACCATCCAACCACAGCTTCATGCTTATCACCTCGGTTAGCTTGTGCAGTATCTTCTAGCTTCCTAAAAAACACCAATCTATTTGAGTATAGTGAGCCTTTTAAAAATTCCTCTGCATGGGATTTTTCGGAAAAGACCTTTACAAAGAAAAATATTGTTTTTGACATTACGCCCTCATTTATATCACTTAATTTTGCTTCTAAATCATATGACTACTATAAATGGGCTGAGTTCATACACAGAAAAGCCCGCACAAGGCGGGCTTCACTTTTAAATGTCTTATTTACGGTAAACGCCTTATTTATTCCCATTAAACGACTTATTTCATAGGAATATCAGGCTACCTCTCTACCGATACTCTTCAATGCTCGGGCATGAGCACATCAGATTACGGTCACCGAATACGTCATCTATACGGTTAACGGTTGGCCAGAACTTGTCGTAACCAACGGCTTCAACCGGGTAGGTTGCCGTTTTTCTATCGTATGGGCGGTCCCACTCTGCATCGGTAATGTCGGCTAGCGTATGCGGTGCATTTACCAGTGGGTTGTTGTCTTTTGGCCATTCACCGGCTGCTACTTTCTCGGCTTCGGCTTTAATGCTGACCAAGGCTTCAATAAAGCGGTCCAGTTCGGCTTTAGACTCAGACTCGGTCGGCTCAACCATAATGGTACCCGCTACCGGGAAGCTCATGGTTGGTGAGTGGAAGCCGTAGTCCTGCAGGCGCTTAGCTACGTCAATTTCAGCTATGCCGGCGGCGTCTTTCATAGGGCGCAAGTCGATAATGCACTCGTGTGCGACACGGTTGTTGCGGCCACGATACAGAATTTTGAAATGCTTACTGAGCTTCTCAGCCAGGTAGTTGGCGTTCAAAATAGCGGTTTCTGAGGCTTCACGTAGGCCGCGTCCGCCCATCATGGCAATGTACATCCAGGAAATGGTCAGAATGCTGGCACTGCCAAACTGAGCAGCAGATACCGCGCCATTTCCGGCTTTAGGCCCGTCAATGTTCACAACGGAGTGGTTTGGCAGGAATTCAGCCAAATGCTGCTTCACACCAATAGGACCCATTCCAGGGCCACCGCCACCGTGTGGAATACAGAAGGTTTTGTGCAGGTTCAGGTGCGATACGTCAGAGCCAATGTAACCCGGTGAGGTTACGCCAACCTGTGCGTTCATGTTGGCGCCGTCCATATAAACCTGGCCGCCGTAGCTGTGAACCAGGTCACAAATGTCTTTAATGCCTTCTTCGTAAACACCGTGGGTAGAAGGATAAGTGACCATAATGCACGACAGGTTTTCGCCCGCTTCTTCGGCTTTGGCTTTTAAGTCGTCCATGTCCACGTTGCCGTGCTTGTCGCAGTCAACCACCACTACTTTCATGTTCATCATCTGAGCTGAAGCCGGGTTGGTACCGTGGGCAGAACTTGGAATAAGGCAAATGTTGCGGTGCCCGTCGCCGCGGCTTTCATGGTACTTCTGAATAGCTAACAGACCGGCGTACTCGCCCTGCGCCCCAGAGTTCGGCTGCATAGACATGTCGTCGTAACCGGTTACGTCAATTAACCATTCAGACAAAGTAGAAACTAACTCGTAATACCCTTGCGCCTGCTCTGCCGGGCAGAACGGATGCAACTGACCAAACTCAGGCCAGGTGACCGGAATCATCTCGGCGGTGGCGTTCAGCTTCATGGTGCACGAGCCCAGAGAAATCATTGAGTGGTTCAGGGCTAAATCTTTGTTTTCCAGCTTTTTAATATAACGCAGCATTTCGGTTTCTGAGTGGTACTCGTTAAATACCGGGTGCTGTAAGTACTGAGAAGTACGCACTAAATCAGACGGAATAGATTCTACGTCACCGCCAGCAACACGGCTGTCCAGTACATCGATATCTAAACCGTGGTTGTCGCCAAACAGCGCGGCAAATAAATTTTCAACGTCGTCACGCGTTTTGGCTTCGTCAAGGCTAATACCAAATACGCCTTCGCCGTCAACGCGTAGGTTAAGACCCAGCGCTTTGCTGCGCGCTAATACGTCTGCAGCGTTTTCTTTCATTTCAAAGGTTAAAGTGTCAAACCAGTGGCTGTTCACCAGCTTCACGCCTTTGTCCTGCATGCCTAACGCGACAATGTCGGTTAAACGGTGAATACGGTTGGCAATACGACGCAAGCCGTCAGGGCCATGGTACACAGCGTAAAACGACGCCATGTTGGCCAGCAGAACCTGCGCGGTACAAATGTTCGAGTTCGCCTTTTCGCGGCGTATGTGCTGCTCACGGGTCTGCATGGCCATACGCAATGCCGGGCGTCCGCGAGAATCTTTAGAAACACCAATAATGCGACCTGGTAGCGAACGCTTAAATTTGTCACGGGTAGCAAAGAACGCGGCGTGAGGACCACCATAGCCCATTGGTACACCAAAACGCTGAGCGTTACCGAACACCATGTCGGCGCCCATTTCGCCCGGTGACTTCACCATTAACAGGCTCATTAAGTCAGAAGCAACGGCGACAATGGCCTTCTTCTCCTGCAACTCGCCAATTAACTGTTCAATGTTGTGCAACTGGCCTTGTTTGTCCGGATACTGCAACAACGCACCAAACACGTCATGATCAGAGGCTTCACGCGCCGGTCCGACAATAATGTCGAAACCAAAGTATTCAGCACGGGTTTTCACCACGTCAATCGTTTGCGTGTAAACGTTGTCGGCAATGAAAAACGCGTTGGATTTTTTGTTTTTAGAAACCCGCTTCGCCATGGCCATTGCTTCGGCGGCGGCAGTGGCTTCGTCCAGCAATGAGGCGCTGGCTAAATCTAAGCCGGTTAAGTCCATGGTCATTTGCTGGAAGTTAAGCAGTGCTTCTAAACGGCCCTGAGCAATTTCCGGCTGATACGGCGTATACGCTGTGTACCAACCCGGATTTTCCAGCACGTTACGCAAAATAACGTTCGGTACTACGGTGTCGTAGTAGCCCATACCAATGTACGAGGTACAAATTTGGTTCTTTTTCGCGATGTCTTTAAGACGAGCCAGAGCTTCGCGTTCAGTTTGCGGCTCCCCTGTCTGCAGGAACGGTTCACGCAGAATCGCACCAGGCACAGTGTCTTTGGTTAATGCTTCTAAAGAATCTACACCCAGCTCAGCCAGCATGGCTTTTTGCTCATCAGCGCTTGGGCCAATATGGCGGCTAATGAATTCATCGTGGTGCTCTAATTGCGTCAGGGTAGTACTGCTCATTTAACTCAGCCTCGTACATTTATCGGAAATTTATCGAAAACTTATCGTAGACAAAAAACAATGAACCCCGGCTAATTTCCGGGGCTCAGGACGCTCTGTGTCATTGGTGCTATGCGCCAATGGCCTCAGTCTTCGTCGATTGAAGCCTCGTAAGTGTTCGCGTCTAATAAGTTGTCCAGCTCGCCGCTGTCATCTGCTTTTATACGGAATAACCAGCCATCGCCGTAAGGGTCATTGTTGACCGTTTCAGGGGCATCTTCCAGATCTTCGTTAACCGCAACAACTTCACCCGTCATTGGTGCGTAGATATCTGAAGCGGCTTTTACAGATTCAGCGACAGCAATATCGTCGCCTGTGGCAACTTTGTCGCCTACGTCCGGTAACTCAACAAACACCATGTCGCCAAGAAGTTCCTGCGCGTGCTCGGAGATACCGACAGTAAAAGTACCGTCGCCTTCATCACGAACCCATTCGTGGGTTGATGCGTATTTCAGATCTGCTGGAATATTGCTCATATTGCTTTCCTTCTACCCGGGTTACCCGGAATGTATTGAATCTTGTTCGATTATAAAACAGATTGACCGTTTCTGACGAAACCTGGCTTAACCACCTTCACCGGCATTTGTTTCTTACGCATTTCCACTTCCGCTGTATCACCAACACTGGATGGAACGCGAGCCATTGCAACTGAGAAACCAAGTGTAGGCGAGAATGTACCAGAAGTGATGATACCTTCGCCACCCTCAACGGTTACTTTTTGACCGTGGCGCAGTACACCTTTCTCTTCCATTACAAGACCGACTAATTTGTCATGACCTTTCGCTTTTTTCTGCTCTAAAGCTTTACGACCAATGAAGTCACGGTCAGCCGGTTCAAACGCTACGCTCCAGCCCATATTGGCTTCCAGCGGCGTGATGTTCTCGTCCATGTCCTGACCATACAGGTTCATGCCGGCTTCTAAGCGCAGTGTATCACGAGCACCCAGTCCACATGGAGCAACATCGGCTTTTAGCAGAGCATCCCATAAGCTTTCCAGCTGCTCAGCCGGAACCACAATTTCGTAGCCTTTTTCGCCGGTGTAACCTGTGGTCGCAATAAAGTAATCGCCAACGTCTTTACCCACAAAAGGCTTCATGCCGTCAATTTCTGCATATTGCTCTGCGGTTAATACGTTTTGAATTTTTTCAGCGGCTTTACGGCCCTGCAAAGCCAGCATACCCATGTCGTCACGCTCTTTGGTGGTGACATCAAAATCGGCAGCGACTTTTTCAATCCATGCCAGGTCGCGGTCACGGGTTGCTGAGTTAACGACCATGCGGTAAGCGGTTTCTGAGAAGAAATACACAATAAGGTCATCAATAACACCGCCATTTTCATTCAGCATGCTGGTGTATTGCGCTTTGCCTTCGGTTTTCAGCTTGGCAACGTCGTTCGCAAGCAGGTAACGCAAAAACGCCTGAGCCTGTGGGCCTTCTACGTCAACAATGGTCATGTGCGACACATCAAAAACACCGCAGTCGCGGCGTACAGCATGGTGCTCTTCAATTTGTGAGCCGTAGTTCAGCGGCATGTCCCAGCCGTGAAAATCAACCATCTTTGCACCCGCTTTTACGTGTGCTTCGTACAGTGGCGTTCTGCTACCCATACCGTGTTCCTTTTCTGTTCACTTTATGTGCGTGTGTATGGGCGCAAATTATAGGCGTGATTCGGTTAAACTTAAAATCAATAATGCTTATAATGGTATTAATTTTTCAAATACCCAGTAACGACTTTATAAAGCGAACCAATGAAACATTTATCCTTAGAAGCCTTACGCAGTTTTAGTGCGGTGATTGAGCTGGGCAGTATGACACTCGCCGGCGAACGCATGGGGCGTTCTCAGCCTGCTATTAGTCTGCAGCTTAAAAAGCTGGAGCAGCAACTGGGCGTTGCACTGCTAACCCGGCAGGGCAGCGGCTTTGCCCTTACCGCCGATGGGGACGTTCTGTTTGACTACGCCCAGCGAATGTTGGCGCTGAATGACCAGGCCTGGGCCCAGTTCGAGCCCCAACAGGTTAGCGGTAAAGTTCGGCTGGGCATTACCAGTGAGTTCGCGTCCAGTCTGCTGCCCAAAGTGCTGGGTCAGTTTGCTCAGGTTTACCCGCAGGTGACACTGCAGGTGACTTCGGCGTTGAGTAAAGACTTACTGTCCGGGCTGGGGCAACAGTTCGATATTATTCTGGCACTGCGCGAACAAACCAATAAAAGTGATGTTTTGATTCAGCGCGAAGAGCTGGTTTGGGTGGGCTTACCCGGCTTATTAGAGCAACCCGGCTGGCCTATGGTGGTTGCTCCTGAAGGCTGTATTTATCGGCGCAGGGCAGAACAAAGTTTACAAAGAGCGCATCAGCCTTATCGTATCACTTATACCAATACAGACTTCTCGGGACTGACTGCAGCATTGAACAGCGGACTAGGCATTACCGTTCTGGCTAAAAGTACGGTACCGAAGGATATTCCCATATTGGAAAGTTTTTCTGATAACAAACCCTTACCCAACCCCGGTTCAGTCAACGTGATTATGCGCCTGGCCGGCGGTGCCTCAAGCGCTGCCTCTCAATTAGCCGACTACCTGAAAGCGCGGATTTGAACATCTCACCTGACGTGAACGTCAGGCTACGAGAGCTGAGCTACGGAATAGGTGGCGCCTATGGTTGGTACGTACTGGTCAGGGAGTGTGCGGCGCCATGGATGGCGACGCCCAAGCCCTACAGGGACGTATTTACGGGCGTCTCCCGGACCAGTACGTAGCAACCACCGCCACCTAGCCCAGAGCCACTTCGGCTAGCTTGCGTTTTAAAAAGGTGAGTTTGTTTGGCAGTGCGAAGGCCAGGGCTCGTAGGCCTTTTACTACTGGGTTTGCTGTGCCGAAACCGCGTTTGAACGTTTCCATTGCCGCTATCATGAGCTGAGCGTCGGCTTTGCGCTCGCGTTGGTATGCACTCAATGAACGCTGCAGTTGCGATAGCGAGGATAAATCCGCACCCTCAAGTTTCTCGGTTAAGGCTTTCACGTCACCAAAGCCTAAGTTTGCGCCCTGCCCGGCCAGCGGATGAATAGTGTGTGCCGCGTCACCAGCCAAACCAATACGATGCTGATACCATTGGCGGGCATACTGCATTCTAAGCGGAAAGGCTTTTATATCAGACACACACTCGCAGCCGCCTAATACTCGCCCTGACTCTGTTTCCACCTGTTTTGCAAAGCGCTCAGGCGGCTCATTAAGCAAGTTTCTGGCGAGATCTTCATCGGCAGACCAAACAATAGAAACGGTATGAGAGTCAGGCGTTGGCAGAAGCGCCAGTGGCCCTGTGGGTAAAAACACCTGACGAGCCACGCCATTATGCGGTTGTTCCGTGCGAATGTTCGCCACAATGCCTTGCTGCCCGTAGTCCCAGAAAGAAATTGGTAATTCAGCATACTGACGCACTTTCGAGCGACCACCGTCGGCTCCAATTATAAGATCAGCTGACAGTAACCACTCACCAACCTCTATTTCCGCGAGGTGAGAATCATCGCCAGCGTGAACCATTGTCCACTGCTGCGTCTGCAATATCTCAACACCTGCCTGCTCGGCACGTTGCCACAAAAAGTGCTCAACAACGTTGTTCTCAACTATAGCGCCTAGATCTTCGGCGTTAATTTCCTTTGCGGAAAACTCAATGTGCGCCGGGCTGTCTTTGTCCCACACTTGCATGCTCTGGTAGGGGCCGCTTCGGTGTTCCTGCACTAAAGGCCAGGCACCGCAGTCTTTTAATACGCTGCGACTGCGATCATTCAACGCGCTCACCCGTAAAGCCAGCTCGTCAGAAAGTTCAGGCTGCGAATGTCTTTCCAACACCATCACTAGCCGGTTCTGTTGAGCCAGGCGTATCGCCAGGCTCAGGCCAATCATGCCGCCACCAACAATCACAACATCTAACTTTTTGCGTTTCATGGTCATGGTTTCATCCCCATGGTTAAGCGTGCAAAGGCGGATTTCAGCGGCGAACAATGCTGCAGTAACATCAGCGCACTGTTGCGGCCCACAACGGTGGGTAAATAATGGTTGGAGAAACCACGTACCAGGCCGTCGGTCAGCTTAATAATGGCCTGATAGTCGCGTTCGCGGTTCTGCTCGTAGCCTTGCAAAACGCGGAAATTACCGGGATCATCGGTTGTTGCCAGTACCTCACACAACACTTCGGTGTCCCGCAGGCCCAGATTAAACCCCTGCCCGGCAATTGGGTGTAAGGCATGCGAGGCGTTACCAATAATAACACTGCGGTGATGGGTTGAGCGTTTAGCCCGGCGTAAAATGAGCGGATAAAAAACCCGCTTCGATACCCCGGTAAATAAGCCCGCGCGGTAGCCAAAGGCCTGCTGACAACGGTGCAAAAATTCAGTATCTGACCATTGTTCGGCGGCTTCACGCTGCTTTTCGGTAAAGCTCCACACCAATGAGGCCTGCGAATTCTGCATGGGTAACAAAGCAATGGGTCCGGCTTCGGTAAAACGCTCAAACGCCCAGCCATTTAAGGGCTGTTTCATGTCTAAGGTGGCAATGCAGCCAAACTGACCGTAGTCGTAGGTATCGGATTTTAATTCAAGCTGTTCGCGCACTAACGAGTTCTGGCCGTCGGCGCCAATCAGCAACTTAGTCTGCAATTTCTGCGCGTTATCCAGAGTGAGTTCAACGTAATCCTGCTGCTGTTTCAGTGACTCCAGCCGCACACCGGACAACCAGTTTAAATTAGGCTGTTTCTGGCAACTCAGGTATAGGTTATTGACCAGCTCTGAAGCCGAAACCACGCGCCCCAGCGCCTCAACTTTTTCATGCTCCGCGTGTAATTCCGCAGCGCCGGCAAAACCACGATCAGAAATATGAATGTGTTTTATTGGGGTAGTATCAATGCCATCGAGCGCGCCAAGGCTTTGTAACCGCTTTGCTGAGGCAGCTGCCAGCGCAATAATGCGTTTGTCAGCAGGCGGGCCTTCTGCGCGAGGTTCACACACCACAATACGCCAGTCCGGCCGCTGCTGTGCCAACATTAAGCCGGTCAAGGCACCCACTAAGCTGCCTCCGGCTATAACCACATCAGCCTGAGTTACTGGCTTTTCATCCATTCTTCAATCTCTTCAATGGTTTTTGGTACGCCGGCGGTCATGTTGTCAAAGCCATCGGCTGTTACTACCAGGTCATCTTCAATGCGAATGCCGATGCCGCGCCACTTTTCATCAACCTCGGCGTCTTCCGGAATATAAATGCCCGGCTCCACCGTCAGCACCATGCCGGGTTTAAAGGAAATCGGCTCGCCTTCACTGTTGCGATAACGACCCACATCGTGAACGTCCAGACCCAGCCAGTGGCCTAATCCGTGAATAAAATAGGTTTTCCAGCGCTGCTCTTTGAAATTCTCTTCTGCGTCACCGGTTAAAATACCAAGCTCCGTCAGACCGTCGCTAATGACCCGCGCTGCGGCTTCGCTCGCATTAACCAGGTTACTGCCGGGTTTTATTTCAGCAAAGCCGGCCTGCTGGGCTTCCAGCACTAAATTGTAAAGTATGCTCTGTGGCTCATTAAACTTGCCATTCACCGGGAAGGTGCGGGTAATATCGGCGGCATAGCCCTGATATTCAGCGCCGGCATCCACCAGCAGTAAATCGCCGTTGCGCAGAACGTCTCGGTTGTCGGTGTAATGCAAAATGCAGGCGTTTGCTCCGCCGCCGCTAATAATGCCATAAGCCGGATACAAAGCGCCGTTCATAGCAAACTCATGATGCAACTCCGCCGCTACCTGATACTCGTGCTTACCGTCTTCAACAAAACACATAATGCGACGAAACGCTCCCGAACTTATACGTGCCGCTTCTTTCATTACCGCTATTTCTGCGGCTGACTTAATTAAACGCATGGCGTCCAGATTAGGCCGTAAATCAGACAAGCTTTGAGGTGCCAGTTTGCCGCTTCGTCTGGCTTTAACACTTACTTCGTCACGAGCTTCGCTGACGAGCTCCGCCAATATTGAATCTTCGCCCATGGGGTAAAAAACCGATTCAATGCCCTGCAACAATTCAGGTAAGCGCTCGGGCAAGGTATCTAGGTCTTCTGCGCTATCAACAGCTAAGGCTTCAACGGCATTTTCATAACCCAGACGCAACCCGTGCCAAACTTCGTGCTTTGGATCTTTGTCCTGACAGAATAAAACACTGCGTGGGTTGCTGTCGTTGATCAGCAGCAACACAGCGTCCGGTTCGTTAAAACCGGTTAAATAGAAAAAGTCGCTGTTTTGCCGAAACGGAAACTCGGTATCGTTGCTACGGGTAACTTCACTGCTGGCTGCAACCAGTGCCAGTGAGTTTGGCGGCAACAATTGCAATAACTGCTGCCGGCGCTGGTTAAATTCGTGCTGCGGAATAACGTCTTTCATCAACGACCTCAACTCCGTCAGTAATTAATGTAAAGTTTTAGGCGGCTGGTTCGCGGGCTGTTCTTTTCGGCCTAACTCGGTGTAGCACATCATGGCTGAAATACGCAGATACTCGACAATTTCGGTGTAGGCTCGTTCTTCTTCCTCATCGCCATCGTCAGTAAATTCTATTTTTGCCAGCTCGACCATGTCTTCAATGGCTTCTTTTAAATCACCACTTAAGTTGGTCATATTTTCCTGATTCACACCATAGCCCACTAAAAAGGCGTTAACCCAGCCAGCCAGTGCGCTTAAGCGGTCAGACAACGGCGTGGTGTCTTCAGGTAACAACAAGCGGTAGCCTAAATCTTCGTCGCCCAGCGAGTGTTCAATTTCTTCCGCCTGCTGTTGCAGCAAGTTCTCCAGCTCGACGGGCAAGCCCTGGCCGTCGTATGCCAGGTCTGACATTAATATCATTAATTCATTGCTTTTGGCGTCGCTGCCGGTGGCTATTAGCCCGGTTAACATGCCCTGCACTTCCGACGCACTTGGCGTCATATCGTACTGCGCGTAAAGCTCAACTAAACGGTCATAATTAAAACGTGTCGACATTCACATTCTGCCTTTGGTTAATCTTGCCCTAATCCTAACACTGGCTTTACGTAATCGCTAGCTGACAAACACCGGTAGCTCATGCCATAATGCCGTTATCAACGCTGTTGAGTCAGTTGCAAGGAGTCTTTGAATGACCGCAAAAACCATGGATATAAAATTGCTGGAACGTAATTACAAGGTCGCTTGCCCCATTGGGCAGGAGAGTGCGTTACAGCAAGCGGCGGATGCGCTTAATGAAAGACTTGAAGAAACCAAGGAACGGACCCAACTGACCAATGTGGAACAGATAGCAGTAATGACAGCCCTGAATTTGTGTCATGAATGGATTCAGGATCAAAATGAACAGTCTGCAAAAACTGCTAAACTGGAAGAGAAAATTCAGTTGCTTCAGGCAACCATTGAACAGGCTATGAGTGAGCAACGCTCACAACGTAACCGTTAACGGTTAAGCTAAAGCAACATTGTAAACCCTTTTTGCGGTTTCCTGGGGTGTTTGCCAGCAGGCTTATGTCCCTGAGCCGATGCTTGTATTAAAAGGGGATCACTGGCCTGCCATGTGCAAGCCCGGCTTGAACCGGGAAGCCTACGGCAGATACCATTTGCTCCCCGCCTTGAACCAATGGGTTCAAGGGCTACAGCCAGCAGCGGCACCTTGGGAAGCCACCCTCATTTTTGGCGATCCGCCTTTTCTTCAGCAACAATGGCTTTAACGTCCTGCAACAGTTGCTGAGCATCGAAAATAATACCGTCTTTAATGGTATACTGAATACCTTCGGTACGCATTGGCTGATTATTATCATCCAGTTTAAAATGCCCGGTGCCATACAGCACTTTAAAGTTGTCCATCGGGTTTTCGTTCACAATGACCATATCGGCTTTTTTACCAATGGCCACTGAACCAATGTCGTCTTCCATATTCAGTGCTTCGGCACCTGCCAGGCTGGCAGCATGAATAACCTCCAACGCGTTTAGACCCGCTTCGCGCAGTAATTCCAGCTCGCGAATGTAGCCAAAGCCGTAAATTTTGTAGATGTAGCCTGAATCCGAGCCAGTGGTAATACGGCCACCGTTTTCATGGAAGTCCTTCAAAAACGTCATCCATTTCTGGTAGTTCTTTTTCCAGGCAATTTCGTTATCGGTGGTCCAGTCAAACCAATACGAACCATGCGCATAGCGGCTGGGTTCAAAAAAGTCCCATAACCGGGGCAGAGTATATTCGTCATGCCAAATAGCCTGACGCTCACGCATTAGGTCACGCGAGGCTTCGTAAATGGTTAAGGTGGGGTTAATGGTAAAGTCGAGTTCAATGAGTTCGTCACGCACCGCGTTCCATTTTTCAGAGCCCGGCTCTGCCGCCTGCTTCCATAAACGCCCGGCTTCTTCAAAACGGTTTTGCTCGTTGTTGTAGTTATAATCTGCCGGGTAGTCCTGCACGCGCTGCTCTTCAAACAAAGCCTCCGGCAAACCATACCAATGCTCCATTGAGGTTAAGCCTGAGCGTGCTGAATCTAATGCGTTCATTGACATCACATTCAGTTGAGCGTGGTGCATCATAGTGCCTAAGCCCTGCTTGTTGGCTTCGTCCAGCGCCGCTTCCATAACCTTACGCGAAGCACCGAAAAACTTAATGCCTTTTGCGCCCTGGTCTTTAATATAACGAACCCACTCGCGTGCCTGTTCGCCATTATAAATGGGCTTATCCCAGCCTTGTCCAAAACCAACGTAGGGAATAATTCGCGGCGACGTAATGCGGTTGTCCGCAGCGCGTTCTTCATGCCACTGAACCCAGTCCAGACCGTTAAAGCTGCCCGGCTCACGAATGGTGGTAATGCCATGTCCTAACCATAGCTTCAGCACGTATTCCGCCGGAATGCCCTTTGCCGATCCGCCAATGTGCGCGTGCATATCGACAAAGCCGGGCAGAATGTATTTGCCGCTGACATCCAGTTCTTTGTCGTTAGCGCCCGCTTCGGGCCGCCCTTCCGGCTTAATTGGCACGCCTGGGTTACCCACGCTGACAATATTCACGATACGGTCTTTCTCAATGACAATATCCACCGGGCCAAATGGCGGCGCACCTTCACCGTTAATTAATGTGCCGCCACGTAAAATAAGGCGTTCGTATGGACCTTCACCGCGGTCACGTTCCGGGGCTTTAGGTGGCGCTTGCACAGCATAGGCTGCAACCGTAAAAGCCATGGCGACCATGGCTAAAGCTATCGTTTTTATTGTTTTCATCGGTTATCCTCAGACCATTCTTCAGCGTTTTTCTAAAAGCAGACTCTAGCATGACCCGACACAATCTCCGACGCAAGTTACAGCAGATTCGCCGCAATTTACCCGCCGAGCAGCAACAAACGGCGGCGCGCGAGGTTGCCAACAGACTGCAACAGCGTTTAAGTCATCTGCAACCAGAACAAACCACAGTAGCCGTATATAAAAGTTTTGACGGTGAACTGCCAACCTTTCCCGTTATTGAAACACTGTGCCAACTGGGGTTTAACACCGTTTTGCCGGTGCTTCACCCTTTTGCTAAAGGTCATTTGCTGTTTTTACGCTATACTCCTGATACCCCCATGACGCTCAACAAGTACGGTATTCAGGAACCTGAATTAAACGTACAGAATGTGGTGCCGCTATCGAACATTCAGATACTGCTGATGCCTCTTGTCGGATTCGATCAAAACGGTAACCGGCTGGGTATGGGCGGCGGCTATTATGATCGCACTTTGGCTCAATGGCATAACGGTTATCAACCCAACTTATCACCCGTAGGGTTAAGCTATAACGAACAACTGGTTCAAAGCATTCCTGTCGAGAGCTGGGACATTCCATTGCCGGAAGTGATAACACCGGCAAAACACTGGCGTTTCTGAAGCAAAGAAACGTCGATAAAAACCAACAAATTCCTTATACTGGCGTATAAAAAACAAACGGAGAAAAACGCTCATGTCAGGCAACGCTGATGCACTCAAAAAAGCGGCAGCAGAAGCTGCTATGCAATACATTGAAGACGGCACTGTGGTCGGAGTCGGCACCGGCTCAACGGTAAACTTTTTTATCGATGCCCTGGCCGAACGAAAGCATGACATAGAGGGTGCGGTATCCAGCTCTGAAGCCTCAACCGAGCGCCTGAAATCGCACGGCATTGAAGTGTTTGAGCTTAACTCGGTTGTGGAGGTACCCATTTACGTAGACGGGGCTGACGAAATTACTGAGCACGGTCAAATGGTTAAAGGCGGCGGTGGCGCATTAACGCGCGAGAAAATTATTGCCGCAGTAGCCAGGAAGTTTGTTTGCGTTGCAGATGAAAGCAAAATGGTTGGCCGCCTGGGTCAATTCCCGGTGCCGGTTGAAGTTATTCCCATGGCGCGTTCGTACGTGGCCCGAGAAATTGTGAAGCTGGGCGGCGACCCGGTGTGGCGTCAGGGTTTTACTACCGACAACGGCAACTGGATCCTCGATGTGCATAACTTCGATATTATGGAGCCAATGAAACTTGAAGCTGAGCTGAATAATATTGTCGGCGTGGTCACTAACGGGCTGTTTGCCCAGCGCGGCGCTGATATCGCTTTAATTGCTCGTGAAGACGGAGTACAAACCCTGAAGGTAAGTGGCTAATGCAGATATCCCTGGCAAAAGACAAAATCAAAGTTTTGCTGCTGGAAGGCGTTCACGAAAGCGCCATTCAGCTATTTCGGCATCATGGCTATCATAATCTGGAAATACTGCAGACTTCGCTAAGCGAAGACGAGCTGTGCGAAAAAATTAAAGACGCCCATATTCTGGGTATACGCTCACGCAGCCAGCTGAACGACCGTGTGTTTGCCGCTGCCGAAAAGCTCATTGCCGTGGGTTGCTTCTGTATTGGCACCAATCAGGTTGATTTAGAAGCAGCGAAAAAGCACGGTGTCATTGTTTTCAACGCACCATTTTCAAATACCCGCAGCGTTGCTGAGCTGGTTTTAGCCGAAATTATTATGTTGTTGCGCGGCATACCGGAAAAAAATGCCGTAGCTCACGAAGGCGGCTGGCTTAAATCAGCCAAGCAGTCTTACGAGGCACGCGGAAAGATACTGGGCATCGTCGGCTATGGCCACATAGGCAGTCAGCTCAGTGTTCTGGCCGAGCAGCTGGGCATGCACATTCGTTACTTTGATATTGAAGACAAACTGCCTATGGGCAATGCTCAGTCGGTAGCCACGTTGGATGACTTACTGGCACAATCCGATATCATCACTTTGCACGTGCCGGAAAATGAGCAGACACAGTGGATGATAGGCCGCCGTCAGATTGAGCGCATGAAGCCCGGCAGCCTGCTGATTAACGCGTCGCGCGGAACGGTTGTGGATATAGACGCTCTTGCTGAAGCCTTGTCGTCACGGCACCTCGCCGGCGCTGCTATTGATGTGTTTCCGGTTGAACCCAAAGGCAACAGCGATGAATTTCTGTCGCCTTTGCGCGGCCTGAAAAACTGCCTGTTAACCCCCCACATTGGCGGCTCAACCTTAGAAGCTCAGGAAAATATTGGCGTTGAAGTGGCCGGAAAACTGGTGCGCTATTCCGATAACGGCTCAACCCTGTCTGCGGTGAACTTCCCTGAAGTTAGCCTGCCGACACACGCAACAGCGCAACGCCTGCTGCATATTCATAAAAACCAGCCGGGTATGCTAAACGCCATTAACCGCATTATCAGTGACAACGAAATTAACGTGGTAGGTCAGTACTTACAAACGGATGAGAACGTTGGTTACGTGGTAATGGACATCGACAGCGATAACGGTGCCGATGTATTGCAGCAACTGAAAGACATTCCGGGCACGATTCGTGCCCGGCGTTTATTCTAGTCTTTTTTACCCATAACCGTGCGTTCCATGCTCTCTGGTGAGACATGGCGCACGTCTTTGCCTTTCACAAAGAAGATAATGTACTCGGCAATGTTCTGACAACGGTCACCAATACGCTCTAAAGAACGTGCAGACCATAGAACATTCATGATTTTTGGAATAGAACGAGAGTCTTCCATCATGTAAGTCATAAGCTGGCGTGTCAGCGCTTCATATTGACGGTCAGCCTGTTCGTCCTGCTGATGCACGTCGTAAGCCGATTCAAGATCCATGCGCGCGAAAGCATCCAGAACTTTATGCAACATGCTTAATACTTGTTGCCCAAGGTTTTCCAGACTCACCAACAGCTGTTGCTGGTCGTTGTTGAAGCTTTCTTTCGCAACCTTAGCAATGCGCTCGGCTTCGTCGCCAATACGCTCTAAATCAGCAATGGTTTTGATAATAGCAATAACCAGACGCAAGTCACTGGCAGCGGGCTGACGTTTAGCAATAATATGTACGCACTCTTCGTCAATCTGCACTTCCAGCTTATTGACTTTGTGGTCACTGCTCAGCACTTTTTCGGCCAGCTCGGCGTCGCCTTTTTGAATTGCTAAAAGTGAATCCTGTAATTGCTTTTCAACCAGGCCACCCATGCTCAATACACGGTTACGCACAGCCTCAAGTTCCTCGTTGAACTTGCCGGAAATGTGCTTGTTCATATTCATCTTATCCATGACACTCTCCTTAACCGTAACGACCGGTAATATAATCTTCTGTTTGCTTCTCAGACGGGGTCGTAAACAGAGTATCAGTATCGGCGTACTCAATCAGTTTACCCATATACAAAAACGCTGTCTGGTCTGAAACGCGCGCGGCCTGCTGCATGTTATGCGTAACAATTACCACGGTATATTTGTCTTTCAAATCGGTGATCAATTCTTCAATGGTCAAAGTCGAAATAGGATCCAAAGCTGACGTTGGTTCGTCCAGCAACAGAATTTCCGGCTCAATGGCAATAGAACGCGCAATAACCAGACGTTGCTGCTGACCACCTGACAAACTGAACGCACTGGCGTTTAGGCGGTCTTTTACTTCGTCCCATAAGGCTGCGCCACGCAGTGACGTTTCTACCGCTTCGTCCAGCACCCGTTTGTCTTTTACACCCTGTAAGCGTAGACCATAAACCACATTCTCATAAATAGACTTAGGAAACGGGTTCGGGCGCTGAAACACCATACCAACACGACGACGCAGCGCTGCTACATCAACGTTCTTGTCGTAAATATTGTGGCCGTGCATATCAATCTGACCTTCAATACGACAAATTTCAACCAAGTCGTTCATGCGGTTAATGCAGCGCAGAAGCGTTGACTTACCACAACCCGATGGCCCGATAAACGCGGTTACGCGGTTATTCGGAATGCGCATAGAAATGTCATACAACGCCTGATCTTCACCGTAGTAAAGATCCAGGTTTTTAATATCTAAAGCAGTCTGTTCTGCTGGCAAGTTGTGTAAGTCCAGCTTTTCTAAGTTGCTTGTACTCGGATTTACCGAAATCATAAGTTCAGACCTTTTCGCTAATTCATCAAAACTGTCGTGTTCAACTGTCGCGTTCAACATTAGTGCTCAAGTGAGCGGTATTTTTCACGTAAGTGGTTACGTACGCCAATGGCTGTTAAGTTCAAACCGACAATAACGGTTATCAGCAAGAAAGACGTAGCGTAAACCAGCGGCCGGGCAGCCTCGACGTTCGGGCTCTGGAAGCCTACGTCGTATATATGAAAGCCCAGATGCATAAATTTTCTGTCCAGATGGAAGTAAGGAAAGTTTCCGTCCAGCGGCAACATAGGCGCCGACTTAACCACACCCACCAGCATCAATGGTGCAACTTCACCTGCGGCACGGGCAACGGCCAGGATCAAACCGGTCATAATAGCCGGAGATGCCATGGGCAGAACAATGCGCCAAATGGTTTCCCACTTAGTAGCACCTAAAGACAAACTGCCTTCGCGCAACGACGGTGGAATACGGGACAAACCTTCTTCGGTCGATACAATCACCACCGGTAGCGTCAGAATAGCCAGAGTTACCGCAGACCACAGAACGCCAGGTGTACCAAATGTCGGGCTGGGTAAGGCTTCCGGATAGAATACCTGGTCGAGGCTACCGCCCACCATGTAAACAAAGAAACCTAAACCAAACACACCATAAACAATAGATGGCACACCCGCGAGGTTGATAACCGCTATACGAATCAGCTTGGTCACGGCGTTTTTACCCGCGTACTCGTGCAAGTAAACAGCCGCAATAACACCAAAGGGCGTCACAATAATCGACATTAACAGCACCATAAAAACGGTACCGAAAATTGCCGGGAATACACCGCCCTCGGTATTGGCTTCACGCGGAGGTTCAGATACAAACTTACCAATTTGCTGGAAGAAATGCCCTATTTTTGAGAAAAAACCCATGTCGTTAGGGAAGTTCACATCCAGCACCTGATACATAGGTACTTTTATTTCCTCACCACGCATGTCGCGCATAATCAGTGAATCGCGACCCGCTTTATCGCGCAGTGCAAACAGCTCTTTTTCATATTCAAGATACTCGTTATGCAGTTCTTCGCGACGACGTTCAATGTCGTCCATGGCTTCCTGAGTTAAGTTCCCCTCAAGCTCAAGACTGCGGCTCTCAAGATTGAGCTGGTTTAGTTTGTAATTAACCGCACCTATTTCGCCTTCCTGCAGCGCCATGGCTTCTTCATTAAGCTCTACCGCTCGTTCCATGCGTTGAAACAGCTCTTCACGCAAGTTGCCTTGTGTCGCAACTCGCTCCCCCTGCTGCTCAATCGCAACGGGATAACCATAAAAGTTACCATCTTTGGTTCGTTCAATAACGGCCAGATCAGCTGGCGTTTCGTCCGCACGAATCGCAGGCCCTAACACCCAGGCAAAATCGAGAGGCACATACTCACGGTTACCAATTTTCATTAGGTAACGAGTCACTTCCTCTTCTTCATAGCCGTCCATGATAGTGCCTGCGTCACTCACTCGTGACGTTGGCACCGACTCGCTTTCATAAATTTCGCCAATTAACGTGCGCGTTGAACCGTCAGCCTGTTCAATAGACATCTCGTGAATAGCTGAAGGCCAGAAAAAAGACAGCCCGCGCCAGCCAATCATAAGCACCAGCCCGATAACGGCTATCAGACTGATACTAACTGAACCGGCGGTTAACCAGATCCAGGGCTTTCCGGATTTAAACCATGTATTCATTGCTATAAACCTCTGTTCCGGAATTACATCGAGCTGTATTTGTCACGCAAGCGTTGACGGACAAATTCAGCAATGGTGTTAAAGAAGAAGGTAAATATGAACAGCACAAAAGCTGCCAGGAACAAAATTCGGTAGTGCGAGCTACCAACCTCAGATTCCGGCATCTCGACCGCAATGTTGGCAGACAAAGTGCGCATACCTTCGAAGATGTTCCAGTCCATAATTGGCGTATTACCGGTAGCCATCAGAACAATCATGGTTTCACCCACAGCGCGCCCCAGACCCATCATAACCGCCGAGAAAATTCCCGGACTTGCAGTTAACAAAATGACTTTAGTCAGTGTCTGCCATGGGGTAGCACCCAATGCCAATGAGCCATTAGATAAATGCTTAGGCACACTGAATACCGCATCTTCGGCAATAGAGAAGATGGTTGGAATAACCGCAAAGCCCATGGCGATACCCACAACCAGCGAGTTACGTTGGTCAAAGGTTATGCCCAGTTCATTGGTTAAATAGCCACGCACATTACCGTCAAACAGAACTTCCTCAACCCAGGGACTCAGGCCAAAGGAGAACCAGCCAACCAGCAAAATAATGGGTATAAGCAACAACGCAGCGCGCCCGTCGGTTACGGTGTTACGAATATTCGGCGGCAGCTTGGACCATAAAAATGCCGTCAGTATTATTGTCGCTGGTACCAACAGCAGAACGGCTATCAGCCCGGGCAGGTACCTCTCTATAATCGGTGCCAACCAAAGGCCAGCCAGGAAACCAAGGATAACGGTAGGCAAAGCTTCCATAATTTCTACCGTCGGCTTTACGTATTTACGTACCGAAGGCGACATGAAATAGGCTGTGTAAACCGCTGCAGCTAAGCCAATAGGCACTGCGAACAACATTGCGTAGGCGGCAGCTTTAATAGTACCGAAAGAAATAGGCACCAAACTGAATTTAGATTCAAAGTCGTCGGAGCCGGAGGTTGACTGCCAGGTGTAGTCAGGCTCTGGGTAACCTTCGTACCAGACTTCCTGCCACATAGCGCTCCAGGTTACCTCAGGGTGTTCATTATCAACATCGAAAACACTGAAGCGGTCGCCACTTTGCATAATAAGATAATTAGCTCGCGGATCGACCATAACGTTTTGCAGCTTGGACTCTAATGGGTTACCGCGATAGAGATCGGCTTCTGAGGTCGTATGGAAAATGCCGAGGTCGCCATTTTCAGAAACCGTGTAGAAGGTCCGGCGATAATATTCTACTTCAATGTTTTCAACCGGAGAGCCGACATCAAAAGAACGAATGTACTGATACTCGCGCCCCTGATCAGTTGATACCTGGAACCACTGAGTAATAAGCCCGGAGTCGTGGGTAACTAAAATAGAGCTGGCACCCGCAAGCAGGTACATACCGGTGGCGTCTCCTTGCTCGCGCGCATCAATTATCATCAATTCCCGTTCGGTGACGTTGCCGGTTAACCCGACGTCAAACACGTGAATTCGGTTGCCCCGACGCGCCATCACCTGACGCAAATCAGGAGTAACCACCAGGTCATCGATACTACCGTTAAGGCTGACCTGGCTAAAAGTTGGCTTTAAGCTGACCTCACCAGTCATAAAGTTTTCTTCAGCAGAGTACTTGGTAATTAATAGATTGTTGCCATTCTGCACCGCAGCAAACAACATCGCTTCGCCATCGGTATCGTAAGCGAGCTTTTCTAAAGGCTGGCCATTTTCAGCTACGGTAAGAGGGTCACCATTATTAAGCACTTCAACTCTTGGGGTAATGGTACGCTCGGCTATACCAGTTTTCGGGTCTTCAGCAAAAGTCACCCTGAACTTAGGCTCGACGACTACCGCGGACCCATCATCTAGTCCATACGCATACTGTTTATTAACCGGCAAGCTACTTGCGAAACTGGTCACTTTATCAGCTTCTACAATTGCTTTAGAGCTGATTATATCGCCCGCTTCACGGTTTGCTGCTCGCTTATCACTTAAAGCGAAAAACTGGAACTCCCCTGAACGCATCAGGCGGTATCCTATTTCGGCTTGCTCTTCCATACCAACAGCACTGACTCCTTCGCTGTTTGGCAAAGAAAAGCTTTGTTGTTCAGTTAAATCAACTGAGCGGAATATAGGCTGGACAACATAAAGTAGATAGAAAAAGATAAGCAACAGCGCTACCAACACCATAATACCACCTAAGGTGACACCATAGCGTGCGGCACGATCTTTAAATAATCGGCCCCGATTAGCGGCTAGTTGTTGAGCTGACAGTGATGCCATCAGAAACCTCAAGTTTGAATACGCGTTACTAAAAGTCTGCAGACAGTTTAGTTGAATAATGTGACAGTATTGTTACACCACTGTCATATTTTCTTAATAATGCAGTAATAGTTATAAAAAAAGCCGGCAGCAAGCTACCGGCTATTCGTTTTCAGGGAAAAATTACTCTAAGCCAAGCTTCTTCAGTTCGGCTTTAACTACCGCATTTGGTAACCCGATGTAACCGTCTTTATTGACAATATCCTGACCTGTTTTTGACAAAATCATGCGCAGGAACTCGCCTTCCGCTTTACCCAAAGGTTTAGTCGGATGCTTATTCACATAAATGTACAGGAAGCGAGCTAATGGATACTGACCTGCCAACGCATTTTCAGCGGTTGCACCAATAAACTCCTGACCTTCGGCTTTAGCGATAGGTACCGCTTTAACGCCTGACGTTACATAACCAATACCGGAATAACCAATCGCATTAATTGAGGTAGAAACTGACTGCACCACAGACGCTGAACCCGGCTGCTCGTTCACGTTCGAACGGAAGTCGCCGTCACATAACGCTATTTCTTTAAAATAACCATAGGTGCCGGATACCGAGTTACGGCCATAGAGCTGTAAGTCGCGGTTGCTCCATTCACCGTCCATATCAAGGTCGCCCCAGCGGTTCACTTGTTGATTCAGGCCGCACTTACGAGTTGATGAAAAAATAGCATCAACTTCTGGAATCGTCAGACCTTCAATAGGGTTATCTTTGTGTACAAATACTGCTAAGGCGTCAATTGCAACGCGAACCGGAGTTGGTTTGTAACCGTGGCGTTTTTCAAAAGATTCTATTTCTTTTGACTTCATTGCACGGCTCATAGGACCGAAGTTTGATGTGCCTTCAGTTAAGGCCGGAGGCGCTGTTGAAGAACCTGCCGCCTGAACCTGAATGTTTACGCTTGGGTAGTTGCGCTTAAACTCTTCACTCCAGAAGGTCACCATATTAGCCAGGGTATCAGAACCCACTGACGACAAGTTGCCTGATAAACCGCTGACTTTTTCGTATTCTGGTAAATCGTCAGTTGCCGCAGCTAACGAGCTGAACGCCAGTGAACCTGCAACCACTAAACCGGTTAATGTCTTGTTCAAAGTTGATTGAAACATAGTGTATTCACCTCTAAGGGTTATTGAACTGTTTTCGAATTATGGTCAGTTTAAGACGGTTATGTGACAGCTTTATGACAATATGAAAATTTTATGACTAACTGACTAATAGCCCACTCGGTATTCGAAATGAAAAGCGACTGCCCTTTTCCAGCGAACTATTAATGTCTAATTGCGAGTTGTGATGTTCTATTGCGTGCTTCACTATCGACAGCCCTAACCCGGTGCCACCACTGGCACTGTTGCGGTCATCCTCAACTCGGTAGAAACGCTCGGTCAGGCGCGGCAAGTGTTCTGCAGCAATGCCTTTACCGTTATCTTTCACGCTAAACTCAACACCACCGGCTACGGTTTTCCAGGTGACTTTTATTTCACCGCCGTCGGGTGTGTAATTAATAGCATTGGTTATTAAATTCTGCATCGCACTGCGCAGCAGATTTTCTTTGCCGTAAATCCGCACGGGTGCAACGTCAAACTCAATCTTATGTTGTTTCGCTTCGTTTAAACGCTTCGCTTCAGACTCTAACTGTTCCAGCAAAGCCGGCATGTCTACTTCGTGATCAAAGACATCGTTACTTGGTGTTTCCATGCGCGACAGCGTAAGCAGTTGGTCCACCAGGTTGGCCATGCGGGTGCTTTGAGCATTCATGTTCTCGACGGCTTTTTTCAGCATGGCTGGCGGCGTCTGTTGCGGCTCATCCATCATTTCCAGATACCCCTGCAATACTGTCAGCGGCGTTTTCAGTTCGTGAGACACGTTTGCCACAAACTCACGACGTAAGTTCTCCAGACGTTTTACCTGAGTTACGTCACGGGCAACCAGAAGAAACTGGTCTTCACTGTACGGCATAATGCGAATTTCAATATCCAGGCTGTCACGAATGGGCGAAGGGATCGTCAGTTCTTCGTCAAAATTACCGGCATTAAGGTAAGCATAAAATTCAGGATGCCGAATCAGGTTTGATAACCGCTGTCCGGCGTCATCCGGCCAACGCAAACCGAAATAAAACTGCGCCAGCTTGTTACTCCACAGCAATGCTCCGTCGGCACGGAATACAATAGCAGCGTCAGGCAAAGCTTCAGCAGCTTCACGAAAACGTCGTAATAAGCGTGCTAAAGATTTACGTCTTTTCTGACTGCGTCGCTGCGAGCGATAAATACCATCGTAAATATACGACCAACTACCCGGCGCAGACGGCGGCATGAGAGTGCGGCTTTGCCACAACCATTTAATGAGTTTTTGCTGATAATAATAATGCCAGCAGACCAGCCCTAATAACGCCAGAGCCATGACCGGCCAGAACAGGTCAAACAGCCAGCCAATAAACAAAAACGGCAGCAGAAATAGGCCAAGACTGGTCAGTGACTGCCAGTTAGAGTAGTTCCTGTCCATACTAAATTAGCCTGAACTTAGCGACTTGAAAAACGATAGCCAACTCCACGAACCGTCTGAATCAAACGGTCGTAACCATGTTCGGTCAGGGCTTTACGCAAGCGCCGGATATGAACATCGACAGTCCGGTCTTCAACATAGACGTTAGTGCCCCAGACATGGTCAAGCAGCTGTTCACGGCTGTATACGCGCTCAGGATGTGTCATAAAGAAGTGCAGTAACTTAAACTCTGTCGGACCCATATCAACAGCTTTGTCTTCGACCGAAATACGGTGCGAGACAGGATCAAGTTTTAAGCCTTCAACTTCCAGCGGTTCATCAAGCACCGTTGGCGCAACACGGCGAAAAACGGCACGCATGCGAGCCATGAGCTCTTTAGGAGAAAAAGGTTTGGTAATATAGTCATCAGCGCCCACTTCCAGGCCTTTAACTTTATCCTCTTCCTCACCTCTTGCTGTCAGCATTATGATAGGAATATTACGGGTAAAATCGTCGCCTTTAATTTTTTTTGCCAGCTGCAGGCCTGAGCCCCCCGGAAGCATCCAGTCTAGCAATACCATGTCCGGATATGGTTCAGCAATTTTATCTACAGCAGCGTCAAAGTCGTTGGCTTCCACAGCTTGATAACCGTGTTGTTCCATAACAAAGCTCAACATCTCACGAATAGGCGCTTCATCTTCAACAATTAGAATTCTACGTGACATGCATTGTTTCCCTAATATGAACTGATGGTTCAATTATTACCAAAGAATATGACACTTTTATGAATTGGGACACATCTCTGTAAAATTTCTTATATCAATGCGCAGAGAGTAACTGCAATAATTGGTAAACAATAGGTAAGGAAACAAAAGCAAATAAGATACCGTAGCCGACCATAGCCGCCGATAAACGCGGCGCCAGCCCCGCCATGATAGCCACTGCGCCCGCCGTTATCATAGGTGGCATGGCACTTTCAAAAATGGTGACCTGTACCAACGTGCTGTCAAAACCAAAACCATACAATAAGCCAACGGTGACCAGAGGCATTAGGACCAGTTTCGTCAATAAACCGATAGTTAATGGTGTTTTACTGCCCTTAGGCAAGCGGAATTTCAACTGAAAACCCACCGCTATCATAATGACCGGCACTAATGTCACCGCCAACGAGTCAATTAGCCGCTGAAAAACTTCCGGATAAACCAAAGATTTCGTTAACAACGCAATAATTAGCGCAATAAACGGCGGAAACGTCATAATTTGACGGGTAACACTGCCCACTGTGGGTTTATCGTCCTGTTCACGGTACAAAGCGATAACAATGGTCGAGTAAATTGCCAGACCAAAAAAGGAACCAAACTGGTCGTACAGTAAGCCGTAGACAATAGCGTCACTGCCGTAAAAGGCTTCTATCATTGGGAAACCAAAGAACGAAGTGTTGCCCAGTGGCACACAAATAAGTAACGCGCCGACCACTTCCCGGGGCCATTTAAAGGCTCGCCCTAACAACCATATAAAAACAGCACTAAAGGCTAAAAGAATCCAGGGAATAACAACCGGAATCAGCAGATCAGTAGAAAACTCCAGAGCCGGAACTTTACTGAATATAACGCCGGGTAAGGCAGCGTAAATAACGTAGAGATTGAGAACTTGCGCTGTGTTGTCCGGGCATTTGCCGGTACGCTTCAGGATAAAACCAATAAGTAAGTAGAGCCCCAATACAGCGAGGTTGATCATAGCGTACAGATAGGTTGAGAGTGACCGCTATAGTGTAGCCTGACAAAGAGTGTCAGGCTACTTTTGTGTTTTTCTTTAGTAGAAAACGATTACCAGGAAAAGTCGTGGCGGATACCTACAGCAAAGAAGTCTTGCTCGATACCCGGTGTTGCGCCGCAACCCTTAGTAGAATAGAGGCTGATGTCGCACTCACGGCCGGTGTACCAGGCATAAACGCGAGTGTCGCCGCTGAAGAAGTAATCGGCACCCACAGATAATGAAGCGTCATTATCTGTGTCATCATCTATGGCCTGATACTGCGCTTTAAAAACCCAGTTATCATATGGGTGAGCAGCACTGATCAGGTAACCGTCAGAGTCGTATGACCCATTGATGGTTTCAAATTGCTGCAGTACAACACCCACCCGAGTTTTTCCAAACTTAGTGGCACCTGTTAACTGAGTAACATCATAACCATTCACATCGCGATCAAAGGCTAGCGCAGCGTAGTACTTGGTTTTCTTTAGCTTGCTGTCACCGTACAACAGACCGAACGAAAATCCGTCATCAACATTGTCATCTTCTGACGCTATGTAAGTAACACCAAAACTAAACCCCTGATAAGAAGGAGAATAATAAGTCAAAGTATTGTCCGGGCGATTCTCACCCTTGAACAAACTTTTTAAGTCAGCTTCAAAATCTTTAAACTCATCGACTGAACCCTGAGAGTCCTTCAGAAAGGTATCGTAACGGCCTATCATTACTTTACCAAAGTTACCGCGCAAGCCGACAACCTGTTCACGGTTAGTCACTGCGTCTTCGTCATCATCTGAGTCGGCTAAGTCAACGCCAAACTCAATTTGATAAAAAACTTCTAAATCAGACTCAAGTTCGCTGGCACCTTTAAAACCAAAGCGCGATGAATTACTCACCACCTCGGTTTCAGAACCAAAACCATAGTCATTACTTTGAAACGAAACATTTGCCCGGCCATAAACCGTTAAACTGTCATCATTATTAGCGAAAGCCGAAAAGCTGGCTGCGGTGGCAGCAATCAATAACGGAACCGAGTGCTTATTCATCATTATCCTCACCCAAAACAATAAAACTGTATAAATTTCGCGCACATTATAATGAATGGAAAATTTATTACAGTTTTTTTTCGTTTTTTAGTCAATCAAATGACAGTATTGTTGGGATAAGGTTATAAATACTCGTTTATTGTAAGTTTGCCATTTGCTGTTGCTGCTCATGCTGGCTTTTCGCGTACTTAAGCCATTGTTTTGCCGAGCGCTCCACGCCTTCAATTTCAGCTGCCTGCTTAAAAGATTCAATAGCCTGGTCGTAACGCTTTAAATTCAGTAAGGCCATGCCTTCAGCCAGATACAGATTCCCTTCGTTATCCAGATCACCTCTATTAAAGGCCTGTTCTGCATATTCCACAGCGGCTTCATTGTTATCCAAAGTTAAATACAGCTGAGCTATTTGCGCCGCAAAGTTTCCGTGTTCAACTTTTTCCGAAGCTTTCTTATAGGCACTAATGGCTTTTTCATTCTCTTTAGCCTGAGTATAGGCCTGACCCACAAATTTCAGGTTATCGACAGAGGCATCAACTTTGCCTTTAGACATAGCTTCCTGCATGGTTTCTGCCGCTTTGTACGGCAATTCATTAAAGTAATAAGCCTGAGCTAACTGCCGCCACTCACTGCCTGTTTCGATATACCCCTGTTGATGCGCGGCTTCCAGTACCGCCAGCTGTTTCTCGTCCTGTTCCAACTGCGCGTAAACACCTGCCAGTTGCACCCAATACTCCGGCTTGCTGTAACTGGTCACTAAACGCTCCATAACCTTAGCTACCTGCTGCGGCTGCTCCAGTTCATAATGCAATGCGCGCTTTAAAATCAACCAGTTTTCATCTGGTATTTTGTTTTCTGCATCGACAGCTGCAATGGCTTTATCAATTAGAGACAAAGCTTCCCGGTGTTTATCAGCCTGGTAATAAGCTTGTGCTTTTAACACCCAGGCTTTACCCATCTCACCTTCTTCCGCAAGCCCTTCCCATTGGTCTAAAAAGCTAATTGCGCGCTGGAACTGGCCATCACTTAAGGCAAGTTGAGCCAGGCTGTACAGCGTGCTTTTTTCCAAAGATTCAGGAATAGGCGACTCTTTCACAACCTTTTCAAAGTAGTTAATAGCCTCTTTGGTATTGCCCTGCTCGTAATACATGAAACCGTAGAAGTTCCACATCATGGCGCGTTCGTAGCTGTTCATACTATCGGCTTTTTCTGCCACTTCGCCCAGTATCGAAATACCTTCGGCGAGGTTGCCATTATCCGCCTGCTCCTGAGCGCGGGCCAATTGTCCGTATACTTTTTCCCGTAACGCCGGAACCCGTTCAGTCTGTTGTGCCAGCACCGGGTGGGCAAAAGCCAGCCAGCAACTGCAAGCCGCAAAAGCAATGAGTTTCAATTTCATAAGTCACCCAATCAGTTCATTTCAAAGGTCATGCGGTTGCGAACACCGTCCACTTCCACCGCCTCGCCATCAATCACCCGAGGTTTGTATTTAAACTTCAGTACGGCATCCATCGCGGCCTGATCGAAAATTCCTTCGGGGTCAGCTTCGACCACGATAGGATCACGTACCGAGCCCTGTTTTGTTACGGTAAACTCCACCACCACGTAACCTTCTATACCACGCTGCAATGCCCGGCGAGGATACGCAGCCTGAACTTTCACAATAGGCAGATACTCGCCGTCGCTTGCCTGCAACGACATGCCACTGCCAATGTCGGCACCGCTGTCCATATTCGCTGAAAAGTCATAACCCGCCCCAGCATCAGTTTCCGCAATATCATTGTTCATCTGCGGCTGAGGTAAGTCCTCCGGTGGCTGCTCGGGTTCCGGAGGGCGTTCAGGTTTGCGCTCCTTTTCCTGCACTTCTTCAGGCTCAGGCGTGCGCACAAAGTCCAGCACGCTGCCTCGCGGCGGTTCGTTCATTGCCCCTTCGCCACCACTGATCAAAGACTGCATCAGGTAAAACAAACCAATGGTGACAAAAGCTGCAACCAGTAATGCTGCCAGGAATCTCATCATTTACTCTTCATCCGTTGCTACAGAAACGTCGTAAACCCCTGCCGAGCGGGCTGCATCCATTACCTTAATTAACACCCGGGTGTTTGACTCCTGATCCGCCTGAATCACCACCGACCCCTGCGGGTTTTCCGCGTACAGACGTTCGATATTAGCCTGCACAGCCCGTACATCGACCTGGCGCTTATCAATCCAAATTTCGTTGTTTTCACTTATCGCGATTAAGATATTGGCGCGGTCTTTCTGCACTGCGGTGGCCGCATCAGGGCGGTTCACATCAATACCCGCTTCTTTGACGAAAGAAGCCGTGACAATGAAGAAAATCAACATAATGAACACCACGTCCAGCATCGGTGTCATATCGATAGCACTTTCTTCTTCTTCAACTAAATTGGCAAAATGCTGCTTCATAATCCTGTCCTCGACATCACCTTAGTGACGTTCCAATAAAATTTTATCTTCCAGCTTCATGCGTTCACGACGTGTGGTGCGTTGTAGCCAGGTTGCGGCAAACACTCCCGACAAGGCACCAACCATACCCGCCATAGTCGGAATGGTGGCTTTAGAAACACCCGACGCCATGGAGCGGGCACTGCCAGTTCCGGTCACAGCCATCACATCAAACACTTCGATCATGCCGGTTACGGTACCCATCAGACCCAGCAGAGGGCACAGTGCAACTAACGCTTTTATCACCGGTAGGTTTCCACCTAATGCCAGACTCACGCGGGAAATCATTGCCTGCCGAATTTGCTCTGCGTTCCAGGACGACTTGTCTTCACGCTGCTGCCAACGTTGCCGCGTTTCTTTTACATTTGTACGGTGCCCGTTGAGATAATAAAAAATGCGTTCAAGAATCATCAGCCACATAGTAAAAATGAGGATTCCGATGACCAGCAGAACTTGTCCGCCGGCCTCGATGAAGTCTCTAATTGCATTACTGAATTCAATGAGGAATAACACGGTTACTCTCCTCGCTCAGACCGCTCCGCGATAATGCCGGATGCTTGTTCCTGCAGTATATGAATCAGGTTTTTGCTACGCGTATGCAAAGTCGCGAACAGTAACGTCATTGGAATCGCAACCACCAGACCCAGCACCGTTGTTACCAATGCCTGCGAAATACCGCCAGCCATTAGTTTCGGGTCGCCCGTACCAAATAAGGTAATAGCCTGGAAGGTATTGATCATACCGGTTACGGTTCCCAGCAGACCCATCAGCGGTGCGACTACTGAAATAATCTTAATAAACGTCAGGTTGCGGGTGATTTTAGGCACTTCGCGTAAAATACCTTCGCTAAGCTTCAATTCCAGGGTTTCAGTGTCAGCCTGCGGATACTTGTCTTTCAGCAACATCACCCGGCCCAGCGGGTTATCATCGCTCGGCTTATCTTTTTTCAACTGACGCTTCACTTTATTACCCAGCAGCATCAGCGAGACAAAGCGTTCCAGTGCAAACAGCAGACCAATAGCACCCAGAGCTAAAATGATGTAACCAACGGTTCCACCCTGATCAATACGTTCACCCAAACTTGGCGCCTGAACTAACAGACTCAGAATTGAACCACCGGTGGGGTCAAGACCAAAAGTCACAACGCCGCTGTCAGTTTGCTGAATTTCTTCTGCGGTACTGAGGTAACGTCCTGATGGCTGACGAACCAGCTCAGCAACAGAGCCGGTAGAACTCATGCGCTCCAGGTATTTGCCGTCTGACACTAAGTTAAACGAACCAACACGAACCACTTGTTGCTCTTCTTTGTCACCATCGGCCTCAGTTACCTGAGTGGTAAATTCCGCAATTTTACCTGACTCGGTCATTTCCTGTTGCAACGCGAACCAGACACTTTCAATGTCTTCAATAGAGGCCAGCTTAGACGAAGACCCCATACGTTCAGCAAGTTCGGATAACCGCTCGGCACGGTTAGGGAACTGAGCAGAAATAACTGAGTTTTCAAAGTTACTGGAGGCATCGTTAGCTACCTGCTGCAGCACACCGAATAGCTCTTTTAGTGAGCCCATACGCTGCGTTAAAGTATCGCTCAGGTTGCCCAAATCAACTTCGTTCTGCTCGAACTGAGTTTCCAGTTGTTCCGCTCGTTGTTCCAGACGATTGCGCTCGGCAATAGCGGCCTCAAGCATGGCCTTTTGTTCTTGCTCTCTTTCACGAAAACGCTGTTCACGTTCTTTATTGTTCTGCGACTGAGAAAACTTTCCCTGTTGCAGTTGCTGCAAAAGCTCATCCAGGTTAATTGGGTCTTGCGGAGCTGGTGCTGCTAAGGCGGTAACAGAAGTGACTGCCAATACCGTCGCTGAAAACCATTTTGCAATATGCTTACTTAATCTCATGGCTATCACCCCTTATTGCCCGGCGCTGTTGTTAGTGGAACTGGTCGATTTATTTGCGAACAAAGGCATCATCAGTAAATCTGGTGCCAGTTGTTTTCTGGCAATACGAATAGCTTCTTCAACTGCAGGTAAGTGCTTACTATCAAGCTCTTCCCAACTGCGCGTTTCCTGATTCCACAATCCAAGATGTTCACCGTCGCGGGTTTTATAAATTAACGCGACACGACCCACACGCAGGAAGGTGACGTCTTGTTGCTGACCATCAATTTCGTGCTCGGCGGTATAAGCTTCAATGTTGCGACCGTAGTCAGCCTCTATCTGGTAAGCTTCCATAACCCGACGAAACTTCTCAGAAACGTCAACGTTAGCTCTTTCCATCAGGTCGTTCAGCTGCTGTAAGCGTTCACTTCGCTCTATCTGCAAAAACGGCACATCCAATTCAACAAAAGACTCAAGCGAGTCAATCATACGTAACATCAAGGGAGTAATTTGACGCTCAACATAACTGACCTGATCAATAGAGTTATTGATGTCGCTTTTTTCGCTTTCCTGACTATCGATTTGCTGCTCGACTTGTGCGGTATAAACCTTTAACCCATCAATTTCTTTCATGATGCGTTTATACTGTTGCAGTCGTTCCTGCATATCATCGGAAATTTGGTCTATAGTCAGCTGCGACTGACGAGCAGATTCATTGATAGAGGAAGCCTGCTCAACCACAGGTTCCAGTGTGTCCTGTTGCGAATAAGCCGGAGCCGCGACTAAGGCTGCAACAGCTAAAGCGCCAGCAGAAGTAATTAACTTCATAAGTTATGACCTTTGTGAATTAATTTGTGGCGACTTTAGTGACTTTTCGTGACAGCTTAATGACTGTAATATGTCATTTTTGTGTCAGTGCTTTTTATTGGCCGGATTGCTTTATTGCGTTATTTCAGTCAATGAATTAGTTTATCCCTATCTGTACAACTCGTTGACCTCAGTCTATGGCAATCAAAAGTATTTCATCCTCCTTATTAACTCGTGTGCTTTCCGTCTACTTTTTGTTGACGTTAATTGTGACCGCGATACAAATTGGAGCCGAATACTTTGATACTAAACGGGTACTGATTGCCGAACTGCAAAACCAGCAAAGCACCTTTAATGGCTCTCTTACTCGTTCGCTTTGGGAGTTTAACAGCAATCAAATTGATACCATTGCCGACGGCCTTATTAGTATTCCCGCTATTGCCGGGGTTCTTATCCGCGACGATGCCGGTAATATTTTGGTGCAGCTGGGCGAAACCACAACTATGAGTGACTTGCCTGACGACAATAGCGAAGGTGCTCTTCTGCCGGAACGTAACGGTATTTTTGGCTACTACGATTCACTCATATTTGAATTTTCGGGCCACTCCACCAAAGTGGGTGATGTCAGCCTGTTTTCGACCCGCGACATTGCCATTGACCGTATTAAAGTGAGCCTTGGCTTTATTATCGGTAACGCCATTATTAAAAGTATCTTCCTTATTGTGCTTTTCACTATTGCCTTTAACCGCATGCTGAACCGGCCACTAAGTGACTTAACTCAGCAAATTAAAGGGTTCCGGCTGGATAACTTAGAGCGCTCCAGAATTCGCTTAGACGACCAGCACAACAATGAACTGGTGCTGGTCGAGCAGGCCTATAACCAGCTGCTGGACAATATTGAAGAATATCAGTCGGATCTGGACCGTACCCAAAAGAAACTTAAAGCCGCTAACCGCCAGCTGGATGAACAAAATGCCATACTTGAACAGGAAGTGGCGCGCAAAACATCCAGTTTAAGTCAGGTTATGCTTGACCTTGAGCAACGCAAGAACGAGCTGGAAATGCGCCAGGAAAAACTGGAGCGCGAAGTTGGCCAGCGCCGTGCAATTGAAAACACATTGCGCCAGTCTAACCAGCGGCTGGAGTCCTCCCTTAATAACCTGCGGGAAACTCAGCAACAACTTATTGAATCGGAAAAAATGGCTTCGCTGGGTGGGCTGGTTGCCGGTATTACGCACGACGTGAATACGCCCATAGGTATTAGCGTTACGGCGTCTTCTTACTTACGCGAAAAACTCGACACTCTGGATCAGTCGCTGCTTAATAAAGAACTGACGCAAACGCAACTGAAGAAGTTTATAGAAGAAGGCCGCGAAAGCCTTAACTTACTGGACAGCAACCTGCACCGCGCGTCCGATCTTATTAGCAGCTTTAAACAAGTGGCTGTCGACCAGGCGTCGGACGCTATCCGCGACATTAACCTGAAAAGTTATATCGAAGACTTAGTTCAGTCTTTGCAGCCTCATCTTAAAAAGACCAACCATCAGGTGCGTCTTGAATGTGCCGATGACATTTTCATACGCTGCCCGGCCGGCGCTTTATCGCAAATTTTCACGAATCTGATTCTTAACTCGCTACGCCACGCCTTTGACGGGATTAGTGAAGGCCTTATGATCATTTCTATCCGGCTTGATGGCGAAACTCTTCAGGTGCACTATTCTGACAATGGTAATGGTTTATCCGAAGCTCAACTTAAGCGGTTATTCGACCCCTTCTTTACCACGAAAAGAGACCAGGGTGGCAGCGGCCTGGGTACGCATATTGTCAGAAACCTGGTCACTCAGACACTGTCTGGTGAAATCAGCGCTGAGAGCGAACCCGGTAAAGGTTTAAGCTATTTCTTTTCATTTTCTGTACAGGTTTTAAACTGACAGCTCAGCCCTAACGGGCTACAATCTCTGCCCTTATTTTTGTTTTATTTGTTGCGACAGGAACAGCTTACCTATGTGGTTTAAAAATCTTCGTTTTTATCAATTCAGCGAAACCTTTTCCCTGCCTGATGATTTCTCTGAGCAATTATCTGAGCACAGCTTTCACCCCTGTTCGCGCTCGGACCAAAGCTCATTTGGCTGGTCTTCGCCTTTTGGCGCAGACAATGAAGTACTGACTCACAGCCTGGGTAATTGCTGGTTGCTGTGTGCCAAACGAGAAGAAAAAGTACTTCCCAGCACGGTTGTTAACGCCCAGCTAGATGAAAAGGTACGCCAGATCAGTGAAGCTGAAGGCCGTTCGGTGCCGCGCAAAGAAAAACAAAACTTAAAAGAAGATTTAATACACCAGCTTCTGCCACAGGCATTCAGCCGTTTTCGCCAAAGCTGGGGTTACATCGACCTCGACCGCCAAATTATTGCTATTGATGAATCAGCAGCCAATAAAGCCGAAGACTTTTTAGGTTTGTTGCGTGGTTCGGTCGGCTCGTTACCTGTGCGCCCGGTAAGCCCTAGTGACGCAGTTGAAACTTACCTGACGGCCTGGTTACAAAGTGCTGAATTACCAAACCCATTCGAGTTTGGCGATGAAGCCGAACTGCGTTCGCCACAAGCTGACGGTGGCATTATTCGTTGCAAGCAGGAAGACTTAACCCGTGAGGACATTCAGGCACACTTAGCCGGTGGCAAGCAAGTCACTCGTTTAGGTCTGGTATGGCAGGAAAATTTAGAATTCATTATTGAGTCGGATATGGCGTTGAAACGAGTTAAGCCGACAGACCGTCTGCTCGACGCCAAAGATGATTTGGTTGACCCTAGTCCGGAAGAAAAAATCGACGCCGACTTTGCACTGGTTAGTGCCGAAGTCGGGCTTCTATTTGACGATTTAAAGAGAGCTTTTGGCTAAGAGAGCAAGTCCAGCATTTGGCGGTAGGATTTCTGCACAGACTCCTGCTGCCAAAAATCGTCGGTCTTAATTACCCCCAGCATTTGATACTCAACCAAAGTCACACTGTCCTTATTAGGTTTCACGTTTCCGGTTAACAAGCCAGCCAAATGCACAATGTCACAATAGTTCACGGTTATCGCATCGTTTAAGGTCATTCTGCCGTTGTAATAGCACAGCGGTACCTGCACCAGATTTGGCGTAAATTGCCAGTAGCTGAGAATATTACTGCCTAAAGTCGAGCTAAACTGGGTAATACACTCTTTAATAAAAGAAGGGTTGGCGAAACTGTCTTCAAATTCATTCGCCATATGCAAAATTGGGGCAACGCCAATGCGCGACACCATACCAGCTAACAATGCAACGTCCTGATGCAGCCGGTGCCCAATTCCTCTGTGTTGTAAGTCTTCGGTTATAACAACGGCTGCCGCCGCAATTTCTCTGCTTTCAACAATAAACTGCTGAGAAAACATCTGTACTATGTCATTGTCCGGCTTAAACACCTGCTCCATTGCCATTGCCAATGCCAGTGTCCGAATGCGCCGCATACCAATACGAGTTAACGCCTGCATTAAGCTCTCGGCTTTGTTTCTGCCGCCAAGGTACGCACTATTCGCCAGGCGAATAAGCCGTGCTGTCAACGCGGTATCTTGCTGAATAATATGACAGAGATCGTGCAGGTTGCAGTCCGGATCCATGGCTGCGTTGCGCACTTGCTCTGCCGTTTCAGGTAAGCCGGGAAGTTTTAATTCATCACGTCTGAGTCGCTCGTCAATTAGCATGTATAGTGCATTTTGCGATGACATTTTATTTCCTTATTATTATGGTTTTCTTGCTTCTGAAAAAGCTTGGAAGTAGATTAACAGAACTTTACAACAACTCAATTTCTAGAAACGTCATATTATGAAAAAAACACTTTTTAGCTTAGCACCACTAGCACTGGTTTTAATGGGTTGCAGCGAGCCACAAACCACCACACAAAACCCTGATAGCGGACAACAAAATAACTACGAATTAGTTGAGGGGGCAGAACAAAGACTTGATATCTACACACCCTACCAACTAAAAACGGACCTGTCGCATTTATCAAACGAGCAGAAAAAAATGGTCGGTTTACTCATAGACGCGTCAAAAATTATGGACAACCTATTTTGGCAGCAAGCGTTTCCGGGTGATAAACAAAAACTTTTAAACCAGGTTGAAGAAAAAGCCCGGGAGTTTACTGTTATTAACTACGGACCATGGGATAGGCTAAACAATAACCAGCCCTTCTTAACCGGTTTTGAAGACAAACCTGCAGGCGCTAACTTTTACCCTGCCGACATGACCAAAACGGAATTTGAAAACGCCGAGCTTGCGAACAAAGACAGTTTATATACGTTGTTGCGTCGCAACGATGAAGGCGAATTGAAAACAGTAGCCTACTCAGAGGCTTATAAAGAGTCTTTAACTAAAGCCGCTGATTTACTCCGCCAGGCTGCCGATTTAGCAGAAAACAAAGATTTTTCAGAGTACCTGCGTTTGCGCGCCGATGCTTTTTTAAGCAATGAATACCAACCTTCCGATATGGCCTGGATGGACATGACAGGTAACGATATTGATGTGGTTATCGGTCCTATTGAAAATTATGAGGACCATTTATTTGGTTACAAAACCGCTTTTGAGTCTTACGTGTTAATAAAAGATAAGGCCTGGAGCCAGCGTCTGGAAAAGTATGCGGAGTATCTGCCGCAGTTACAGGAAGGTTTACCGGTTGAGCCCGCTTACAAAGCAGAAAAACCCGGCGCTAACGCTCAGCTAAACGCATACGATGTTGTTTACTACGCAGGCCATTCAAATGCTGGCAGCAAAACCATTGCCATTAACCTGCCTAATGACGAAGAAGTTCAGTTAGAAAAAGGCACACGTCGTTTGCAGCTTAAAAATGCCATGCAAGCTAAGTTCGATAAAATACTAGTACCAATTGCCGCGCAACTCATTGTGCCAGAGCAACGTGAAGACATTACCTTTAACGCCTTTTTCGCTAACACCATGTTCCACGAAGTGGCTCACGGCTTAGGCATTAAAAATACCCTGAATGACAAAGGCACCGTACGTTCAGCATTAAAAGAGCACGCTTCTGCTTTAGAAGAAGGAAAAGCGGATATTCTGGGCCTGTACATGGTGACTCAGTTATTTGAGCAAGGCGTTTTAGCCGAAGGCGAACTGAAAGACTACTACACCACCTTTATGGCCAGTATTTTCCGCTCAGTTCGTTTTGGTGCCTCAAGTGCACACGGCAAAGCCAACATGATCCGCTTTAATTACTTCGCCGACGCAGGCGCTTTCGATCGTAACGCCAGCGGTCAATACGCCATTAATATGGACAAAATGCGCGAAGCCATGAACAGCCTGTCAGAAAAAATACTGACACTGCAGGGCGACGGCGACTACAACGGCGTAGCTGAACTGGTTGCAACGCTAGGCGTTGTCAGCCCGCAACTAAAAGCCGACCTGGACAAACTAACCGACGCCGGCATACCGGTTGACGTCACCTTTGACCAGGGCAAAGAGGTGCTTGGGCTTTAACTGGCATCGCGATACGTAGCCTGACATTTATGTCAGGTGGGATGTTGAACCAAGAGCGCTGAGGCTACAGGAGCTACTGTGGAGGACGCCCGTGAATACATCCCTGTAGGGCTTGGGCAGCGCCATCCATGGCGCTGCACACCTCCACAGTAGCTCCCGTAGCCGTCGGGCGCGCTCGTGGCTCAACATCCCACCCAACACCAGTGGCAGATAGGGCCGGTTGCTCACTTGTAAGCGTTATGAGTGTTGAATCTCCTGTGTAGTAGCCTGATGCTATTGCATCAGGTGAGATAGTTGAACACCTCACCTGACGTAAAACGTCAGGCTACTTAGTCTCCGCCACAGGAGGTTCAATGCTCAAGCGAAACAAGTGACAACCGGCCCCTTCTCACTGTTGCACCTTCTACATATTCGATCTACCATATATATGAAATATCGAATATGTGATGATGCCCATGACCAAGAAGGTTCTGTTTCTCTGTACCGCCAACTCGGCTCGCTCTTTAATGGCCGAAGCCATTTTGCGACAGTTTGGTAATGATGAGCTGGAAGTTTACAGTGCAGGCACTGAACCAACCCAGCCTGAACCTAAAGCTCTTGAAGCGCTGCAAGCCCTCGGGGTTAGTACCGAAGGGTTAAGCTCAAAGGCCGTTTCAGATTTAAGCATCGATGAATTTGATTACGTTATCAGCTTATGCGACCGCGCCCGCTCTGAATGCCAGCTACAATACAAAGAGAACCACTTTATAGCCTGGGACTTTCCCGACCCGGTAAGCAGCAAAAAAAACAATGCCTTTAAGAAGACCGCTCATGAGTTAAGTGACCGCATTAAGATGTTTTTGCTCATTTTGCGCAAGAACAGTGACAAGCCACATTTATTTAATGCACCGGAAGACTTCTTCAAGATCATGGCAGACCCGCTACGCTTAACCATGATAAGCCTGTTAGCAAAACACAAAGAGCTTTGTGTATGCGAGTTTGTTGATGCTACCGCCATGTCGCAGCCTAAAGTGTCGCGCCACCTGGCACAGCTGCGCGAATATGGGCTGCTGATTGACCGCAAAGACCAGCGCTGGGTTTACTACCAGCTGAATCCGGCACTACCTGACTGGATGCGTAAAATCATTATTACCACCGCCGACTATAACCCCCAACTGATAAAGGATATCGATAATGGGTGTGTTTGAACGTTTTCTCTCTGCCTGGGTAGCCTTAGCTATTATTGCAGGAACGGCTCTGGGGAGCTTCTTTCCAAGCGCTTTCGAATGGCTTTCAGCTTTTGAGTTTGCTCAGGTTAATTTAATTATCGCAGTACTTATCTGGCTGATGATTTACCCCGTCATGGTGCAGGTTAACTTTGCTGCTATCACGCAAATAGCGAAAGAGCCCAAAGGTTTAATTCTGACGGTTGTCATTAACTGGCTAGTGAAACCTTTTACCATGGCGTTGGTAGGCTGGTTATTCTTCAAAGGTATATTTGCCGACTTTATTGAACCCGAAACCGCAAACGAATACCTGGCCGGAGTCATTTTATTAGGCGTTGCACCCTGTACTGCCATGGTTTTTATCTGGAGCCAGCTGACCAAAGGCGATGCTAACTACACGCTGGTGCAGGTGTCGGTTAACGATATTATTATGATTTTCGCGTTCGCACCCATTGCAGCCTTGTTACTTGGTGTTACCGATATCATTGTGCCCTGGCAAACCCTGCTATTAAGCGTTGGCCTTTACGTTATTGCTCCGCTTATTGCCGGATTTATAACGCGCCGGTACATCACCCGCTCAAATTCAGACAATAATAGTGCACTCGCGAACTTTGATCAGAACATGAAACCCTGGTCAATTGTGGGCCTGCTTCTTACTGTAGTGCTGTTATTTGGTTTTCAGGCTGAGGTTTTGCTGACCCGTCCGCTGGATATCGCCATGATTGCTACGCCATTATTGGTACAGACATACGGCATTTTTGCTATTACCTTTATTATTGCGTTACTAATTAAGCTGCCTCACCGCATAGCGGCTCCGGCCTGCTTAATTGGTACCTCAAACTTTTTCGAGTTAGCAGTAGCCGTAGCTATTTCACTATTTGGTTTGCAGTCCGGCGCAGCGTTAGCCACGGTTGTTGGCGTGCTGGTAGAAGTACCGGTAATGCTCTCATTAGTCTGGTTCGCGAATAAAACCAAACACTGGTTTGCCAGTAATGAGTAATGGCGTAGCCTGACATTTATGTCAGATGAGATGGCTAGAGATCGCACCTGACGTAGTAACAGCAAGTTGAACGCCAGAGGGGATGTTAAACCTTGAGCGCCCTGACGGTTACGGGAGCTACTGCAGAGGTGTGCAGCGCCATGGATGGCGCTGCCCAAGCCCTACAGGGATGTATTCACGGGCGTCCTCCGCAGTAGCTCCCGTAACCTCAGCGCTCTTGGTTCAATATCTCACCTGACGCAATAGCGTCAGGCTACGTCAGAAATACAAAAAGGAGTCTTTTATGACGATTAAGGTTGGAATTAACGGTTTGGGTCGTATTGGTCGTTTGGCGCTTCGCGTGGCATGGGAAAACCCTGACCTGGAAATTGTTCAGGTGAATGACCCGGGTGCTGATGCGGCTACTTTTGCACACTTGCTGAATTTTGACTCGGTGCATGGTCGCTGGGGCTATGAAGCCGAAGGTCAGGACAACGCCATTCAAATTGGTGATGAACGCATAGCTTTCACTCAACACAAAACCATTGCCGAGAACGACTGGAGTGGTTGTGATGTGGTTTTAGAAGCCTCCGGCAAGATGAAAACCGTGAAGGTGCTTAACGACTACCTGTCGCAGGGCGTTAAACGTGTGGTGGTATCAGCTCCGGTCAAAGAGTCCGGCGCGCTGAACATTGTTTTGGGCGTTAATGATCACCTTTACGATCCTGAAAAACATCAAATACTCACCGCCGCGTCCTGCACCACCAACTGTCTGGCACCTGTGGTCAAAGTACTGCAGGACAAAATTGGTATTAAGCATGCGTCTATTACCACCATTCACGATTTAACCAACACACAGACCATTCTGGACGCGCCTCATAAAGACTTACGCCGAGCCCGTGCCTGCGGCATGAGCTTAATTCCTACATCCACCGGTTCAGCAACGGCCATTGTGGAGATTTTCCCAGAGCTGAAGGACAAAATTGACGGCCACGCAGTACGTGTACCTTTAGCCAACGCGTCATTAACCGACTGCGTGTTCGAAGTGAAGAAACCCACCAGCGTGGAGGAAATTAATGGCTGGATGAAAGAGGCCGCCGAAGGCGAACTCAAAGGCATTCTGGGATATGAAGAGCGTCCGTTAGTATCAATAGATTACAAAACCGACCCTCGCTCCAGCATTGTCGATGCCCTCTCCACCAAAGTCATTAACGGCACGCACGTGAAAATTTATGCCTGGTACGACAATGAATGGGGTTATGCAAACCGCGCAGTTGAACTGGTGGAAAAAGTCGGCTAATGCTCAGTCAGCTGTCGCCGGCTATACGCCAATACTTAATTGTTACGGGTAACTACTGGGCTTTTACCCTGACTGATGGCGCGCTGCGCATGCTGGTGGTGCTGCACTTCCACCAGTTGGGTTACAGTGCGCTGGAAGTGGCTATGCTGTTTCTGTTCTACGAGTTTTTCGGCATAGTCACTAACTTATTTGGTGGCTGGCTGGGCGCTCGTTGGGGGCTCAACAGAACCATGAATATTGGGCTTGGCATACAGATTGTGGCGCTTGCCATGCTGCTGGTACCGGGTTCTATGCTCACCGTCATTTGGGTGATGGCCGCCCAGGCGTTGTCCGGTATTGCCAAAGATCTCAATAAAATGAGCGCCAAAAGCACCATTAAGCTACTGGTGCCTGACGACAAACAAGGTCAGCTATATAAGTGGGTCGCCATACTCACTGGCTCAAAAAACACCTTAAAAGGCGTTGGCTTTTTCCTTGGTGGTTTACTGCTCACGTTAATTGGCTTCCAGGGTGCGGTGCTGGCCATGGCGGTTATGCTTAGCCTGGTCTGGGTAGTCAGTTTAATTTTCCTGAAAAAAGAGTCAGGCAAAGCAAAGTTCAAGCCTAAGTTTAAGGACATTTTATCCAAAAGCCGGCCTATCAATATTTTATCGGGGGCTCGTTTCTTACTCTTTGGCGCACGCGACGTCTGGTTTGTGGTGGCCTTACCTGTGTTCTTAGCCAGCCAGCTGGACTGGAACCACTGGCAAGTCGGCAGCTTTTTAGCCTTGTGGGTTATTGGCTATGGCTTTGTACAAAGTGTTGCGCCTAAATTCACAAAAACGGGCAATGACGTACCTAAAACTCAGGCCGTGGTATGGAATGCGTTACTGACTCTGAGTCCACTCGCGCTTGCTCTGGCCCTGTGGCAGGGCTTACCTGTTACCCAGAGCATTATTATTGGTTTAGGCTTGTTCGGCATTCTGTTTGCCATTAATTCGTCGCTGCACAGTTACCTTATTGTCTCTTACTCACGCGCCGACGGGGTGTCTTTGGACGTAGGCTTTTACTACATGGCCAACGCAGCCGGGCGTCTAATGGGTACCGTTTTATCCGGCTGGGTGTATCAGCAATGGGGGCTGGTTGCTTGCCTAATGATATCAACACTGTTATTGCTATTATCCACGGCAGCAATTAGCTTTTTGCCCGAGCGGGAGCAGCATCGCGTCTGATATGTCGTAGCCTGACATTTATGTCAGGTGCGATATCTGACCTGACGTAAATGTCAGGCTACGCCGATGTGGAAATCACTTGTAGTTGGCACATTTTATGCTAAAATTCGCGCTCTTTTTTTGACCAGCCTCAAACCATAAGGAGCCACCTACGTGCTGACGCGTATTACGCCACCCTAGCCGTCACTTTCCTGTCACAGGTGCGCAGTAGGCTGTTCTCTGCTTTTCTGGCCATTCCGGCCGCTTTATATTTACGATTAAAATTTGGTGTTATCTATCTATGTTGAAGTCTATCCAGCAGAACTGGTTTTCTAATATACGTGGTGATTTGTTGTCAGGTATTGTGGTCGCTTTAGCGCTTATTCCTGAAGCCATCGCATTCTCTATCATCGCCGGCGTTGACCCTAAAGTGGGCCTGTATGCCTCTTTCTGTATTGCCGTTGTTATTGCTTTTACCGGCGGTCGTCCGGGGATGATATCTGCCGCAACCGGTGCTATGGCGTTACTTATGGCGTCGCTGGTCAAAGAGCATGGACTTGAGTACTTGCTAGCGGCCACCTTACTGACCGGGTTGCTACAAATTGCTGCCGGCTACCTTAAACTGGACGAGCTGATGCGCTTTGTCTCGCGCTCGGTGGTCACCGGTTTCGTAAATGCTCTGGCCATTCTGATTTTTATGGCGCAGTTGCCCGAGCTAACTGACGTAACCTGGCATGTATACGCAATGACAGCTGCTGGCCTAGCCATTATTTACGGCTTCCCTTACATACCTTTCATTGGGAGAATACTGCCCTCTCCGCTGATTTGTATTGTATCCCTAACTATCGTCGCCGTATTCTTAGGTTTGGATATTCGTACCGTTGGTGATATGGGTAAATTGCCGGACACCCTGCCTATTTTCCTGTGGCCTGACGTTCCGTTAAACTTCGAAACCTTAGCTATTATCTTCCCTTACTCGGCAGCGCTTGCGGTAGTGGGCTTACTTGAGTCCATGATGACAGCGACTATTGTCGACGACCTAACCGATACCCCCAGCGATAAAAACCGCGAATGTAAAGGTCAGGGCGTTGCGAATATCGGCGCAGGTCTGTTAGGCGGAATGGCTGGTTGCGCCATGATTGGTCAGTCTATTATTAATGTGAAATCGGGCGGTCGTACACGGTTGTCTACATTAACTGCCGGTATCTTCCTGCTGATTATGGTTCTGGTTCTGGACAAACTGCTGGTGCAAATTCCTATGGCCGCACTGGTTGCCGTAATGATCATGGTCTCTATTGGTACCTTCAGTTGGAGTTCCATTAAGAACTTAAAGAAACATCCGCTGTCCACCAATATTGTCATGGTTGCAACAGTTGCGGTCGTTGTCGCAACACATAACCTGGCTTATGGTGTATTGGTTGGTGTGCTGTTGGCCGCTATGTTCTTTGCGAACAAAATTGGGCATTACCTGTACATTAAGTCAGAGATTGACTCTGACGGCATAAAACGCACTTATCGGGTCATTGGTCAGGTATTTTTCAGCTCATCTGAAAAGTTTCTTGGCGCATTTGATTTCAAAGAAGGGGTTGAGCAGGTTGTCATCGACCTCAGTCAGGCCCATTTCTGGGATATCACCGCCGTCGATGCACTTGACCGTGCTGTAGTAAAATTCCGCCGTGAAGGTGCTGAAGTGGAAGTTATAGGGCTTAATGAAGCCAGCGCGACCATCGTTGATCGCTTTGGCGTACATGACAAACCCGACGCTGTCGATAAGCTGATGGGCGGGCACTAATGGAAAAGGATTTAATAATGAAACATGTTGTTGCTTGTATTGATGGTTCTGCGTCAACTCAATCTGTCTGTGATTACGCCAGTTGGGCAGCATTACGCTTACAAACGCCATTAACGCTTTTTCATGTTCTGGACGAAGCGCGTTACCCCACCGAGACTAATATGACAGGTAACATCGGCTTAGGTAGCAGAGAGGCTCTGCTCGAGCAGTTAGCCGAGCTTGATCAGCAGCGCAGCAAGTTAGCCTTAGAGCAAGGCCACCACATGCTGGAAAGTGCCAAATTACGCGCGACACAAAGTGGCGTCGAACATATCAACTTACGCCAACGACACGGCGACCTGGCAGAATCCTTATTAGAAGTTGAGGATTCAATGAGACTGCTTGTTATGGGTCTCCACGGCGAAGAGACGACCCGTACGAACCGCGTTGGCAGCCAACTGGAAACCGTTGTAAGAACAATGCACAGACCTATTCTGATTGCGCCTGAAGAGTTTACAGAACCTAAAAATGTGATGTTAGCATTCGACGGCAGTGATTCTTCCCGTAAAGGTATTCGCATGCTTGCGGAAAGCCCTATTTTCAGAGGCCTTCCGTTACATTTGGTTATGGTCGGAGCTGATACCAACGACAGTCGCGCGTCCATCGAAGCAGCATCTAACCACTTGCGGGAGCTGGGACATAATGCGCGATTTGAAATACGCTCAGGCGAAGTTGAGCCTGCACTTCATGCGTACCAGGAAGAGCACAATATTGACCTTCTGGTGATGGGAGCTTATGGTCACTCGCGTATTCGTCAGTTTTTAGTAGGCAGCACCACAACTAGCCTGCTACAGACAACTAACTCCGCTTTATTGCTGCTACGTTAATTGCAGCAAACAAGACGATTTCAAGGAAAATAACATGACGCCAGACTGGGAAGAGTTTGATCTCGATGACCGCTTAATTGCGGTTCTTCGCGATGCTGAACTGAACAAACCAGCAAAAGTACAACAACAGAGTATTCCTGCCGCCCTGGATGGTCGCGACTTACTTATTAGTGCACCGACCGGAACAGGTAAAACTTTGGCTTTCCTGCTGCCGGCACTGCAACATTTGCTGGATTTCCCGCGTCAACAACCGGGACCAGCTCGTATACTGGTGTTGGCTCCAACCCGCGAACTGGCTGAACAAATCCATGAACAGGCTAAACAGTTTGAGGCCAAAACCGGGTTAACCTCTGTGGTTGTCACCGGAGGCATCAACTATGGTTCGCAGCTGTCGGTATTAGAGAAGACACACGACATACTGGTTGCGACACCGGGTCGACTAATGGACTTACTTGAAGCCGAACAGTACAACCTGGAAGGCATTGAGTGGCTGATTATTGATGAAGCCGACCGAATGCTGGATATGGGTTTTGCCGCAACGGTAAAAGAAATGGCTCTGCAGGCACGTCATCGTCAGCAGTCCTTGCTACTGTCAGCAACGCTGAATAGCTCCGGCGTGATTATGTTTTCCCGCGAGTTATTAACCGAACCCGAGTACATTGATGTGCAGCCTCCCAAACGTGAGCGCGGTAAAATTCTTCAGTGGGTTCATTTAGCGGATACCGACGAACATAAGCGTAAACTGTTAATGAGCGTGCTTCAGGCGCACCCCGGGCGGCAGTTTGTCTTTGTCAGAACACGTGAACGCGTAGAGCTTATTGCAAACTTTCTGCGCAGCCAGTTTGGTACCGGCCGTAAAATTGTGACACTGCGGGGCGATATGCCGCAAAGTGATCGTCAGCGCATTATGAACGAGCTTAAACAAACGACGGAAATTACCTTAGTTGCTACTGATATTGCAGCGCGAGGGCTGGATGTAGACGACATCACTTTGGTGGTTAATTATGACCTTCCTAAGCAAGCTGATGTTTATCTGCACCGAATTGGGCGCACAGCCCGCGGCGGACAAAAAGGAACGGCCGTATCGCTGGTAGAAGCACATGATGCTTTATTACTGGGGCGTGTCGAGCGTTACCTGGACGCCAAACTAGACAGACGAACTATTGAAGGGTTAAAACCTCAATATAAGTTTCCGTCGACAGAAAAGTCCCGCTCGAAGAAAAAAGTGAAGAAGAAAACGGATAAAAAGAAGAAGTCGCGTTAACGCGACTTCTTGCTTAGTAAATGGTGCAAAATAAAATAAGCTACAACGCCACTGGCATCCGCTAACCAATCGTAAACATCGGCACTACGGCCAGGCGCATAAGACTGGGCTATTTCTATTAAAAAGCCGTAGCAAACTAAAATCAGTAACGACAGTTTAGCCGACAACGCAAAAGCTCTGTGAAACGTCAGTGCTAAGACAAAAAAGATTCCAAAGTGAACCAACTTATCCAGATGCGGAATGCTCTGAGCTCCGGTACTTGGAAACTGCCACAAAAACAGAAAGGTGGCTGTCGATAACACAACAAAAAATAGGGCTCTTGCCAGCATAGTTTACTTCTCTCTAAATTAGGGCTTATAAACCGATACGTTGTTATAACCATTTTCGTGCAATAACAAAGCCTGCATCCGGCTCATAATTCCTTGATCACAGTACAGCAAGTATTCCCGGCTTTGATCCAGTTCAGCAAACTGAGAGGCTAACTTGAAAAATGGAATTTCAATAACCTCAACTTCTACTGACAAGGGTGCTGCTTCAATTTCTTCATCGTTTCGAATATCTATGATGGTTGTGTCGGTACTGAGTTCCGTCGTGGTATCCGGCAGTGCCAGTTCTGCGTCTGTTTGCGTCGCTATATCCTGCATGCTCAGTACATTTGACGCCCGCACCACCTGATCGAGTAAATCTTTGTTAAGCTTCGCTTCTTCGGCTTCGATAACCGCCGGAATGGCTTTAACTGTGGGCTTATTAGAAATAACGCCACAATATTCAGGAATGGATTTAGCCAATGGTTCGGTGCCAATGCGCTTTGCCTCGTCCACAATTTCCTGTTTGTCTTTGGTTATTAGCGGGCGTAAAACTAATGCCGATGTAGCTTGATCGATCACCCTCAGATTAGACAGGGTCTGACTGGATACCTGCCCCATAGCTTCACCCGTTACCAGCGCCTGCGCTTTCACATAACGAGCGACTTTATCCGCAGCCCGCAGCATTTGCCGTTTTAGCACAACACCCATCTGGCCGTTATCGACGTTTGTCAGAATGTCATCAACAATAGGGGCAAAATCAACACTAATAAACTTAATGGGGTGCGAGGAGCTGTAGCGCTTCCACAAATAATAGGCTATTTGACGCACAGCCACTTCATGGGCGTCGCCGCCTAAATTAAAAAAGCAAAAGTGAGTCCGCGCGCCGCGCCGGATAAAATCATAGGTTGCAACACCAGAATCAAAACCACCACTTAACAATGACAGCACGGTTTCCTGAGTAGGAATAGGAAAACCACCTAAGCCATTCACTCGCTCCCCAACCAAATGAACAATCTGATTAGTAATTTGCAGCGCAATGTCCAGGTCCGGATTAGAAAGGTTTACAGAAGTATCCGGAACACGCTCCAGCAAATAACCACCAACATAGCGTTCTAACTGCTGTGAATTAAATTCGTGGTTACCTTTACGTTTAACCCGCATAGCAAAACTTTTTCCCGGTAAACGCTTTAACCAGTGCTCACCAACTAACTCGGCAATAGCATCAAAATCGGTTAGCGGCCGCTCTATAACTTCGGCAAACCAGGAAATACCGGGGGTGTTTTGCAGAATCTCTTTGATTTCACTACGCACCTGAGAGTCGTCGCCATCAGCAGAAACTTCGATGCGATCCCACAGCCATTTGACGTATATCGAGTCATCGACCGGAGCCAGAATTTTACGCAGGTTATTGGTCAGTACTTTACCGTAACGCTTACGAACAGAACGGCTTTTAATGGTAATTTCAGCGTGCAGGCGAACAACAAACTTCATAGCTAAATCGTCAAGTCTTTAGGAAAGTGGGCAATTATACGTGTCCTGCCCGGCAGAAACCAGCGCTCAGTCTATTACATCAACCGGGTCAGATTCTGCCGCTTTACCCTGCATGACCGATATTTCAACACGACGGTTTCGCTTACGGTTCTCTTCCGAGTTATTCGGCACCAACGGTTTAGTGTCGGAGTAACCCATAACCACCAGCCGATCTTCGCTAAAGCCATCCACTTTCAGCATTTCTTCCGCAACAGCAACGGCACGCTTACTGGAGAGATCCCAGTCTGATGAGTAGATTTCCGATACCAGCTTTTCATTATCACTATGGCCAGAAATAGTGACCTCACCCGGAATATCTTTCAGCGCCCCGGCGACTTGCTGAATAATAGGCCGGAACTGTGGCTGCAAAAATGCAGACCCCTCTGGGAATGAACCTTGTTCACGTATGCGAATAATAATTTGCTGACCGTGTTGCTCAAGCTCAATCGTACCGGCTTTAATCTCATTCTCAAGCTGCTGTTCGATACGACGCATAAGCTCCTTAGATACCTGCGTCATAGCTTCCGTATTTTCTGCCTTCGCCTCTTTTGCGTCTTCTGCGCTGTCAGATTCCTGACCGCCACGCTCGGTTTGCTGGCCACCGGCAAAATCGGACTCACCTTCCTGGAACTCCAGCATCTGCTGTGTCATTTCCACGGTCTGCTGCTGAATAGTTTCAATTGGCGTTGGTTCAGGCCGCCCGGGGCGGAATTCCTGGGCAATAACACTGGTACCCTTAGGAATGTCTTTCACTTCAATTTTATTCTGCACGCCCAAAGCGTACTTCATTGAACCGGCTATTTGCTTAAACTTCAGCACGTCCATTTCGGAGAAAGCCAACAACAGCACGAAGAAGCACATGAGCAAAGTCATGAGGTCGGCAAAGGTTGCCATCCACATGGGCAATCCCGCTGGCGGACAGTTGCAGTCCTCTTCTTCTTCGTCTCTGACTTTCTCTGAGGCCATAACTACTCGTCCTCATCCTCGTTACCAATACGCTTAGATTCAGCTAAGTAATTACGTAAAATACCTTCAATAACGCGAGGGTTCTGACCGTCCTGAATACCTAAAATGGCATCCAGTATCAATTGCCGGTTCAGCTTTTCCTGTTCGGCCCGTAGCACTAACTTATTAGCAATAGGAATGGCAATAACGTTGGCTAAAAAGGCACCATAAAGGGTGGTTAACAAAGCGACGGCCATGGCAGGGCCTATAGCTTTGGGGTCATCCATATTAGATAACATAGCAACCAGGCCAATTAGGGTACCAATCATACCCATAGCCGGTGCTACATCGCTCAGTATTTTGAATACCCGGGCGCCCTCTTCATGGCGGGCAAAGCTCATTTTTATGTCTTTCGACAAGGTTTGGCGGACAACTTCAGCATCGTGACCGTCAACCAGCATGTCTACGCCTTTACGAAAGAATTTGTTCGGAATTTCCGCTTCTTCAAGCGCCAGAAAACCACCTTTACGCGCAGAGTCGGCCATCTCAACAGCAGTATCGATAAGCTCTTGTGGATGTTCAATTTTAAAGAAAAACGCTTTAACGACCACTTTCCCCGTGCCCAGAAACTGGCCCAGAGAAAAGTTCGCTAAGGTTATAAATAATGAACCGCCGAATACGATAAAGAACGATTGGGTATCTAAAAACAGGGTTATGTCCCCACCCAGAACCATAGCAACGACGACAAAGCCGATGGCCCCTATAATTCCTAAGAGCGTTGCTATATCCACTCAGCCTTCCTCCCCGATTTGAGTTTTCATTTATGCTGTTGTGCTCATTCTTAAACAATCGCGTCGCGCTTACAAGCGACATCTGTTCATCTTACACAGGAATAATGAGATCATCGGCTGACATTCCGGATTCTTTATCGGATAATTAACTTTCATTCTATTAGCAATGCGGCTCATCAAAGATTTTAAGGCAGACTTAGCTATGGCAGACGAACAGAAACAGCAATCTTTCGAACAGGCTCTGGAGCAGCTAGAGCAACTGGTTAATGAACTGGAACAAGGCGACTTACCGCTTGAGCAATCGCTGAAAAAATTCGAACAAGCCATTGCCTTGTCACGTTCCAGCCAGCAACAATTGCAGCAGGCTGAGCAAAAAGTGACAACTTTGTTGGCTGAACAGCAATCTGGAAATGATGAAAGCAATGGAGAACTGATGTGACGATTAACTCGTTAACAGCAGCAACACGAGAACAAGTCGATTCATTCTTAAAGCAAGCGCTCGCGCAGTTAACCCTGAACCCGCGTCTGAACCAGGCCATGCAGCACGGAGTGTTAATGGGCGGAAAACGTATTCGCCCCTATCTGCTGGTGACCGTTGCCGATATTTGTGGCGCCAATAAGAATGACGCTCTGCAAGCCGCTGCCGCTGTTGAGTTGATACATGCTTATTCTTTAATTCATGACGACTTGCCAGCAATGGATGATGACGATTTACGCCGTGGTCAGCCGACTTGCCACATTGCTTACGACGAGGCGACAGCGATTTTAGCCGGAGATGCGCTACAGACACTGGCTTTCGAAGTCTTAACCGAAAACCGTATGGAACAATTACCCAGTGAACGACAGCTGCAATTAGTTCAGGTACTGGCTAAAGCCAGCGGTGCCCGCGGCATGTGTGCAGGTCAGGCAATAGACTTACAGGCAACAGCTAAAATCGTCACTGAAGACGCACTAGAGCAAATGCATTTAAGTAAAACCGGCGCGTTGATAACCGCCGCCGCCACTATGGGTGTATTGTGTGGTAATGACAATGCGCAACAATGGCGGGAAAAGTTTGAGCAGTTCGCTCATTATCTGGGGCTGGCATTTCAAGTACAGGATGATATCCTCGACGTAACAGGTAATACTGAAGCTCTGGGCAAACCTCAGGGGTCAGATACCGCGTCTGAAAAATCAACTTACGTGCGTTTGCTCGGTATTGAAGGTGCTCAGCAACGCCTGCAAAACTTACACCATAAAGCACTACAGTCGTTAAGCGATATCCCTTACAATACAGACAGACTTGAACAATTTTCCGACTTGCTGTTAAAGCGGGACCACTAACTGAATGACTCAACAATATCCGTTACTTGATAAAATTAACTCCCCCGCTGACCTGCGCCGTTTACCGCGGACGCAATTGCCGGAACTGTGCGCAGAAATTAGACAGTTTTTATTAACCTCAGTGAGCCAAAGCAGCGGCCACCTCGCGTCAGGTTTAGGCACCGTAGAGCTTACGGTTGCCCTGCATTATGTGTATCACACACCAGAAGATAAGCTGGTTTGGGACGTTGGCCATCAGGCTTACCCACATAAAATTCTGACCGGGCGTAAACAACGGTTGCACTCTATTCGTCAAAAAGACGGGCTTCACCCTTTTCCCTGGCGCGAAGAGAGTGAATACGATGTGCTCTCAGTCGGGCATTCAAGTACGTCTATATCAGCAGCGTTAGGCATGGCGGTAGCAGCGCAAAGGCAAAGTCTACGACAAAAAGTCGTCTCTATTATCGGCGACGGTGCAATGACCGCCGGTATGGCATTTGAAGCCATGAATCATGCTGGTGATATAAAACCAGATATGTTGGTGGTGCTGAACGACAATGACATGTCTATTTCAGAAAACGTTGGTGCTCTGAACCATCATTTCGCGCGCTTATTGTCTGGTCGTTTTTATACCTCGCTGCGGGAAGGCAGCAAAAAATTACTCAGCCCGCTGCCTCATATTCGTCATTTTGCCAGCCGTGCCGAAGAACATATGAAGGGCATGATGGCACCGGGCACTATTTTTGAAGAGCTGGGGTTCAATTACATAGGCCCGATAGACGGCCATGATGTTGATACTCTGGTTGATACGTTATCGAACATGCGCAGTTTAGGCGGCCCGCAGTTGCTGCACATTGTGACGCAAAAAGGCAAAGGTTACCGACCTGCAGAGAAAGATCCTATTGGTTACCATGGCGTGCCAAAGTTTGATCCCAAAGAGTCCAGCCTGCCTGAGAAAGCACCGGGTATTCCCAGCTATTCTGAAATTTTTGGCCAATGGCTGTGCGATACCGCAAGTAATGACAAGTCGCTAATGGCAATAACACCGGCGATGCGTGAAGGTTCCGGTATGGTGACGTTTTCACAGCAATATCCACAACAGTACTTTGACGTGGCTATAGCTGAACAGCACAGTGTGACTTACGCAGCGGGCCTGGCTATTTCAGGACTGAAACCGGTTGTCGCCATTTACTCCACCTTTTTACAGCGCGGTTATGATCAGCTCATTCACGATGTCGCTCTGCAAAACCTTGATGTGCTCTTCGCCATTGACCGTGCCGGTATTGTCGGTGCCGATGGCCCCACTCACCAGGGCGCATTTGACTTAAGTTACCTTCGTTGCATACCTAATATGGTGGTAATGGCTCCCAGTAATGAACAAGAGTGTCTGGACATGCTAACCACCGGGTATCAGTACAAAGGTCCGGCAGCAGTTCGTTATCCCCGTGGAGCCGGTGTTGGTCTGGAGCTTCGTAAGGGTAAAGTTATTGATATAGGAAAAGCTCAAACCCTTACTGAGGGGCAGAATATTGCTTTCCTTAATTTTGGTACCCTGCTGCCGGAAGTGGAAGCAGCGGCAGCCAAATTTAATGCCACCGTTGTCGATATGCGTTTCATAAAACCTCTGGACACAGCTTGTCTGGACCAGTTAATGACAACCCATTCAGTGCTGGTAACTGTAGAGGAAAATGTCATAGCAGGCGGCGCAGGCAGTGCCGTGAGCGAATACGTAGCCCAACACAAAGCAAGCCCGCAAGTGTTAACAATAGGCTTACCGGACGAGTTTATTAAACATGGTTCGCAAGGTGAAGTTCGTGCCGAACTGGGTCTGGATGCCGCAGGTATTGAGCGGCAGGTGAATGACTTTATAAAAAAAAGCTGAAGTATATGGCAAGGTCAGGTTTGCTTTAGCCCAGCAGACCTGACAACCACCAACCTAAATGCAGTAATACTGCCGAGAAAATCCCCGCCAGCACGTCATCCATCATAATACCATTGCCGCCGCTTAGCTTTTTATCTGCCCAGCCAATTGGGCCTGGTTTCCATATATCAAAAATGCGGAACAACACAAAGGCCGCCAGCAACCAAAATGGCTCTACAGGCAGTGCGAACATGGCAACGGCATAGCCAACTATTTCATCCCAGACAATTGAAGGGTGGTCGTGCTCACCCATTGCCTTAGCGGTATACTGGCATATCCAAATACCGGCCAGCGTCATTACCACCAGAGCCAGCAAATATTCCCACCAATTAAGTGGAGCTAATAAAAAAACGGCCGGAATACCAATAAGTGTTCCAAAGGTACCCGGCGCTTTAGGAGCAAGACCGGAGCCAAAACCCAACGCAAGCCAATGTATGGGGTTAAACCATGAAAGTTTCGCATGAGACATGGACTTGTGGCTCCTTAAATCTCTTATTTAGTGGCTTCGTTCTGCGGAAAGTGATTAAAGCTACTATAACCCTCAGCCAGCAACCAGTCTTCGCCATTATAGCGCAACTGAATGTCACCGGATTCACCGTTCGCTACACGACCAATACATACCGGTCGGGTCTTAAGGTGCGTGGTTAAGGTTTCCATACGCCCCCGATGTTCCTCGGGCAAGGTAAAGCAAAGCTCGTAGTCGTCTCCGGCGGTCAAAGCCAAAGCAAGTGCGTCATCCACCTGAAGTGTTTCGGTTAACGCCAGTGACAGCGGCAGCTTTTCCAGTTCCAGTTGCGCCTGAGTGCCTGCTTCTGTCATTAAATGCCGTAAATCGGCCAGCAGACCGTCAGAAATATCAATGCAGGAACTTGCTACGCCTCGCAGACTTTGCCCTAAAGCGACTCTGGGGGTGGGGTAATGCAGGCGCTCTATCACCTGCTGCAAATGTCGTCCGGTTGTGCTCACTTTATTTTGCGTAACCTGCAAGCCTAGGCCAGCATCACCTAAAGAGCCGCTGACATAAATCCAGTCGCCCGCCTTTGCCCCGGAACGCGGTATCGCGCTGCCCGAAGGCAGTTGTCCATGAGCTGTAATAGTTATTGTCAGCGGGCCTTTGGTTGTGTCGCCGCCAATTAACTGGCAATCGTAATAACTGCAAATTTCATCCAGGCCACCACTAAATTCCTGTAGCCAGTCTTCGTCCATACGAGGAAGCGTCAAAGCCAGACTGATCCAGCACGGCTGAGCGCCCATAGCCGCTAAGTCGCTTAAGTTCACGGCAACACTTTTATGACCAATAGCACGGGGTGGTGTGGTCATATCAAAATGCACACCTTCAACCAGAGTATCGGTAACAATGACCAGGTCATGCTCAGGCATTGGCCGGACAACAGCGCCGTCATCTCCAATGCCCATAGCAACATCGCCCCGTTTTGCGGAGCGATGAGTGAAGTATTCATTAATTAGCGAAAATTCATCGCGGGGCATAAGTTACTGCCTGGTTGGGCGGAAAGTGTCTACTGCTTTATCGAGTACGCCGTTGACAAAACGATGGCTTTCATCGGCACCAAAAGATTTAGCCAGCTCTATTGCTTCGTTGATAGCCACTTTATAGGGTACATCAACGCGTTCACGCAACTCATAAGCCGCCAGTCGAAGAACAGCCAGTTCAATAGGGTCAAGCTCTTTAATCGGTCTGTCTAAAAACGGTTCCAGCGCTTCATCCAGTGTCCGGTAATGCCCGCCAACACCACGGACTAACTCTAAAAAGTAGTCAACGTCCACTTTGCTGGTGTCATTTTCCGTTAAAAATTGAGCCTCAATATCGCTAAAGCTGTTTTGCGATAGCTGCCATGAGTAAATTGCTTGCACGGCCAACTTGCGGGCCTTTCTTCTTGCTGCGGGTTTCATTTGAAGTATCTCAGAGTTGTTTCAGTACATTGACCATTTCAAGCGCGCTTAATGCGGCTTCCGAGCCTTTATTTCCGGCTTTAGAACCACTGCGCTCAATGGCTTGTTCCAGCGTATCGGTAGTGATAACACCAAATGCGACAGGTAAATCAAACTCGGTCGCAACCCGGCCTAAACCACTATTACATTCACCGGCAACAAACTCGAAGTGTGGTGTTCCACCGCGAATAACCGCACCGACCGCAATAATTGCGTCATACTTACCAGAGCTGGCCAGACGTTTCGCCGTTACCGGCATTTCATAAGCACCGGGAACACGCACAACGGTTATATCGTCGTCCGCTACTTCGCCATAATGCTTTAATGTCTGCACAGCACCGTCTAATAAGCTTTCAACCATAAAATGGTTAAAGCGAGAAACGATAATGGCAAACTTTTTACCAGCCGCGTTTATTCCACCTTCAATTACCTGCATGAGTTTTCCTTATTAACCGTTCGTTAATTGCGCGCGATCATAGCACAATGTGGGGCTATTTGCGTGAAATTGAGTAGGAGAAATACCTTTCCTGGGCATCTAAGTCACGACCCAGCGAGCGGGCACTACTGCTTTCCAGTAGCTGCAACGCTGTTTCGTTATTTTCTGATACCGGAAGCAGCACTTGCCGCCAGGGCCAACTTGCTTCCAGCCAGTCTTTTAAAAGCACAAAAAAATCGTTATGCAAGTTATCGTCAATGGCAGATTCTAAAAGCCACCAACTGACCTCAGCATTATAAGCACTGCGTGAAATGCCGTTTTTTTCTTGTCTACTGGCAGCCACCGGTACCATATAAACGGCTCCAATAATGGACTTATCTGCCTTATCAATCACCAAATAAGTAAAAGCTGTTTGCGCTTTTGCCTGCTCCAAGTGGTAATTCACCATGGTTTCGTTTTGCTGAAGAGTGCTTTTTTCAGATGGCCAGGACCATCCCAGTCGCTTATAAAGCCACTTCTGCGACGTCATATAGCTGTGAAAGAAACGCTCGGCATCAGAGCTTTTAAGAGGACGAATAATTAAGCTATTACCTTCGGCATATTCGGGGACAACCCATTCTTTTTGCCAGAAGTCTGCGGCTACTGCCACATTAAATAGCGGCAGTATTAACAGGAGCAGAAAACTACGAAAAAGCGTTCTCAACACGCTTCTCCATGCTTACCGTGCGCATGCTCAAAATAAGATTTAACCCGGGCGAGCTCTTTTTCCAGTTCATCGCCAATCATCAGCGCGGGGCCTATATCGATAGCTTTACGTGCATAGTCAAAAGCTATGGGGACAACAGGGACACGAGCTTGCTGTGCCATATGTAAAAAGCCTTTTTTCCACTCTTTTACACGCTTTCTTGTGCCTTCAGGAGTTATCACTAGAATCAGTTCATTTTTCTCCCGAAACTCCCTCACCATATTTCCAACAACACCATTTGCGCTGCTTCTGTCTATGGGGAGACCGCCCAGTTTGGTTAACAAACCTTTCAGCGGAAAACGGAACAGACTGCTCTTAGCTAAATAATTCAGCTTTAACCCCATAGCTAGCATGACGCAGGCTCCAACCGGGAAGTCCCAGTTAGATGTGTGCGGCGCAACCGGAAGAATCGCTTTTCTCACGTGAGGCATTTCGCCATTAATTTTCCAGCCGCCCAGTACACGTAAGCCCAAACGACCTACCCAGCGCAAAAACCGGTTATGGCTAACAGGGAATTCGCCTTTAACAAATTCCGGAATTACTTGTTTATCGGTCATAAAATTACTGTAGTACCCGTCTTATCTCGCGTAATTTTTCTTTCACTCGCTTAATGTTTTCAGGGCCCATGCGAATCAGTTGTTTCTGCGCTGCAGGCAATGACTCATAAGACTCGTTAGCAAAAGTATACATAACGCTGTCGTCTTTTACCTGAACCAATCCCTCCGGAACCGGAGTATCAAGCATAACATTAATGGCTTCTATCAAGGTGTCATCAAAGTCTGACTCCGGATAGCCAATTTCTGCGTAGGCTTCTTGCACTAAAGGCTTAAATAACTCATAGTTTTCTGCCAGTGCGTCAGGTTGCAAACTTACAAACCAGTCAACTAAAGCGTCGTATCGGCGATAGCTGCTTTCATCAATATAAAGTTCACCATCTACCTCCAGCACACTAAAACGACCGTCGGGACGCTGAACAATAGTCCGTTCACGAACAATGCTGCCGTTGCTGATATTGTCCATCAGCACAACTGCGTCACGAATAATCTGAGAGCTTTTTAATGGACGAATGTTAACGTCGGTTGAGTCAAGATTCTGAAGCACCGTTGGTGTGCTATTGTCCAGCTCTGGCAAGGCAATAGGTTCGGGCTCAGGTTCAGCAGGCTCTTGTTCCGGTTCAGATTCTGGTTCGGTTGGAATCGGTTCTGGCTCAATTTCAGGCTCAGGTTCTTCAGACTCTTGTTCATAACCCTCAACCTGAACTTCTGTTGATTGCTGCTGATCAACCTCTACCGTTTCGGTTTGTTGCTTCTTGTCTTCAGAAGCCGGCAGCCACCACCATACTATGGCAGCGATAACCGCCAGCACAATAAGCGTAACAACAACCCAAGTCGTTTTGCGACTCGCTTCTTCTGTTGCCGTTGATGTTTCAACCTGATCGTCACTCATTGTGCGCTCCTTTATTTTTGCTCAGCACGACAAAAAACCAATTGTTTATCGCTGGACATAGCTTCATTGAAACTATAGCCATTTGCATCGAATTCTTTTAGATCAGACACGGATTTTGGCTTTTGGTTCAGGATAAATCGCGCCATTAGTCCCCGCGCCTTCTTGGCATAGAAACTGATGACTTTATATTGACCATTTTTTTCATCTTTAAACACTGGAGTAATAATATCCGCATTAAGCACTTTTGGCTTGACCGCCGAGAAATACTCATTAGAAGCTAAGTTCACTAAAGTTGAGCTACCCAGCTCAGCCAAGTCTTTATTGAGCATCTGCGTAATGCTATCGCCCCAGTATTCATATAGGTTTTTGCCTTTTGGATTATCCAGCTTGGTACCCATTTCTAATCGGTAAGGCTGCATCAAATCCAGTGGTCTTAAAACACCATAAAGACCAGACAAAATCCGCAATTGTTTTTGTGCCGTACCTATGGCCTCTGAATTCAGGCTGGCAGCATCTAATCCGGTATAAACATCACCGTTAAATGCATACATAGCCGGGCGTGCATTGTTTTCATTAAAAGGCCGTTGCCATTCCTCAAAGCGAGCCGCATTCAAACCCGCCAGCTTGTCGCTAATCTTCATTAGCGACCCGAGTTGTTGCGGGCTTAATTGCCGACAAACCTCAACCAGTTCTTCGGCGTTATCCAGCAACCGTGGCTGAGTAACATTCAGTTCCGGTAAATCACTTTCGTAATCCAGGTTTTTAGCAGGTGAAACAACGGCCAACATGTCTATGCACTCCATTCAAATTATACCGTAAGACTAACCCAGCGGATCTTGATCCGCGCCTTCTTTTTCCACTTCTGGCGGCATTAAGTCGTCTCGGCTAACACCAAATTTCAGGGCTACAGAACTTGCGATATAAATGGATGAATAAGTACCAATAACCACACCAAATAATAACGCTGTAGCAAAACCATGAATTAATGGCCCACCCAGGAAGAACAAGGTCAATAACACGAGTATCGTTGTTATTGAAGTAATTAGCGTTCGACTCAACGTATCGGTTAATGCCCGGTTAACAGTTTGCACTGGGGTTAACTTAGCAAACTTACGGAAAGTTTCCCTAATTCGGTCGCAAACCACCACCGTATCGTTAATTGAGTAACCAATAACTGCCAGCAAGGCCGCTAAAACCGTTAGGTCAAACTCTAACTGCAATATGGAGAACAGCCCTAAGGTTAAAATAACATCGTGCGCTAACGCTGCCACAGCACCTACCGCTAAACGCCATTCAAAGCGCATCGCAATGTAAAGCAAAATACAGATTAAAGCGGTTAGCATAGCCAACCCGCCCTGCTCTATAAATTCGTCGCCCACATTTGGGCCAACAAATTCGATACGACGCATTTCAACGGTTTGGTCAAACTCGGTACGCAGAGACTCAAGTATTGTGGTACCCAGTTGCTCCGCTTTTACTCCTTCCCGAGGCTCCAGACGAATCAGTATCTCTTCCTGCGAGCCGTAGTTTTGAACTACTGCGTCACTGAATCCTTCTTCATCTAATGCGCCGCGAACACGACTTAAATCTGCCGCGCTATCAAAGCCAACTTCAAGTAAGGTTCCGCCAGTAAAGTCCAACCCAAAGTTGAGCTTATTGACTGACAACGAAACTATGGAAGCCACTACCAGTACTGCACTGATAATGCCCATAATTCCGCGGAAGCGCATGAAGGGAAGTCGTTCATCGGTTTTAATTATCTCTTGCATGGCTCCCCCTAAATAGACAGTTTAGACAGCTTTTTGCCGCCCCAAACTGAGTTAACAATGGCACGGGTTCCGACTATCGCAGTAAACATGGACGTTATAATCCCGATAGCAAGAGTGATAGCAAAGCCTTTAATAGGGCCGTTACCAATAGCAAACAAGATAAGCGCCGCAATCAGCGTGGTTACGTTTGCATCGGCAATGGTCGACAAGGCGCTGTCATAGCCGTGATGAATTGCCTGTTGAGGGCTTCGTTTGGCTTTTATTTCTTCGCGTATGCGCTCGAAAATAAGCACATTAGCATCTACTGCCATACCAACTGTCAGTACAATACCGGCCATACCCGGTAAGGTCAGCGTTGCGCCCGGAATCATCGACATCACGCCAATAATAAGCACCAGGTTTGCTGCCAGAGCACAGTTGGCAACCAGACCAAACTTTTTGTAGTACAACAACATGAAGGCAAGAACTAAAACAAAGCCCCAAAAAATAGCCTGAGTACCAGCATCAATGTTCTGCTGACCTAAGCTTGGCCCTACGGTACGTTCTTCGACAATTTGAATAGGGGCAATCAATGCGCCAGCGCGAAGTAACAAAGTAAGGCTTTTAGCTTCCTGAGCGCCGACGCCGGTTATACGGAAGCTACTAGGCAAACGTGATTGAATAGTCGCCACGTTAATAACTTCCGCGTTCTTTGTGAACTGTAAGTTACCCTCTTCATCGCGCTCGTCTGTGGCTTTATACTCAATAAAGACTGTCGCCATTGCTTTACCGACATTGTCTTTAGTTGCTAAGGACATTTTGTTACCGCCAGCACCATCCAGGGTAATATTAACCTGCGGGCGGTTGTACTCGTCGTAACCAACGCTGGCGTTCACTATGTGATCACCCGTAACAATAACTTCTTCTTTCAGCAATTGAGCAGGACCATCGCGCATTGGCATTAACTCGCTACCAAAAGGTACCCGACCGTTCTGGGCGTCACGCACATCGTTCTCGGAATCAACCATACGGAACTCCAGCGTTGCTGTAGCCCCTAAAATCTCTTTCGCTCTTGCTGTATCCTGTACACCAGGTAATTCCACCACAATGCGGTTTGAACCCTGACGCTGGATAACCGGCTCGGCAACACCTAATTCGTTAACCCGGTTACGCATAATGGTAATATTTTGAGATACTGCGTAATCGCGTGTTTCAGCAAGCTTTTGCTCGCTCATCTGTAGTTGCAGCAGTTGGTTTTCATCGTCTTCCAGAAGCGTATACCCCTGATAACGACCATCCAGATACTCAGCAGCTTCGGCGTAAGCTTCTTCATTACGAAGTTCAATTTCAACCGTCGTGTCATTAACGCGAACAGCACTGTAACGAATACGCTCTTCACGAAGTTCGGCACGAATCGTGTCCTTCATACCATCGACAATTTTATGGACGGCTTCGTCCATGTCGATTTCCATCAAGAAGTGCACACCACCGCGTAAATCCAGCCCTAACTTCATTGGCTGAGCGCCAACACTTTTCAACCACTCGGGTGTTGCTGGAGCAAGGTTTAAAGCGACTATGTAGTTGTCACCTAAACTCCCCATGATAGCTTCACGAGCTTCTAATTGCTCATCATCGGAGTTAAGTCGAACTAAAAGCTGCTCTTCTTCTAGAGCAATGCTTTTGGGTTGTATGCCAACGTTTTCCAGACTGCTCTTTACGCGATCCATGGTGCTGGTATCGATGGTCGCATTTCGGTTTGCGGAAATTTGAACTGCTGGATCTTCACCGTAAATGTTTGGCAGCGCATAAAGCGCTGCCACCAATACGACAAAAATAACCAGCAGATTTTTCCACAACGGGTATTTATTTAACACGTCGTGCCCCTGTTTCTAATGTCAGAGATTAGAGAGACTTCATTGTTCCTTTCGGAAGAACGGAAGTCACAGAACCTTTCTGAATGGTTACTTCAAGCTCGTCAGTTAAAGCAATAACGAGAAAGTCTTTGTCTTCGCTTACTTTAGTGATTTTACCGACCAAACCACCTTGAGTCAGCACTTCATCACCCTTGCTCAAAGCACCCATCAGCTCTTTATGCTGCTTGACACGTTTTGCTTGTGGACGATAAATCATGAAGTAAAAAATTAACGCAAACATGACCAGCATGAAAATCAGTTCCATACCACCACTGCCTTGGCCGCCAGCGTCTTGCGCGTATGCTGAGCTAATAAAAAAGTCCATAAAATTCCCTCAGTTAATTTAAATTTATTATTAAATTTCGGATAACCATCTCACGATATGGGGACAGTTACTCCAGAATGCAATTCAATTTTTCTAAGGCGGCTATACTATCAGAAAGTTTAACGCCGCTCAGTATTATCAAATATCATATCCCAAACTTTTAAGCCGACGCCGTAAACCTATTTGAGATACCTGTAAATCCCACATCATTTTTTCAGTATCGGAACGGTTCTGCTCATAACTCTTTTTAATCTCTTCTTCGGATAAATCCTGCGCGGTACGAACCCCTTCAAAACGCTGAATAAGCTGATATACCGATGCCCGTGAGATGCCCAGAGCTTTTGCTGTGGCCTGAAGCTCAAACCGGCAGCTGCGCAAGGTTTCCAGTAACTCATCTCGACTAACACTGTTGGGCTTACGATGAACGCTGGTTTCATCTTCCCAATGCCCGGGGTTGCTCGGCTTAAGCATAGATAAAAGTTGTGGATCAAGGTGCAGTTGCTCTTGCTCACGGCTATCAATAACGACCTGCCGCGCTACGTTGCGCAACTGTCGTACATTACCCGGCCAATGAAAGGTCAGCAGTTGGCTCATCAATTCACCAGGAATTTTGACATCATGTGAGCGGTCAGCGTAGAGCTTACGCCACTGCTCACGTACAAAATAGTCGAATAACAAACCGATATCTTCACGGCGCTCGGTTAATGGCGGGATGAACAACTGATAAGCTGAAAGCTTTTCAATTAGCATGGACAGCGTTGAATTCTCTTCAAAGCCACGAGAGTCCTGATGACTGGTCAGCATAATACGGCAAGTAATTGGCAGCGTTTCCTCTGTACCAACAGGTACTACAGATTTGCTTTGTAGAACGGTATAAAGCAAACGGTGTAAGCCCGGCGAGGCATCCTCGATGTCTTCCAGCACAATAGTACCGCCACCGGCTTGCTCAAAATAGCCAGGTTGCCGGCTACCGCCTCGATAGCTACCAAATAATTCAGCTTCTGCAACTGCATCGTGTATGGCAGCCAGATTAACACTAATAAAAGGTTGTTCCCGACGTTCGCTGGCCTGATGAATCGCGTAGGCCGCCTGTTGTTTACCCACTCCGGCAGCACCTCTAATCATAACCGGCAAGTCCATCCCAGCCAGTTGAGCAACGCGATTCCGAATGGCACGAATATCCGAGCTAATACCAAACAGCACATCATTGTCATCTACCGAGGAGTCTTGCAGCGGCAATAATTTTAAAAGTAAAACGATGCGGTGGTTTAAGCCAATAACGACACCGTTATCCAAGTCACTTTCTTTCAGAATATATTCGTCCTGAGCACCACGTCCGGCAATAGTAACTGTTGTTTTGGTGCTATGCGCCTTTAGCTTAATACGGCCACCTGATTCGCGCTGAAAAATGATTGGAGAACGACTGATAAATTCATCAAGCAATGCTCTGCCAGCATTACCATTTTTGGCAAACTCAGGCTTTATCCGGCTTAGGTAGTCACTACCTTCGCTGTACAAATCCATTAACGCTGCGCGTTCACCAATCCGCGACCGGTCAGGATGCGCTGCGATCACTAACATTGGAACTCGTTGATAGCTACTAACGAGATCGTCAACTACATGTTTTGTCGTGTACTCGGTTGCACTCATTTTCGCTATTCCTTAGCCCAACAACAGCTTTTAAATTGATGCCATCATAAAATTATGACGTCTAAATAGCCAATCAATTTGTGCTGGGAATCCATAAAGGTTAATGACAAACTAAGCCATACCATTGCTACTTTTTGATGACTCATGGAATTAATATTTTACTGGACAGACCATGCCGGTGTCGCGGTTTTTGCGGTAGCCGGTACGTTATTAGCGTTTCGCAAAAAGATGGATGGTTTTGGTGTGCTCGTTTTAGCCTCAGCAACAGCAATTGGCGGCGGTACAACGCGCGATCTCATTCTTGGTTTACCGGTTTTCTGGACACATGACCCTGTCTACCTCTACACCATAATTGTCGCCGCGCTGCTCACCATTATATGGCTGCGGTTCAGAGCCTATATTCCTATGAACACACTCATGGTTGCAGATGCTATTGGTCTGTCGTTTTTTGCGACTATGGGCGCGGAGAAAACTCTATCAGCGGGGTTTCCGCCCTTTATCGCTATCATCATGGGCACTATATCGGCCTGTTTTGGCGGCATGCTGCGTGATGTTCTGGCGCGCGATATTCCAATGGTCTTAAAAAGCGAACTGTACGCCACCACCTGTATTATCGGCGCTACCGTTTATGTCCTGATTGTGCCCTATCAACCTTTAATAGCATTAGCTGCGGGCATGACCTCAACTTTGCTCATTAGACTTGGAGCAATCAAGTTTAACTGGTCACTGCCCGTGTTCCGGGATCATCAGGATCATTAGCTATGTTGAGCATGTTTTGTTTCTTTAATCCGCGGGGTAACTCATGTTAAGTATGATTGGTCTGGTTGGCGGCCTTGTGTTGCTTATCGTACTCACTTTAAAAGGAGTAAACCTGTTTATCAGTGCCCCTCTGTGCGCTGTTATAGTCGCGTTGTGTAGTGGAGTGCCGCTACTGACCGGCGAGGTCAATTTCGTTAGTGCTTATATGGATGGTTTTGCCAGCTTTGTTGCCGCCTGGTTCTTTATGTTTCTACTCGGTTCTCTATTTGGTAAGTTCATGGAGGATACCGGAGCAGCCGACAGTGTCGCGAGTTGGATCATCAATAAACTCGGTCGCAAGCAGGCAGTTCTGGCGGTGGTACTGGCCTGTGCCATTTTAACCTATGGCGGTGTCAGCGTTTTTGTTGTCGCTTTTTCGGTTTACCCAATGGCGCTCAGTTTATTTAAAGATGCCAACCTGCCTCGACGTTTTATTCCGGCAGCACTGGCTTTTGGCTCCGTCACTTTTACCATGACCTCAGCCGGCTCACCGGAAATCCAGAACTGGATACCCGTAAAATACCTCGGCACTTCGCCTTATGCTGCCTGGGAAGTCAGTTTGGTAGTCGCAGTATTAATGGCAACCTTTGGCTACTGGTGGTTAAGAAAGATTATTAACCGCGCCATAGCTAATGGTGAGAAGTTTGAAGCACGTGAAGGCGACCCGATATTGCTGGAGCGGAAACTGCCCTCACCCATTAGTGGCTTAATTCCACTGTTAGTTGTTCTGGGGCTATCTTTTACCTTTCACGACACCTTGCAGCAAAACGCCCTGATAGTAGCTTTGCTGGGCGGTGTAATTGCTATTGCCGTTATTAACTTTAAGCATTTTCACAAACCCCAGACCGCCATTCATGAAGCTACCACAGGGGCTTTAGTGGCTATTGGTAATACTGCGGCAGTGGTTGGCTTTGGCAGCATCGCCAAAATAACTCCGGCCTTTGATGCCGCCGTTACTGCCATGACTAGCTTGCCAGGCAATGAGTTGGTGGGCGCAGCGGTTGCAGTAAGTGTTATTGCTGGGTTAACCGGTTCAGCATCCGGTGGGCAGGCTATCGCCTTACCTGAAGTAGGCCCGCACTACATGGCGGCGGGGGTTAACCCCGAGCAATTGCACCGTATTGTTTCGATCTCCTCAGGAGCGCTCGACTCGCTGCCCCACAATGGCTACGTAGTTACCACTATTCGCGCTATTTGTAACGAGAAACACAGCGCCGCTTATTGGGCGGTTGCCGCAGTAACTGTTGTGGTGCCATTAATGGGTTTAGCCGTGGCTATTGGATTGTTTATGCTATAAAAATGGAACTCAAGAGCCGCCCAAAAGGCGGCCCTTGAGCTTATCCTTAAGACTGTCTCCAACTTTGGCTTTTAACAGCTCTTCCAGTTGTTTGCTCTGTTCACCAGATTCATTGTCCCATTGAGTCAGATTTTCCAGCAAGCCTTGCTGACCACCTAATTGCTCTGAAACTTTGGCAGTAAGGTCAGCTTTTATTTCGGCCAGTTTTTCGTCGGCCTCGCCCATCGCGGATTGAGCCAACGCATCGCCTAATTGGTCATCTAAATCGGATTCAAAACTCAGCGATGGCCGTTGAATATCACCGCCAATGTTGGTGGTAATATCTAACCGCTGTAGTTGCTTTAAAGCACCTGCAACCGCAGAAGTCAGTTTGCTGCTGCCCTCGGCTTCTAAGTCAAGATTCAGCATGCGTACCATGGCTTTCCCGTCCAGTTTATTCTCACGAACTAGCACGGTTCCATCACTGTCCATCATGGACGATAAAATATTGGCACTGAGTTCGCTGCTATTACTAAGCTTTAGGTTATTCAGTTTTGCGCCTTTTAACTGCCATTGCTGCTTCGCATCAATGCCCAGGTCAGTCAGCGATAATTCGCCATTCAGGTTAAACGCATTCCACAAGTCGCTGTTATCGGCCCGAGCCTGATACGTCGTCGGCTGACCCAGTAAATTATGCTGGTGGGTAATATTTTGCCAGTCGACATCAATAACCGTACCGCCAACCATAAATTCGGTGCGCGCCTTTTTAATTAAAAACTCCGGTGGTGCGTTGTCATCGGCAAAGGAAATTCTCTGCCCCTCGCCGCGCACCGGCTCTACCGTTGCAGAGTTGTCCGAACGCGCCAGCATAGGCCCCAGCTGTTCATAGGCAAGAAGTACGTACTTACTCCACTCCCGCGCTTTTTCGCCTAATAACAAACCAGTCACGTTCTCTAAACCACTTCCGTCCAGACTGAAAAACGACTTAATTCGGTCAATATCGTTACCCGGCGCGTTCTTAAGGTCGGCTATTTGCTGTTGCACCACCTCTTTCGCCTGCTTCACTTCATCACGAAAGTTGCTGACCGCCTCTTTGTCTGCCCGAATCGAGTCTTTTAACTCATCTAAAGCCTCTTTTCTCGCCGCAATATCAGCCAGGCCTTCTACTTTGCCTTCGGTAATTTGCTTAATTTTCTCTTCGTATTCTTTTATTTTGTCTTTACTCGGCAAAGCTTCTCTAGCTGCTTTAACCTCTTGTTCTTGCTGCTCGTAGGCAGCTTTGGCTTCATCAATCACCGTTTCTGTACGCAAATCAACCTGGCTGACAATATCGTCCACAGAAGGTAAAGACATGGTCAGTTTATCCCAGGACTGACTGGCCCAATTCTGCACGTCTTCCTGATCCGGCATGACATAAACGTCACCCTCGCTTTCCCGTGGCTGATTAACACGAACGCCGGTCATAGTCAGCTGTTCAATTAAGGTTCGGCCAAGCACAATTTCTGTAGGGCTGATGTCCGCTGAAGCTTCACCAACCTGTACCCGGTTATTTTTCGGTGCATTAGGGTCGGTGACCTGGATACCGGCCAAAGTCAGAGATAAAGGTACCCAGCTATGCTCCACTCGCTCAATATTAACTTCAGCGCCGTTCAGTCTTCCCAGCGTGTGCTCTAATGTAACTTTTATAATAGCGTCCAGAAACAACCAGGAAATAGCGACCAACAACAATACGAACCCGGCGAAAACGGCCAGTCCCGGCCAGCGAATGATACTGCGCTTCATACTCACCCCCTCAAGTCCGTATAGATCTGCCAGAAACGGCTACCGCGAATAACCTGCACCACGCGCATTTTCATTATTTGAGCCTGAATTCTTTTACGGTAATTGGCAATAATCCAGTAACTCAACGCAGCTACAACCGGCGCGGCAATCAAAGCGATAACAAAGCTACCCATAGTTATGGTGTGATTAAACATGGACAGACGTCCTAAGGCAGTTGCATACAGTGCTTCATAAATGCCCTGCCAGCCTGACGCTTCTAATAAGCTCAAACCGACACTGTGGAACCAAGGGTCCAGCAGGTAAGCAATACCCGAGAAAATACCAAAAGACACAATGAATAGACTGAGGTTTACGCGGAATATTAATGCCGCCAATAAAATTATTAAGTTATGAATTCGCCATAGCGGGGTTATCCCCATAAACATTCCTAGTACTACAGCTAACGCCAGTGCCCAGGCGCTGGTTTCAGAATTCAAAGCTTTTAACAGCTTTGCCAGAATTGTCAGCATTCACCTGACTCCTTTGAAAAAGATAAAACAGCAAATCTGCTTGTTATCCGTCGTCTTTCTAATATAGTGTGAGTTGCATTTATTACGCAAATAATAAGCAAATAACTTACATTATTTTTAACGACTTCTGAGTACTTTACGACATGCAGCAACACGTTCACCTTATCATAGATAACGCCGCCGACTGGCAGCCTTATTACCCTAGTCAAAGCCTACTCACCGCAAGTGAATACTTACAATCGGCACACTTGCAGAGTCGTTATCATGTTCTAAATTTGTGTAACGACTTATCTTACCTGTCAACCGGCTACTACGTTAGTCTGCTGGCAGAGGCTCGCGGACAAAGAGTTATGCCGTCGGTTGCGACTATTAATGACCTGACCAACTTTTCCCATTATCAGTTACTGATTAATACCGCCGACCGATCACTCACTAAATATTTGCAGAATCGTGACGAAAAGTCGCTGTCGCTACTGATTTGTTTTGGCTTATGCGAACAGCCTGAACTGGCTTCTTTTGCACGCCAAATATTTGAGCGCTACCCATGCCCTATTTTAAAAGTTGAACTGGAATTTAACGGTCGCTGGCATATTAACAAGCTGACATCAGGTGCGTTGAATCAGTTAACTGATGAGCAACAAAGCTTTTTTGGTAACTCACTGGATCATTTCAGTAAACGAGTGTGGCGCAAAGCGCGCACCCGCAAAGAGTACCGTTTTGATTTGGCCATTTTGTATAACCCGGACGAAGCCATTCCGACCAGTGACAAAAAAGCACTGTCATTGTTTATAAAAGCCGCCAAAGAGGCCGATATTGAAGCTGAGCTGATTACCGCAAACGATTTCAATCGTCTGTTGGAGTTCGATGCGCTTTTCATTCGCGAAACCACCCGTATTAATCATTATACCTACCACTTTGCGAAAAAAGCCGAAGCCAACGGTATGGTCGTCATTGACCACCCGGACTCCATTGTTAAATGTGCCAATAAAGTGTTCTTAAAAGAGTTACTGGATAAACATAAGGTAGCGACACCAAAAACAGAACTCTTGTTGAGCCAATCAGATATCGACTACGAAGCAATAGGCGAACGTTTGGGTTACCCGGTTGTGCTGAAAATTCCTGACGGTTCATTTTCTATTGGCGTGGAAAAAGCAGAAGACTTAGCCCAGTTTAAACAAGTGGCAACGGAGCTTTTCGAGCAGTCCACTATACTGCTGGCACAAGAGTATATGAGAACCGACTACGACTGGCGTATTGGTGTACTGAATAACCGACCCATATACGCTTGCCAGTACTTTATGGCGCGTAACCACTGGCAAATTTATAACCACAGCGAGTCGTCCTCACGAGGTAAAAGCGGTTCTTTTGCCACTTTAGGCGTGCATCAGGCTCCTAAAGATGTGGTGCGGCTGGCATTACAGGCAACCCGCTTAATAGGTGACGGCCTGTACGGTGTAGATATTAAACAAACACCGCAAGGCCCTGTTGTTATTGAAATTAATGACAACCCGTCAATTGAATCTGGTGTGGAAGACAAACACTTAGGTTATGAGCTTTACCGGCTAATAATGGCTGACTTTGGACGACGCCTGGATGAATACTGAGTTTCGCATTGAGCGGGCAGACAAGAGTGACCTTGAACAATTAGTTTCTTTAGAACGTGCAACTTTTAATTACAGTTGCATTAGTCGTCGCAGTTTTAAACGAGTAATTGAATCCAGCCATAACTATTGCTGGGTGGCGCGCTCAGGTAACGATTTAGCCGGGTATGCTATTGCCTTTACCCGGCGTAACAGCAAAGTATGGCGCCTGTACTCAATAGCCGTAGCTCAGAGCTTTCGCGGTTTAGGGGTAGGTAATCTGCTTATGAATGAAGTGCTGAATTCGGCGAAAACCGCCGGCGCTAATGCCATGTCGCTGGAAGTGAAAAGCGACAACAAGGCCGCTATTCACTGGTATCAAAGCTGTGGTTTCGAAACCATCGATATTCTGCCGGAATACTACGATGACGGCAGCGACGGTTTCAAAATGCGCTTTACTTTTTATCCGGAAAGTCAGTAAACACGCCCTCTACGCCAGCTTGTTTTAACCACTGGCGTAATTGCGCATGAGACTCCACGCCTTCGGGTAAGTCATCGGCCCGCAAGGTATAAACATGAACATCCAGACCTTTCTCTTCCGCTGACTTTAAAACACTGTCCCATTCAGGCTCACCGTTTTCATTCACTCCGGTCAATACGTGGTTTACCCACAAGCCGACACCTTCAGCGTAGCTTTTTACTGACTCCAGCCCGGCGCCCGTGCGCATGGCGCTGTAATCAATATCGGTCTCTCCCCACTCATTGTCACCCACCAGCTGAATTAACGGAAAGTCCCAGTTAAATTCACGCTTTAAGCGACGTAACACTTCCGGGTCAAAAGACTGCAGATAAACCGGTGTTGGCCGTTTGTCGTGGTATCCGTTGTGAGCCAGGACAGACATCACGGCCGCCGTCGCGTCGTACCCTTGCTGCTGATACCAGCGCGGAGATTTGATCTCGATATAAATGCCTGTCGACATATCCCGAACGCGATTCAGCTCCTGAATCAGTTTGATTTCCTCATCCAGCGTTTGTATAGGAAAGTGAACATCGGGGTGAGAAAATCGCTTAGGGTAAACCAGCTCATAATCTTTATGCCGGGCGACCATAGTTAACTGTTTAAGCTCTTCCAGCGAAAAATCGACCACATAGTATTTACCATCGGGACGATGCTTTTCCGGAAACACTTCGGAGACATTGGTGACATGGTCCAGAATTTCATCATGCAGAACGACCGGAACGCTGTCACGGCTCAGTTGCACGTCTTGCTCTATGAAGTCCGCTCCCAGCCCATGAGCCATAACGGTGCTGGCCTGAGTGTGCTCGGGTAAATAACCGGAAGCACCGCGGTGCGCAATGTCCAGAAACTGCGGAACTTGAAGGTCATGGAACGGCGCATCCGGCGTCTCGTCCTGCGCCTGAACTGCGGTTGCTGATACCAATAAAAACAAACACCCAAAAATACGTTTAGTCATTGTTCCAGTTAACCTCTAGTACCTTATCGCCAAGCTCGCGATAACGCGTCATTAATACGTCAATGGGTTCCGGGTCAGGGTTTAACCCGCGTCCGCGCAAATATTCCGGGTTGTACAGCTTACTCACCGAACGTTCACCCAAGTCACAGGAAAAGGTCACAATGCGGTGTCCCGGACCTTTTCGTAAAGCTGCGGCCAACGCACCAGCCACGTTTAGCGCCGAGCTACTCCCCAGAACAATACCATCTTCGTCTCGGATATAACGTGACAACGTCACTAAATCTTGATCGGGCAAATTAACCGCGTGATCAATACGTGCCTGGCGGAAATTATCCACTAGCCGCATAATACCAATGCCCTCCGTCATAGAGCCGCCATTCGACACATATTCGCCGCTGCGTAAAAACTCATAGATACCGGAACCATCCGGGTCAACCACCCAAACATCCAGTTCCGGGTTCTGCTCTTTTAAGAAGCGAGAGTTACCACCAATGGTGCCACCGGTTCCAGCCACAGACACCAGAGCGTCAATTCTCCCTTCGGTTTGTTCCCATATTTCCGGGCCAGTATGAAGGTAATGCGCACGAGCATTACTGGTGTTTTCAAATTGGTTAGCCCACCAGCAATCATCGCGTTCTTCCGCTAAACGGCGCGCCGTATGGTAGAAGTGGTTTTCGTTCTTAAAAGGAACCGGATCAACCGCCATCAGTTCACCGCCATGCAAGCGGATCATGCGCTCTTTCTCCGGTGTCTGGTCATTGGGCATGACCGCTAACATACGCAAGCCGTAAGACTTTGCCACAACAGCCAGGCCAATACCGGTATTACCGGCGGTACCTTCAACCACCGTCATACCCGGCTTTAACTCGCCGCGTTCCATAGCGTCATCAATCAGTTGCTTAGCCGCGCGATCCTTAATGGAGCCGCCCGGATTCTGGAACTCGCATTTAATAAAGATATCGCATCCGGTTAAATCAGACAGCGACGGTATACGAAGTAAATCCGTCTGCCCGATAAGATCGCTCTGCCGCGCGCCAACTCTCATGCCACTGCACCCTTAATCATTCGCTACTGTAGGTAAATAGTATCTCCCCTGTACCCTTTTGGTTCAATAGCACTTTTGGTGCAATGCACAGAAGGGGCGCACGTTTTTTGTGCAGAAAAATTACGTAAATATTATTTATTCATAAATATCAGCTAGTTAAATTCTGGCACGCTTCGTGAAGTTAAAGGGTTGCTTAACAATATTTTAATAAGGAAAGCACCATGAAAATGCTCGTTGCGTTAATCAAACCCTTCAAGCTGGAGGATGTGAAGCAAGCGCTGTTTGAAATTGGCTGTAAAGGCCTGACAGTAACCGAAGTCCGGGGAGTAGGACGTCAAAAGGGGCATACCGAACTGTACCGGGGCGCCGAATATCAAGTCGACTTCCTGCCCAAAATGAAAATTGAACTGGCGGTTCCCGACGAAACCGTCGAACGAGCTCTGGAAGTAGTCATTGCCGCGGCTCATACCGGCAATATCGGCGACGGAAAAATATTCGTTATGCCGCTGGAGCAATGCGTTCGCATACGCACTGGCGAAACCGACCAAGACGCCCTTTAAGGAGCCCATCATGGAAGCACAAAACTTACAACAACTCACTTTCGCGGTAGACACCTTTTACTTACTCATATCCGGGGCGCTGGTTATGTGGATGGCGGCTGGTTTTTCCATGCTGGAGGCGGGTCTGGTCAGAAGCAAAAACACCACCGAAATTCTGACCAAAAACATCGTGCTCTACGCCATCGCCTGTATTGTTTACCTGGTTATCGGCTACAAAGTCATGTACCCCGATCCTTCAACCTCAGCTTACGCGGCTGACGCTAATTTCTTTTTTCAGATGGTGTTCGTTGCTACTGCTATGTCGATAGTCTCAGGTGCCGTTGCCGAGCGTATGAAGCTAATGAGCTTTCTGCTGTTCTGTGTCGTGCTTAGTGCGGTCATTTATCCGGTACAGGGCTTATGGACCTGGGGCGGTGGAATGCTGACGGAATGGGGCTTTGTCGATTTTGCCGGCTCCAGCATTGTGCATTTAACCGGTGCATCAGCGGCACTTGCTGCGGTTCTTTTACTTGGCCCGCGCTCCGGTAAATACCTGAGTGATGGCAGTATCAACGCTTTACCCGGCTCTAATATGCCACTGGCCGCGCTGGGTACCTTCATTCTCTGGTTTGGCTGGTTTGGTTTTAACGGCGGTTCACAGTTAGCGCTAAGCACCGTTGACGATGCCAATGCCATAGCCCGCGCCATGGTAAACACTAATACCTCGGCCGCAGCTGGCACTATCGCCACGCTGCTATTTACTAAGCTGTTGTGGAAAAAAGCCGATTTAACCATGATTTTAAACGGTGCCTTAGCCGGTCTGGTTGCCATTACCGCACAACCTGTTACCCCAGAACCCTGGCTTGCCGGCGTTATCGGCTTTATTGCGGGGCTTATTGTCGTGCTCTCCATTATTGGGCTGGATAAGCTCCACATTGACGATCCGGTCGGTGCTATTTCGGTACACGGTGTGGTCGGTATTTTCGGTACCCTTGTGGTGCCGCTCAGCGATGACGGTGCCAGCTTTGTTATTCAGTTAGCCGGTGTCGGTACCATTTTCTGCTGGGTGTTTTTCAGTAGTCTTATTGTCTGGGCTATACTGAAGCTAATATTGGGCATTCGTGTAACTAAAGAGCAGGAATATATCGGCTTAGATCAAGTCGATTGCGGCGTTGAAGCTTACCCTGAGTTTACGTCGAAAAAAGACGGGTAAAAGGCTTTTTATTGCCAGTTTCGCCCATTCTTGATAACGTTTTTAACCATCATTTTCCGGAATGGGCGAACAAATATGTCGACATCACGAGAGTATGTTGAAGAGCTTTTAGCAAAAGCAGATATCCGCATTAACGGTGACAGAGCCTGGGATATGCAGGTTCACGATGAAACCGTATTTGATCAGGCACTGTCGCGCGGTAATCTTGGCTTGGGTGAATCTTATATGGCTCGTTTGTGGGACGCCGAATCGCTTGACCAGTTTTTCTTCCAGCTACTGCGCTCCGGCATTCAGGATGAAGTTAACCCCGCCCGCCTTATTTTCCATTCCTTAAAAAGCCGAGTCTTCAACTTACAAAGTAAATCCAAAGCCTGGGAGGTTGGTCAGCATCATTACGACATGGGCAATGACCTTTATCAGTCTATGCTCGATGAGCGTATGGTTTACACCTGTGGTTACTGGGAAAAAGCCAAAGACGTTGACGAAGCACAACGGCATAAACTTGAACTGTGCTGTAAAAAGCTGGGATTGAAGCCAGGCATGCGCGTTCTTGATATTGGTTGTGGCTGGGGCAGCTTCATGCAGTATGCCGCTGAAAACTACGGTGTCGAATGTGTTGGTGTCACTATATCCAAAGAGCAGGTAGCCCTTGGCAAAGAGCGCTGCAAAGGTCTTCCGGTAGAATTCCGGCTACAGGACTACCGCGAGCTGGACGAACAGTTTGACCGCGTTATCAGCTTAGGAATGTTTGAGCATGTCGGTCAGAAGAACTACGACGACTATATGGATGTCGCTCTGCGCTGCACCAAAGAAGACGGCCTGTTCCTGCTGCACACTATTGGTAAAAACGTCAGTGATACCGCAGCCGACCCGTGGATCAGCAAGTACATTTTCCCGAATGGCGAAATTCCGTCTATTTCACAAATAGGAACGGCACTGGAAGAAAAGTTTGTCTGCGAAGACCTGCACAACTTTGGTGCCGATTACGATAAAACCTTAATGGCCTGGTTTGAAAACTTCGATAAAGCCTGGCCATCTATTAAGTCACAGTTTGATGACGAATTTTATCGTATGTGGAAATACTATTTGCTGTCCTGTGCTGGTGCATTCCGTGCGCGCGACATCCAGTTGTGGCAATGGGTGTTATCCCCCAACGGCAGTGTTGGGGGATACTCGCGCCCACAACTTTAAGAAACGCTATTAAACTCGTTCATAAAGATATCCCAGAACACCAAAAACAGGGCCGCAACCAGCGGCCCTAAAACAAACCCGGTAATACCAAACAGCGATAAACCGCCTAAGGTAGAAAACAGCACCAGATAATCCGGTAATTTCGTATCACGCCCTACCAAAACCGGGCGCAGTACGTTGTCGGCCAAACCAATAACTATTGCCCCGTAAGCCACCAGAATGGTGCCGGCTATCCAGTTACCTGTCGCATACAAATAAATAGATACAGGTAGCCATACCAGACTCGCGCCAACCGCCGGGATTAACGACAAAAAGGCCATGACGACACCCCACAGCAGGGCTCCGGGAATACCCAGTAACGCGAAAATTATGCCACCCAATGTGCCCTGAACTATTGCCACAACAATGTTTCCTTTCACTGTTGCCCGAGTTACCTCTGCAAATTTAGTAAACAGCTTACGTTCTCGTTCATCGCCCAAAGGCAGCGCTTTTACTAAAAGGTCAATCAGCAAGTGACCGTCCCGCAAAAGGAAAAAGGTCAAATAAATCATTAGCGAAAGGCTAATGATAAAAGAGAATGTATTTTGACCGATGCTTAACGCTTCTTCTGCCAAAAATTTACTACCACTAACGGCTCCTGATGATATTTTCTCCCGTACATCGCTGGCTTTAATATCAAACTGAGCAAGCAAGTCACTAATAACCGGAAACGCCTTTTGAATATCATCAAAGAGCTTACCGGGGTTAATTTTGCCTTCGTCCAGCCGCTGATAAAAACTAACCCCCTCCTGCACAAAGGAATATGAAATACCCAGCGCCGGAATCACCACAATAACCAATGCAATCAGCAAGGTTACAAGAGCTGCCCGGTTGGGCTTGTCTCCAAACGTCTTTTTCAGTTTTTGTTGTAGCGGGTAAAAAATAACAGTCACCACACAAGCCCAAAAAATAGCTCCCCAAAACGGTATAAGTACCCAGGCGAAGGCGATACTGACTAAAATCAATGTCAGTAAAAATGACCGCCGTTCTAAAGATTCCCGCATAGCTGGTTCCTTGATGTTAATGATTCTCGGCTTAAATACTTGACAGAAGTTAAGATTGATAACAACCTCAAGATAGCTAACTGCCTAATTTATCACAACTGATAAGAATAAATGCCTAAATTGGAAGACCCAAACAGCTTTACCAGCTGGCTCAAAGAAAGTGTCGTCAACTTCACCGAGATGAACGCCGAAAAACAGGTGTTCATGGGCTTCGTGTTGGCGATACTGATTGCGGCTATTATCAGGGTCATTGAGATAACGGGCGGGCTTCCGAGCCTTTACGAGCACCTACTTTACTTTCCATTGATTTTTGCCGGTTTACTGCTGGGGTCACGCATTGGTGCCCTGGCTGGTTTCATGTGTGGCCTATTACTCAGCCCCTTTTCTTTTTCCGAGTCGCTGATAAGCGGCAACGAAATTGTCGGCGGCTGGATGCTTCGCATGGTTGCTTATACTCTTGTGGCCACTATGGCGGGAATGGTTGCCAAAGTCATAAAAGAATTAAGTGGTGCCGAACAAACGGCCAAATTCAAATACCAGGGAACCGACCTTCCCAATATCAACGCCCTGCTAAGACAGTTAGAAAGCATTGGCCATGGAAAAGGCAGTTCACCCGATGACCTGGTCGATATTTTCAACTTCCGCTTACAGAATATGGACAAAATTCAGCAGCAAGTAGGAACTGAAAAAGCCAACGAACTTGTTAAGCAAATGGCTGTTCAACTAAAAAAACTCCTGGGGGATCAGGTTCACGTCGGTCAGACGTCAAGAAACGAATTGGTTGGGGTTCGCTCTGAAGCTGAAGAAAACTCAAAAGAACTTCAACAAAAAATAGAGAGCTTTTTGGAGCAACCCATAGTCATTGACGGTGTTTCTTATCAAATGGACAGCACCGCTGGTGTGCTTCGGGTTAAAAAAGAACAGCTGAAAGAAGATCACCAAAAAGTTTTTGACGAAGCCCAGTCACACGCCTTTAACGCTTTCCAAAAGAAACAACAGTTCTCGTTTCTGGAACAAGACGAGGCCATCGACCAGATTGAAGAAGTCACTTTTTCGCGTCAGTTTAACGAAGCAATGAAGAATAACGACATTCAGCTTTACTACCAGCCTCGGCTCAATACTAATTCCGGCTACTTCTCTGTACTGGAAGTGTCTGCGAAATGGGTACACCCTAAACGCGGTAGCATGAGTGTGGAAGAGTTTAAGCCAATGATAGAAGAGGCTTCTTTAACTCAGCAATTTACGTCATGGATTATTCAACGCACATTTAAAGACCTGCGGGTATGGCAAAAACAAAAAGTGACTGTACGCGTCGCTATTAACGTGACCATTAATGACATTGTCGACCCGCTTGTACTTAATGTGTTAGCGCACGAGCTGCAGGAAACCAAATTTCCAGCACAAAATATTAATATCGAGGTCAGTGAACGAGCCTTAATGTCACTTTCCGACAAATCGAAACGCTATCTGGAACGTCTACGCAGCATTGGCTGTAATGTTATTGCCTCGCATTTTGGGGAAGGCCGCTCCACTATACAGTCACTTTTTGTGCTGCCTGTAGATGCGGTAAAACTGTCTGAGGAATTAGTGCAAAAAGCCACGTCTCACAGCGATCAAAAACGAGAGTTAGCCTCTATGGTCAAAATGGCCAGAGCGCGAGGTTTAACAACCATAGCTACGGGCATCAATGATCGCGCTAAGCTACTACTGTTAAAGCAAATAGGGTGTGAAGAATTACAAGGCTCTATTCTCAGTAAGTCATTGAAGAAATCAGAAATACCCTGGGCACGGATACGATAATGAGAAATGAAAGAGAGTTAACACTGCATAGAGCATCGCGTAAACGATTTTTCAAACGACCGGAAGTTATTCTGGCGCTCAGCTATATAATAGCCGCTATCATCTGGGAAATAGGCGCTAACGCCTTAATTCCTAAGTTACCGGTGGAAGCCGACACGAAAAGCACCTTAATTCAATGGGAGCCCTGGGCGTTTGTCGCACTATCCATCATTTTTCTGTTTTTCTTTATTCGCCGCATTTGGTTTTTACGGTTTAAAAAGTCTCGTGAGTTACTGCATAGCTATCTCGGTAACAGCCCAACCGTACACTACGAGCTTAGGGCTCTCGATTCCGGCTTCTGCGTCGACTGGGTAAGCACAAACTGCGAACGCATTCTGGGATACTCAACAGAAGAGGTAATGGCACCGGGCTGGTGGCTGAACAACATTCATCCTAACGACGTAAAAACAGTAAAGAAAACAGCTCTACGCGGCTTTGAAGAAGAACAATTTGTTTGTGAATATCGCTTTCGTCACCAACAGGGGCATTACGTTTGGGTTAGAGACGAGGTTCGCCGTAGCAGTCAGAAACCGCTGCGCTTTCAGGGATCCTGGACGAATATTTCTGCCGACTACTATGATACCACCAGCATTAATTCCGGGAAGAACTCAGAGCATGACGTGTTGTCAGGCATTGCGCTTTTGGACGGGCGCCGTCGGGTAATAGCGATTGATACACCATTTACCGACATTTCCGGCTTGAACGAATCAGCCTGTCTGAATTCAAGACTCGAGGAACTCCTATCAGCAACGGAAATTGATGATATTGACGGAGGCTTCCCCTGTAACCAGAGTATTTTGATAGTGGGTCGCGATATAGATAATCAGCGTTACTCTGCCATTTTAACCGTTCGTGAAGCCCCGGCTAGTTTCCCCGGGGAAGCGGCCTACATTGCGACCTTAAGCGATGTCACCCGAATGAAATTGCAGCAGCGGCAATTGCAGAAGCTGGCCTTTTTTAACGACTTAACTGGCTTACCTAACAGCAACTCGCTGGCACTGGATTTAACCCGGTTATTAGATGAATTGCCCAGCGACAGATTGGCTGCCGTCATTGTAATGAACGTTAATCATTTCCATCAGGTGAATGACCAGTATGGCCATCATATTGGCGATAAAATTTTACAGCGCCTGGCGCTTAGACTGAAAAAAGCCGTTCCCTTCGGTACCAAACTTTATAACCTCGGTGGTGATGAATTTGCCGTCGTTTTGAATCATATTGTTGAATACATCGATATTCAGAACATTATTCTGGAAATTCAGGCCGCGTACGAACCGCCATTCATATTGTCGGACAGCCAGCGGCAGGTGCAACTGGCAGCCAGCATTGGCGCCAGCGTTTACCCACTCGACGGCTACGATGCCGAAAAGCTTCTGGCTCAGGCCAATTTGGCAATGAACTCTGCTAAAGACGAGCACAATGAGAGCAGCACTTACTTTAAACAAGAGCTGGAAACCCGCTCTTACGATGAAATTCAATTAGAAGAAGACGTCCGCAGTGTGTTGCAAACCGGGCAAATGCAGTTGGTGTATCAACCCGTTCTTAATATGCAGCATCAGGTGGTCGGCGTTGAGGCTCTGCTGCGCTGGGAGCACCCCGACCTTGGCTCATTAAAACCCGACCAGTTCCTGCCACAATTTGATGCCAATGGCATGCTGGACACCCTGGGAGTATGGGTGGTTGAACAGGTTATCGAGCAAATTGATCTCTGGCAGGAGCAAAACACCGTTCCGGGAAAAATCGGTATTAATTTGGCAACCGAGCAAATTTCACAGAAGCTTTATCAGACAGTCAGCCAGTTTGTTAAAAAGACCCCAAAGCTAGCGGCAAAACTGGAATTTGATTTAAGTGAAAGCAGCTTACAAGAACCCCTGCCGCACACTCTGGAAATTATTGAGAAGTTACATCAGCTTGGTATAACTCTGGTTATTGACCGGTTCGGTAAAGGCGTTGCCAGCATGCTGCATTTGAAAACCATGCCGGTGAGCAAAATTAAAATAGAAAGAGAGTTTATTCGCGATCTTGATACTAACGAACGCTCGCGCAATTTGGTGCGTGCGGTTATTCGCATGACCTCAGAGCTGGGGTTGGAAGTACAAGCGGTAGGCGTAGAAAACCAAGCACAGTTAGATACACTCGCCGAATTTGGTTGCCACTACTGGCAGGGTAAGCTTTACATGTTACCGCAAACCGCCGACACCGTATTTACTCAGGACACTAACTAGCCCGGTTTGCCATTAAGGCCTCATAAACCTCAGTAATATGAGGGTCGTTGACGCCCAGTTGCTGTAGCGCCAACTGCAACTTGACCAGGTATTCGGCATTGGGCCCGCTGGGGCCGGACGAACGAGCGATATGGCTGGCAATTTCCGACGCCGTAGCCTCGCCAAGAAACGCTTCATTGTCTTCTGTCGCAATATAAACAAGGCCTTCTTGTTGGCTGCCGTCACGAAAACTCATCGGCGTAGTAAATCTTAAATAACCGTTTTTTTCACGATGATCTAAATGCTCGAACACATCGGGTGAGACTTTGTAGGCCATTCCCGTGCATTCTTCACCCGGAGTTTCTGTTAAAGTCAGTACCCTGCCCGGAGCTTCTGGTGTGCCTCTATGGTCGTGCGACCCTTGCCAGAAACGTCGTGACCAACCTTGTATTGAGGCAGCCGCCCGTTCCAGATACGGAAAGTCGACTTTATAAATCAGTGAGCCATAACCAAATAACCAGACAGCCTCCAGGCCACTTAAGTCCTGCCGCTCTTTATTCATTGCAATGGTATCGTGTGACATACTGCTCAGTTGCCTATTCTCGCTTGGTGCTTTGTAGCCTGACGTTTACGTCAGGAACTATATCTCACCTGACATGAATGTCAGGCTACAGCGGCTTGTAGCCGATACGGAAGCCGCCCCAATGTTTTCCATTTACATAAACGGGTACCGATAAGTCGTGCATAACCTCGCCGGTATCGCGTTTGTAGGTCTGTAACAATAACGTTTGCGTGTGAGCTCCGCAACGTGCCCCGGTTTTGTCATTAAATAGCCGACGCGAGCGGTTGCCGACCAGGTCTTTCTTCGGATCACCTGTTAACGGCTTATTAAACGCATCGTTGTGCCGCGCTACATAGCCTTTCGGGTCAGTGGCTATAGCGTAAATAATGTGTTCATGTCGTTTCAGAGTAGGCTCCTGAATAGCGGGTAATATACTCTCGAAAAACTCCGTGTATGGTGTCTTGTATTTTACCGGCTCGGTTCCGGGAACCGCTTGATAATCCCGGGAGAACAGTTGAGAGGACGTCAGCTCGCCTTGCTCAATAGCCTGATCTAAACGTTGCCCAATTTGTTTAGCGGCGTCGGTTGCGGCCTGGTAAATCACTTTATGTTCAGCATCGGCATCATTTTCAACCAAGTGCGCGAACAATTGCTCCGACTGCAATTCCAGTTGCTCGGCCTGCCCGCTTACGTCATCCAGTTGCTGGTATTGTTCAGATAAGTCTGAGTTTACAGAATGCAGAAGCTCACCATTACGGGAAAGATCCTCTGCGTTCTCACCCATTAACCCGGTAATTTTTTGCAGTTGCTGCTCCACGGTTTCGGCTTGTTCTACAATGCTGGCCAGTTGTTCAATAATGCCCTCGGTTGTTTCCGACTGCTGTTCAATGTGCTTTGACAGTTGCTCAATATTATTGACCGCAACCGTGGTTTCATTATGAATCGCTTCCACCAAATTACTCACTTCTACGGTTGCATCCGAAGTTCGTCCGGCCAGCGTTCTGACTTCATCGGCTACAACCGCAAAGCCACGACCATGTTCACCGGCACGCGCCGACTCTATCGATGCATTCAGCGCCAGCAAGTTGGTTTGCTCTGCAATACTGTCAATAACCTGGGTCACTTTACGAATATCATCGGCTTTAGCCTGCAGACCTCTGACCGCTTCCGCACTTTCTCGGCTGTCCGCCACTACCAGAGCTATCTTCTGAGTGAGTTGCTTTATTCTCTCGCGGCCTTCGTGGCTTATCTGCTTGGTTTGCTCTGCAGCAACAGCCACTTCCGATGAAAAGCTTTCTATTCCCTTCGCCCGTTCGCTCACTCGTGACGAGTTATCCACACTTTCTTTCAAACGCTCGACAATATCTGCCAAAACGGATTTAAAACGGCTTATCGCAAAACTAAGCTCTGCCGTTGCTATTGCATTTTTACCGGAGTTTTCGGCCAGCTGATCCGTGCCGTCTCCCTCAGAGGGCTCTTCATCATCCGCTATTCCGGCGGCGCTAAAATAACGGGCATAAAACCAGCTCAGGGCAATAAATAATAAGCTTTGCAGACATAACTGCAGCCACAACCAGGGCACAAAAGCAAGGACAAGGACACCGGCGGCTATTGCCAAAGCCGTTATCAATAAAGGAGGTTTCACATCAACTGTGGACATTTATCTGCTTCCGTAAGGCGTAAAAAACGCAACGTACCATGTATAATTATCGAACAGTTTCCATGAAACTTTATGCTGCTGCACTACGACCTTGGTAGCAGGTGCAGACGGGCAACGCACCCGCCTGCGGTTTTTAAGGTTGGAAATTAACGATTTTTGTCGGTATCAGAGTCGTTGTCTGAGCCCAATTCTTCCTGCTGACGAAGGTAACCAGCGGCCTCTTCATCAGAAGTCTTCGACTGCGATTGCTGCAATCTGTCCTGGTCTGTTGGAATGGCGCGGGTCTGCTCATTTAACTGATGTATCTGTGAGGCATTGCCCAAATCGCGATTACTGGTTATAGAAGCAATAGACTCGCGGTCTTTCAGGAAGTCGATAACATCCTTACGGATAGACGCCATTTCGTCATCCGATTTATGCATTTCCAGAATATGTCGCGGATGCTCCAGATTTTTCATTCCGGTTGCAGCAAAAGTTGTCGACACAATACGTGACACGATAACCCAGGGGGTAATACTACTGCGAACCAGCGTATTTTCTGAGCGAGTACTGTCGTGAATACCGGTACCGGTTGAAATTTTAGACTCAGTAAAGGTTCCTTCGCACTTAAAGTAAATAAGCATGGATTCAAACTGAATTTCCGCATAAAACAGATGCGCGATATTAGCGGCTAAACCCGCAAATGCCCGCAGGACATAGCCAATAAGATAAAAATGAACGGCAGTCATGACTACGCCTGCTAAGGTCATTAAGTCGCTATAGGGAGTCTCTTCAGTCAGCCTATAGTTCATGCTATCAAGAAGTTTGACCACATCGACTGTTGCATAGGCTAAGAAAAACGTAAAAACCACACCGATAATGAACAAGCTATTACCCAGCAACAAGCTGACCAAGCGCGATTTATCAAATAACCCGCCCAGTCCCATAGGTTTTACCTGAGGCTGAATTTCCTGAATCATCTCCCCGCTAAAGGCTCCTTTGCCGTCAACGTGTTCCTGCAAGTTAGGATCCAATTCACGATACACACGGTTTGGCACTTCGCGATAACGACGGTTTGCCATGACCAGATTGTCCAGGTTGATAAAAATCTCTTTAGGGTGCACCGACTCCTGCCAGTTTTCCCGTAATTCAGAGACTTCAGAAACCGGATTCGCATGGGCTAAACGTCTTTTCAGCAACACCACAGTGACAGCCGTGCAAACTAAAGCGCCAACAAAAATGCCAAATAAGTACCAACCTGCATGAAAGTCCGGCAAAGCGGCATAATACTGCTCAACCGTTGCCGCCGTTACGTCTGTTGCAGCCATCCACCAGCTCACTACCAGCCCTACCACAACAGGCAATAACAAGGCGAAAGCAATAATCTTGACCAAATCACCACTGCCCATAGAGTCAATAGTCTGCTCTGCCCCGCGGGATATCGCCTTACCAGCGGCCTTCCATACGTGCATGATGTAAAGCGTCAATAAAACAGTGTAGACAGGGAAAGCCAGCACGCCTGCATCTCCGGCAAAACCAGCCAGGGACACAAAGGCAGCAAAGCCAAACGCAACCATTGCCGTAAGAGTACGCACCCAGGCGCCTAACAGGCGTTGCGCCATATTACGAATGGGATAAGGCATAAACAGTAATTTTGGAAATACCGTGTGAGCTATTCGCGCCAGTAAGCCTTTGGGCTCTATAAAGGTGCTGTTTTTACGGCCCATAAGCATTTCTTCCAGAGCCTGATCGTTATAAGCAACATAACGCGACTCTTCCTGCGCGGTACTGCGCTCAGACTTACTAAAGTTAGGAGCCAGTGACGTAGGGTGATTACGGCCAACAAAGTAACGCAGCATTGCCATAATGCCGCCGCTCAGTACTTTAATGCCGACTGCCAGAAGCGAAATACCGAAAATAGCCAGCACCCACCCCATAATCGGATCTTGCTTTACGGAACCAGCACCTGCTACCAGCAAATATACACCAAACAGCGATTGCACAACCCCACGAATACTGGTTACCAAGCCCTCTGTTTTAAACGGATTTTTTAATCCAAGATCAATCGAACCGTAATCAAACGCCACCGAACTTCCCCTACTCTATATGCCTATAAAAAATAAAGGCTTTAGGTTAGCGGTAAGTTAACTGCTGAGCAATAGAAAAATAAAAGCCTGAAAGCATTGAGCTCCATTGACATCAAGCCATGTGCGTAGCAATCTAAGCCTCTATTTTGCTATCAAGCGGCACAGACTATGAAAACCATCGTTGATCACCTGGCACAGTATGCGGCTTATCATCGGAACCGTAAGAATGTCATGACTCATCTTGTCGGTATTCCACTGATTGTTGTCGGCATCATTAGTTTATTATCACGGCCTGCGCTACCCTTGGACTACTTTTTGATTACCCCCGCCAACTTAGTTGTTCTGGCGGCGGTTATTTTTTATATCCGTCTGGATATCAAGTTAGGTTTGCTCATGACCATTTTGCTATGGCTGTCGCTGTCAGTTGGCCGCGACATAGCCGCATTACCAACCAGCTTATGGCTTAGCTGGAGCATTGGTCTGTTTGTTGTCGGCTGGGTATTTCAATTTATCGGCCATTATTTTGAAGGCCGCAAACCGGCTTTTGTTGATGATATTATGGGCTTAGCCATTGGCCCCTTATTCGTCGTAGCAGAAGTCGTATTTATGTTGGGCTTTAGAAAGGACTTAAAAGCAGCGGTGGAACAAAAATTATGATGGAACTGGATTACCCGCAGTGGTTTCATGATTGGGCGGCAACCCAACCCTGGGCCTATACAATTGGAGCCTGCTTTTTCCTTGTTATAGCGGTTTGGTTGTCTCAGCTTGTGACCAAACACGTTTTACTGCGTGGTATTTCCCGTCTGCTGTCTCAAACCCAGTTAGGCAGTGACCCGGGTATAGGCATTCGCGTTATTGTCAGCCGCCTGGCTCAGGTTGTTCCTGCGTTAGTGCTGTCCGGCGGTATTTATCTGGTACCGGATTTACCGGAAACCGCCACCACCATCATACGCAACATCAGTATTGCATACCTCATCCTGACTCTGGCGCGTTCGTTTAGCGCGGCCATGACTAGCGTTAACGAAATATACAGTCGGCAGCCTGACGCGCATACAAAGCCAATAAAGGGTTATCTGCAAATTGCGAAAATAGTGGTCTATGTGGTAGCGACTATTCTCATTATTGCCTCATTGCTGGACCGCTCTCCGGTTATTCTCCTGTCCGGTATTGGTGCCATGGGTGCGGTTGCCATGCTGGTATTTCAGGACACCATTCTGTCACTGGTCGCCAGTATTCAGCTCTCATCTAATGACATGCTTCGTGTCGGCGACTGGATTGAAATGCCCCAGTTAAACGCTGACGGCGATGTCATTGATGTGGCACTGCATACGGTTAGGGTTCAAAACTGGGATAAAACCATTACGAACATTCCCACCAAACGTCTTATTTCCGAGTCGTTTAAAAACTGGCGGGGCATGCAGGAAAGCGGTGGACGCCGTATAAAACGAGCGTTATACATTGACCAGAACAGTATTCACTTTTTGTCCGCTGAGCAGAAGAAAAAGCTGAAACGTTTCTCGCTACTTAGCGATTATCTGGAACAAAAAGAAAAAGATATATCTGAATGGAACGCGGGTCTGGAAAAGAAAGGCTTCGACCCTATAAACGGACGTCAGGTAACCAATATTGGTACCTTTCGCGCCTACGTGAAACAGTACCTCAAGCAGCGACCCGACATACACGAAGGAATGACACTGATGGTTCGTCAGTTAAACCCGGGGCCTCAGGGTTTGCCCATTGAAGTGTACTGCTTTAGTAACGATACCGCGTGGGAAATCTACGAAGGTATTCAGTCCGACATTTTTGATCACTTGTTTGCCATACTGCCACAATTTGACTTACAGGTTTTTCAGGAAACCTCAGGGCAGGACGTTCGTTCGGCGGTACAAGCGCTGGAGCTTAAACCCAAAAGTGATGATGAATAAGTTAAGACTGAACTAACACTTTACTGTCATTAAGTCTTCATGTTTACGGAGTAATTTCTTTTACTCTGGGAAAAATGCATGGAGTAAAACAGTGAAGCAATTTAACCGACGTGACTTTTTAAAGCTATTTGCAGCAACGGGCGCAGCAGTCACCGTATCAACCGCATTACAGGGCTGTGCAAGTGTTGGCAAAACCAGTGAGCGCAGCTCCGTCAAGTTTGACCATGGCGTAGCCAGTGGCGATCCAACTTCAAACGCCATTTTGTTGTGGACGCGCGCCGTGCCGGAAAATAGTACAGAAAAACAAGTAGCGCTGGGCTGGGAACTGGCCGCCGATGAAAACTTTTCAAGTATCATTCGTTCTGGAACAGCCACAACAAGCGCCAGCAGAGACTACACAGTTAAAGTCGACGTTACTCAATTATCGCCAAACCAGCGTTACTACTATCGTTTTTTAGGTAAGAACAGCAAAAGCCCCTCTGGCAAAACGCAAACGCTTCCTGAATCTGGCTTAAAACCGCTGAAGTTTGCGGTTTTCTCCTGCTCTAACTACCCCGCCGGTTACTTTAACCCATACTCCGAAGCAGCAAAGGACGATTCTATTGATGCGGTCATTCATTTAGGTGACTACATTTACGAGTATGGCGCAGGCGGTTACGCCACCCAAGGTTCGCAAGAAATTGGCCGCGGCTTACCCGACAACAATAATACAGAACTTTTTACCCTGACTGATTATCGTCGCCGCTACGCGCTTTACCGCACCGACGAAGGGTTACAGGCACTGCACGCACATGCCCCTTTTATTGCCGTGTGGGATGACCATGAAATTAGCAATGACACCTGGAAAAACGGTGCAGAAAACCACCAGGAAGATGAAGGCAGCTTTATTGAAAGGCGCGCAGCCGCAGTTCAGGCGTATTATGAGTGGCTGCCTATTCGTCCGCCACAGGGCGAAGCCAACCTCACTATTTATCGTGATTTCAAATTCGGTGACTTAGTTGATTTGATCATGCTGGATACCCGCGTTATCGGACGTGATAAACAGCTGAATTATGACGACTACCGCGATGCAGAAAGCGGTCAGTTCAATACCCAAAAATTCCAGCAGGACATGTCTTCTGACCGCAGCATCATGGGCAAAAAGCAGTTACAGTGGCTGGTTAATAAACTGAATAACAGCTCAGCGCGCTGGCAAGTTTTAGGTCAACAATTGCTTATGGGGAAAATGAACTTTCCTTCGGCCGCATTCGCGGCAGATGACCGCAGTAAAGTCACACCACTGCTGTTACAAATAGCAGAGCTTAAAAAGCGCCTGCAGAACGGCGAAGAGTTAACACCTCAGCAGCAGGCGATGGTCACTCAGGTTACGCCCTACAATCTCGATGCCTGGGACGGTTACCCCATTGAACGTGAAATGCTCTATCGGGCAGCGAAAAAAGCCAACAAACAACTGGTGGTTATTGCCGGTGACACTCACAACGCGTGGCACAGCGAACTGCGTAGTTCAGATGGAGCTCATATTGGGGTGGAGTTTGCCACGTCTTCGGTATCATCTCCGGGAATGGAAGCTTATTTAAGCCTGGACACAAAAACCGCAGAGCAGTTGGCCAAAGCATTGCCTACCCTTATAGAAGACTTAAAATATACCAACCTGCATCAGCGCGGTTATATGAACCTCTTTGCATCCGAGGACGCGGTAGAAGCAGAATGGGTGTTCGTGGACACGATTCGTAGCAAAGACTATCGGGTAGTGAATAAGCACAGAGCGCGCTACACGGGAAGTTAGTTTCTAGCTCGTAAAATAAAAAGGGAACCATGACACAGGTTCCCTTTTCTCGTTTAGCGTAAATTTACATGCCAAACTTCTTGGTAAACTCTAAATAGAATAAACGCGGTGGACCTGAAATAAAGGTTGGGTTACCAAAACTCCCGCCCGTATTCCCGGCATCAACCAGGTATTCTTTGTCGAACAAGTTAGTTGCTTTCAACGCCAGACTCCAGTCAGCAGAGTCATTATAAAGACCCAGCGACGCATTCACTAAAGAGACCGAATCCTGACTGATATCCAGGCCAGCTACCGGTGCATTTTCTGGTTCAAAGAACACTTCTGACCGATAGGTACCGACTACAGAGCCACGCACTGCGTATTGACTGGAAAGCGCTGCTTCGTATATCACCCCAAGGCTTGAAGTCCATTCAGGCTGAAGGCGGAAGCGGTTACCGGCTAAACTCCCGTTGGTGCTGTCGTCATCAATTTTCGCATCCAGATACGCCAGGTGGCCAAATAGCTCAATGCCTGCGCCTAAATTCGCATTAATTTCAGTTTCGACACCAAAGTTCGTCGCAGAGCCTGCGTTTGCGGTGTAAAAGTTACCCGAATCGTCCTGCAGCGTTACCTGAAAGTCTGAATAGTCCTGATAAAACACTGACGCAGAATAACGTACGCGGTTTTCCGTTAAGCTTCCTTTAAGGCCGGTTTCGTAGTTCCAGATAACTTCCGCCGGAATTAACCCAAAATCCCCTACGGCTTCACCGTCGGCATCAAGAGTCGAGCTCACATCAACAACTTCCGAACGACGACCTTTTGAAACCGTTGCAAACCAGTTGTTATCGTCATTCAGCTTGTAAATAATATTAAAGCGAGGCAACCATGCGTCTGAACTGTTACTAGCAGTGAACACTTCTCCATCCGTTGAAACAGTCGGCAACAAGGTTTGTGTTGGCAGACCCAACAGAGGTAACAACTGGCTGTTCGGCATGGTCGCAGCAAAGCCACTTTCCCGATCTTCTGAAACGTAACGAATACCCGCAGCAACTTCGGTTTTATCGTTTAACTGATAAGTGAAGTCAACAAAGGCAGACCAGGACTCATTATCGCCAAAGTTGGTAAACTCGCCGGCGTATGGAATTTCCTCTAAGGCTCCCCCGGTTAATACCGGTGTCAGTTGGTTGACTGAACCATCGGCATTAATACAGGGCAAACCACTGGGTAAAGCCCCGGCGCAGTTCAGGAAAATAGATTCTTCGGTGCTAAAGGGGACACGCTGGCTGCCGTCTTCTGTAAAGTAATTGATACCCCACAGCATTAATAGGTTATCGCCAGCATAGTTAAAACGAAATTCCTGACTGAACTGGTCGCCCTCGGCATCTTCACCAAACTCCAGGAACCATGCCTGAGTGCCGTCTGCGTCAAACACTTCCAGTGAATCGAAGCTGCGGTAACCACTCACCGAGGTAAAGCTTAAGCGCGGGCTAATGGTCCAGTCCAGGGTTAAATTAATATCATCGACGGTTCTGTCCAGACCCAGTTTTTCGCGACCTAGTACCGAGGCCGAGTAAGGACTGCCGGTCATTTCAACAAAACTGTAGGGGCTGGTGTCGCCGCCGGTTGGTGCGAAAATACCATTTTTAAATGAGGTTCCGGTATCTTCGTTTTTCTCGTAACTGTAAATTAAGTCAGCAGTTACCGTATCGCTGGGCTGAAAACGAAGTGAACCACGCAAGGCTTGTCTGTCAACGCCGTTCATGTCGTCCTGGTCAGGAGCTATGTTCTCAATAAATCCGTCGCGTTCACGGTAACTGAACGCCAGTCGTCCGCTGACTAAGTCGCTGCCGCCGTTAATGAAGCCGCCCACTCGTTTCTGAGACTCATTACCCGCGCCAACACTCATTTCGGCAGAGAAATCCGCTTCTGGCTTACGGGTTATAACACTAATGGCGCCAACCGATGCAGCCGTACCAAATAACGTTGCCTGCGGGCCTTTAACCACCTCAACACGCTCTATATCAAACAGTTCAAAGTAGGAGCCACGTGAGCGTGAGACATCCACTCCGTTGTAATAAACCGACACCCGCGGAGATGCCTGAGCCGAACCGCTGTCTGAGGTAATGCCACGAATAACAAAACCAGGGTTGTTCGGGCTTTGTTCCTGAATAACCAAACCCGGCGTCAGATCGGAAATCATATCCAGTTCGTTTAAGCCCAGCTCGTCCAGACGGCTTCCTTCAAACGCACTGATACTGGCAGGCACATCATTAATAGACTGCACACGCTTTTGTGCAGTCACTTCAATTCGCTCAAGTTCATCTGAGGTGTCCTGTTGCGCAAAAGCAACCGGCGCACTTAACGCACAAAGCGCAGCAACAACAGAGTTTAATACTTTATTTGTTGGGAACGGTAATGCCGATGTTTTCTTATAAGTAGTCATAACCCTTAAAACCTTAATGTGAGTGGTTAACGCGTTAACGCCGGGCTAATGTACTGAGGTCAGTTGACGATACGATGACGAATAAATGACGCATTTGTTGCTGATCTGTCAATTTTGTTGAGCCGCCTTTTAAATACTTGTATGGTCTCTAGTCCTTTATATTTAAAAACATTAAAGCGGGTGGTATTACTTGATAAAGCTTCCTCCAAAACTGGCAGTCTGCGGGCTTATTATTTTCTGCCTGACTTATTCTCATGCCTCTGCTGGTGACAATTCTTTGCAGCAAGTGTCTTTCCAGTCAGTGCTCGAACTGCCTTCCGGCAGCCCCGATAACAGCTACAGTTACGGCTCTCACCCCTCCCAGTTTATTCAGTATTGGAATGCACCAAAGCAGCCAAACACGGCCGCTAATGTGATTTTTATTCACGGTGGTTGCTGGCTAAAAGAATACGATATTACTCACACCAACCCGGCAAGCAGTGCAATGAGAAAAGCGGGTTTTAATGTCTGGTCTGTTGAATATCGCCGTTTGGGCGAGCAAGGCGGAGAGTGGCCGGCGAGTCTCAATGACGTGAAAACCGCAATTCGCTTTATACAGCAAAAGCTCAATAATCAGCCGGTAGCGGTTATGGGCCACTCTGCCGGTGGGCACCTCGCACTTCTGGCTACCACCCGGAATACGCCCTCGGCTGAAAATATAAACGCAGTTATTGGCCTAGCCGCCATTACAAATATGGTCAGTTACACTCAGGCGCAAGGCAGTTGCAACCGTGCAGCCAGCAACTTAATGAAAACAGCTTACACCAGCGAAGAAGACTATCGTGCTGCCAGCCCAACAGCACAAAAGCTCCACGCCAACACCTGGCTGATGCAGGGTACCAAAGACAAAATTGTCCCCATGAGCCAAACCGCTGATATCAACGTAAAGACAGAACAACTTGAAGGCGCAGGTCATTTTGACTTAATACACCCAAACTCAACTGCCTGGGAAGCCATTATTCAGCGACTGAACAAAGAGCTAAAACCATGAACTTTACTGACATACAGGAACTCGACAGCATTGACCCCTTTGCCCGGCACCGTGAACAATTTAAGCTGCCGGTTAATAAGGTTTATCTGGATGGCAACTCGCTGGGTGCAATGACCAAAGCAACGGCAGCCCGTATACAGCAGGTTATCCAGCAGCAGTGGTCGCAGGATCTTATCAGCAGTTGGAACGAACATAACTGGATTAATTTGCCGCAACATGTCGGCGAAAAAATTGCCCGCCTGATAGGCGCAGCACCAGAGCAGACTATTTGCTGTGACTCAATATCGGTGAATTTATTTAAGACGCTGGCAGCGGCACTGTCACTGGCTCAAAGCCATGACTCTGAGCGCAACATAGTGCTATCCACCAAAGATAACTTCCCGACAGACTTATACATGGTGCAGGGAATTTCACAGTTTGTTGGTGAACACCGTTGTCAGCTAAAGCTGGTTGATGAAAACGAGCTGGAGCAACAGATTGACGATAAAATCGCAGTAGTTTTAGCAACCGAAGTGAATTTCAGAACCGGAAGACGGCTTGACGCTAAACAACTTATTACCAGCGCACACAGCCACGGAGCCCTGGTTATTCTGGATTTAGCCCACAGCGCAGGGGCAATGCCCGTGCACCTGGACGACTGGAAAGCAGACTTTGCGGTTGGCTGTACTTACAAATATTTAAATGGCGGCCCTGGCGCGCCAGCCTTTATTTATGCCGCAAAACGTCATCACCAGAATATGAGTCAGCCTTTAAGCGGCTGGTTCGGACACGCCCGCCCGTTTGATTTCACACCAGACTACGAGCCCGCTACCGGTATTCAACAAATGCTGACCGGCACCCCTTCTATTCTCGCCATGGCAGCGGTCGATTCCGCGCTCGAAGCTTTTGAGAACGTGGACCTGGAAAAGTTAAGAGAAAAGTCCTTACAGCTGGCCGACGTTTTCCATCAATTACTAGAAGCCGCGTCACTGAATAGCAACCTGGAACTTATTTCTCCTCCGCAACGGGAGCAGCGAGGCAGTCAGTTGTCGTATCGTTATGAGCACGCCTATGGCTTATGTCAGGCGCTTATTCAAAGAGGTGTAATAGCTGACTTTCGTGCCCCAAATTATATCCGCTTTGGGTTTACCCCTCTTTATAACAGCTTTGAGGATATCTGGCAGGCTATTGAGCAATTAAAGCAAGTTATTGAAGCCAAAGAACATCTCGATCCGCGCTGGCAAAGCCGTAATACCGTAACCTGAAATAAAAAAGCCTCAGTCGAATACATTCGCTGAGGCTTTTCATTACTACCTTTTTATCACCAAACAATAATTACATCATTTTCGCGATTGGAATTTTCTGACCGTTCAGTACACCTTCACCGTTTTCCATCTGGAATTCGCTGCGGTACTCGTCATCTTCTTCCTTCAGCAAACCTTGTTGTATGTACATATCAATCATCATTGGCGCTTGTTGCTCAGCCATTTGTTGCAGTTCAGCTTCATCGGCACCTGGCATTTGCATGCGCATTGTTGACAACATCTGCTGTTCAGCGACCCATTTCAACAACGGCTTATCAATAGCAATGGATGAGTCAACAATCAGGCTGGAAAGCCAGAATTGCGTGTCTTCCATATTGTCCGGCATTTGGTTTACACCCGCCAATTTAGCGCTTAGGTCACCTTTAAATTCGCCCGGCTCCATTTTCCCGCTAAATTCACTAATAACGAACTCAGGCTCTGCCTGCAGTAACTTAGGTAGGTTTTCCTTTACCAGCTTTTGCGTCGCAACTTCTATTTCGTCGGGGTTCTGGTCATAAATCTTTTGCATCATTTGGTTATAAGCAAGCAAGAACTCAGAATCGATGTTATTAAAAGCCATCTTTAACTTCAGATCGTCAAGGTCAAAGTCTTCGGCTTTCAGCGACTCTACAGAATAGTTCATATCAATATTCATGCGTTCTTTATCGTCGCTGAAATAACTAACGAATTCAATTCCAAGATCTTTCAATTCAAACAGGGCGACATCATCCGGCTGGCCTACAATGACTTTATCAAGCTTCATAGACATTTCGCCTTCATAAAGCTCGCCCTTCACAATTTCCAGCATGTTGCCTTTAGCTTCAGTGCTTATTTCAAACTCACCAATGCTGATAGCCTGGCCCTCAATAAGACCTTCTGCGCCTTCCAGTTTTCCTTCGTAACTGAACTCATCCGAAGAAATGGAACCTTCACCTTCATAGCCAGTAAAGGTCAGTGACGTTTGCTCATCATTCGGTTTAGAACTGAACGCGACAATTTCATCGTCATAACTAACACCACCAAAAAAACCAGCTGAACCAGTCAGGTGATAAAAAGGCGTGTTCTCTTCCCATTCAATATACTCACGTAACCCATCGTCCTTGGCATGAGCTTCAAACGAAGCCATACCCAGACCAGGAGAAAATTGAGTCAGAACCGGACCGTGCTGAACATCAATAACCACTTCAAAAGACAAGTCATCAGGTGCTGACCCTTCCGGGTAAATAGAACCGAAATCTACGCCCAGCGATATTGTTGCAGTTGAACCGAACCAGCCACTATCGAATGACACCATACGGGCGTTATAAGTGGGCAATTGATTGATAACTTCGACATGTTGTTTTAATGCATCCTCAACTTGAGGACCAACGAATTTAGGGCCGATTAGAGCGGCAGCAACAATGACGATACCGACGCCACCTAGGAGTCCTTTCTTATTCATATTATACCTTTCATTTATAGGGCTGGATTGTAATTATAATGTTGTAAATCATACAGAAACTTTTTATCGACGGCAAAATTTTTGAGTGTAAAGCCCTCGTAAATCAAACACGAGTTATGATGTGAGCTTTTATGTAAGCTATAGAGTAGTAAGTAACAGGTTTTTGTTTAAAACAGGTGTAGCCAATATGACCAGAGTATTAATTTCTACAGCTATGGCGCTGCTTTTGCTTGGGTGTTCGTCAGGAGACTGGCGCGATGCGTCCAGAGACCCCGCTGGTATTGCGCCTGATCCTGAAATTGAAAAGCAAGCCATAATAGAAGCCTATGCAGCCGACGCCTTTGGCTGGCGTGGCTGGTTTGCGGTTCATACCTGGTTGGCAGTAAAGCCTGAGAATGCCAGTGAGTATACTGTATACGAGGTTGTGGGTTGGGGTGTCGAGCACGGCCGTCCCGCACTGCGGGTTTACCAGACAGCAACTCCCGACCGTTACTGGTATGGTGCCGAACCCGAAAAAATACTGTCCGTATCGGGAGGTCAGGCTGCCGAAATGATCTCACGCATTGAAGAAGCGGCATCGCGCTACCCCTGGGCAAATGAATACGAAGTGCTGCCCGGCCCCAACAGCAATACCTTTCCGGCCTGGATAGCCATACAAGTTCCTGAGCTTGGCCTGAAATTACCTTTTAGTGCCATTGGCAGTGGCTACGCGGATAATGATCAATAAGTAAAAAAATGGGATAATGCCGCCTATTGCTCGCTGACAGCAGTCAACTTATCAACCGCGGTGCCCCTTAAATGGAAATCAATGTAAACTTTCTCGACAATATGCGCCTTGAGGCAAAATTCGATGACTTCACGGTTATTTCGGATCAGCCTATTCGATACAAAGGCGACGGCTCCGCCCCCGGCCCTTTTGACTACTTTCTGGCGTCTTCGGTTATGTGTGCGGCACATTTCATTCGACTTTATTGCGACACACGCGATATTCCAACCGAAAATATCCGTATTTCACAAAACAACGTTGTCGACCCCGAAGACCGCTACAAGCAGCTGTTTAAAATTCAGGTTGAGTTACCGGCCGATATTTCCGAGAAAGACCGCAAAGCCATTATTCGTGCAGCCGAGCGTTGTGCTGTTAAGCGCGTTATAGAAAACGATTTAGAGTTTGACGTCGAAGCCGTTGAAAGCATTACTCAGGACGCTCAGGCGTTACTGACCATACGCCCGGACAGCGACAGCCGAACCTTTATTGAAGGCAAAGACTTACCGCTGGAACAAACCATAGCTAACATGACGGCGATACTGGCCAATTTGGGCATGAAGATAGAAATATCCTCCTGGCGTAATATTGTCCCGCATGTCTGGTCGCTGCATATTCGCGATGCCGCCTCCCCTATGTGCTTTACCAATGGCAAAGGCGCCACCAAAGAAAGCGCTTTATGCTCCGCACTGGGCGAGTTTATTGAACGTTTAAGCTGCAACTTCTTCTATAACGACCAGTACTTTGGTGAAGAAATAGCAAACGCAGAGTTTGTACACTACCCCAACGAAAAATGGTTTAAACCCGGCGCAAACGACGAGCTGCCAATTGAAATTCTGGATGAATACTGCCGTGAACTTTATGACCCGGAAGGTGAACTGCGCGGTTCACACTTAATTGATACTAACTCAGGTCGTGCTGACCGCGGTATAGTTTCATTGCCGTTCACACGCCATTCCGACGGCGAGACGGTCTATTTCCCGTCGAACTTAATTGAAAACCTGTATTTAAGTAACGGCATGAGTGCGGGTAATACATTGCCCGAAGCTCAGGTTCAGTGCTTGTCGGAAATTTTTGAACGCGCCGTTAAAAAGCACATTATTGAAGACGAAATTGCCCTACCCGATGTGCCCCAAGCGGTGCTTAACAAGTACCCGAATATTCTGGAAGGAATAAAAGCCTTAGAAGAACAAGGCTACCCGGTGTTAGTTAAAGACGCATCATCGGGCGGTCAGTTCCCGGTGGCCTGCGTTACCTTAATGAACCCACGCACCGGCGGTGTTTTTGCTTCTTTTGGTGCGCACCCAAGCTTTGAAGTGGCGCTGGAGCGCAGCCTGACCGAGTTATTGCAAGGCCGCAGCTTTGAAGGTTTAAACGACCTGCCGGCACCAACTTTCAACTCCATGGCCGTAACCGAGCCAAATAACTTTGTTGAGCACTTTATTGATTCGTCGGGTGTGGTGTCCTGGCGTTTCTTTAGCGCTAAGTCCGACATTGAATTCGTTGAGTGGGACTTCAGCGGCTCTAACCAGGAAGAAGCCGATACGCTGTTTGGTATTTTGCAGGACATGGGCAAAGAAGCTTACATAGCCGTGCATGAAGATTTAGGCGCGCCGGTATGCCGTATTCTGGTGCCGGGCTATTCGGAAGTTTACCCCGTGGAAGACCTTATTTGGGACAACACCAATATTGCTCTGCAATACCGCGAAGACATTCTCAACCTGCACCGCTTAACCGATGAGCAGCTAGAAGACTTAGTTGAGCGCCTGGAAGACAGTCAGCTTGATAACTACATGGATATCATCACCCTGATTGGCATTGAGTTTGATGAAAATACGGTTTGGGGTCAGCTCACCATTCTTGAATTGAAACTGCTCATTTACCTCGCGCTGCAACGCCATGACGACGCTTTCGAATATGTAGAAATGTTCCTGCAATTCAACGACAACACGGTTGAGCGTACGCTATTCTACCGTGCCATTGAGGCCGTACTGGAAATTACTCTGGACGAAGAGCTAGAGTTGGATGACTACCGCTACAACTTAGGCCGTATGTATGGCGAAGAGACCATAGAAGCCGTTATAGGCTCTGTTAAAGGCACTACGCGCTTCCACGGTCTAACGCCAACAAATATGCAGCTTGAAGGTCTGGACAGACATTTACGCTTAATAGAAAGCTACAAGAAACTGCACGCGGCACGGGCTGAACGGCAGGTTTAAAACTAAAAGTTCAGCCCGACAAAGGCTCCGCGGTTACGTTTAGCAACAGCCTGCATGAAGGCAGCAAAGGTTTCCGCGTTGCCTTGCGCGCGGCTAAAGCCTATTCCATGAATACGCATTACCGGCTTGCCATCGGCTCCCTGGTTCTGACTGGTTATCTGCCGAACTATGGCGTCTAAGTCACTGGCCCGGTAGTCGTCACCAAAAACGTACAAGCTGGTTGTGCCTTTGGTTTTTTTATAAAGGTTAATGGCTTTCAGAATACCCAGCTCAGGCGCACTTTTACCGCCGGTAAAGTTTGGCATTTGTTGCATGGCCATTTGTCTGAACCGTTTGCTGTCCGGTAACCAGTCACCCGCTTTACTGCTGAACATAAAGTCACCGTCGGCGGCCATAATCTGAAAGCCCTTCATTTTCGGGTGACTTTCTATAATGTCGTTAACGACGCTAATGACCCGGCTCCAGCCCCGGCCTCCCGACATGGAGCCGGAATTATCAATAACAAACACCACGTACTCAGCGTCGGTTGGGATACCGCCTACGTCATCATCCGGTGTGTCAGTGCTGTTCGGCGTGTTTAGCATTGCCGTGGCTTGGCGTATTTCAGCCCTTAACGACGAGGCTTTATCCTGCAACTGTTGCAGGGTTTTCTGTGCCCGCGGAATAGAGCTTTCTAAATTCTTCTCCTGCTCAGTGACTGATGCGGTCTTTTGCTCGGCGGCAGACAGTTCATCTTGTTTGTCTGATAAAGCGCCCTGAAGCTCCTCCACCGACTGCTGCGCCAGCAATACTTCTGCAACTAAGGTACTGAGGTTAGCCGGCCCACGTTCAGTGTCTTCAGTACCGTTTTTCGCTAACAACACCAGCATAATCACCGCACCAAAGGCACAGGAAATAATGTCCAGAAAAGCCAGGTTAAACACCTCTATTGGCGCACGCTGAATTTTTCTCATTATGGCCACTCCGGAGCGGGTGATAAGAAAGTACCGCCGCTAACCCGCGACCAGTTCCAGTAAAGCGGAGAAGCGTAGGGGTCACCCTCTATCGGCAGCAGTATAATATTGTAGCGAACACCTTTAGGCGCAAGATCAACCGTCTTTACCATCAGCGCCTGACGGCAGTCTGAGGAAATAGATTTCTTCGTCGAAATAAAATTACGACAGGTGAGAGGCAGGCCGTCTCCCAATGTTGGCAGGCCATCCGTTACTATGTATACGTCAGTAATATTCGGGTTCGTCTCAAATAACGTACTAATGCCCAGCTGAAGGTTAGTGCCGCCCTCTGGCACAACCGCGCCTAAGTCCTTCACAATAGAATTCATAGAGCCGCTGACAGAGGCGGTACTGACATCTCTCTGCCCTAGGCGTTTTGCCGTATCGGAAAAGGTCACCACACTCACTTTTGAGGTTTGCGGAAGCCGTGCCAGCAACCATTGAGCAACCCGGCGCGTCCTTATCCATTTAGCGGTAGACACTTTTTTGCCGTCGCTCAAAGCCAGTTTGCTCAGCACGTCAATTAAGTTATCGCCCATCATAGAGGCGCTCTTATCTACCAGAATGCCTATTTGCTCGCCTTCCACTTTCATGCCGGTAATAAAGTTCTGCTCACCCGTACCCGAAAGCTCAACGTTGGCTGACTTCTCAACTTCTTTGGACAAGGCCGCTAACTGGTTTTCCAAATCGGCAACTACGGCCAGCTGAGTCGACAAGTCCTGCAAAGCTTTGGTTTGATCCTGGGTGGTGTCGTTTTTCGCTTCTTTAGAGTCTTCCTGCTTAGCCGACTCCAGCGCAATTTTGTCATTAATTTCGTCAATGGATTTTTTCAGGCGCTGCTGCTCATCCATTGACGCCGCCAGCTCCTGCTCAAGCTTTTCTTTTTCTTCTGAAGGGTCGGGCGTAAAAGCTTTAAAATCTATCAGGATAAAAATAAGGATAACGGCGCCCAGCCCGCATGCCATGACATCCAGAAAAGATAGATTAAAGCCGTCGCCAGCCTGGCGTGTTCGTCGCATCTGAGTCGCTCAATTAACTGTGTAAATGAGACAGCAAGTGTTTCTCGCAGGACTCTTGCGTGCGGATCACCATCTTGTCCTGACGGCTGTTCAGCAAGTGCATAAACAACATCAGAATCAAAGAAATGAACAGCGCAACCAACGTTGAGTTAAAAGCCACCCCCAGCGATGCAGTCATACCCGCAATGTCACCATCCAGTGCTTTGTCAGCCTGCGCCAGCGCCGAGCCAATACCGCGAACCGTACCCACGAAACCAATAGACGGAATAGCCCAGATAATGTAGCGGATCATGTTGTTGCCGCTTTCTAACTGAATGGCAATATTGTCTACCGACGACTCGATGGTGTCAGCCGCATGCTGAACGTTTTTGGTGTTCTTAAAACGACGAATACAGTTAATCCAGGTGCTGTATGCGGGGGTTTCTTTATAAGCCGAGCTTTCTAAATCATTTAATGCCGCATCAACGTCCAGCGCTTCAGATTTGTCGTAGCTTTCCAGTAAGTCGCGCGAGTAAATTTCTTCTTCGTCAATTAATCGCCACAGCTTATACAGCATAAGGAACAGACAAAACAACATAAGCGAAATACACACCTGCTGCTCAACATCTTTGAAGATAACCGAAAACGCAGTTAAAGCTTCTGTTCCTTGCTCTGCCATTGCTACTTCGGCCGCGGGGCGAATAAGCCCTGCATACAGCAAATGTATCAGGGTAAAAATAGCCAGTAGCACACCACCACTGACAAAAAAGTTTGGGCTCATTGAAAGCGTATTATTTTTAGACATTATGCATTCCGGGCGTTAAATGTTGGTGGGGAAATCTTGTGGTGCATCCAAAGACACAAAATAAGCCGTCGCGCTGCCGGCCAAAGCCAGCAGTATGACGCCCAAAATCACGCGTTTTTTCATGATGTTTCTCCTCATCACTCATAATAGCGGGCTATTCTAAAGCCGATATCATCTTTTGTATCATTCTCACCATCGCGAACGCTGGCACGAATATTCTTCATGCGTCCGGTTTTATAAGACGCACCTTTGACCACATTCCCATTGCCGCGAGCCGCGCCCAGGTAATCGGTGTAAACCCGGTCAAGGTCAGGCGGGTTTAAAGTGTAACTGTCGTGTACCCACTCTTTGACGTTGCCGTCTAAATCAAAAAAGCCGCCACGCTCTGCTTTAAAACTGCCTACCGGTGCTTTACCGGCAAAGCCGTCATTGTAGCCGCGTAAAATGAAAGTTTGCTGACCTTTTGCGGACTCATCGGCAAAGTTGCCCTGCTTGTCACGCAAGTGATCCTGGCTACCCCATACATAAATAGTGGAGTCAGCTCTGCGATTAATTTTGGCTATGTATTCCCATTCGGCTTCGGTCGGCAAGCGGTAACCACGCGAGCTCGCATCGGTTCCCACCACCTTACTGTTACGAACTTTATAAAAAGGCTGCAGGCCTTCCTGTTCACTCAGCCAGTTGGTAAATAACGCAGCTTCATCCCAGGACACATTCGTAACCGGCATTTTGGTTTTACTACCCGAGCCTTTAAACGCGGCAAACTGCGCTTCGGTAATTTCGTGGCGCGATATCCATACGTCCCGTGAGAAATCCACTTTCACCTGATGCTCATTACGTCCGCGGTTTGGCTCATTAACCGGCGATCCCATAGTGAATTTTTTCGGCGACAGACGGTTCATTTCAATGCCTAAAGTACTGACAAACAACGGTCTGCCTTCTTTTCTTCTGGCATCAAACTCACGCAGCATCTCGGCTTTTACGTTCACCAGCCGATCGCTGCTTGGCTGAAACTCCTGCTTAACCGTACGGTAACCGGTTTTACGAAACTCAACGTCAGAAGGCAAAGCTTGCAAAGTGGTCCGAAGCGGCGTTACGCCCTGCTTTTGTCCGTTAATGTAAACGTCGCTGGGTTCGTTGGAGGTAAAAGCTACGTCGCCCATTTCCAGGTCTAAGTTAAAGGTCAGCTGCTGATTTTCGGCCGGCCCCAGCTTAATTGTCCGGCTTTGCTTAATGTAGCCGGCCTTTTCGTAACGAATAACATGTTCTTTATTGGCATCGACGCTAATTGGACTTTTTGCCGGCGCGCCGTTAACCAGTAACGCGCCGCCCTTCGGGTTCACTGAGACATTAACAGTTGCCTGCACTGGCTGAAGACGGTAATTACGCTTCGGTTCTTTATTGCGCACGGTTAAAGACACGGTGTCCGTTACCGGTTCATACCCCGGATAATTCACCACCACAGGGTAGTCGCCACCCACTTTAGCAACAGTTACCGGCGTTGAACCCACCTCTTTGCCATCAAGAGTAACCGACGCGCCAGCCGGGCTGGAGTTAATAGAAATAGTGCCACTAATAGGGGTTAGCCGAAGTTGATATTCAACTTTACCGTCTATTAACGCCTCAATAGCCACTGAGGCCGGTTCGTAAGCCGGATGCGAGGCCGACACCGTATAAGTTCCGGGCGCGAATTCACCCTCAAAGGTAGAAGCCGTTTCTCGCTGCTCACCGTTAACTGACCAGACAATATTATTTGCGCCCGGCTCTGTTGTTATCGTCACTTTTGCCGGCTTAGGCTCCAGCTCAACTTCAATGGTTGAAGGGCTGTTGTCATTTACCTGCACTTCTTTGCTTTGGTACTTGTCGGCAGACACGGCTACAAGGCCACCAGAGCCTACCGCGTAATATTTATTGTCGATGAAAAAACCAATACCGGAATTAACCGCAAAGCGCTGAGTTTGCGCCGCTTCTGCTGGCTTTACAGTAAAACTGTAGCCTTTGGTTAAAAACAGCCAGCCAAAATAAATAACCAGCAGTGCAAGAATACTGACCGAGAAGCCAATAGCCATTAACCGTCGTTTACGTCGTCCTTTCTCAATGGCTTCGTCAAGTGTGGCCACGAAGTCTCTCCTGTTTTTTAATTATTCTACGCTAAATTATGCTAAACGCGTTCGTTACACTGAACGTTAATAACAATTGGCGTGCCCGACTTCTCCACCACAACATCGACAATGGTTGAGCGGTAGCCTTCGCGGCGGCCTTCTAATTGGTACTTACCCGGCTTTAACTGGATGGTTTTTTCTCTTACCTCACCCACAACACCAACACCCAGTACTTTTATATAAGTGCGGTTGTCAGAACGAATCGTCACATCTATGGGCTGATTTTCCTTTTCAATAAGCTGCTCAACCTGGTTTATTTTTTCACCCAGCTTTGCGCTCAATTGCGTGAGCCCACTGTATTTGGACACCGCATTCACGGCATTTTGGCGAATGTTGCTGTCAGCAAGCCGGCCCGGTCTTTCAATATAAACATCCAGCGCACTGCTGGCGGCTAATATTTCTTCCGCGCTTTGTTTAGCCTGCTGCACAACCCGGCTGTCCGGATAATCGACCAAACCCTTTTCTGCCAGCATCTGTACCGTCTGCCATTCGTCGGCACCGGCAAACACCTGAATGCGTTTTTCTAACGACTTCACACCCTGACTTTTTAGTTCAGCGTCAATTTGCGCCTGCAGGGTTGCCAGTTCCGGCCGGTTGTTGTCTATAGCTGAAGCTTTGGTTAATGCCTGCTGGGCGCGATCAAAGTCTTTTTTATCAATGGCATTGACCGCCGTTGACAAGGCACGGGCAAAACGTTGTTGTTTAATTTGCTGTTCCACTTTCGCTAAGGCTGCCTTGGCTTCCTGCTGTTGCGGATCAAGCTTTAGAATTTGTTGATAAGCAGCGCGTTGCTTCTCTATATTGCCTTCTACACCGCCCACTCTGGCCTGTTCATACAAATCAGCGACTTCATGGTAGGTATCTATACGTTTCTGCAACGCCAGCGCGTCGCTAAAATCGCCTTTTACCTTTAAAGCCTGAGCATTCAACTGGGCGGCGTCATCAATGTCGTCTGCAGTAAAGGCTTTTGCTGCGTCTGCATAAGGTTGTTTATAAGCCTTTTCAAACGCGCTTTGGTAGTTTGCAATATCCGTATTAAGTTGCTCGATAGTGGTTTGCGCCTGGCCGTAATTACTGGCGCCATAGTCATTAAAAGCCTGAGCTATGTCGGCCTGAAAAGCCTCAACTTTGGCGGGCTGCCACGTCGATATATACTGGGTAGCAACAAGCTCAGAAACGCGCTGATTGGTCTCATTTAAGGCCGTTTGCAGCGCTTTTCTGTCTATTGCCTGGTTAGCGGAGCTTGTTTGCGGCTCGCTTTTTTCTTGCTTTTCCGCGGCTACCGGCGTGTTACCCGAAACCGGAAAATAAGCGAGCAAAGTAACGACAACGCCAATCAGCAAACAGGCAAAAACAGAAGCAATTACGCCTGTTACTATGACTTTTTTCTTTTTAGCACGGTTTTCTGCTATTTGCTGATCAACAGACGACATCGTTACCTTTCCTTAGGTGAATTAAAGCTGAGTTAACGGCGTTGATTCGAGATCATAAATCTCTTTCAGCTTTTCGCGTAATTGCGCGTATTGCTCACCCGCAGTACCGGTTAATTCAATGTTCTGGTCATTAAGCTCAACTACCTGCGGTGTTACTTTTATATCCAGGTTTTGTCCCATTTCATCAAGCAATGCGCGTTGAGTGCCTAATTCACGGTTGGTTTTTATTGCTTCGCTTAAGCTGTAAACCGCACCTAAACCTGCCGCAGCACTGGCCACCTGACCCGCGCTAGAGCCTGAGTTTTTACCCAGCAAAATAGCAGCCGTAGCTAAAATACCAGCACCAACCTGCGCACGGGTTCTTTCTGCTTTTTTGCGGCGAATATCAATAGCAACCGGTAAAGTCTCTTCCTGATAAGCACGGTACGCGTCATGAGTGGTTGCATAAAACGTGTCGTAGCTGTCCTGCAATGAGTCAACAAACTGCTGGTCTTTCGCTTTAATCACATTAACCCGCTGATACATTGGGTCTGATTCAGCCGGAGCTCCATTCAACGTAATCGTTGAGCGGTTCGAGAAGAAGCTGCTGGACTCACCCAGGTAGCCACCAAAGGCTTCAGGGCTGTACATAGAGGCGTAACGCATATCAGAAACCGCCTGAATGGTTTTCTTCTCTTCTTCAGACTTTTGAATTAGCAAGTCATAAACATAACCCGCAATGCTTTTAAAAATTGGCCCGTAAGGGTTCTCGCCTTTTCTTAACGCGTCACGGTAAAAGCCTGCGCCTACTTGATACTCAAACTCTTCCTCGCCCCAAATTTGGTTACTGGCGTCCATAACACGAACACCAATTTCAACGGTTTCGGTATCTGAGTAATTAATTTTTCCCAGGACGTAAACATCGGCGCTGACATTCGCATCGGGAGTAACATTCACAGCACCAAAGGCTTCCGTGTCAGAAAGTGCTTCGCGGGTATTTACCGCAAAACGGTTCGCTTCTAAACGGCGTACCTGTGGCCAAATGTCTTCTTCAACTATGGCTTCATCATCAATATTGCCGGAACTGTCTTTCGGCAAACCCGGGTCAAACACCGGAATAGCCACATTAAGGTAAATATCAGAGTTGTAACTGTAGCTACGCTCTTCTTTGCCCAAGGCTTTAGAGTCTGACGGACCATTCATGCTTGGACCAACGCTGGTAACATTAGTTTGGGTTGACTGGCAGCCGGCTAATGTAAACATTGCTGAAAGCGTCATAACGACTGAAAATCGCTTTAGTTTTTTTAGTTGAGCTAGTGTATTCATGGTTCTTCTTCCGTTAATTATTAACATCCATACTCGGCCATTAAGCCTTTAAAATGCTCTTTCTCAGCTTCTGTTGTTGCCGAAGCCATGCCTTCTTTCACAGCGTCGCACACAGCCGAACTGCCACTACCCGTGTTGCCACGCTGATGATCTTTGGTGTCCACCGAACTTTCCGATGCCGTAGATGTAGATTGTTGTTGCTGTTCACTGGAGTTTGCGCCGCTATTACCCGAGCTGCCATCAGAGCCCGAAGCACCACCTGCAGCACCAGAACCGCTGCCACTGGCAGCATCAGCAAGGCTACCGGAAGCCGACGCAGTGGCCTCTTCCATACACTCTGCCGAGTCATCTAAAGAGGCAAAAAGCGCAGCTTCTTCAAGCGCAATGCGTTCTTGCAGAGTGAGCGTGCTGGGGTCGACGTCGTCGAACTCTATGTAAGCGCAATCGGAATAGCTTTTTTCCTGTGCTTCAGCCACACCACTACCCAAGCACAACACCGCCAGAAAACACACGGGCACGTAGGCAAAGAAGTTAATGAGTGATGAACTGATTTTATCCACGGTAGGAACCTATAAAATGACTTGAGGGCAGTACTCAGATAACGTTAAGTTAAGGTTATTATATTCCCGAATGTAAATAAACTGTAAATGTAAATTTTTTGTGGGGAAGCCGTTCGTTTGCTGCTATTTACAGCACACCATCATTACCCTGGAAGCGCTGTAACATAAAGTCAATCAACAGCCTTACCCGGTAAGGTATATTGTCTCTGTCGCGGTAGAGCATTTCACACCCGCGAGCCTGGTTGCTCCAGTCCGGTAAAATGTGTTGAATTTTGCCCGACTCGAGCAGAGGTTGTGCGTGGTAGTCGGGAATAAAGCCAACGCCTATGCCACCGGCTATCACTTCAGTAAGCAAACTCATGTCATCCACTTTTAAGCGTATGTTGTCGGTAGCCGTATAAGCCTGCTTTTCACCCGAGTGAATATGTTGCAGACTCCAGGTCAGCATAGGCGAACACAGCACCGTGGGTAACCCGGCTAAGTCGGCGGGAGCCCTTATGTGGGATACGTCCAAATTTGCCGGAGCGCAAATAGCAAAACGAATATTGGTTAACTGTCGGCCAATCCAGTGAGTTGCGCTTTGATTATGGCGCTAAGCCCGTTAACCACATCGCTAATTGGTTCTTTATTACAGCGTAAGCTGCTGACCCGCGGCGCCGTATTCAGCCTGGTGGTGTGCTTGTCGGGCGTGTTGCTTGTGCTGACCAACGGCGAACTGAAACGCTTACTCAGTTTTGAATTCAACCACGGCGACCAGATCATCTTTTTAGGTATGCTGTGCTGGAGCCTGTACACCTATTTAACGCAAGGCATTAGCCGCTGGATGCCCATGATCCCCTATACCTTTATTGGCATGTTAGCCGGCCTTGGCGTTATTTCTGTAGTAGCGGCGTTTAGCGCGGAAGCCCACCCTGTTCAGGAAAGCCTGGCAATAAGCCAAATTGTCTTAGCCGACTTACTCTTTATTGGTGTTTTTGGCACCGTGGGTGGCTACCTTTTATGGATTTCCGGCGTCAAACAGCTTGGTGCAGCAAATGCCTCTTTGTTTTTTAACTTCGTGCCCATTTTCGCTGCACTTACGGCCGTAACTTTTGGCCAGAACGTTACCGGTTTGCAGCTGCTTGGTATGGCGGTTGTCATTTCAGGACTGCTACTGCCCCGACTAACTCATTGGCGACAGCAGCGTTTTGCGCGGATGGGGTGAGATGTGTTTTAGCGTGACAGTAGTGCTTCTAATTAAGTGACCACATTTAGTTGACCACTACAATTCACAGATTTTTTTAAATTCGAAGATCGCTAGAAAGATTTTACGTAAAACACCTTGCAGATTGTCAACTAATAGTATAACTTTATACAACAACTTACCCATCTTCCACGCGTGGCGACATACAGACCCCTGGAGTTGGGCGAAAGAACCGACCTTTGCGTCGGTTTTTTCATTTCAGGGATGGAAAGTTTGAGAACAAGAATTTATATCGATGGCTACAATTTGTATTTTGGCTGTTTAAAGGGGACTCCCTATAAATGGCTTAACCCAGTCTCGTTATCTGAAAAACTTCTCACTCGCTCAGGCGCTCCGAATTCGAAGTTAGACCCGCTTGCAGTTAAATTTTTCACAGCTGAAATTAGTCAACGAGCAGCTGCTGACTCCAATTCTCTTAATGATCAACGTGCTTATCACTTAGCTCTCAAGCTCCACTTGGGTGACCGTCTGGAAACCTTCAAAGGTAGCTACTCAATTGATAAAACAAAATTCCCTAAAGTAGAGTACGGTAACGACGGTAGGGAGTTAGAGCCACGCGCTTCTGAACGCATTAAAATCTGGAAAATGGAAGAAAAACAAAGTGATGTTCACCTTGCGCTTGAAGCTGTTTACGACGCGATGATGGAACCAGAGCTAGAACAAGTCGTTTTTGTAACGAACGACACAGACTTTGTACCTGCTCTAAAGAAAATTCGAGAATACAACAAACTAAACCGTCATCGTCAAATACAAATAGGTGTTGTTATTCCTATAAAACGGTACGAAGACTACCGTAAACCCAATAATAGCTTAAGCACCCTATCCGATTGGACTATTCATTTTATAGATGAATGTGAGCTTGCTCAGTCTCAGATGCCTTGCCGCGTTCGAGGCGCAAGAAAATCGGCAATAAGGCCTTTTAGCTGGTTCAAGCACCCCGAAGAAATTGAAAAAATTATATCAATTTTAAGTGATAAAACCCTAGAAGCAAGTCCTGCTAAAGCTTGGAAGTGGCTTGAAAAACCACTTTATCCATCGGAAGATCTTGAGAATATTAACGGCTTACCCTGCGACCAGCTAGACAATAAAGATTCGCTAAAAATCATTCTACAGCACGTTCAAGCCTATGCGGCCTATAAACGCTCACGACTCTAATTGACAGTGTTAGTTAAATCGACATTAATCTTGTAGTTAAACCATCGACTCACCAACTAATTTTCATTAGTAATAACTAATACTGAAAGCCTTTAAAAATGGTGGCCCCTCCCAGATTTGAACTGGGGACCAACCGATTATGAGAGAGTTTTGGCATTGTATCTCGGTGAACAACGAAGAACAAATAAAAACAAAATAACCTTTAATTTCATTAAGTTAAATGAATAAAGATTGTTTACTCTTGTTCACCGAGATCCCATGTAGCACAATCACTTTGCTACATATTTGCTACATGGGAAATTTCAATGGCTATACGAGCTAAGATCACGAACGCCTCAATCAAAAAACTGACACCTTCTGATCAACGTCTTAACGATACAGAGATCAGTGGCTTTCACGCTCGTATAACAAACAAAGGAAGTGTCTCTTACTACCTTTACTATCGCAAGGATGGAAAGCAGGTAAATTATCGCCTTGGTACTCATGGAAAAATCACACCTGCTGAAGCCAGAGAACTGGCTCGAATAAAAGCGGGTGAAGTGACCAAGGGTACAGACATTCAGGAAGAGAAGAAAAAACAGAAAGTTGAAGCCGAACGCGAACGGGCTAATCAACTCGAAAAATACCTAAACGAACATTACGAGCCTTGGCTTAATGCAAAAAATGCCAAAACAGCGAAGCGCATCATAAAAACCATAAAATCTGGCTTCCCTGACTTTCTGAAACTACCCCTGTCAGAGATTAAAGCTCATAAAGTAGAACAGTGGCGAAACAAGAAGACTAAATCCAGCGTGACCAAAGCTACGGTTAACCATTACGTAAACTCGTTAAAAGGGGCTATGAGCCGCGCAGTGGAATGGAACCTGATTAGCTATCACGACCTTAATAAAGTTAAAACCCTAAAGACCGACAACACGCGATTGCGTTATCTGACCAAAGATGAAGAAGCTAATCTGTTAGAAAAACTTCGTGAACGTGATGAACAAATCAAAGCCGCCAGAGACAGCGCAAATGAACACAGAAGGATTCGCGAATACGAGGAAACCGATAGTTTACGGGGTCAAATGTATGCAGACCATTTAGAGCCGATAGTGTTACTTGCTATGAATACCGGAATGCGGCGCGGTGAAATCTTTCAACTGAAATGGTCCGACATAGACTTTCTAAGTAACACGCTCGCTGTCAAAGCCGACAACGCGAAATCAGGTAAGTCTCGTATTTTGCCGCTGAATAAAACAGCTATGACGGTCTTGGAAGAATGGCGAAAAGTAAGCCAAAGCCAGTTCGTTTTTCACGGCAAAGAAAAAGATCCTTTAACTGATATTAAGAAAGGCTTCCTGAAAGTGCTTGATGAAGCCAACATTGAAAATTTCAGATTCCACGACCTACGCCATCACTTTGCCAGTAAACTTGTCATGGCGGGCGTTGATTTGAATACTGTCCGTGAGCTGTTAGGCCATGCTGATATTAAAATGACTTTGCGGTATGCTCACTTAGCACCTGAGCACAAGGCAAAGGCAGTAGCGTTGCTCAGCTTCAATCAATAGAAATGCGTGGGGAAAATGGACGAAGAGCTAATACGCTGGGGCATTACTACACTTATCGCAATATTAGGTGCTTCAGTTGCCTTTTATGCACTTAGCAAGAAGCTGTTCATAAAAATACGAGCTTCGTTTAGGCTAGTTAATTCTGCAATGTACGATGATATCTATATTTCATCAGTTTTACTGATCAACGAAAAAGACAGAACTGAGGCAATATACGGAATCTATTTAAAATGTGATAGGTACATCTATATTCAACTCAAAGAATTTGAGTCGCCTCTACTTCTGGGGCCTTATGAAACTGTAAATTTAGATTTGGAACCTGTTTCTTGGTACGGTCTAAGTGATACCAAAGTAAATTTAAATAGTTTCCTATCAGATAATCCTGACCTCAGGATTATCTTAAGTACACGGCGAGGGAAGCATAAAACTAAAAAAGTCAAAAATTATTGGAATCCGATTTACGAACAGCTGAAAAGTGGTCAAGCAGCAACAGTTCATAAAGTTCAGCTAAGAAGCACAATCGACTCTACTAATTCTCCAATTATTAGTAACAACGCAGATTACCTGATTCATTGTCAAATTGCTGGCCAACGATTTCTATTCCAGATATTTAACTCACAAATCAAAAGGATTAATAACCCTAAATTCTTCAACCTTAATAGTTCGTCACTCGAAAGCGAATCTACGTTGATTAACCATTTAACGAATAACGAGTTTGAAGACCATCTAGGTAATATTATTGATATCTTATCGATTAAGAGATTAGACGATGATCAAGAAGTTGAAATCTATAGAAATATATACCAGAACAGCATTGAACTGCCTAGCTGGGGAGTTTTTGATTATTATATTATCGCTCCTCTCTCTATGTGGATACACGATATCTATTTAAGTAAAAAAAACTTCCGACCTGATAATTTTTCGTCATTCCTCGAAAGAGTTTTTATGTCCGCTTTACCATACATTTTAATCGCAATTTTAATTTTTATTGTTATTCTGTCTAATCTAAGAAATTGAAAAACTTATGAATTTAGAACGAATTGAAAGTAAAAAAACTATAAGTATCGCAAGCTTAGCAGATCTTCTCACTTTGGTTGAGCAAAGAAAAATCGTACTTTTCGCCAATATCAAATCGACATTAGCTATAGCTCGACGACTTGCTTTTCCAAATGAGTTTGTAGGCATGGCTACAGCTTCGATTGATACATTCGCTCCTGTCTCAAGTAAAATTGCAGAAGATGTGATTCGGAAAGGTGAATCAACACTTAAAAGAATACGAGTGAGGGCGTCAGAATTAACTGAGTGGAACCCTGAATTCCCTTACGACAACATAGACGATATTGACGGTCTTGACGATTGGGAAGGCACTGACTTCGACACGGCAAAACAAAAGTCAGTCGAGCTACTGTTAGAGCCTACTGTAGCCCCAGACCTTAAGTCATTAGCAGACTTACTCACTCAGTTAGTTGCTAAGAAAATGAATAACGAAAATGCAGGTGGATTGGATAGTCAGAAAAGGTTATCGAGTAAAGGGTACAAAATTACTAAGTTCGATTTGTTTGTTGAAATCGATAAACTTCATGAAGCTCTAAATGAAACGTCACTCACCGTCAACGATCAGTTAGCTGGTTGGCAGTCTCTGAGCGAGCAGGAAATTATTCATTTAATCAAAGAAGCTGACGCACAGATTGATCCACTTAATATCATTCTTTTTCGCCTATTAGCGGCTCATCCAGAATCACCAATGAAAACCTTATGGGCTGAATTAGAAAGCGAACATAAAAATGAAATACGCTTTTACGACACCGAACATCTAATTGAAGATTTTGATATTGATGCATTGTTTTGGCTGAATGGTAGACGGACTAAGCGTTGTTCATATCGAACCGCTGAAAATCGCATTTCTCAGGTCAAGATTGCAGTAAATAACTATTTTTCACAAAAAGTCTCATAGTTTCACAGAAAGTCTCATTCCTTTAAAACACCACGCTAACCTCACTGTGAATCCATAAACACAGAAGGTTGACACTATGAACGTTGAGAAACGTGCATTTTCAGAAATTGAAGCATCCGAGTACATCGGAATGAGCCGCTCATACTTGCGTCAGTCACGCATGGATGGGCAAATTGGTAAACGCAAACCTGCCCCACCATTCATTAAAATTGGGCGGACTATCCGCTATCTCAAAGAAGACCTAGACGCTTGGCTTAACAGCTTTTGTCGCGCTTCCAATTTAACGGAATTGGAGGTTCGCCATGACTAAGTTATCCGATGACCAAAAAGCACTGCTGAACTATTTACGGAACGGGAAACCGCTCCATATCTGCATTGACTTAGTTCCTTTTATGGGTGCAGTCATGGCATTAGATGAACTGCCAAGCTGTGACCGAAAAGCATTGGTCTCTCTCAAGGAAAGGGGGCTGATTGAAACAGAAGCGAGAAAAATATACGGCGTTTGGTGCTTACTAGTATCTGCTACCGAAGGAGTTTCATCATGCTAAATGACGCTCAGAGAAAACATTACTCATTGCTTTATCCTGAATTGGCAGACGACATTGAAAAGTTTGATATTGGTAGTGTCGAATATTTTGCTTATTACTTATACAAGCTTCCTCAAGAATTTAGTTCGAGATTGCGTAAAGCCTATTTCAAACGCCCTACCATTCGTGAACGTAATATATTTATACGAGATTTAAGCGACAGAATATTCTCAGATGTACCGACTTTCGTAAGGAACCTGAACGCTGATCAGTCCGATATACGTTTATGGGCAAATCAACAGTCTGAAAACTGTTTACGGATGATGAGAAATACCCCTTATACCTATACGGGAAAATCCGGCAAGAAAATCCCTTATACGGAAAAACAACAAAATACCGAAAAACTGTATACGAGGATGGCCTCTTATACGAGAAGCCTTAATCTCGAGCCACCAGAACCTAATTCAATGGTTACCATTGAAGGCTGTATAAGGAGGATGACTGACGCAAGTTGGTGGATGCGCCGTATAAAGACAAGCTTGAAACAAGCCCGAGAAAATACGGCTATCAACTTGAATATAGTTTCGAAAAACCGCGACATTTATTGCAGCAGTTTAACAGCAAAAGCACGACAAACTGAAAAAGCCATGGAGAAAGAGTTTTTAAAGAACAGTTTTCGCGAGAACGAAAACGGAGAGCGAGTATCACTGTTCGATCTTTCGCAAACAACCGTTGCTAACCCTGTAAATAGACGGAATGAAATGATGATTCGCATTCGCGGCTTCGAGAATCAAGCTGATAAGCTAAATCACGAAGCTTTATTTTTAACACTCACTTGCCCCTCGAAATATCACAACAACTACGCGAGATCGGGCAAAGCTAACCCTAAATGGATGGGAGCAACACCCAAACAAGCTCAAAGCTATTTAACGAATTTATGGGCCCGCATTCGCGCTAAACTGAACCGTGACGGCATTATGATATACGGAATGAGGGTTGTTGAGCCTCAGCACGACGGAACCCCACATTGGCATCTACTGGTCTTTTTACCACCTAGCCAGGTTGAAGCCTTCTCTCAAATATTCCGGCATTACGCCCTCCTTGAAGACGGAGACGAATCAGGAGCACAAGAAAACCGTTGCGATATTACTCGCATCGACAAGTCTAGGGGCAGTGCATCCGGTTATATCGCCAAATACGTTGCTAAAAACATAGACGGCGCACACCTTGAAACGGGTACTTATGGCGAATCAGTTAACATCACCGTAATGCACGTAGAAGCATGGGCCTCCTGTTGGTCAATTCGTCAATTTCAACAACAAGGTGGTCCTCCTGTTTCTCCTTACAGAGAATTACGCCGCGTACGTCACGAACAACCTGAAGATTCGCCTTTTGAGATTCCAAGACAAGCGGCAGACAAAGGCGATTGGTGCGGCTACCTTGAGGCCATGGGCGGGCTATTCGTAAAGCGCAAAGACCTGAAGTTAAAACTCGATTATGAAATCGAAGTGGACGAAGAAACAGGAGAGATAAAGTCGACCAAATACGACTGCAATATCAGCAGAAAGTTAACTGGATTAAAAGCGGGCAACGAACGCTTAAAAACCCGTTTTCATACGTGGCGTCCTGTGTCTTTAGGAGCCGATTAATCGGCTCCACTTGGAGTACTGGGAATAACTGTACGGAAACTCATAGTCCACTATAGCTACTCCTACTTGTTTAATTTAAATATTTCTGGTAGCAATAGCTTATATCTCAAAATGGTTGAGCCAAATGAAAAATACAATTTCTGATCACGAGCTACAAAGTATAGCCCGTATCGTAAAAGAGAAAATATTTGTTCCTAGAGGAGAAAAGAAGACTACGATTTTCCTTTGCGGAGCAGATATAAAAGATAGTTCGACCATTCGCGCAAAAGTTGCCTCTATATTCCAAGAGTACCCTAGATTCGAGCTACTATACCCAGAAGACTTGTTCGACGACTTGCTTTCCGGACAAGGGCAACATAGCCTGCTGGAGCTTGAAAACATACTAGCGCGGAGTGTTGACTCAATAGTAATAATCCCTGAAAGTCCAGGGTCTTTTGCTGAGTTAGGTGCGTTTTCAAACAATCAAACACTTGCCGCTAAAATAGTTTGCATAGCCAATAAAAAATTCAAGAAAGAAAAGAGCTTCATTAATTACGGCCCTTTTAGGCTCATCAAAAAGTCTAATTCGGGTAAAGTAATTTTTGAAAACTATAGTGAACTTTCGAATCGAGAGGAAAGGCACAAACTTTATAGACGGATAAGCAGCATTATAGCGAAAATCAAAAAGAGTAATCCTGTTAAGAAAACCATAACAAATATACTCGAAACCGATAACTTCATTTTACCTTGCATCTATCTGATGGATGAAGTTGATAATGTAAGTCTATATAAGCTGGTAGAAAGTGCGACAGGTGCTAGCAACTCGTTATGTGAAATCGCTACAAAATCGTCTTTAAGCTCCCTTATTAGCTCACGAAAAATAACCCGAACACCTGACGGATACGTAGTAACCCAGTCAGGGATAAAGCATGTAAGAGAAACTTACGAGAAGCTATATTTAGATAAAGCAAGAATCGAGTTGTTAAATAGAAAAAACCGTAGAAATACTAAGATTAAATATGATAGGGTCGATGTTGGCGCTCACTTTTAGCAAACAGACGTCAGTCTGTTGGACGGCGCTTCGCCGCCCTAGTAATAATCTAGTGTCTGCTGTTTTAAAATCTGTACCTCAAGTATCTCTCGATACTTGATCTACACCTTTTAACACATTTCTTTAGACGTAAAAGTGACGCGCCTATGCCTCAAGACTCTCATATTTATAGACTAAGAAATCTTGGCTTACCGGTAATGAAGTCATCGGAAGACTTTGCTAATTATACAAAGTTATCAGCTAGCAGAATTCGATTGCTACACCTGCGGGCAGATAAGTTTTATAAAGTATACCGTTTACCTAAAAAATCTGGAGGGACTCGATTAATTGCGCAGCCGTCCAGAGAGTTAAAAGCCTTACAGGGATGGATACTTCGCAATATTCTAGACAAGCTGCGAGCTTCAGATCAATCTAAAGGTTTCGAAATAGGCTCTAGTATTTTAGATAATGCAGCTCCTCACACTGGTGCTAATTTTATTCTAAATATAGACCTAGAGGATTTTTTCCCAAGCATTAAGGCCAACAGAATATTTAGTATTTTCCGAAGTATTGGCTATAACAAAGAGCTATGCGTTTTACTCACCAACCTCTGTACATATTCAGGTAGATTACCGCAGGGAGCTCCTACATCTCCCAAACTTGCAAACTTAACTTGTGCTCAACTTGACGCCAGAATACAGGGCTACGCTGGCCCTAAAGGGATAATTTACACTCGCTATGCAGATGACATAACTCTATCAGCACAAACAGCAACTAAAATATATAAAGCAAGATATTTTTTAGACTACTTAATAGCAGATGAAGGCTTCACAATTAATAGGCAGAAAACTCGCGTTTATGGAACGATGAGTAGAAAATGCGTAACTGGTCTAGTTGTATCTGAGTCAGCCGTTGGAATAGGGCGAGAAAAATATAGAGAAATACGCGCTCAAATTCATCATCTTTTTTCTGGCAAGGCTGATTCTTACAGATACTTAAATGGGCTACTGGCATTCTGCTTCTCTGTAGATACAAAATCATACCGGAGGGCATATAAATATATGCGAAAATTACAGGAAAAATATCCAAATTCCAATGCAATGAACTCAATAATTCCCGAGAAAGAATGATAATCAGCTAAAGACGGCTACGTAATTGTCGCTTAATAATAGCCTAAGCCTTATTCTCCCACGTACTTTAATCCGTCATCTTTAACCAACTGTTCCCACTCTTGATTATCCAACTCTTGCGCTATAGCCAAAGGATCATCTTTTTCATCTTCTCCCACCACTTCAACTAAAAAGAAGTCCGCAGAGTCGCCATAAACCCCCTCCACTCGCAAGTTTAAACTTCGCCCTTTAGACGAAACGTAGAGGCCTACTTTGGGCTTTGAGTTCATATAGGTTAACCTCGTTGAAATATAGAGAATTAAATTATAGTTGTTAAAAATACTCTTTTTATGAAAAAGAGTATCCCAATAAATTCACAAGTTCATTTTTCGAGCGTTGTGTCAAATCAATATGCCCTTCTAAAAAATTTCTAACTCTGGACCAAGAGTTGTAGGGCTTATCAGAGCTAGGAGCTATTTCATTTTCCATTTGGTCCCAAAGAATATGCTCGAAAGTATCATTGATCACAAAAGGCTCACACCTACCACATTGTTCTTTAATTTTCGTATTCGCCCTATAAGGATGGAGGTGATGTAATTGATCAAGCTCATCATCCCTTTTTTCTTTTTGATCTTTATCATGCACAACCCTGAAGTCGACACCTAAACCATTTAAAGTTTTTAATATCGCAGGGATAGTCCATTTCCCACCTGCTGAGACAACTGTAGTGTCTTTATATAAAGGAATATCAACGCCTAACTTATCTGCCAGTTCCTTCGCTAAGGAAAATACTGCAAGCTCGGTATCCCCTTCCACTATCAAAGCTCTCTTTGCAAAGAAGCTTTCGGCAACAGATGGGTGAAAGTCTAATGCTGCTCTAAGATGGTTTCTCTCGTTATAATCATCATTTTCTTCAAAGATCTGACTAGTTACTTCTGTAATGGTTCGGTCACCATTTTGATCTTTTCTCATTAATTTTAAAGATTCAGGATTATTCCCTATATCAACAAGAAATGGCGAATGCGTTGAGCAAATCACCTGAAATCCATTTTGCTCACTGCGGCTTACAAGAACGGATTTTAACCTCCGCATTAAATGGGGATGAATATAAAGCTCTGGCTCTTCATACAAAACTATAATAGATCTGCTTTCATCGCCTCGCTTTGCAAGTTGATAAGCATTACTCTCCAACAAAGCATAAGCTAACGCGCGCTGAACGCCGCTTCCTTGATAAATTAAATCTGTATCTATTTCTTCATTGATGATCAATTTCGAAGCTTTCAGAAAAGACTCTTCGATTTTTATGTCACCTAGCTCAAGTCGAACAGAAGAGCTAAAGTCTAAAACTTCATTTATAGAATCAGATAACTTGGATAAGGTATCATCGAGCTCGGGAATTGGGCCATCCTCGCCTTCGCCTTTAACTCTTCGATTTAACTCATCCGCCACTTTCTTGTAGTCCTCAAAGCAATCATTCTTTTTTATGCTCGGAAATAAAGTTTCATTAAACAAAATTGCAAAAGGACTAGTTTTATTTGTGTTCCGCAGCTCTTCATCAATAGTAAACGTTGCAGGCACATACATTACGTGGGGAACCGCTTGCTGAAGAGAGTTAGGGAAGCCTTTTTCAACCCAATCCGCGACGGTAGGACACTTATCTGCGTGATAAGTATCCATATATTCTTCAACTTTACTAATGTCGCTAAAAAAATCTTTTTTACTTTTTCCAAAATGTTCAGACAACTCACCAAAAAGATCATGCGATTTAAAATCTGCCCATTTTAATTCTACCCACGGATAGTTTGTATACTCGCAATACACCGAATACTCAGTTTCGACTTTTAATGTTTCTGCATTGCATGACGCCTCCATCCTTACGATTAGAGAGTCACGGTACAAAAGTTTTGAAATTGATGGTCGACGTTTCTCCCAATCTTCTAGCTCCTCAAAGCGGCATGTGATTCTCATCAAATCGCCATTAGGATCTCTATTTGGCCAATCATCTAACGTCGGTTTCTTATTATCTAAAACTAAATTGAGCGCAGCTAGCACTGTTGATTTCCCGATGTTATTGGGGCCTACAAGGGTAGTAAAGTTCTCAAAATTTATCTTGGTTTCTCTAATTCCTCTAAAATTATCAATCTCCACTTTAGATAATTTCATAGTTAGTCGTCCCTGATTACTTTGTAAATATAAAGTTAATAGGCTGCCAGCTAAAGAAAGTTAGTTCAAGAACTATTCAGGAACATAGTGCTTTCTGCTACATATTTGCTACATGGAAAATAAAAACAAAGAAAAGTTAGTGGAAACTTCGGCTGAAAGCCTTTAAAAATGGTGGCCCCTCCCAGATTTGAACTGGGGACCAACCGATTATGAGTCGGGTGCTCTAACCACTGAGCTAAGGGGCCATTTTTGATTGGAAGCTGTGAAGCGGCGCAAATTATACGAACTTTTTAGGCTTTTGTCATGGGTATCAGCACGTTAAATCGTGAAGTTTTATCAACTTTTTCATAACTGATGTCGCCACCCTGGCTGTGCAGTGTGTCCCGCACTACCTTAAGCCCTATGCCATACTGGGTTGGTGCCAGCTCGTCGGCGTGGAAAAGTAAATGCTTGTTTTTCTCTTCTATGCCCGTGCTTTCGTCGCTAACGGCAATTTTTATAAAGTTTTCTTCAGCAGTTGCCTGCAACATAATTTCGGAATTTACCGGCACAAAGCTCATTATATGGCGTATTAAATAGTCCATTGCAAAACGCACAAGTAAGGGGTCAGCCTCTAGCTTCAGCCCTTTTTCTGCTATGGCGGTTAGCGTAATATCTTTTTCGTTACTATGGCCTTCGTGGTAGTCGGCCAGGTTCTGCAGAAAGTCTTCTACATCCAGTGACACGGCTTTGCCATTGCCCATTTCTGAGGTAACTTTCTCAAACGAATTAAACAGTTCGGTTAGCTGCGAAACCTTGCCCTTAATGTCGTCTTCACTCATTTTTGAGAGCTTGCGCTGCATGTCTTCCAAATCGGCTAATACCAGCGCTGTCATTGAGCGCGCAATGCGCCCTACCAGGGTTTTCTGGTTAGCCATAATAACTTTGTTCATCTGCTGGCTAAGCTCACGCTCTTTGGCCTGAATTTTCTGACGCGCCTGGTACAACAACAGCAATAATGGCTGAATTTCTGGTATCTCGGTGGTAACGGTAACGGCCTGAGAGCTGTCTTCGGCCTGCACCACAATGCGGTCACGTTCAGAGTGCCAGTTGCGGTTAAACACCGACTCGCACACCACCAATATGCCACCAATAATGGCCAGCAAAACAAAGAGTACGCTGACAATAATAGAGAAGTCTGCCGGTACCAGCTGCACTTCTTTTTTCAGCCAAATGCCCAGGTTGTAATGGTTGGTCTCGGGGCAGGCGGCGACCACGGTTGCCACACGGTCATTCGACTGTACCGAAACTACCTCGCGTTGCTGCTCTAAAGAGCGCTGTACTGCGGAACGAACAATAGGAACATCGTCATTACTAATGCCAATTTCCGAGGCGCTACTGCCGCTGGTTGGGAATGCGAAGCCCATAAAGCCTTGGGCTGTGTGCCAGAAACCACCTTTAACGCCCTTAGTGTCAGCTATAGCGTCGCTGAGCGCCTGATGCATTAAGTCGGGGTTGGCTACTTGTTGTTGCGGTGATTCAGAAGCAGGGAACAGGCTATTTACCGCTAATTGCACATTCTGGCAGGAGCGACTCATGGCATTTTGATTGCGCTGCAGGGTTTCGCCTGCAGAAAACCAGAACGCAACTAGCAAACCGCCGACAGCCACTGCAATTAACGCAATAGCCAGACGGCGGTTATGTTTAGTGTGAGATGAGAGAGACTGCACTTACCTCACTCTCTATTTTTAAGGTAAATTGTAAAAACTGCGGGCATTTTGATAAAAGACTTTATCAACTGCCTCTTCGCTATCCAGAGCATTCACAATATTGGTGATATCTGAAGGCTCGAATGAACGATTACTGCGTGTGCCCGGTAAATCGGTACCAAACATCAACGCGTCCGGGTTCGTTTCATTCAGGGTTTTAATGGCCTCTTCAATATTCACTTCAGTACGACCAAAACCACTGGCTTTAATTTTTACGCCACCTTCGGCTAAACGACGAACCTGAGACAAGCCCGACTTCGCCATACCTAGGTGGTCAACACTGAGTTTCGGCAGTTTAAGCAGAGTAGGAACCATGTCGTCCAGCTCGCGGCTGTCAACATAGATTTCCAGGTGCCATCCGGCTAAGTCCCAAATGCGCTTACCAAAATCAACAATACCTTCAATATCACGATGCACACCGCGCTTCAAGTTAACGCGCACACCGCGAATGCCGTGCTCTTTCAACTGCTGAATTTTTTCATCGCTAACAGTTCCCGGCAACTGGGTAACACCCACAAAGTTGTTGCCCAGGTTCTCCAGCGCGGCTTTCAGGTAGCGCTGTTCAAAACCCTGGAACGAACCTGACACAATGACTCCGCCTTCAATAGGCATGCCACGTACCAGGTTACGATAGTCATCAATGTAAAAAGGCTCAGGGATATGACCTTGGTTTTCAATTAGCGGAAACTCGTCATCATAAATGTGTAAATGCGAGTCAATAATACGTTTCGGCCAATTGTCACGGTTGTTACCCATGCTGCCTCCTTTGTCAGAGAATATCTTACTCATCCAAGAACGATTTAAGCTGCTCTGAGCGGCTTGGATGGCGAAGCTTTCTTAATGCTTTGGCTTCAATTTGACGAATTCGTTCACGCGTCACATCAAACTGCTTGCCCACTTCTTCTAAAGTATGGTCGGTATTCATATCAATACCAAAGCGCATACGCAATACTTTCGCTTCACGTGCCGTTAAACCACCAAGCACATCGCGAACCGAGTTACGCAGGCTTTCTGATGTTGCCGAGTCAATTGGCAAGTCCAGCGTGCTGTCTTCAATAAAGTCACCCAGATGCGAATCTTCATCGTCGCCAATTGGGGTTTCCATTGAAATAGGTTCTTTCGCTATTTTCAGTACTTTGCGAATTTTGTCTTCCGGCATCATCATGCGCTCTGCCAGTTCTTCCGGCAGTGGCTCGCGGCCCATTTCCTGCAACATTTGGCGAGAAATACGGTTCAGCTTATTGATGGTTTCAATCATATGAACCGGGATACGAATAGTACGCGCCTGGTCCGCAATTGAACGGGTAATTGCCTGACGGATCCACCAGGTTGCATAAGTTGAGAACTTATAACCACGGCGGTATTCGAATTTGTCCACGGCTTTCATCAAACCAATGTTACCTTCCTGAATTAAGTCCAGGAACTGTAAGCCGCGGTTGGTGTATTTTTTCGCAATGGAGATAACCAAACGCAGGTTAGCTTCAACCATTTCTTTTTTCGCACGGCGCGCTTTGGCTTCGCCAATGGACATGCGACGGTTAATTTCTTTAACTTTACCAATGGTTAAGCCAGTTTCGCGTTCAACATCAACCAGCTTGTTTACACAGCGTTCAATTTCGCCGCGCACTTCTTTCAATGTGTCGGAGTAGCTTGCACCAGAGTCAATTTCTTTATCAACCCAGGCCATGTTGTTTTCATGGGTAGCAAAAGCTTTCATGAAGTTGCGTTTAGGCATTTCGCCCTGTTCAACGCTTATCTTCATAATAATACGTTCCTGCACACGAACACGCTGCATCATGGCACGCATGTCTTTAACCAAACGGTCAAATTGCTTAGGAACCAAACGGAACTGTTTGAATAAGTCGCTTAACTTATCGATTTCAACACGAGCACCGGCACCATCACGGCCATGCTTAGCAATCGCCTGACGTGTAGCTTCGTATTGTTCGCGCAGTGCATTAAATTTGCTGCGTGCAAATTCCGGATCAATACCAGTATCCGCTTCTTCCTCGTCTTCGTCATCATCGTCGTCTGATTTTTCCAGCTCTTCGGTTGGAAGTTCAGAACCAACGTTAGTAGCGGCTACAGGCGCTTCGTCTACTTCGTCTGGGTCGATGAATCCGGAAATAATGTCGGTTAAGCGCAGCTCTTCGGCTTCGTAAGAGTCCCACTGCTCAAGCAAGAAGTTAATGGCTTCCGGGTATTCTGCAACAGAGCACTGAACCTGGTTAATGCCTTCTTCAATACGCTTGGCAATGTCAATTTCGCCTTCACGAGTCAGTAGCTCAACGGTCCCCATTTCACGCATGTACATGCGCACTGGGTCAGTTGTGCGGCCAATTTCGCCATCGACAGAGGCTAATGCTTGCGCAGCTTCTTCGGCAGCGTCTTCATCTGCAGCACTTTCTGCCATCATCAGATCATCGGCATCGGGTGCGCTTTCAAACACGCGAATACCCATGTCGTTGATCATGCGAATAATGTCTTCAACCTGATCGGAATCAACAATTTCCTGCGGTAAATGGTCATTGACCTCAGCAAATGTCAAAAACCCTTGTTCTTTGCCTTTCGCAATAAGGACCTTAAGTTGCGATTGCCGATTCTGCTGCATACAGACGTTCCACCTGTGACTGTGAATGTAGAGTATCCAAAATGACCAAATAGTATATCAGAATACTGATTTTGAAGCTAGCGTAAGGCGTACCCTGATGTACTATCTTGCCTTACTTAAATACTGAATCAGCGTCTGATATTCCTGACGCTCAACTCGTGTTAATGCACCTTCCTGCTCTTTCTTTAAAAGTGCGTTCGCGCGCTGCTCAAAATATTGGTCAATTAGATAAATAAATATATCGTTAAATTCTTGCTCAACGTTATCTTCGTCAAGCTGATGTTGCCATAACGCGAGTTTCTGCAAAGGCTGGTAATACTCGGTATCGCGCCAGCCTTCTAACACCTGCGCCGTGGTCATTTGGCGTTCTGCACACTGCTTGTGCAAAGCTATTAGTAAATCAATGCCGCTAACCTGCAGTTCTCGTAGTTCCTCACGAACCGGAACCGATTGCGCCAGTTGCGGGTATTGCAGTAACAAAGCAATGGCTTTGCGTAACGGCGTCATTTTTACGCTTTCTTTTGGTCGCGACTGACGTTGCGGCTTTTCAAACTGACGCTCCAGTTGCGACGTTTCGCGGCGAAGCTTTTCTGCTAACCGCTGCATTAAGGTGTCGCGATAATATTCACTCGCCACTTTCTCAATTAAGGGTTTTGCAATATTCAGTAATTGAGAGCGTCCGGCATCGCTACTAACGTCAATGTCGGCCTGTAAATGCTCGAAGAAATATTCAGTGAATGGTGTCGCCTTTTTTAATTCACGCTCAAAGGCTTCGGCACCGTGCTCGCGCACAACTGAATCTGGGTCTTCACCTTCCGGCAAGAACAGAAACGCCATATCCAGGCCGTCGCGCAACAGTGGCAACGCATTTTCTAATGCACGCCAGGCAGCGTCGCGGCCTGCGCGGTCACCGTCGTAACAACAAACAATTCTGCCACTAGTACGGAATAAACGCTGTAATTGTTCACTGGTAGTAGCCGTACCCAACGACGCAACGGCGTAGTGAATGCCCGCTTCGGACAAAGCCACCACGTCCATATACCCTTCGACAATACAAACCTGTTCTGGTTTCCTTACGGCCTGTTGCATATGCCAGTAACCGTATAACTCACTGCCTTTGTGAAACAGGCGGGTTTCCGGAGAGTTTAAGTACTTAGGTCCGTCGCCATCAATAATGCGACCACCAAAGCCCACCACCCGGCCACGCCGGTCATGAATAGGAAACATGACCCTGTCACGAAAAAAGTCGTAATGCCGGCCTTTCTCGTTACGGTTAATAAGCTTTAATTCCAGTAACTGCTGGCGTTGCGGGGCCGAGCTACCAAATGTGCTTAGCAGGCCGTCCCAGGCGTCGGGTGCATAGCCAATTTGAAAACGTTTTACCGTTTCGCCGCTTAAACCCCGACCTTTTAAGTAGTCTATAACCCGATTTGAGTTTTCATGGTGCTTTAACTGATGCTGGAAAAAACGAGCTGTTTTACTCATAAGCTCCGAGTCGTCCTGCATCTGTTGTTGTTTCTTTTGTGCTAGCTGAGGGTTCTCCGGTTGTTCCCGAGGAACCTCCACTCCCATAATGCCGGCCAGTTCTTCCACCGCGTCGGGGAAGTTTAAACCGTCAAATTCCATTAGAAAATCAATAGCGTTACCGTGCACCCCACAGCCAAAGCAATGGTAAAACTGCTTGTCTTGGCTAACGGTAAACGACGGCGTTTTCTCATTATGGAACGGGCAACAGGCCTGATGGTTTCTACCGGCCTTTTTCAACGGTACGCGGCTATCAACTATTTCAACAATGTCTGCTCGTTCGAGCAAGTCATGGATAAAGCTTTTGGGGATCAGGCCTGCCATATTGTTTCAATACCGAAGTTGCGAAAACAAGAAAGTTGCGAAAACAAAAAGTAGCAGAAACACGAAAGCCGCGACGATATAGTCACGGCTTTCAGCACTTTACGGAAAAGTGAACACTCAAATTGTCGTAGGTATGGTCTTAGTAAAGACGAGTACGACGAGCGTTATCACGAGACAGTTTTTTCGCGTGACGCTTTACCGCAGCAGCTTTCTTGCGCTTACGCTCTGAAGTCGGCTTTTCATAGTGCTCGCGACGACGAACTTCAGAGAGAACACCTGCTTTTTCACAAGAGCGCTTAAAGCGACGCAAAGCTACGTCAAACGGCTCGTTTTCTTTCACTTTAACGACTGGCATTAAAAAATCACCTCGGGTAAATTATCTGTTTCGGTTAAAAATTAACCACTACGGGTTCAATTGGTGCTGAATTGTACCGACTCAGATTCGCCTTGTAAAGTGTTATCCGAAGCATCCCATCCAGGGTCATTATCGCTAAGCAGTTCGCGGACTGGCGTAGAGTGCAGGAAAAGCGTACTGACTAAATCCTGTAAATTATTTGGTTTTTCTTTGTACGACAAACCGAGTTGCCATAACTGTGGGCCGACCGACCTAATACTTCGGGTTATCAATTGCTGAAGCAAAATGGTTTCGTCGTCTGTTTTGACTCTGACTTCAGCTTCTAAGCCTCTGCTGTCCTCGATATTAACCGGCGAGGTGCCAAAGTAATTAAATGCGATGCCTTTATTGGAAATATCCACAATTTTACCGGTAAGAGGCTCACCGAGTTTATCTTTTAGCTGCAGCTGGAGTCTTGCATCGCAATTTACGCCAACCCTTGGTGACGACCGCAGAATTTCCACACTGGCATTTCTGGGGTAACTGACAAACAAAAGTTTTTGTGGGTATTGAGTAATGTGGAGAATGTCGACCACGCCGGTTACCTGCTCGCCTTTTGGAGAGACCGTTTTTATTGCAACATTCTTTTCTGTAGCCAGCATTGGCAAGATATCTTGCCAGCAATACTGTCTGGAAAGTTCCAGAATAAGATAATCGGGATGCTGTTGACCCACCAGCGTCATATTTAAGCGTTTATAGCTCTGCTTATCTTTAATCTGGACTTCGACGGACTGCCTGAATCCACTGTTTGCCAAAACATCGCTGTTCTCCCGCATCAGTGTTAACCCCTGCTTTATTATTTTTATGAAACTCATCATAGCTTATATCTAAGGTTTTTTAAGCCACAGACTAATTATTTTTATTTGATGTCAATTGACGTCATTTAATGCATACACTGTAAGCTCTTCCTCAAAACCTGTTGTTTGGTGTTTGTCATCGTTAGACTGGATTTGAGCTTAAGTAGTAAGGATACGAGTTTGGCTGAAGTGCATCCGGACAACAATTTTCCCTATCCAATACCAGCGCGTTACCAGTCAATAAAATTGCTGGGACAAGGTGGTAGTGGCCTGGTCTATAAAGCCTACGACCAGCGTTTAAAACGCACGGTTGCGATTAAGTTTGCCCGCTCGCCCTCTATTGTCAGCCGCCACAGGCTGGTAAATGAAGCGCGTTTGTTATCCAGTGTTGACCACCCTGCTCTTTGCCGCGTGTTTGATGTTGGCGAACCGGAAGTTTCTTCCTCTTCACTGTTTATGGTGCTTGAGTACATTGAAGGCAAACCTTTAAGCAAGCAACGCAGCTGCCTGTCTGTTTATGACGCCGCCAAAGTGGTTAAATCTCTTACTGACGGGGTTTGTCGTATGCACGAGGCTGGTTACGCTCACAACGATATTACCGCCCAGAACATTATGATCCGCTCAGCAGACAATGCTGAAGGCGAGAGCAATAATTCCGCGGTTCTGGTTGATTTGAGCATTGCGGCACCGAGTTCACCCACAACCATTAAGCGCGATATATACCAACTGGGCGCGTTACTTTTGTCGTTACTGACTAACATGAAGCCGGAGCATTTTTTTCAGCACCCAATAACGCACCGCAACCGGCTTCCTGCCGAACTCAGTCGCATAGTAAAGAAAGCGCTCTCGGCTGAGCCAAATGAAGGTTTTCAGCATTGCCGTGAGCTTCAGCAGGAGCTTGATGGCTGGCTCCGTAACTATCAGTTAAGAAAACGTTTCTTCTGGCTGGGGGCTGGTGGTGCTGCCATTTTGGTTATTATTTTTGTCTTGTTCATTTTTTTGCGGGAGCAGACAAACCGACATTTGCTGGACGGTTACTCGGTTGAACAGAACCAATACGCACATGCGCTTGTTTTTGCTCATTATTCACGACATCTTGCCAACGGCGGCCAGCTTCAACAGGCAGCGGAGCAGGCTGAGTTAGCGCTTACCCACTTCGACGACGCTGTAGCAAGCAGTCCTGAGCTGCTGAAGTACCACTCTGAACGCGCTCATTTTGTGCTAAGTTCAGACAATATTTTTACCCGCTCACAACGCACGACTATGCTGCTTAATGCCATTAATGAACTGGGTAACCCGGATATCTATGAAGAAAAAGCGGCTGCCCATTATTTGCGGGCAGAAATGTATTTAGGTCTCGCTGAACTGAATAGCGAACAACCACATTTAGTTGAACGATGGAAAGCATCTGCGCTGAGTTCAGTAGAAGCAGCGATCAAGCACCAGCCTGATGTCGATCGCTACCAGCAATTACGTACTGAAATCGATAAGTCTCAGTCCAGTGCCGGGACGGATTGATCTCTTAAGCGGTAAAACTCTTTTACATAGTCATCAAAAGTACCGGCATCCAGTGCGTCGCGCATATCACTCATTACTTTTTGATAAAAGCGCAGGTTATGAATGGTATTCAGGCGTGACCCCAACATCTCATTGGTACGATCCAAATGGTGCAAATACGCCCGCGAATAATTTTTGCAGGTATAGCAGTCGCAGTTTTCATCCAGCGGAGAGGTGTCTGTACGGTGCACCGCATTACGGATTTTTACTACGCCAGTGCTAATAAATAAGTGACCGTTACGCGCGTTACGCGTTGGCATAACGCAGTCGAACATATCAATGCCGCGACGTACGGCTTCAACTAAGTCTTCCGGCTTGCCCACACCCATTAAATAGCGAGGTTTTTGCTCGGGCATTTGCGGCGCAGTGTGCTCTAAAATGCGCATCATATCTTCTTTCGGCTCACCTACCGACAAACCACCAATAGCGTAACCGTCGAACCCGATATCGGTCAGACCTTTCAGAGAAATATCGCGCAGCTCTTCGTACATGCCGCCCTGAATAATACCGAACAACGCGGCTTTGCTCTCACCGTGTTCTTGTTTAGAGCGTTCGGCCCAGCGCAACGAAAGCTCCATTGAACTGCGTGCTTCTGCCTGCGTGGCAGGAAACGGCGTGCATTCATCAAATATCATGACAATATCTGAACCCAGCTCGCGTTGAACCTGCATAGACTTTTCCGGGGTCAGCAGTATTTTCTCACCGTTAATGGGCGAACGGAAAGTCACGCCCTCTTCGGTAATTTTACGAAGCTCACCCAGACTGAACACCTGAAAACCGCCGGAGTCGGTCAGAATAGGCTTGTCCCAGTTCATAAAGTCGTGCAAGTCGCCATGCTGCTGGATAATTTGCGTACCCGGACGCAGCATTAGGTGAAAGGTATTACCCAGGCAGATTTGTGCGCCGGTGTCTTTTACCTCTTCTGGTGTCATACCTTTTACGGTACCCAGAGTACCTACCGGCATAAACGCTGGCGTTTCTACGGTTCCACGTTCAAATACCATGCGCCCACGACGCGCGCGACCACTGGTTTTGTCTAATTCAAATTTCATTGTCATAAGTATTCACTTCAGTGTATTAAGTTTAGCGCTGTAACAGCATGGCGTCGCCGTAGCTAAAAAAGCGATAGCGCTCTTTAATGGCTTCATTATAAGCCTTCATAATTAAATCACGACCAACAAATGCCGAAACCAGCATAATGAGCGTGGACTCGGGCAGGTGGAAGTTGGTTATCATGCTATCGACCACTTTAAATTCATAACCCGGATAAATAAAAATATCGGTGTCATCAAAAAACGGTTCAATGCTTTCATTAGTTGATGCCTGAGCGGCCGATTCCAGCGAACGAACCGAGGTTGTGCCTACAGCAATAACCCGGCCACCCGAGGCTTTGGTCTGCTTAATGGCGTTACAGGTTTCAGCACTGACTTTCGCGTATTCGCTATGCATAACATGGTCGTTAATGTCTTCCACACGCACCGGCTGGAAGGTTCCGGCGCCTACGTGCAGAGTCACATAGGCAAAGTTCACGCCTTTATCGCGCAGCTGTTGCAGTATCTCGTCGTCAAAATGCAGACCGGCGGTAGGGGCAGCAACAGCACCCGGCTCGCGGTTATAAACGGTTTGGTAACGCTCTTTGTCAGAGCTTTCATCCGGACGGTCAATGTACGGCGGCAAAGGCATATGCCCGTATTGCTCAAGCAGTTCCAGTACCGTCTCGTCATGCTCAAACTTCAGTTCAAAGAGTGCGTCGTGGCGCGCCAGCATCGTTATCTTTACGTGGCCTTCCAACAGCAATTCAGCACCCGCTTTGGGAGCGCGGTTAGCACGGACATGCGCAAGCACCCTATGGTCATCCAGTAGGCGCTCGACCAGAACCTCGACTTTACCACCGGACACTTTTTCGCCCAACAAACGCGCAGGAATAACCCGGGTGTCATTAAACACCAACAAGTCACCGGCGTTTATCTCATCCACAATATTTTTAAAGTGTTTATGCTCAATGCTGTTTTCATTGGCTTTTACCGAGAGCAACCTACTGGCACTACGTTGCTCCTGCGGATAGCGGGCAATAAGCTCATCGGGTAGCTCAAATGAAAAGTCACTGACTTTTAAAGTAGAATGATTGGTATCTGACATATCCGTGCTGTAATTGCGAGATGTAGTGAAGCGCGGATTTTACTGGAAAGTAGGCAGCCTGTCACTGTTGCAGGCTGCCCGTTTATCGCAAGTTTATGCTACGCCGAAAATTGCTTTTAAAATGTAGAAGAAAATAATCGACATAATGGCACCCGCCGGCAAGGTAACGACCCACGAAATAACGATGTTGCGAACAACACCAAGATTCAGAGCGGCAATACCGCGCGCCATGCCGACACCCAATACCGCGCCGACTAGCGTTTGCGTGGTTGATATTGGCAACCCGGTACCTGAGGCAAGAACCACGGTTGACGCAGCAGCAAGTTCCGCCGCAAAACCACGACTGGGGGTTAAGTGCGTAATACCATTACCAATGGTGGCAATAACACGTTTACCCAGCATGGCAAGACCAGCCACAATACCAACAGCGCCTAAAGGTAATACCCACCAGGCTAATGTCGCTTTACTGCCAATATCACCACCGCTGGTAACCACGCTCACTACAGCGGCCAGTGGCCCGATAGCGTTAGCAACGTCGTTTGAACCATGAGCAAAGGCCATAGCACAGGCGGTTACAACCATTAATATCGCGAAGACCTTCTCCACGTTGGTGTAGTGCATGTCTTTGTCGTCTGAAGGGTTAAACTTAAGACGTCCAATTGCCATCTTACCAATAGCAAAGACCAGTACCGCAATACCTAATGCCCACAGGTAACCTTCAATGCTGCCAAGGTTTAACCCTACGTGCTTAAGACCTTTTTTGATGGTGACCAGCGACAACACAAAGCCCGCTAACCCCATATAGTAAGGAACATAACGCTTGGCCATTGCTAACGGATTAGAGCGGTCAAAAATGAGCTTCTGTGCACTCATAAATATGAGGTAAGCAATGAACCCGGATATGGCCGGAGTGACGACCCAGCTTCCAACCACCCCCCCGACTTTTGCCCACTGTACCGACTCCATGCTAACGCCGACAGCAGAGAAACCAACAATGGCACCAATAATGGAGTGAGTGGTTGATACCGGCCAGCCAAGATAAGAGGCAATTAAGAGCCAGAACCCGGCAGCTAATAACGCTGAAATCATACCGAACACAAGCAGTTCTGGCTGATTGACAAAGTAAGCCGAGTCAATAATCCCCTTCCGAATGGTTGAGGTAACCTCACCACCCGCCAGGTAAGCCCCCGCAAACTCAAAAACCATTGCGATAACAATCGCCTGCTTTATGGTCAGCGCCTTGGATCCAACGGAGGTACCCATAGCATTGGCAACATCATTTGCGCCAATACCCCAGGCCATAAAGAAACCAAAAACCGCAGCCATCCCGATAAGCAGGAGGCTATAGCTAGAAATAATATCCATAAATCAGACTCCGCTTAGACGCGTGCTAGCATTAGTTCAAAACGCGCACCGACTCGCTCGGCCAGGTCGGCTAAGTCGCCAACCCAGTCGAGAATACGGTATAAGAACATCGCATCCACAGGGTTCATATCGAGTTCGATTTTGCGTAGATCCTGACGTAGTTTAATTTGAAGCTGATCGGTATCCGCTTCAATGGCATCAAGCTCTATAATGAAGTTGTCGACAAGGTCTCGTTCGCGTCCTTTAAAACCGGTTTCCAGCAAGTCATCAAACTCGCCGATGGTTTCGCGGGCTTTATCTGTCGCGTCCAGACAGCGGCTTAAGTAAGCGTCAAAATCTTTGACCAGAGGCTCAGGAATAACCAATTCACGCCCCGTAACCAGACCGGAGATGTCTTTGGCTTTATTGGCAATTTTGTCCTGCTGAGAAACAAGCTCGAGCAAGTCGGCACGCTCTACAGGCATAAATAAGCCACTTGGGAGGTTCAGACGGATTTTACGTTTCATATCATCCGCGGTTGATTCGTGTTTTACGATGGTTGCACGAGCCACTTCTGCGCTCTTCCAATCCTTCGAATAAACCGCCTTAAAGAAATCTTTAAGCGCATAGGCGCAGCGGTGCACTTCGTCCATGTGCTCAATCATCGGTTTGATAGGGGACTTTGCAAATACCCCAAGAAATGAGTTCACTGACATAACATTATCCGATTTTTTTCAGCCGATGTTAGCTGCCGCGAATGTTAGCGAAATCTAAAGGTAAAGGGAACCGTAAGATTTCATTAATTCATCATGCGCTGAACGCCCGTTCTATTTCAGTTCTCTGAGTATCGACTTCAGCCTCCACTTGCCTTAACAACTGGTGCGCGTTGTTCATTTCGTTAACTAATTGCTGTAACTGTACTGAGAATCCGTTAACTTTGTCTGTCTGCTGTTCCGCCAACCGGAATGAGGTTTTAGCTTCTTCGGTTGAAGCCTGTGCCTGCGCAGACACCTCATTTGCAGTTTCCACCAAACGTTCAACGAATTGCTGCTGCGAATGACTTGCCCCGGCAATGTCCTGATAGCCTTTTTCAATGGAAAGCGAGGCGTCCGTCAGTTGGTTCAGAGAGTCGTTAATGCCACCAAGAGAGGACTGTGTTTTCTGCGCCAGCTGCCGGACTTCGTCAGCCACCACTGCAAAACCGCGCCCTTGCTCGCCCGCTCTGGCCGCTTCAATAGCCGCATTCAGTGCTAATAAATTAGTTTGGTCGGCAATACCCGAAATAATAGACAGCGCGTCTTTTACCTCTTTTACCGAATGGTCCAGCTCTTCTGCCGAGCGCTTGGCCGTTTCTATGGCTTTTTCATTTTGCTCTGAGGCGTCTCTCAATTTCAGAATATGCTGGCGGCTCTGCTTCATTGAGTCCTGGGTATCGAGCGCATTCTTTTCCAGGGTATTGGTGCACTGGTTTAATTCTTCGGTCAACTCGCTCAGTTCAGTAATACCGTGAATAGTGACCGAAGCGGATGACTGCGTATCGGCAGAGGATTGCACAATCTGCTGCAACTCTTGTATTACCCGCTTCAACGCTTCATTGACCACCGTCATTTGCTGAGACTTTTCCTCGTCGCTACGCTGAGTCTGTTCGAGAATGCCGTTAAAGAATCGGGCTATCTCTGCCATCTCGGTATCGCGATCGGCGTTGGGTAAATAATTGAGCTCCTGCTTAACCAGTAAAGTTTCCATGGCGTCGCGTAAGCTTCGCAGAGGAGTCAGAACCATGCGTTTAAGTAACACAAAGTTCAGTATTGCAAACACCAATAGCACAGCCACCAAGGCTACAAGACTCAGCTTCATCTGCATCAGGCTGGCTTGCTGGTCTTTCAAGAGACTCTGCTCTACCTTTACCGCCAGCGACTGAATGTTGGCAATGTCATCAGAAATTGAAGCAAAGGCTTCACGGCGCGACTCTATAAGCTGTAACGTTGAGGACAACTCTTTGGGGTAACGCTGAATTAAGCTGTTCATTTCTGAAATGATTTTCGGACCCAGCTCTTTGGCTTCTCTCGGTACAAGCATCATTGACTGATCGGGAAGCTGTTCTTTTATCCCCAGCTCGGGTAGCTGTTGCAACCGACCAATTTCTTTTTGCATCGCATTGAGAACCTGGTTCAGAGCCTGCTCATCAGCTTCACCGCTCGATAGCCGTTCCCGCGTATGTACCAGGTCGGCAATTAATAATACTAAGTCGCTACCGATACTTTGGTAACTTTCGGCAGCTGCAGGGTTATTGCTGCTGCCTTTTTGCACGTAGTCAAACAAACGAGATAATTCGTTAAATAAAGACCGCTCGGCATTAACCAGCAAAGCAGCCTCCTGGCCGGAGAGTTTACCTATGGCGCGATAGTCATCAGAAATTCTGCTACGGATATTATCCAGCTGTTCCTGCATAACCGAAGTGGAGGTTAAGTTCAGCGTATCGAGCTGAGCGTTCACTTCATTGACCGAGGCCTCGGCTTGATTCAATAAAAGCGCATTCCCCGATTGCAGATAACCACTGAGCTCGGTTACCACTTCAACCATGAGTTTCTCTTTTATCGATGAATAAATATTCTGCTGTTGTTCAAAGTGCTGTAATTGACTATTAGCCCAAATAAGCACTGACAAAAACACTAACGATAAGCCCAGCAAAGAAAACGACGAAACACGACTAAAGGTTGAAACGCGCATAAATAAGCCCAGTTGGTATCACCCGGACAGCTTAAGACGTTTTTATGACAGCTTAATGAAAAAAGCCGCGACAATTGCCGCGGCTCTGAGGTTTCTCGAGGTATAGAACGCTGTTTTCTTAGAAAGAATAAACCAGTGTAACGGCCGTTTCTGTATCGAGCTTCTCAATACTCTCATCAGAAACATGAGAGTTGTGATTCGCACCCAGAGACACTTTCATAGCCAACGCGCTGTTAATGTTCGCTGACACTGACAGTTCGGCTTTGCTCTTCGTGTTGTCTTCACCAACTTCAGACGACAGTAAAGCACTGAAACGCGAGTTTTCACTGATTTTCCAGTTTAAGCTACCGGCTAAACGCAGAATCATTGAGCCATCGGATTCAACCGGTGGTTCACCTTCAACCTGCACAGGTTTGGTGCGTGAATAACCCGGACCAATTTCGTAATCAGCGTAAATGTCTTCGTCGTAACGATAACGAGCACCATAACCCGTTGCGACAGTAGCTTGATAAGCAAAGCCACTGAATTCATCTTCTTCGTATGAACCGAATACAAACAATGAATCGCGACTGTCAGGATCAAACTTATAGTTGCTCTGCGCCGAAATAAATATCCGGTCTGCAGTTTCGTTCATTTCACCTGTATCCTGATCTTTCTGCTCAGAGGTGTAATAATCGAATACGCCTTTATGGCGCCAGTTCTGCACGTCCCGCGATGCGGTAAACTTGCCTTTAAGACTTTCTGTTTCAGTGTTACCTGAGGTGTAAAGCAGGCCGAATTCGGCACTGGCTTCCCACTCTTCTACGGTTTCAGTATCAATGTCGTCAGCATCGTCAAACATAAACGTTTGCGCACTTGCTGCAACCGGTAAAAACAAACTAGCGAATAATAAAGAAAGTCGCACACTAACCTCGTATCTGTATCTTTTATAAAGTTCTTAATTACTTAACTATGGCGTCTAATTCGCCGTTTTCGTAACGTTGGAACATTGTTTCTAAATTAATTGGCTTTATTTTACTCGCCATACCCGCGCAGCCAAAGGCTTCGTAGCGCGCGCGACAAATATCTTCCATCGCTTTGGTTGCCGCGGTAAAGAATTTGCGCGGATCAAAGTTTGACGGGTTCTCCGCCAAATGACGACGAATAGCACCGGTTGAAGCCAGGCGTAAATCGGTATCAATGTTCACTTTGCGCACGCCGTGTTTAATACCTTCCTGAATTTGCTCAACTGGCACACCATAAGTTTCCGGAATTTCGCCGCCAAATTCGTTAATAATTTTTAGCCATTCCTGCGGTACAGATGATGAGCCATGCATAACTAAGTGTGTACCCGGAATGCGACGATGAATCTCTTTAATGCGGTCAATGGCTAAAATATCGCCTGTTGGCGGACGAGTAAACTTGTAAGCACCGTGTGACGTACCGCAGGCAATTGCCAGCGCGTCAACGTTGGTGGCCTTAACAAATTCCGCCGCTTCTTCAGGGTCGGTCAGCAGTTGTTCGTGCGACAACTTACCTTCAGCACCAACACCGTCTTCTTCACCAGCTTCACCGGTTTCCAGTGAGCCCAGACACCCCAATTCGCCTTCAACAGAAACACCACAAGCGTGCGCCATTTCTACGGTCTGTCTGGTTACTTTTACGTTGTAATCGTACTCTGCCGGCGTTTTGCCGTCGTCCAGTAGTGAGCCGTCCATCATTACCGAACTAAAGCCCAGCTGAATGGAGCGCTGGCATACCGCCGGAGAAGTACCGTGATCCTGGTGAACAACCACCGGAATGTGTGGCCATTCTTCAACCGCAGCCTGAATTAAGTGGCGCAGGAAAGGTGCACCGGCGTACTTACGAGCACCAGCTGAGGCCTGCACAATAACCGGGCTGTCAGTGGCATCGGCGGCTTGCATAATTGCGCGCATTTGCTCTAAGTTGTTGACGTTAAACGCCGGTACGCCGTAATCGTGTTCTGCGGCATGGTCTAGTAACTGTCGTAATGACACCAGGGCCATAAAAATACTCCTTAATTAAAAAACTTGTGTTCAGGCGTCTTTAGCCCGTTCTTGTAAAATAGCAACGGCTGGTAATGTTTTACCTTCGAGGAATTCCAGGAACGCCCCGCCACCTGTCGAGATATAACTAATCTTATCAGCGATAGCGTATTGATCAATTGCTGCTAAAGTGTCGCCACCTCCGGCAATTGAAAACGCATCGCTTTGTGCAATAGCTTCGGCTATGGTTTTTGTACCATGCCCAAACTGCTCAAATTCAAAAACACCAACCGGCCCGTTCCAGACTATGGTGCCTGCATTTTTCAGCATAGACGCTAAATGCTCTGCGGTGTCAGGGCCAATATCAAAAATCATATCGTCATCAGCAACAGCATTAACGGCTTTGGTTTCTGCCTTGGCTTCTGCGCTGAATTCTTTACCTGTTACCACGTCGACAGGTAATGGAATGTCGCCGCCTTTGCCTTTTGCCTGCGCCATTAAACGGTTCGCTTCGTCGGTTAAGTCCGCTTCGTAAAGCGACTTACCCACATTATGGCCTGCTGCCGCAACAAAGGTATTCGCAATACCGCCGCCCACAATTAACTGATCAACAACACCGGACAAGGACTCTAATACCGTGAGTTTCGTTGAAACTTTAGAGCCACCGACAATGGCCACTAGCGGGCGCTTCGGATTTTCCAGCGCCTTGCCTAAAGCTTCTAATTCTCCGGCCAGCAAAGGCCCTGCGCAGGCAACTGGTGCGTATTTAGCAACACCATGAGTAGATGCCTGAGCGCGATGCGCGGTGCCAAAAGCATCCATCACATAGACATCGCATAGGCTGGCTAATTTTTTAGCCAGCTCTTCATTATTCTTCTTTTCGCCAACATTAAAGCGGACATTCTCAAAAACTACCAGTTCTCCGGCCTTTAGTTCAATACCGTCCAGGTAGTCTTTACATAAGCGCGCAGGGCAATCCAGTGCCTCTTTTAGGTAATCAACAACGGGTTGCATAGAGAACTGCTCGTCGTACTCGCCTTCAGTTGGGCGCCCCAGATGAGACATTACCATGACTTTAGCGCCAGCTTTCAACGCTTGCTGAATGCTGGGCAGTGCGGCTTTTAAACGCGCATCGGATGTCACTTTTCCGTTTTTAACCGGAACGTTTAAATCTTCCCGAATCAGCACGCGTTTGTTACTTAAATCCAAATCAGTCATAGCAATGACAGACATGCGATATCCTCTCTAAGCTTAATGTTCTGTTTGTTCAGCCATCGTTTTTGCTGTGTCCAGCAACCGGTTCGCAAAACCCCACTCGTTGTCGCACCAGCACAGCAGCTTAACCAGCCGCTTGTGACTAACGCGGGTTTGCGTGCCATCAACAATGGATGAATGTGGATCATGGTTAAAATCTATTGAGACTAAAGGCTCTTCGGTGTAATCCAGTATACCCGCCAGCTGCCGCTCGCTCTGCTCACGTAAAACCTGATTAATTTGCTCAATAGTGGCGTCGCTGTTTAGCGTAACGCTTAAATCCATAGCGGTCACATTGGTGGTTGGCACGCGCACGGCAATGGCTTCAAAACGGCCTTCTAAGTGCGGCAGTATTCGTTCAATGCCTCGTGCCAGCCGGGTGTCTACCGGAATAATAGAACGTCCGGCGGCGCGGGTTCGTCTTAAATCCGGATGGTATGCATCAATAACCTGCTGGTCGTGCATAGCCGAGTGAATGGTCGTAATAGCACCGGAGTCTATACCAAACGCATCGTCCAGTACTTTAATGACCGGCACAATGCAGTTTGTTGTGCAGGAGCCGTTCGATACCACTTTATGGTCAACGGTGAGTTCTTTTTCATTCACGCCATAAATTGCGGTGAAATCAACGTCCGGCTTGCCGGGATGAGAAAACAACACACGTTTTACGCCTTGCTGCAGATAAAGCTGACCATCGGCCTGACTGCCAAATACACCGGTACAATCAACAACAAAATCGACCTCATGGGCGCGCCAGTCAATGGCTTCAATCTCGGTCTGGTGAGTTAAAGCGATATCATCTCCGGCAACCGTCAGCGCATCGCCCGACTGTGTTACCTTTTCTCCAAAACGACCGTGGCTTGAGTCGTATTTAAGCAAATGCGCTATCGCTTCCGACGCCGCAGGCTCGTTAATAAGCACTACCTGTACGCTGTCGCGATAGCCGTTTTCGTATAGCGCACGCAAAAAGCTCCGGCCAATGCGGCCGAAACCATTAATCGCAATACGAGCCGGTTCGCTCATTTAAGCTCCCAACAAACGTTTAGCGGCAGCCACGGTGTTTTCTGTGGTAATGCCAAAGTGTTTGTACAAGTCGCCGGCCGGAGCAGATTCACCAAAGGTTGTCATGCCAACGACTTCACCATTAAGCCCAACGTATTTGTACCAGAAGTCGGCAATACCGGCTTCAACGGCAACGCGGCGAGTCACGCTGGATGGCAGTACCGACTCTTTGTATTCAATATCCTGAATATCAAACACATTGGTCGATGGCATAGAAACAACGCGAACCTTGTGCCCCTCATCAGTCAGTTGCTCAAAGGCGTTAACAGCTAAGTCAACTTCAGAACCTGTCGCAATTAAAATAACGTCCGGCTCGCCGTCACTGTCTTTCAGCACATAACCACCACGGGCAATGTTCGTTAACTGGTCGTCATTGCGCTCTTGCTGCTGCATGCCCTGACGGCTGAACACTAACGCCGAAGGGGTTTTACTGCTTTGTACTGCGGCTCCCCAGGCTACGGCTGTTTCAACCTGGTCACACGGACGCCAGCACTGCAGGTTTGGTGTTTGACGTAAGTTAGCCAGTTGCTCGACCGGCTGGTGCGTCGGCCCGTCTTCACCCAAGCCTATAGAGTCGTGAGTGTAAACAAAAATACTGGGCTGCTTCATAAGCGCAGACATACGCACGGCGTTGCGCGCGTATTCCATAAACATCAGGAAGGTAGCGCCATAGGCTTTAAAGCCGCCGTGCAAAGTAACGCCATTCATTATGGCAGACATGCCAAACTCGCGGACTCCGTAGAACACATAGTTACCACTGGCGTCATCGGCAGTAATACCTTTTGCGTCGCTCCATAAGGTTAAGTTTGAGCCAGCTAAGTCGGCGGAGCCGCCTAGCAGTTCCGGTAGTTTAGGACCGAATTCATTCAGTACGTTCAGTGAGGCTTTACGAGTCGCTACCGCTTCAGGGCTGCTCTGTAACTGCTTCGCGTAATTGTGCACCGTATTCTCAAACCCTTCAGGCAGTTCGCCGTTTAAGCGACGCTTCAGTTCTTTTGCCAGCTGCGGATACTCCTGCTCATACGCAACCCAGCGCTTATTCCAGGAGGACTCAACTGCTGCGCCTTTATCCACCGCAGACCATTTTTGGTAAACATCGGCCGGTACTTCAAAGGCTTGGTGCGGCCAGTTCAATTGCTTACGCGCAGCAACAATTTCGTCGTCACCCAGCGGGGCTCCATGGCAGCTTTCAGAACCTTGTTTGTTCGGTGCGCCATAGCCAATTACCGTTTTGCAGATAATAAGAGTCGGTTTGTCGTCATTCGCACGGGCTTCATCAATCGCACGGGTTATGGCAGCTGAATCGTGTCCATCAACTTTATTAATTACTTGCCAGCCGTAAGACTCAAAACGTTTTGCGGTATCGTCGGTAAACCAACCTTCTACTTCGCCGTCAATGGAAATGCCGTTGTCATCGTAAAAGGCAATGAGCTTACCTAAGCCTAAAGTGCCGGCCAGAGAGCAAACTTCGTGCGAAATGCCTTCCATCAAACAGCCGTCGCCCAGGAAAGTGTAGGTGTGGTGATCAACAATTTCATGGTTGTCGCGGTTAAATTGCGCAGCCAGTACTTTCTCGGCCAGCGCCATACCCACGGCATTTGCAAGTCCCTGGCCCAGCGGCCCGGTAGTAGTTTCCACACCTGGCGTGTAGCCGTATTCAGGGTGACCCGGGGTTTTTGAGTCTAACTGACGGAATTGTTTAATGTCTTCAATGCTCAGGTCATAACCGGACAGATGCAATAGCGAGTAAATTAGCATTGACCCGTGCCCGTTAGATAACACAAAACGGTCGCGATCAGCCCAGCCTGGGTTATGAGGGTTATGTTTTAAATAATCACGCCAGAGAACTTCTGCGATATCCGCCATACCCATGGGCGCTCCGGGGTGGCCTGACTTGGCCTTCTGAACCGCATCCATACTAAGCGCGCGGATGGCATTGGCGAGATATTGACGTTCTGACATGAAAAACCCCCTGGAAGATGAAGAGCAACTTGCGATGCGCGTATTCTCCACATTTCAGGGGGTACAAGCAAATTTATAGGCAATATTTTGTTTAAATATCAGCCTGTAAATCGGCAGCTTTGTCGGTTTGTTCCCACGGCAGGTTGTCCCGGCCAAAATGCCCGTATGCCGCTGTCTGTTTATAGATTGGGCGTTCCAGGTCAAGCATTTTGATTAATCCATATGGACGTAAGTCAAAATGACGACGAACCAGCGCAATTAATTGCTCTTCTGAGTGCTTAGACGTACCAAAGGTATCGATGCTAATTGAGGTTGGCTCAGCCACACCAATGGCGTAAGAAATTTGCAGCTCGCAACGTTCAGCCAGACCCGCAGCGACCAGGTTCTTAGCAACATAACGCGCGGCATAAGCCGCACTGCGGTCAACTTTTGACGGGTCTTTACCCGAGAAGGCTCCACCACCATGACGCGCCATGCCGCCATAGGTATCGACAATAATCTTACGCCCGGTCAGCCCGCAGTCGCCCATAGGCCCGCCGACCACAAAACGGCCGGTTGGGTTAATGTGAAACTGTGTGTCTTTCGAAACCCATTGCTCAGGTAATACAGGCTTGATAATTTCTTCCATCACCGCTTCGCGCAGCGTTTCCTGAGTAATGTCTTCTCGGTGCTGAGTGGAGAGCACGACTGTATCAATGGCAACAGGCTTACCGTTTTCATAAACGAAGGTCAGCTGACTTTTCGCGTCCGGACGTAACCAGTCCAGTGTACCGTTATTGCGTACTTCCGACTGACGCTGCATAACCCGGTGCGCGTAAGTAATAGGAGCCGGCATTAAAACGGAGGTTTCGTTTGAGGCATAACCAAACATTAAGCCCTGATCACCGGCGCCCTGCTCTTCCGGGTTAGCACGGTCAACGCCCTGATTGATATCACCACTTTGCTTACCAATGGCATTTAAGACAGCACACGAAGCACCATCAAAACCCATGTCAGAGTGTCGGTAACCAATATCTTTTACGGTTTGACGCGCCAAGTCTTCGACATCAACCCAGGCCTTTGTCGAAATTTCACCACCAACCAGTACCATGCCGGTTTTCACGTAGGTTTCGCAAGCAACACGGGCTTTAGGATCTTTTGCTAAAATTGCATCTAAAACTGCATCGGATATCTGGTCGGCAATTTTGTCCGGATGCCCTTCGGACACTGACTCTGAGGTAAACAGGTGACGTGACATATGCCCACTATTCCTTAATTTTAATGAAATCGTTTAATACTGGTTGCATAATGTAACCGATCACTCTATTTTTTTCTACTTCTGGACGTCTAAAAGTCCGAATAAGGCTGACGACATGCGAGTACCGCGGATTTATCACCCCGCCTCTATAAGCTTACAAACTGAAACCGAATTGAGTCCGGATGCTTTCCAGCACCTGATCAAAGTATTGCGTTTGAACGTAGGTGATAGCATTGTTTTATTTAACGGTGACGGGCAGAACTATGAGGCGAAAATTACCTCGGTCCAAAAAAAATCAGCACAGTTTATTGCAACCAACAATCAGGCTAACGCATCTGAGTCATCGGTCAATGTTCATTTAGCACAAGTTGTTTCGCGCGGTGACCGTATGGACTTTGTACTGCAAAAGTCGGTAGAACTGGGGGTAACCGAAATTACCCCACTGTTTAGTGAGCGCTGCGGTGTTAAATTAAGTGGCGACAGGCTGGAGAAGAAACAGCTGCAATGGCAGAAAATTGTCCATTCTGCCTGCGAGCAATGTGGCCGTAGTGTGGTTCCACAAGTAAGGCCAGCACAGCAACTCACTGAGTTTATTGAAAGCAGCTTTGAAGGGTTGCGCCTAACCTTAGACCCAACCGCCACCCAGCCGTTGTCGTCATTTCAGCAGGCCGATAAAGGAATACAATTATTGATTGGTCCAGAGGGCGGATTCACTGATACTGAAGTCAGTGCCGCCGAGCAACAAGGGTTTAACCCCATGCGTTTAGGGCCAAGAGTACTAAGAACAGAGACCGCAGCGCTTTCAGCGCTAACCGCCGTGCAGTACCAGTTTGGCGACTTAAGCTAAAGGAGTTTACATGAAGAAGTTAGCTATGGTGATGGACCCTATCGCCACCGTTAAAACCGAAAAAGACACGAGCTTTCGTTTATTGTTGGAAGCTCAGGCACGTGGTTATCAGTGTTTCTATCTGGAAATGGGCGACTTAGTTATTGATAACGGTCAACCAATGGCCTTTGCACGGGAAGTTCGCGTTCAAGATCAAAAGACGGACTTTTACAGCTTAAGCGACAGTGAATACCGTCCGCTGGAGGATTTTGACGTCATTATGATGCGTAAAGATCCGCCTTTTGACAGCGAGTTTTTATACGCCACGCAGATTCTGGAACTGGCCGAGCAACGCGGTAGTCTGGTGGTGAATAAACCGCAGAGCCTGCGTGACTGCAACGAAAAACTCTTTACTTCGTGGTTCGCGGATTCTATTGCCGACACGCTAGTGAGTTCCAGAGCGGATGTCATTAAAGCTTTCCATAAAAAGCATGGTGAGGTGATTTTAAAACCGCTGGACGGTATGGGAGGCGCTTCAATTTTTAAAGTGGGCGCCGATGGCAGTAACTTAGGCGTTATTATTGAAACTCTGACTGAGAAAGGTCAGCGCTACGCCATGGTGCAAAAGTACTTGCCAGAGATTAAAGACGGCGACAAGCGCATTTTAATTATTGATGGTGAGCCTGTGCCTTATTCTTTAGCGCGTATTCCCAGCGCCGGAGAAACCCGTGGAAACCTTGCCGCCGGAGGCAGCGGGCGCGCTCAGCCTTTATCTGACAGTGACTGGGCTCTGGCTCGTAAAGTCGCACCGGAACTGAAAAAACGTGGGCTCATTATTGTTGGCCTGGACGTTATTGGTGATCGCATTACGGAAATAAATGTGACCAGCCCAACTTGTATGCGCGAAATTGAAAACGCCTACGACATTAATATTGCTGAACAGGTCTTTAAGGCAATAGAAGCAAAACTGAATTGAAATTCAACTATGCGCCCCCATGTTGTAAGTAGAGATTATCGTTAAGGAGTCGGTGAATCGATGAACAGTTTGCAGAACCATTTATTGATAGCAACACCTATGCTGAACGATCCAATGTTTAAACGGACCGTGACCTATATCTGCGAGCACAATGAAGAAGGCGCTATGGGCTTAGTTATTAATCAGCCGGCCGATTTAAGCGTAACCTCGCTGCTGGATAAACTGGAAATTGTTTACCCGGAAAATAACCAGCACTTACAGGGCAGCGTTTATCAGGGCGGGCCTGTAGGCCGTGAGCGTGGCTTTGTGATCCACCCTCCGCAGGACAATTGGCGCGCAAGCCAGAAGATGAGTGACGATATTATGGTGACCACCTCGCGCGATATTCTGGAAGCTCTTGGATCATCGGCTGCGCCACCACAGTTTCTTCTGACGTTAGGTTACGCAGGCTGGGAAGCCGGACAACTGGAAGAGGAGCTAGGGGAAAATTCCTGGCTGGCAATTCCGGCAGACCCGGAATTGCTGTTCAATACACCACCCTCCGAGCGTTGGCAAAAAGCCACCGAGCAACTGGGGTTTGACGTGTGGCAACTGGGGCCGGATGTAGGACACGCATGAGCACAGTAATAGGCTTTGATTTTGGCACCAAAAGTATTGGCGTTGCGGTGGGCCAGACTATAACAGCAACTGCATCGCCTTTAGCAGCCATTACGGCCAAAGAAGGCATTCCCGACTGGCAACTGATTGAAAAGCTGTTTGCCGAATGGCAACCCGAACAGTTGGTAGTGGGCTTGCCCTTAAATATGGATGGCACCGAACAGCCACTAACCCAAAAGGCCAAAAAGTTTGGTAACCGCTTACATGGGCGCTTCGGTTTACCGGTAGCATTTCAGGACGAACGCCTGACTTCGACCTCGGCACGAGAAAGCCTGTTTGCTGAAGGTGGCTTTCGTAAACTGAAAAAAGGTGCGGTTGATAGTCAGGCTGCATTAATTATTGTTGAAGATTTTATGAACGGTTATTTGCCAAAAAGCGATAATTCGTTATAGTGTCGTCAGTAATAAGTTAAAGCGATAGGAGCTGGCCTTGTTTGGTAATGAAGAACCCTATTCAGTAACAGGTAACACCATTTTACTGAAAGATGAAAATAAAAAACTACTTTTAGTTACTGGTCCTCGTTACCAAAACATATTGGTTTCGCGCGGCTCTGTAGAATTAACGGACATGCCGGCTGAGCGTCGCCCGGGTTTCCGGATTGTGACTCTGCAGGAAGTCTTTAAAAAAGACAAAACCTACTTTTTTGTTCGTGCCGGTGGCGTCGAGTATCAAGTTGACCTTAAATTTGAAGACAGCCCTATTACAGAAATGAAGTTCTAGAAATTAACGGGAGTAGCCAGAATGACACATAAACTCTGTGCTGTTGTCTGGTTACTCTTTGTCATCCCCTCTGCCGCGTACAGCCAAAACTTCTTCCAGCTTAACGAAACCGAAAACGATCAACTCGCTTTTTCTTACCAGTGGCGTGATTTCAATGATCGCCAACAGTCATTCAGTTTCCAGGTCGATAAAAAAGAGTTCCTACAGCCGCTGAAGCGTTATCGCGGGTTTAACCGGGAACGCAGTCAACGCGAACTGGCACATCAACTCAACCGTTACATTAAGCAACAACAGTGGCAAGGCATTCAGGCTCGTTTAACCCCGCGCCAGCAGTCCGTTGAGTTGGTTACGGCTAACGCCAGAACAGCACAAAAACAGCAACAACTTAACGACTACAAAAAGCGCTTACGTGACTATTACCATGAGCGCTGGGACGATTATCTTAATGCAAACTTCTACCGCCAGTTGAGTTTGCCTCCGGGTGAGCAGGGTATTATCCCTGATCATCCGGCTATAGCCAGTGAGGTAACTCCAACGCTGAAGCCGTTAATAAAAGCTATTGGTGAGCAGTTAGGTACGAATACACAACGTAATTACATCAACTATGTTGCCAGCTTTATTCAGCAAATACCGTACAACGATTTAAACAGCAAACTGGATAGCCGGGGCGATGGCTTTGTCCCTCCGAATCAATTGCTTTATTACAATCAGGGGGACTGCGACAGCAAAGTCACCTTAATGACATCGGTGATAAAGCAAATTATCGAAACGCCCAAAATGGCCATTATTTATTTGCCTGAGCACGCAGTTTTTGGCATTGCCATTAGTCGGCAGCCCGGAGACACCACAGTTAAACACAAAGGCAATAACTACGTGCTGGTTGATGTGACTGGCCCCGCGGCAATGCCGATGGGCCAGGTTGGTGAAGAGACTAAATTTCAGGTAAAAACTCAGCAATACACTGTAGTGCCGCTAAACTGATTACAAATGCTCTTCCGCAAATTTAGCCAGAGGACTACGCACCACTCCGTTTAAGTTGATGGTTGCGCTACCCGGATAGTCTTTAAACCGCTCAACGATGTAAGTTAGCCCCGAAGTTACGGCAGTTAAATAGTAACTATCAATTTGTGCCAGGTTACCCGACACCACTAATTTAGTGTTCTCGCCACAGCGGGTAATAAGCGTTTTTAGCTGAGACGCAGTTAAATTCTGAGCTTCATCCAGAATGACAATAGCGTTCTGTATGCTGCGCCCGCGCATAAAGTTCAGTGACTTAAACTGAATATTTGCCTTTTTCATAATGTAATTGAGGCTCGACTCCATGCTTTCATCTTGCTTATGCAGGGCTTCCAGCGAATCGGTTATGGCCGACAGCCAGGGTGCCATTTTCTCTTCTTCGGTGCCGGGCAAATAACCAATAGATTCGGCAATTTCAGGCGTATTGCGGGTAACGATAATTTTTTCATAAATGCCCTGCTCCACCACCATTTGCAATGCAGCTGAAAGGGCGAGAAACGTCTTACCACTACCGGCCGGGCCGGTGAGAGTCACCATATCCATACTGGTATCCAGTAAAGCGTGCAATGCCATAGCCTGATAAATATTCTTCGGGTGAACACCCCAGGCTCCATAAGACATCATCCTTTCTACGCTTAAATCCATCAGCGTTACAGTTTCGCTGTCGTATTCTTCCACCCGCGCCGCAAAATTATTGGTTGAGTCAATAATGTATTCATTAGCAAAAACCTGAGGCAGCAATTCGCGACTCACCGTGTGGTAAGCATCGCGGCCTTCCTGCTGCGTTTGGACTTCACCCACCTGCGACCAGAAGTCGCCTTCAAACTTATAAAACCCTTTGGTCAGCAAGCGAATGTCGTCAATAAGCTGGTCGGTGCGATAATCATCAACGTACTTCATACCTGCGCCTTTGGCTTTCAGGCGCATATTGATGTCTTTGGTAACCAGCACCACGCCAGCCGGCGAGCGCTCCCGTTGAATTTCCAGTGCCGCCTGAATAATGCGGTGGTCGTTCTCTGCCAGCGACAACACTGACTCGGTCTGCTCCAGCTGATAGTCGGGGAAAATGGCCAGGGTTCCGTTCGCCGTATGCTCGCCTTGCACCCTGTTTAACGGAACACCAGCAACAATTTCTTCCGGTGTGGCCTCTTTCAAAACCTCCTCGAGCGAGCGAATGGCGACCCGTGCTTCGCGGCTCACATCTCTATTGCGATCTTTTATATTGTCGAGCTCTTCCAGAACCACCATGGGGATAACCACGTTGTGTTCATCGAAGTTGAGAAAAGCGAGAGGGTCGTGCAGAAGAATGTTGGTATCCAGGATAAAGAACTTGCCAGCGTTTGTTGTCATTAGCGCGTACCTTTGCATGTGATTATTCTTTTCTTACAGCTTAGCCTAAAATTCATGACACAACGGTTACAGAAATAAATTTTTCCTCGGAATTGGCGAGCGAATTAAGTACCATTGCGACCTTGGTAAATGGCGCGCGGGAGTGTGTAGTGAGCGAGTTTAGAGTTGGACAGCGTTACCTTAGTGAAACTGAAACCGAATTAGGGCTAGGCATGATCACCCAGGCCGAAGGGCGTCACTTAACCGTGATGTTCCCCGCAACCGGTGAAGTGCGACTGTATTCAGCTCAGGAAGCCCCTCTGGCCCGTTATCAACTGCAAGTACAGCAACAGGGCAAACACGCCGATGGCTGGAGCTTCACAATTCAGGAGCTGACAGAGTCACAGGGTATTGTGACCTACCATGGTTTACGCGATGACAACCAGGAGCCGGTTGTGGTTCCGGAAACCCAGTTATCACATCAGGTGGACAGTAATCCGGCATTAACCCGTTTACTGGCCGGCCAGGCCGACCGCCTGGATATGTATCAGCTGCGCTGCGAAGCCAGTGAACACCTGGCGCATCATCAGGCCAGTGAGGTTGCCGGTTTATTAGGTGTTCGTACCCATTTGCTGCCGCACCAATTGTATATTGCCAAAACCGTTGCCGACCGTTACCACCCGCGAGTGCTTTTAGCCGATGAAGTGGGCTTAGGTAAAACCATTGAAGCCGGCATGATCATCAAGCGCCGCCTGAATACCGGCCGCTCGCAGCGGGTCTTAATTGTGGTACCGGAATCTTTAATGCATCAGTGGCTGGTTGAGTTACGCCGCCGCTTTGCGCTGAACTTTACTCTGTTTGATGATGAGCGTTGCGAGCAGGCGGAAGCCGACAGTGAAAATCCGTTTTTAACTGAACAGCACATTATTATCAGTAGCCGCTTTATGCACGAGTCGCGCTGGAGTCAGGCGTTGCTTGAGGCGGAATTCGATCTGCTGATTATTGACGAAGCGCACCATTTACAGCCCGAGGCACCGGAATTTAGTGCGGTTAAAAGCCTTTGTAAAGCGGTACCCGGCTTGTTGCTGTTAACGGCAACCCCGGAGCAAGAAGGTGCCGAAGGCCATTTCCAGCGACTGCAGCTACTGGACCCGGACAGGTTTTCCGACTTTGCTAGTTTCCAGCAAGAGCAAACACAGTATAAAGAATTAGCAGAACAAGCCGAGTCTGTTACTGACCCGGCAGAACTCGATGACCTGCTGGATAAACATGGTACTGGCCGCGTTATGTTCCGTAACCGTAGGGCCGATATTGGCGGTTTTCCTGAACGCCATTTTCATCCGGTAGAACTGGATGAATGCGAACCCGATGAAGACATGCCCTGGTGGATGGAAGATCCGCGCATTGACTGGTTATTGAATCACATTAAACAGAACCGCTCGGAAAAAGCACTGCTGATATGCAAAACGGCAGAGCAAGTACTGGATTTGTCGGAAGCCTTGCGCGTACTGGCGGGGGTACAGGCGGCAACCTTCCATGAAGGTATGACGCTGACCGAACGTGACCGCTCCGCCGCCTTTTTTGCCAGCGAAGAAGACGGCAGCCCTATTCTGCTGTGCTCAGAAATTGGCAGTGAAGGTCGTAACTTTCAGTTTGTTCATCAACTGATTCTGTTCGACTTGCCAACGAACCCTGACCTGCTGGAACAGCGTATTGGCCGCTTAGACCGCATTGGCCAGCAGCAAAATATTGATATTTACCTGCCTTACTGCAAAGGTTCCGCAGAAGCCATATTGCTGCCATGGTACGAGCAGGGTATGAACGCCTTCTCTCAATGTAATGCGATAGGCCGTAAACTGTACGATGCTTTTGGTACGGACATTGAGCAGGCTGTTGCTGAGCAGAAGCCACTCAGTGACGAGTTGCTGGAGCAGACGAAAGAACTGCACAAAACCTGGCTGGAACGGAACCGTGAAGGGCAGGACAAGTTGCAGGCACTAAACGCCTGTCGTCCTGAAACCGCTGAAAAAATCATAGAACAAATTCATAGCGACAGCGATACCGACACTCTGGCAGACTTTATGATTGCCTTCTTTGACCGTTTTGGCGTGACTAACGAAGTGCTGGATGAAGAGCGCTGGTTTATTCGCCCGGGTGAGCATATGCGTGTCGGCAGCCTGCCGGGACTGCCGGATGATGGCATCACCATAACCTTTGACAGGGTGACCGCACTGAACTTTGAAGATACTGACTTTTTAAGTTGGGATCACCCCATGGTGCAGGCTGCGCTTGAACTGCTGACTGCAGATGACTTTGGCAGCACCTGCGTTGCAGAGCTGAAAAACCCGGCTATTCCGGCTGGCAGCTGGTTCCTGGAACTGGACTTTGCCAGCATAGTACCGGCGCCTAAAGCCGCGGCATTGCAGGAGTTCTGCCCATTGCAGAGTTTACGTCTGTTGTTTAATGGTCAGGGTCAGGAGCTGTCCGCTAAAGTGTCACGCGAGCTGCTGGACCAACAATCCAGCTTTATTGATAAAAAGACCGCGCGACAGATATTGCGTCAGTTACGTGACCCGGCGCAAAAGATTATTCAGTCCGGCCAGCAACAGGCTCGTGAGTGGCAGCAAAAGCAGCTGGATGAAGTAAAGCAAAATGCGCTGGCTGCACTGCAACACGAACGCACGCGCTTGCTGGAATTACGACAGAAAAACCCGTCGGTGCGCAGCAGTGAAATAGAGGCGATAAATTGGCGCGAAGAGCAAATTACGGCGGCGCTGGAGAGCCCGCAGTTATCGCTTCAGGCAGTGCGTATCCTGGTGAATAACCATTAATGACGCTGCTCCATTATCAGCCGCCGACAACGCCATTTCTTCAGGTTATCTATGAGGACAGCCAGTTGTTGGTGGTTGATAAGCAAAGCGGGCTGCTCAGTGTTCCGGGCAAGCGACCAGAACATAAAGACTCGGTTTATACCCGCGTACAGCGCGTACACCCAGAAATAAGAGTGGTCCACCGGCTGGATATGGCAACTTCCGGAGTTCTTTTACTGGCAAAAACTAAAGCCGCGCAAAGTCACCTGAACCGGCAGTTTCAGAATCGCACAACCAGTAAAAGGTATATTGCCCGAGTTTGGGGCAAACCACCTTCTCCGCAAGGGGAAATAGAGTTGCCGTTGTCCTGCGACTGGCCGAATCGCCCGCGCCAGCACATGGATTTTTTCACCGGCAAACCCAGCACGACCTTTTATCGTGTAACGGATTTTGATAACGGTTGTAGCCGCCTTGAACTGACACCTCATACCGGACGCTCACATCAGCTCAGAGTTCATATGCAGGCCCTTGGCTGCCCGATACTTGGAGATAAATTCTATGCACACAGCGATGCTTTCGCTGCTGCTGAGCGTTTATTACTGCATGCGGAATACCTTGGCGTAACCCATCCGCAAACCGAACAACCTATAGAGTTTTTCAGCCCCGTTCAGTTTTAGCAATTTGCACTCAAGCTAGCGCCGCTTCAGCCGATACAGGCTGCATGAAGCGCTATCTATTAATTCTGCTGGCGGTTGTTTTCATCAACCCCGCAGTAAGCCAGGACGACCTAGAACGTTATTTGCCGCAAGACCAGCTCCATTGGTTAACCGGAAATGACGGCGAACGCTATTTGGCGTTAAAGAAAGAGTACTTGCAGGCCTTTGAGCGCGGGCAAATGGTGCTTTTACCAGATTGGTACTACCATCCACTGCAGTCTTTTTATATTCGCCCGGTTTATGAAAACGCACCGGATTTTGGCTGGACCACCTGGGCTTTAACCCCGCCCGACAACGACATACGTACAGACAATTTGCAGACACCTGCTACGACAACGCATTTCCCTGAGGCTGCAGACGAAGAGGTCTTTACGGCACCAGTGAATGCTTTGCAGCAACGCATGACTCTGCTGCTGAACGAAACCCTGGACCGCCCGGGCTTTTCTGTATGGGTAGTAGAAGGAATTACCGCAGACATAGCCCTGCGTTTGCTGGAAAGTGAGCCTTCAATAATGCCCGATGCTATTGTATTGGTTAACGCTTATGTGCCTCAGTTTCAGTATAACCGCACTCTTGCTGAACGCATTAGCCAGTCGCAACTGCCGGTTCTCGATATTCGCAGTGCGGAAGCTAACCGTTGGGTGAGTGAACACTGGGCCTTGCGTAAAAAACTAGCGAATAAATACCAGCACCCAGCGTACCGCCAGCGTCAGCTGGTTAATTCCGGTAACACCGGGCAGCGTGAATTAATCTCTACTATAAAAGGCTGGCTGGAATTTCACGGCTTTTAACCTTTCCAGTTTTAACACCCTTTTTTAACGGACGCCGCGCTTTTCTTTGATCTTCTCATAAGCCGCCTGAATGTCCTGAGCACGTTGCTGAGCCTGCTTCATTACCTCTTCCGGTAACCCCTTAGAAGCCAGCTTGTCCGGATGATGCCGAGCCATTAATTTACGATACGCTTTCTTAATTTCGGCGTTACTGTTTTGAGCTGTTACGCCAAGCACTTCATAAGCGTTATTTATTTCATCCTGGCTGGTGGTTTTTCGCTGTTGCTGATGCTGCTGCCGACGATGCTGATGAAAACGAAAAGCCGCTTTTTCCATCATCAACCACTGGTCCAGCTGAAAACGAGTAAACCCAAGGTGCTTAGCCACGTTAACCAAAACTTCATGCTCTGACTTTTCCAACACACCGTCATTTAACGCAAGACCAATCAGCTGCTCCATAAAAAGCTGCAGAACATCGCGGTTACCGTAAAAGGAGGCACTAAAATCCTTCATGACTTGTTGCAGAGGAAACGTCGGCTCTTTACCTTCGCGAAAGGCTTCCTGTGCTTCGCGGGTCGCGTCCTGATTTAAATTCAAACGACGCATTAGCTCCTGAGCCTGAGAAATATCGCTAGTGGTGACTTTACCTTTTGCCTTAGCAACGTGGCCCATTACTGCGAACAGTGTGTAAATAAAATTAGCGTCCCCGGCGGCTTGCTCTGCCCCATACAAAAAACGCCCCCAGGCGCCTTTTTGGGAAAAGTCCTGAGCCATGCCCCGATCAAACCAGTGACCAATGAGCGCCCCCAGAATAGCACCCGGCCATTTCATAAACGCAAAGCCAGCCAGTGCGCCGACTACCTTTCCCCAAACCATGTTATTTCTCCAGCCGCTGGTTAACTTGATGCAGGCGTTCCGGTGTACCTACGTCTGTCCAAAATCCATCCTGATGGCTTGCTGCCAGTTGCTTCTTATTAATTGCCCTGTCGAAAAAAGGCTTTAATGCCCGTTTCCCCTCAGGGTATGGCGCCAACAGTTCTTTGCGATACAGACCAACACCGGAAAAAGTTTTACGGGCATCATTCTCATTTTCCCCATTAACCAACAATCCATTTTCAATAGCAAAGTCACCATTTGAATGATGAATCGGATTATCCACCATAATTAAATGTCCCAGCAGCCCTTTTTCCAGATCCGTTGGTAAATCCCGGTAATCCCAGTCTGTCCAGATATCACCATTAATAACCCAAAACGGGTCATCTCCGAGCAGTGGCAAGGCTTTAATAATACCCCCTGCAGTCTCAAGTCCACCCTCAGGTTCCGCAGAGAATGAAACCTGCAGACCCCACTGGCTGCCGTCCCCGACAAAATCTTCAATTTGCTCACCATGCCAGGCATGATTAATAACCACTTCATTAACACCTGCGTTTGCCAGCTTTTCCAGGTGATAACCCAACAAGGGTTTTCCCGCTACCGGCAACAAAGGCTTTGGCTGATTATCCGTTAACGGGCGCATTCTACTGCCCCGTCCGGCAGCTAAAATCATCGCTCTCATAGGCTGTCCTTCCAGGCTGGGATAATGCGCTCACGCAACCAGCGGTTGTAATTTGAAAGCTGCGGATAGTTAGCACTTACTCGCTGCAAATACCCGAGGGTTCTGGGCACATCCTGTAAATAGCCGGGCTTATGATCGCGATGCGCCAACCGGGCAAAAATACCTGCCGCTTTGGTGTGCCGCTGCAGCCCCATCCAGTCAAACCAGTGTTGCCATTGTTGTGGTTCAACCTGCGCCGCTAAGCAGTCAGACTCAACCAGATGTTGCCTTAACCCTTCACTCAATTCGTTGACCAATTCCTCTGGCCACTCAATATAGCAGTCGCGTAGTAACGACACCGCGTCATAGGTCACCGGACCCAGCACCGCATCCTGAAAATCGATAATACCAATACGGTCATCGTCCAGCAGCATTAAGTTACGTGAATGAAAGTCCCGATGCACTCCCACCTGCGGTTGCTGCAATGCGTTATCAATCATTTGTTGGCTAAACTGACTCCAAACTTCATCGTCCCCGGTATGCCAGTCTAAGTTCAGGTGATGTTTTAATAACCAGTCCTTAAATAAAGAAAGTTCACGTTCCAACAAAGCGGTATCGAAAGCGGGCAGCTCACCCTGCTCAGTCCGGCGTACCGACATAATGTTAGGCAGCGCGGTAAGTGCCTGCTGGTAGTATTGCCGCGCATTTCGTGGATGCAGTTTACTCAGCAACAGTATCTGACCAAAATCGGATTGCAGCATAAAGCCCTGTTCTAAATCCGCCGCAATAATCTCTGGCACAGTAACGCCGGCTTCAGAATAGGCTTGTGCAACGGCCAAAAAAGGCTTCATTGGTTCTTTTTCGGGAGGACAGTCGACCGCTATCAGGCTTTCCTGGCCATTAGTTGCCCGAAAATAGCGACGGAAACTGGCATCACCGGATACAACTTCTAAAGTTGGTTGTGAAACACCTGTCTGGGCTTCACACCAAGCCTGCAGAGCCACTTCTCGTTTGTCTTCCAAAATATCCTCCACCAAATTTGTCGCAAAGCCTTAAAACTAGCAGTGTACCAAATAGCGAAACAAACAAAATTGCTTTATTATACCCTCGCGCTGCAAAACAGAATAAATGCATTTAACAACAACGACGGAAGATTAAATTGCTGCAACGGTTTATTACTTCGCTAATGCTACTGCCCTTTCCCGGCAGCGCGCTAGCGGCTTTACAAAATCAAGACGCACCACAACACATGACTTGCACCGTGCCTCAGTCTACTGAGAGTACGATTACCGCCGTCCAGTTGCAGGAAACCGATGCAGGAACTATTGGTGTTGAATCGCGTAGCGCCGAAATTCTGGCCAATGAAAAAGCGTATTTTACCGGTAACGTCATCATTCAGCGTAACGGACAGTGGCTTTCAACTTCAAAAGCCACTATCGATCAGCAGCGGGGTGAGATTATCGCCTCAGACGGCATTACTTTTAATGACGGCTATTTAAGCGTTACGGGTGATTCGTTATCGCTAGACTTAAACGATGACGAGGCCAAACTCTACAACAGTGATTACCGACTGCGAAATCATAACGCGCGTGGCCACGCAGAGTTGCTTTCATTGTCCCGGCAGGAAGTTTTATTACAGGACTCAAGCTTCACCACCTGCCCGGGCGAGACTCCGGCCTGGCAATTACGCGCAGAACGTATTCAGATAAATGAAACCAGCGACTTCGGTGAAGCCTGGCACGCCCGATTTGAGTTATTCGACGTACCGGTGCTTTACTTACCGTATTTTAATTTTCCATTGAGTGACGCGCGTAAAACCGGTTTGCTCTACCCCACGTTCGACTCATCATCAAACAGTGGTTTTGAAGTAGAAGTTCCCTACTACTTTAATATTGCTCCCAATATGGATGCGACAATAGCTCCGGTTTATATGTCCGAGCGCGGCACCATGATGAAAGGCGAGTATCGCTATTTATTTGAGCAAAATGCCGGACAATTCAATTTAGAATATTTAGGCAATGACGACACTCGCATCGCAAATAAAAAACGCTACCTTTGGCACGTTCAGCATTCGGCGCAAATAAACCAGGACTTGAGTTTTTACCTGGATGCGACCGAAATTAGTGACGACAACTACCTGAATGACTTTGGTAGTGATTTTGCAGGCCGGGCTGACACTCACTTATATCGCGTAGCCCAGCTTGATTACGACAACGAAAACTGGACCGCACAATTACGTACCGAAGACTACGAGCTTATTGGCGACTACCGCAGCCCCTATCGCACACTGCCGCAGCTTAGTATCGATTACAACACTGGCGACTTCACCGGCTTTAGCGCCAGCTTATACAACGAACTAACCTATTTTCAGAATCAGGATCAGACCCGCGAATACGCGACCCGGGCACATATAGAGCCGAGCATTCAGTACCGTTTTGAGAAGCCTGCTTTTGATACAGAAGCCGAGCTTTCTTATCTTTATACGCGCTATTGGCAGGAAAGCCCGGACAACAAGATTGCTGAGGAAGTTTCACGTGCGCTTCCCCGCGCTCGTGTAAGGGCTCGTTTGCATCTCGAGCGAGCCATTGAACTGGGTGACAGCCAGTACCGTCAAACCCTGTCGCCGCAAATTCAGTATTTGTATGTGCCCTATGAAAACCAACAGAACATCGGCATTTATGATACCTCTTTATTGCAGGACGATTACCACGGGCTGTTCCGTAGCCGCCGTTTTTCGGGGTTGGATCGCATCGCCGAGGCTAACCAGATAACGTACGGTGTCAGCAGCAGCTTATTCACTCAGAATGAACGCGAAGTGCTGCGAGCCAGTATTGGGCAAATTTACAATATTAATGACAGTCGTACGCAACTGTTTGCCAGCGATGAAGAAACCACAACCTCCAGTAACAGTGAGTGGGTTGCCGACATTAACTGGGCTGTTGATGAGAACTGGTCAATACGCAGCTCAATTCAATACGATACGGAACTTAACACCACCCGTAAGAGTCAGACCGCGGTAGAGTTCCGTAAAGATGAATCAAACTTGATACAGGTCAGTCATCGCACCGCAACCAACATTCTGAACAACGATATTGAACAAGTTGGAACGCAGGCAGTTTGGTCAGCAAGTTCGCGCTGGCAAGTCGCATCAAATGTCTTTTACGATCTCACACATGATCGTTTAAATGATGCTATGGTGGGCATTCAATACAGCAGTTGCTGCTGGGCCTTACGGGTTAGCGCGTACAGACGCATAAACCGTGATCTTGAGCCGGCTTTTAGTGCGACTCAGATAAACGGCGAAACTCAATTTGACAATGGCATTAGTATACAATTTATTATCAGCGGTTTAGCTTCTGATAGCAGTGGTCTAATTAACATGCTTGAGAAAAGTACGTACGGTTACCGCCGTCCTTTTTATCTCAGTAACTAGTGGTAGGTATAATGAAAAAAATTGCATCGTTTTGTTCAGCAGCTGTGCTGATTGCATCGTCTTTTTTGCTGAATAACACCGTTCAGGCTCAGCAAATACTGGATCGCGTTGTCGTCGTAGTCGATGACGGCGTAGTGCTGCAAAGCCAGATTGACCAACTTATCCAACAAGTTAAGAACGGTCAGAACTTCAACTCGAGTAACGCGCCTTCAGACGAAGTTCTGGAAACTCAGGCTATAGAACGCCTGATTCTGCAGGAAATTCAGTTGCAAATGGCTAACCGCATGGGTATCGAGATTGACGACAACCAGTTAGAGCAAGCCATCAACGAAATAGCAAATAACCAAGACCTTACAACAGCTGAGCTTCGGGAAAACATGGTCAGTAGTGGTATGAGCTGGGCAGCCTACCGCGAAAATATTCGTAACGAATTGGTTATCCAGCAAGTTCAACGAGCAGCTGTACAGCAACGCGTTTCTATCACACCGCAAGAAATTAATAACCTGGTGAAACTCATAGAGAGCAACCAGGAAGTTCAGACAGAGTATCGTTTGGCTCAAATTCTGATTTCCGCTGACTCAAACTCATCACAAGCCGAACTTGAAAAAGCCAAAGAGCGTGCCAACACAGTTTTGAATTTACTGGACAAAGGTAGTGACTTTGCTGACTTGGCGGTACGTTCCTCCTCCGGTTCTGCGGCATTGGATGGCGGTGACCTGGGCTGGATGACAGTTAATGGCATGCCGACCTTGTTTGCGGAAGCGGTAGATGGGAAGTCTGTAGGTGACGTTGTCGGCCCAATCCGCAGTGGTATCGGCTTTCATATTTTGAAAGTACAGGACAAGCGCGGAGAGCAAACAGTCGAAGTACAAGAAGTTAAAGCACGTCATATTTTAATCAAGCCTTCCGTTATTTTGTCAGACAACAAAGCGAAAGAGATGCTCAATCAATACCGTGAGCAAATTGCCAATGGCGAAAAGACTTTTGCTGAACTTGCACGTGAACATTCAGCTGACCCTGGTTCGGCCTCTCGTGGCGGCGATTTGGGCTGGGCTCGTCCCAATAAATACGCACCAGAATTCAAGCAAAAAGTAGAAAGCATTGAACAAGACACAATAAGTGAACCGTTCAGCACACAGTTTGGCTGGCACATTGTAGAAGTTACCGGTCGCAGAACTCTGGATGCCACTGAAGAAAACAAGCAAGAACGCGCATACCAAATGCTGTTTAGCCGTAAATTCCGCGAAGAGCTTGATAACTGGCAGCAAGAAATTCGCGACCAGGCGTTTATCAGAAGAGTTGCTGAGTGAGTATACCAACTCTTGTATTTACACCGGGTGAGCCGGCAGGTATTGGCCCGGACTTAATTATAAAAATAGCGCAGCAGCCCTGGTCGGCTGCTGTCGTTGTCTGTGCAGATAAAAATTTACTAAAACAACGCGCCGAGCAATTGAACCTTCCTATTACCTTGCACAGGTATAGAAAAGGTGAAGAACTGCCGCAACATGAACCCGGACATCTTTGGGTAGAACATATTCCAGTGTGCGAAGACGTGACTCCTGGCGAGTTATGTACAGCCAACGGTCATTATGTGGTTGATTGCTTAAAAAGAGCCTCTGACGGTAATCTCTCAGGCGAGTTCGATGCCATTGTTACCGGCCCTGTACACAAAGGTGTGATTAATCAAGCCGGCGTGGCGTTTTCAGGACACACTGAATTTTTAGCTCATGAAGCGAACTGCAATGATGTCGTTATGATGTTGGCTACAGAAGGCCTGCGTGTGGCGCTGGTCACGACTCACATTCCGCTGGCCTATGTGGCAAAAGCCGTTACCGCGGAGCGTCTGACCAACATTATTACCATACTGCATAACGACCTGACTAAGAAATTCGGCGAGTCGTCGCCCAAAATATTGGTTTGCGGATTAAACCCTCATGCGGGAGAGTCGGGACATTTAGGCAGGGAAGAAATAGACATTATTATTCCGGTTCTGGAACAACTTAAAAAGCAAGGCATGAACTTGCACGGCCCGTATCCCGCAGATACCATTTTTCAGCCAAAGTACCTTGAAGATGCCAGTGCGGTAGTTGCTATGTATCACGATCAGGGTCTTCCGGTGCTAAAATATAAAGGTTTCGGGCAGGCCGTAAACATTACACTCGGGTTACCTTATATCCGGACTTCTGTTGATCACGGTACAGCACTTGAGCTGGCCGGGTCTGGCAAGATTAGCGACGGTAGTTGCCGCCTGGCAATGCAGACCGCTATAGATATGGCAAGAGCAGCGTATTATGAGTAAAAACCAAGGTGGGAATAAACACCAGGGCGGAAGTAAAACCCACTTGGGCCACCGGGCACGTAAACGGTTTGGCCAGAACTTCCTGAATGACGACTATATTATTGAGCAGATTGTTGATGCCATTAACCCTTTGCCCGGTGAAAACCTAATAGAAATTGGCCCGGGGTTAGCAGCACTAACTGAGCCGACAGTAGATCGCAGTGGCCATTTAAAAGTTATCGAAATTGACCGTGACTTAGTTGAAAGGCTTCAGCATCACCCTTTTTTAAGTTCAAAACTGGAAGTGATTCAAGCCGATGCGCTAAGCATAGATTTTAGTCAGTTTGCCAAAGAGAGTCCGGCACGAGTGTTCGGTAACCTGCCCTATAACATCTCCACGCCGCTTATCTTTCATCTGCTGAAGTTTGCCGATGATGTAAAAGATATGCACTTTATGCTGCAAAAAGAAGTGGTTGATCGCTTAGCAGCAGAGCCCGGCTCAAAAAGTTATGGCAGAATCAGCGTCGGTGTACAGCAAGCCTGTAAAGTCACTCCGGTGGTTGCTGTCCCGCCATCAGCGTTTACGCCGCCACCGAAAGTAGAATCATCGGTGGTTCGGTTAGAACCCTATGCCGAAAGCCCTCACCCAGTTAAAGATAAAGCGCAACTGCATAGCTTATGTTTGACAGCGTTTAACCAACGCCGTAAAACAATAAGAAACAACCTTAAACAGTTGGTTCCTGCGGAGCAGCTGGAAGCCCTTGGTATTGACCCGGGCGCAAGGCCGGAGACGCTCTCTGTAGACGATTACTGCAGGATATCCGACTGGCTCACTGAACACTCGCTCACAAAACAAGCGGAAAAGAATGACAGTCAGTAACATTACAGTAGAGGTTAAAACACAATATTTAGCGGCGCAGTCAAACCCTGATGCCGGACAATATGTGTTTTCTTACACCATAACCATAACCAATGAGTCCAGCCAGTTAGTGCAGTTGCTTGCCCGCGAATGGCGAATTACCGACGCTGACAGTAAAATAACCCGAGTGGCTGGAGATGGCGTTGTAGGACAACAGCCTAAACTGGCTGCCGGTGAATCATTCAGTTATACCAGCGGTACCGTTCTGGCTACGCCTATAGGCACTATGGAAGGGCATTACCTAATGATAGATGAACAGGGCTCGCAGTTTAAAGCACCTATTCCTTCGTTCCGGCTGGCCATCCCTAATATTATTCATTAATTATGAGCAATTACGTTGTCGGTGATATCCAGGGTTGCTTCCGCGAACTTGAAGCTCTGCTTACCCAAGTCAGTTTTAACCCTGCAAACGACTCTTTATGGTGTGTAGGTGATATTGTCGCGCGCGGCCCCAGTTCGCGCGATGCGTTGCGTTTTTTCTATGAAAACAGTAACTCGGTACACAGCGTATTAGGTAATCACGATTTAAACTTAATGGCAGTGTTGCTGGGTTATCGGCAGCCTAACCCAAAAGACAAACTCAATGCGTTATTAGAAGACAGTGATCGCTATGACTGGTTAGAGTGGTTGCGTCACCAACCTTTGATGCATCAGCTAGAAGAGCACAATACGGTAATAACTCACGCTGGTATTTACCCATGGTGGACACTCAAACAAGCCAGTCAATACGCACAGGAAGTGACAAAAGTTCTTACTGGCAATGAGTTTAAAAACTTTATGCAGCAGTTATTTGGCAACTCGCCGGAAAAATGGGACTCAAGTCTGCAAGGTTTTGACCGATACCGTTTTATAGTGAACGCGTTTACCCGAATGCGTTACTGTAATCCGGAAGGTGAACTGGATTTTTCCCAAAAAGATAATCCATATGAACGTTCATCGCAGGATTCGTATAAGCCATGGTTTAACTTTTGGTCAGAATCCGAGAATCGAGTATTATTCGGGCATTGGGCTGCGCTAATGGGCGAAACCCGGCGTCAGGATGTGATAGCGCTGGATACTGGCTGTGTCTGGGGTCAGTATATGACGTTATATAGCGTTGAGAATAAAACCTTCTTTCATGAACCGGCTTTGACCGGAAAGTGACAATAATAATTATGCAGTGCTGAGGAAAGTTTCATGAAAATTACTGTTGCCATGCGAGTTATCGGTGGTTTTGCCATCATTACTTTGCTGTTACTCATCATTAGCTTAAGTTCGTTGTTTAATATCAACAGCATCGGCTCGTCGGTTGATAAACTCAACGATGAGGCGGTACCGGCACTGAATCAAGTTTCGGCTATTAAAGTCGATATTCTTGAGCTAGGAACTGTTCAGCTAGAAACCTTCTATGACGAAAGTTTAGAGCAGGTCGAAGCTCACAAAAAAGAGTTCAACGAATCTAACAAGTTGCTTTTTTCCTCTCTTGAGGAGCTTAAAAAGCTTATTCAAGGTAACGGTCAGAGTGACGAGATTAACGAGCTTGAAAAAGACTCACGCCAGTACATTAACTTGATAGACCGCCTGTTTAGTCAGCACAGCGAATATCTGGAATTACAAAACGTTACCGCTTCTCAGTTAGATGAAATTGCATTCAATATCGATGATGCGGCTATTATGCTGCTGGACACCATGGATGCCTCTAATAACGAGGTCATCTCTCGTGAAGCCAACAACATCGAGTCTTCGCTGTCCAGCCTTATCACCTTAATGTATGACTTGAACAAAGCAAATAAGTTAGACAGTGCCGAAATCATCCGCAGCGAAATTGATATTAATATCGACAGCATCCGCCCGCGCCTTCAGGTATTAGACGACGAACCAACAGGGGCTGCCGGGACAATGGTTGACGACGCAATTGCAACCGTTCGCGATGCGCTCGACAGCCTGCAGGGTGCAGGTTCTTATCCTGACAATGTCATTCGTCGCCAGCAGCTGCGCGTTGACTCAGAAGATTCACTTAATAAATCAGAAGTTCAGTTAAATAAATTGATGGGAAAAGCCGACCGTTTGCAAACTGCGGTTCGCGGAATAGCCGATGGCACACGGGTCTCAGTAACAGATTCTATCTCTACCAGTAGTTGGCTCAATAGCATTATCACCATTATTTCTATTGCTCTGGCTGTGCTTATTTCATGGTACACCGTACGTAGCATCAGCCGTCCATTGTCACGCGTTAACCACATGCTGAACATTATGGCGGATGGTAACTTAACCGAACGTGTTGACTATAACGCTCAGGACGAATTTGGTGAGCTCGCCTCAAACACCAATAAACTGACCGGTAATTTACGTAAACTTATTGAAGGTATTGCGAACCGCGCCACTCAGCTGGCTACGGCCGCGGAGCAATCTTCCAATGTTTCTGACGAGACAACTAACGCCATTGACGAACAACGCCGTCAGATTGAGCAAGTAGCCACGGCCACTCAGGAAATGAACAGTACGGCCAGCGAAATGGCCGACGGTGCAGAACAGGCCTTACGCGAAATTCAGCACTCTGATGATGAAGCCAAACGTGTTCGTCAAATTTCAGACAAAAACCGTGCGACTATCGAAGGCCTGGCTAGTGAAATTAAAGGCGCTTCGGAAGTTATCGATCAGTTGTCAGAAAACAGTAAAAACATTGGTGGCATTCTGGATGTTATTCGCGGTATCGCCGACCAGACCAACTTGCTTGCACTGAACGCGGCCATTGAAGCGGCACGTGCCGGTGAGCAAGGTCGCGGATTTGCGGTTGTTGCTGATGAGGTTCGCACTCTGGCCAGCCGTACTCAAGAGTCCACCGAAGAAATTCAGGATATGATTGAGAATCTGCAGAATGACTCTCAGCGAGCGGTTACCGTTATGAATAAAGGCCGCGAGCAAGCTGAACTCAGTGTGCAGCAGTCCGATGAAGCAGCTCAGGCACTTCAATCTATTACTGAGTCAGTGCATCAGGCGTCTGACAGCAGTAACCATATTGCTAATGCAGCGAAAGAGCAAAGCAGTACTGCGCAGGATATCAGCGAGCGTCTTGAGTCTATTGTTTCCATTGCCGAACAAACGGCTTCTGGTTCCAAACAAACAGCTCAAGCGTCTAACGAAGTCGCTAAACTGGCCGATGAGCTCCAGGACTCAATTAAGAGTTTCAGAGTCTAAAGTAAAAACCTCTGAACTGCAGAAACGGAAAAGGCGCCTTTTAAAGGCGCCTTTTTATATTTTACGGTTTTATTGCCTTAATAATTAACGCTGTTACGCCGTTAAGTTAATTTTAGCGAAGCGACGTTTACCTACCTGATAAACTCCAGAGTCTTTTTCTGTGCACAGATAACGCGAATCGCTGAATTTCTCGCCATCCACTTTAACGGCATTTTGTTTTATCATTCGTAACGCTTCCGAGGTGGACTCAACCAAGCCGGCTTCTTTTAGCACATTACCTATTGCCATTCCCTCAGCTCCGACTTGCACCGTCTTTTCCGGAATATCGTCCGGTAAAGCATTTTTCTGGAAACGCTGAATAAAATCCTGTTCGGCTTTCTCAGCGTCGTCTTCCGAGTGAAAGCGAGCGATGATTTCTTTTGCCAGCAAAACTTTCACATCACGTGGGTTTTTGCCGTCGGCTACAGCCGCTTTCAGCTCGTCAATTTCAGTAATGGAACGAAAGCTGAGTAACTGGAAGTAACGCCACATGAGCTCATCTGACACCGACATAATTTTACCAAACATGTCATTTGCCGGTTCCGTAATGCCAATATAGTTATTCAGCGATTTTGACATTTTCTGCACACCGTCCAGCCCTTCCAGTAACGGCGTCATAATGACAGTTTGTGGACGCTGCCCTTCTTCTTTTTGCAGTTCGCGCCCCATGAGCAGGTTGAAGCGCTGGTCGGTTCCGCCAAGCTCAACGTCAGCTTTTAATTCAACCGAATCCCAGCCCTGAACCAATGGGTATAAAAACTCGTGAATAGCTATCGACTGATTGTTCTGGTAGCGTTTTTTAAAATCATCACGTTCTAACATACGGGCTACAGTCTGGCGCGCAGCCAGTTTAATCATATCGGCCGCCCCCATTTTCGACATCCATTCGGAGTTAAAACGGATTTCGGTTTTAGCCGGATCGAGAATTTTAAAAACCTGTTCTTTATAAGTTTCAGCGTTAGCAATAACCTGTTCCGTGGTCAGCGGCTTTCTGGTCACATTCTTACCTGTAGGGTCACCTATCATGCCGGTGAAATCACCTATAAGGAAAACCACTTTATGACCAAAGTCCTGAAATACTCTCAGCTTGTTGATTAAAACAGTGTGTCCCAAGTGTAAATCAGGTGCCGTTGGGTCAAAGCCAGCTTTCACTGTCAGTGGCTTACCACTGGCCAACTTCTCAGCCAGTTCCTGCTCGAGTAAAACTTCTTCGGCACCGCGAGTAATCTCGGCAATAGCTTCCGCCACTTCGGTTTTCATCCTCATCTCCAACTGTAAAAACTCATAAACCAGCCATTTTACGCCATTATTACCACTGTTTTAAGCTCAATGATCTGGTATTCTTCATTTTTTCGTATTATCCTCGAAACCATAAGGTTATTCTGTGGTCGTAAACAGGTGCGGTAATCCCCGTGTTTGCTGACACATGTTTACTGGATAATCACAATAAAGAAAGTGAAGTGCGCTATAATATGACATTAAAATCTGTCACCAAAATTCAGCGGATGTTTCTGCAACTTCCGCATTCTCATAAAATTCTGATCAGTGCGATCAGCGTTGCCCTCTTGCTATTACTGATCATTCCGTCGGAACCTGCCACGGCATCTAAGAACAGTACTTCAGCCGAGCAGTTGATGCCAGGTAAACGTTACCAGCTCGATTTAGCTTTTGAGCAACCCAGCTCAGATGAAAGTACCGAAAACTCAGAGCTGACATGGCAAACCTATCAGATTAAATCGGGTGACAGCTTAGCTAAAATATTTAGCAAAGTAGGCTTTAGTGCCCAGCAACTGTATCGCGTTACCGAGTCCGGCGATGAAGCCAAATATCTTCGTAAAGTTCACCCTGGCGATTTGCTTCGCTTTGCGACTGACAGTGACGATAACCTGGTGCAGCTAGCGCACCAGATAAACGATACAGAAACGCTTATTATCACTCGTCAAAACGACAGCTTTGTTGCTGAAATCGAAACTAAAAAAGTTGAAGTTCGTACAGAATTCACTCATGCCGTTATTGACTCCAGCTTCTGGAATGCCGGTATCGACTCGGGCTTGACTGACAACCAAATTATGCGCATTGCCAATATTTTTGGCTGGGATATCGACTTTGCCTTAGACTTGCGTAAAAACGACGAATTTAGCGTACTTTATGAAACGCACTATGTAGATGGCGAGTTTGTTGGCTACGGCAAAATTTTAGCGGCAGAGTTTGTAAACCGCGATGAGAACTTCCAGGCCATTCTTCACGATAATGGACAATATTATACGCCGAACGGCCGCGCCATGCGCAAAACCTTCCTGCGTTCACCCGTTAACTTTACCTACATAAGCTCGAGCTTCAACCCTCGCCGCTTACATCCGGTTACCGGAAGAGTGCGCCCGCACAATGGTATAGATTACGCAGCCTCTACTGGCACGCCAGTAATGTCTTCTGGTGATGGTAAAGTTATCGCGGCTGGTTATACCTCGTTGAATGGTAATTATATTTTTGTGCAACACGGCGAACGCTACGTGACTAAGTATTTACACCTTAGCCGTAAGCACGTGAAAACAGGCGACCGTGTTAAACAGGGTCAGGTAATTGGTCGCGTCGGCGCGACAGGCCGGGTAACGGGCCCACACTTACACTACGAATTCCTTGTTGACGGCGTGCACCGTAACCCTCGTACGGTGGAATTGCCGGAAGCCAAGTCGCTGGGTGAATCAGAATTACCGGCTTTCCGTCAACACGCGGATCAGGTAATGGCCATACTAAACGACAACAGACGCGTTTACCTGGCGATGCAGTAATGTTTCAGCGTTATATTGGACTGATGTCGGGCACCAGTATGGATGCGGTTGACGCGGCATTAGTCCAGATAGATGCGCAAGGCACGCCCAGACTTGAAGCTCATCACTCTTTGTCTTTCCCCCCGGAATTGCGTACTCGTTTATTGGCTTTAAGCCACACAGACAACTGGCAGGCCGATGAACTGGCCGGTTTAGACATTGCTTTTTCCGAGCTCAGTGCCAAAGTCGTAGAGCGGCTTCTTGAAAAAGTCAGTATCGCAGCAAAAGACATTACCGCCATAGCCAGTCACGGACAAACCGTTCGCCACAAGCCCAACTCAATACCAGCCTACACCTGTCAAATTGGCGACCCTACACGGTTAGCTTTGGGTACGGGTATTGATGTGATTTACGATTTTCGTCGCAAAGACATCGCCGCAGGTGGTCAGGGTGCGCCATTGGTTCCGGCTTTTCATAAGCAAGTTTTTTCCCGCAAGAATCAAAGCATTGCGGTGATTAATTTAGGTGGTATTGCCAATGTCACCTGGCTTGGCCATAACGGCAACATACTGGGCTTCGATACAGGACCTGCCAACACCTTGCTCGACCAATGGGTTCAGCATAATGACTCAAGTAAAAGCTTCGATGAAAATGCTCAGTTTGCGAGAGCAGGCAAACTTCAGCCTGACCTGCTAAAGCGTTTATTGCAGCATCCGTTTTTTGCTAAGCCAGCTCCCAAAAGTACGGGTCGCGAGGAGTTCAACTTAAAATGGCTGCAACAACAATTGGCCGGGCAGGATATATCCCCGGCTGATATACAGCGCACTTTGACCGAACTTACCGCTATTAGCATCAAAGATGCACTGACAACCCTGCCACAACAACCCGATACGGCTTATTTTTGTGGCGGAGGCACCCGAAACCCATTATTGATGGAGCGCTTAACTCAACTTTTAGCGCCGATTCAATGCGATACTACAGCGAGTTTAGGCGTTGACCCGCAATGGGTTGAGGCAATCGCTTTTGCCTGGTTAGGCTGGTGTTTCGAGCATAAAAAACCGGGCAACCAGCCTGAAGTTACAGGAGCCAGTCACCCGGTTGTTTTAGGCGCTAAAGTCCTACATCAATAGACTCTTTATTCGGCACCCAGTTCTTTAAACGCATCACGCGTCAGGTTTTCATTGCCATCGGCTCCAACCACGATGCTGTCTTCAATACGTACACCGCCGTATGGACGCAGCTCATCAACTTTCTCCCAGTTAATATCTGCGCTGTCTTTGTGCTCTTCCAGTAGCTGATCGACCACATATAAGCCCGGCTCAATTGTGAAGACGTGGCCAACTTCAATGTCTCTTAATAAGCGTAAAAACGGATGACGCTCACTGCGCTCGTAGCTGTTACCTTTGTCGTCCTTCAGGAAACCACCAACATCGTGTACCTGCAAACCAATAAAGTGCCCTAATCCATGTGGCATAAAGGCACTGGTGTAACCTTTGTCATAAATGCTTTGTGCATCACCTTTAATAAACTCAAAGTCACTTAAAATTTTCGCGACTTTCAGATGCATCGACACATGCAGGTCGTAATAGCTCACACCGGGCTTAATCTCGCTCAACAGCTCTTGTTGTGCTTTATCCATAGCTTCTACCAGATTCGCGTAGAAACCTTCTTCATAAGCGTATGAGCGGGTTATATCGGAGCAATAACCACGGTAGCGTGCGCCAGCATCTATTAAGAACGAACGGATTTGCTTAGGCGGAACAGTGTCGTATACGTCATAATGCAAAATTGCCGAGTGGCTGTTCAGCGCAACGATACTATTGTAAGGCACCTGTGACTCACGAAAGTCGATAGCGCCAAGGTAAGCATGATGTATTTCCAACTCGCTTTTACCGGCAAAAAAGGCTTCTTTTGCTGCAACATGGGCTTTTGCCGCTAAGCGGTTGGCTTCGCGCAAATTATCCACTTCCCATTGAGTTTTTATTGAGCGGTGAAAGTGCAGATGATCAATCAATGCCTGCGGGTTACGTGCTTTTACTCTCCAGTCACTGACCGGCTGTGCAAAGTCTTCACCAATAAAAGCGGACTGCTCCAAGTCGCTGCCTAAGTCTTCAGTCAGCATGCTTAAGTCGTCGATAATTTTTAAATCAACATGCTGCTGCCATTCTTCTTCCGGCACATTCACTGGAGCATGCCAAAAGTCCCGAGCCTGAAATAAGTAAACCGTAGGACGTTGGCTGCCCTTGCGATAAAAAATAGCGCTTTTGGGGCTTTCTGTGACCGGAACCCAGTATTTAAATAGCGGATTAACCCGGTACGGCGGCGCGTTATCATCGAGAAAATCAACTCGTGGCTGGCCCGAGTAAACCAGTACCGATTCAAAATTGTTGTCCTCTAACGCTTTATCAAAGCGGCTACAAACTGTCTTGATGTGTTCTGCGTACGCGCTCATAAAAAAACCTCACAAAAAATTGTGAGGTTATTCTAGCGGAAAAGCCGAAAACTTTCAGCTGTTCCCGAGGGAAGGAACTAAAGCCTAAACGGAAAAACTCGAACCGCAACCACAGGTTGTTGTGGCATTAGGGTTGTCGACAAAAAAGCGTGAACCCTGCAGTCCTTCTTCGTAGCTGACCACGCCCCCCATTAAATACTGTAAACTCATTGGATCAACCAGCAGGGTGACGCCGTTTTTTTCTATTTCCATATCACCCGGGTTTTTCTTTTCATCAAAGGTAAAACCATATTGGAAGCCCGAACAACCGCCTCCGGTTACGTAAACACGCAACTTCAAGTTTGGGTTTTCTTCTTCAGCAATCAGCTTACCCACTTTGCTTGCCGCTTGTTCAGTGAACTCAATCGGCATTGCCTGCTCTGCTGCACTGCTCATGATTTCTCTACCTTGGTTGAACTCTACTGCTATTTTCTCTTACCTGAGTATTTTGGTCAAGTATCGCCGTCACTACGCACACCGGGGTTGGCATCTCCGCGGCTAATTTCTTTCCAGAAAAAGGTTCGGTCCAGTGTCCCTCTACCACCTTTGGTTAGCTGCACTTTTACTTCAACCCGTTCTGGCACAAGCCCTTCAGGCATAAAGAAGTCGCCTTCGTACAAAGAGAAATAGCGCATAGAAAAGCTCCGTTCATCTTGCGCTATATTGGCCAGTTTCAGTAAGTCATAACGCTCTTTCTTACCATCAATGCGGCCGACCAGTTCAACTGTAACATTCCCCTGAACAAAGTTACGACGCTGCTCAATTTGCAATACCGCCAGAGAGAAATGAAAATGATTTTCTGAACGGTTCTTCGTAACCGTTAAAGAATCTATCGTAACGCCGCTTTCCTGTAGCTCCGGCGCCATAATCTTCTGATAAAACGCTAAATCTCGGCGTAAACCATAATTATCGTTCTGTAACGCACTCAACTCGTCCTGCAAACTTTGGTTTGCCGAGCGCTCAATGTCTAGCTCAACTTGCAGCACATGGCGTTGATACTCCATCTGCTCAATACGCTGATAAAGCTGCTCAAGTTGTTGCGACTGTTTGGAAACTTCTTCTTTCAAGGCTTTTGCATGCCAAACTCCGGCTAGGTAAGCCAGGTAAACAACCAAAACAGCAACACAGATCAACAACACAAATACCGGGAAAGCTCCCCAGCGCTGTTGCCAGTATTTCAGGTTAAAATAGGGCTTCATAACTTCCAGCTCATTTCCATCAAGCGTTTATGCTGATATGTTATTGATAAATATGCAAGCTCATCCCACGGTTTAAGGTAAGGATCTTATTTTAAATGGCCTCTAACTCGGTATTCCGACAGCAACTGCGCAAACAGCTGGCGACCCCGTCGACCACTATCGCCATTTGTTTAATGGGTCTTGCCGGCGGTATTCTTGCAGCTCTTATGATTGCCGGATTCCGTTTGGCGATTGAGCAAGGCGCTTATCTTGTCGGCAATGGTAGCTATTGGCAACAGCCTTTACCAACTACTTACCGCTTTTTACTCCCTATTATTGCTGCCGCCATTGTTTATGTTCTGTTTCGGCTATCGGGATCTAAACACGTGCGGATGGGTATCCCCTACGTTATCCACCGTATGAAACAGCACTACGGCATGCTGCCCTGGCGCAGTACGGTGAACCAATTCTTTGGGGGAATAATTTCATTAGTTGCCGGCTTCAGTGTCGGCCGTGAAGGGCCCGCCGTTCATTTAGGTGCAGCGGCAGCTACCTGGCTTGGTTTTCATTTCGACGCCCCTAAAAACGCCATACGAACCCTTGCCGCCTGTGGTATAGCCGCAGCTATCGCGGCCTCTTTTAATACACCTTTGGCCGCTATGGTTCTAGTAATGGAAGTGGTACTGCGGGAATACAAAGTTCACGTTTTTATACCGGTTATGCTGTCGGCGGTGGCTGGTTCGCTCATTACCGAAGAAATTTTTGGTGTCGCTTCTGAGCTGGCCGTGCTCTCAGCCCAGGATATCCCCACCACACAATTACCCTGGGTGATGCTACTGGGCGTTGTACTGGGTTTTGTCGGGGTTTTGTTCAAAAAGCTCATGCTGGATGTCATGGAAACCGTACAAGACATGTCATTGCTTACCCGTTTGCTCTTTGCCGGCCTTATAACGGCAATGCTGGCCGTCATAATTCCCAGCAGCTTAGGTCCGGGGCTTACAGCCATTGAGCAGGTATTGAATCATCAGGGTGAAATGTCGCTGCTGACCACCTTGCTCATAGCAAAGCTTTTTGCCTCAGCTATTGCTTTGGGCATGGGTATACCCGGCGGTTTAATTGGTGCCGTGTTCGGTATTGGAGCCATTATTGCAGCGGTATTTGTCGGTGCAGTTAACGGTTTGGATATTCAACAGCCACTGTCCTTCGACAGCTTCATTCTGTTGGGAATGGCAGGCATTTTAGCGGCCTGTATTCACGCACCAATGGCAGCTCTGCTCGCTATTGTCGAGTTGTCTCGCAGTGTCGAAATTATTATTCCCGCTATGCTAGTGATTGTACCTGCTTATCTCATTTCCAGTCAGTTACTGAAATCCAAATCCATTTTCATCTCCCAGCTAGAGTTGCAGGGTTTGCCTTACCAGCTGGCTCCGGTGCATGTCGCATTACAGAAAACCGGTGTTGAAAACGTCATGGAAACAGATTTCAAATTGCTGCTTGAGCCCACTCAGAACGAACTGGTTGACTCACTTGAATCTGCGCAGGCGAAAACCGTTATTGTCATGTCAGTCGATGAAGATAATCAGGCACTTTATCGTCTGGTAACTTATGATATAAACGCCGGGGACAGTCCCAGCCTGAGTTACACTCCTATCAAAGGAGTTCGGGTCACATCGACTCTGGCCGAAGTGTATGATGAAATTGGACCCAAGCGTCGGGGGGCTGTGTACATTTATGAGACCGATGATGGCCAGCCCTGTGGCATTGTTACCTGGGAACTTGTTCGTAAAGCCCTACAGAGAGAACTCGCATGACATGGATACTTTGGGTTAAAGCCCTGCACATTGCTTTTATGGTGGCCTGGTTTGCCGGCATCTTCTACTTACCACGTTTGTTTGTTTATCACGCAATGAACGCCAAGCCTGCCGTGGACGAGCAACTCTGTATAATGGAAAGGCGTTTACTGTATTTCGTCACCCCCTTTGCCATTCTTACCCTCATTTTCGGTGTGGTGCTTATTTTTGCCTACGGTTCAGCCTGGTTTGCTGCCAGTGGCTGGATGCACACTAAACTGGTACTGGTGTTACTACTTTTTGTGTATCACGGTTACTGTTTCAAACTATTGAAAGACTTTAAAACCGGCACCAACCGCCGCAGCCACCGGTTTTACCGAGTGTTTAACGAGCTCCCGGTACTGGCACTTTTCGCTATTATCATTTTAGCGGTAGTTAAGCCTTATTAGATTCTCTTGTGCCGCATGATTTGCTATAGTGTGCGCCCAGTGACATTCTGCGGCAGAGGCGCACCCAAAGATGAATTTCACCGGCTCCAACATTCTTTCTGTAAATCAGTTCAATCGCGACAGCATTGACTACATATTCTCCGTTGCGGACAAGATGCAACCTTACGCCCGACGTAAAACACGCACTCGAGTTCTTGACGGCGCTATCCTTGGTAATCTTTTCTTCGAACCTTCAACTCGTACCCGGGTAAGCTTCGGCACGGCGTTCAACCTGTTAGGGGGCGAAGTCCGTGAAACTACCGGCATGGAAAGCTCTGCCATTGCAAAGGGCGAATCGCTTTACGACACCGCTCGCGTATTAAGCAGCTACAGCGACGTTATTGCCATGCGCCACCCCAAGTCGGGCTCAGTAAAAGAGTTTGCTGAAGGCAGTCGGGTACCGGTCATTAACGGCGGTGACGGCGCAAACGAGCATCCGACTCAGGCATTGCTGGACCTTTACACTATCCAGAAAGAACTGGCGTACCATCAGCAGAGCATTGATAACATGCACATTTGCATGATTGGCGACCTGAAGTACGGACGTACAGTACATTCACTGTCCACTTTACTCTCTATGTACAAGAACATTAAGTTCACTTTAATTTCGCCACGTGAACTTTCTATGCCGGGCTCCGTATTAGATACGCTGGAAAACGCAGGTCACCGTGTAACGGTTACAGAAAAAGTCGACGGTATTGTCGACGCTGATATTGTCTATCAGACTCGCATTCAGCAAGAACGTTTTGCCAGCCCGGAAGACGCTGATCAGTATCGCGGTAAGTTTCGTTTAAATCAGGACATTTACACTAAACACTACAAACCCAATACGGTCATCATGCATCCTTTGCCGCGGGATTCGCGCGCCGAAGCTAATGAATTGGATAATGACTTAAACCAAAACCCCAACCTGGCTATTTTCCGTCAGGCTGACAACGGAGTTCTCATTCGTATGGCTCTGTTTGCATTAACACTAGGGGTCGTTGATCAGGTTGATAAACACCAATGTGATGTCATCTGGTACAGCGAAAAAAGCCAACAGTAAAGAGGTAGTTACGACATGAGTCGCTCAGAAGAATTATACACTCAAGCACAAATCAGTATCCCTGGCGGCGTTAACTCGCCGGTTCGGGCTTTTAACGGCGTTGGTGGCAGCCCCATCTTCTTTGAGAGTGCTGAAGGCGCTTATATGATTGATGCAGACGGCAAACGTTATATCGATTACGTCGGCTCATGGGGCCCAATGATTTTGGGGCATAACCACCCGGCAGTGTTAGAAGCCACCCTGCAGGCCGCCAAGCGAGGCCTGAGCTTCGGCACACCGACGGAAGTTGAAATCACCATGGCGGAGACTATTCGCAAAATAGTCCCTTCTATTGAAAAAGTGCGTATGGTGAATTCCGGTACTGAAGCCACTATGACTGCCATTCGTCTGGCACGCGGCTATACTGGTCGGGATAAAATTCTGAAGTTTGAAGGTAACTACCACGGTCATGCCGACTCCTTGCTGGTTAAAGCTGGTTCAGGTGCTTTGACTCTGGGCGTTCCTAACTCTCCCGGCATTCCGGAAGACTTTGCGAAACATACCTTAACCGCAACTTACAACGATATTGAATCGGTGAAACAGATTTTCGCTGAAATGGGCGACGAGATTGCCTGCATTATTGTTGAGCCGGTAGCCGGTAACATGAACTGTATTCCACCGGTTGACGGTTTTCTGGAAGGCTTACGCAGCATTTGTGACGACCACGGTTCAGTTCTGATTTTTGACGAAGTTATGACCGGTTTCCGTGTAGCTCCGGGCGGCGCTCAGGATCGCTATAAGATTAAACCAGACCTCACGACTTTAGGTAAAGTGATTGGCGGTGGCATGCCGGTTGGTGCCTTTGGCGGCAAAAAGGAAGTGATGGACTACATTGCGCCAGTGGGGCCCGTGTATCAGGCAGGAACCTTATCGGGTAACCCAGTCGCCATGGCAGCAGGCTTGGCAGCGTTACAGCAGTTATCCACCCCAGGGCTTTACGACCAGCTTTACCAACGCGTTGACACACTGCTTGACGGTTTACAGGAGCGTGCTGACCGGGCTGGCGTGCCAATGACAACAAATCGCGCCGGTTCTATGTTTGGTTTCTTTTTTACTGAAGAGCCCGAAGTAACCACTTACGCTCAGGCCACACAGTGTAATATGGAGCACTTTAAGACGTTTTATCACGCCATGTTAGAGCAAGGCGTGTATCTTGCGCCATCGGCCTTTGAAGGCGGCTTTATGTCGGCAGCGCACAGCGAAGAAGACATTCAAAACACTCTGAATGCCGCTGAAAAAGCTTTTGCTAAGTTAGCGTAACACTACGGCTGTAGCGCCTGGCCTTGGCCCGGGCGCTTTTAGCCACCAAATAAACGTTCCCACCAGCTTTTCTCGCGGATAGTGCCTTCACAGGTAATATCCTCGGGGAGCCTGATTTCCTCAGCCGGTAATTTCCGACCATTGTTGCAGTCTTCAGGAATTCGCTGTCCCGTTGTCGGGTGAAAATTTTGCATTTGCAGAGGCTCCGGTACATCTAAAGCCATGCTCAACGGCGGTAAGTAATCATAAAAATCCGCCACAACTTTGAGAGCGCCGCTACTTCCGGTTAAGCCAACCGGCTGGTTATCATCACGACCTAACCAAACCGTAACCACGTGCTCACCATCTACTGCAACAAACCAGCTGTCGCGATAATCATTCGTTGTACCTGTCTTGCCACCAACTACCTGACCGGCTAAAGCACGTTGCAGACGACTTGCGGTACCCTCAGCCACCACTCCCCGTAAACCATAGCGAGTCAGATAAGACACATTTTTATCGAAAACCACATCTGCTTCAGACTTCTGACGCCGATACAGCACTTCGCCCTGATGGGTGGTGATAGACGACACCGCAGCTAAAGGCTGATAACGGCCATCATTCATAAGCGCACTGTATATTCGTGTCACCGCTACGGGAGACAACGATGCTGATCCTAAAGTCAACGATGGATAGGCTTGTAACGGCGTTGTCACACCTAATTCGCGTAAGTAACTCACTAACTGGTCTATACCCACTTCAATGCCCACCCGAACTGCCGGTAAGTTGCGCGACTGAACCAACGCATCGTACAACAGCAAACTACCATCAAACTCTTTATCGTAGTTTTGCGGCTTCCATTCTTTTCCCTTTTTATCCGATAAAGTAATGGGTTCATCTGCAACCGGCGTGTGCAGACCAATGTCTGAATCCTGCATCGCGGCTGCGTATATAATAGGCTTCATTAATGAGCCTATTGGCCGCAGTGCCAGCAACGCCCGGTTATAACCTATAGCCTGACTTAAGCGGCCACCAGCGAGCGCGCTAATAGTGCCGTTGCGGTAATCAGCAACGACCATTGCCCCTTCTAACTTTTCATCTTCGCCGTCAGCCATAAGCTGTTGTGCTAACGAGCGTTGTACTGCATTTTGTGCATCCACCTGCAAATGCGTGAAGATTTTCAGCCCAGTTTCCTGCCAGTCTTCCGGCAGAATAATACGCTTCATTTCCCGACGTACTAAGTCCATATAATGGGGGTAAGGATGCTCAACCAGACGGCGGCTTTCTTTAACGTCAAGCGCCTGTTCAACCGCAGCAACGTAGTTATCTTTACCGAGTAAATCCTGTTCAAACATGACTTTAAGCACGGTGTCCCTGCGGCTACGGGCACGCTCCGGGTAGCGTCTTGGGTCATAATAAGAAGGCCCCTTTATCATCCCCACCATTAAAGCAATTTCGCTTGGGTTCAGCTCCTGCACCTGCTTACCAAAATAAAACTGACTGGCAAGTCCTATACCGTGAATAGCGTTGCTTCCGTCCTGGCCAAAGTACACTTCGTTCAGGTAGGTCTCTAATATGGTGTTTTTATCAAAACGGTAATCGATAACCAGCGACATCATGGCTTCGTGAAACTTACGCCATAACGTCTGGTCTCGGCTCAGGTAGAGGTTTTTGACCAGCTGCTGAGTCAGCGTAGAACCGCCCTGAACCGTCCTGCCTGCTTTCAGGTTGGCAGCCAACGCCCTTAAAATTGACCAGGGCGATACCCCCTGATGATGATAAAAATTTCTGTCTTCAACTTTTAATAGGGTTTCAATGAGTAAGTTAGGCACGACTTCCAGCCCAACTAACAAACGGTCTTCTTTACTTAAGGTACTAATGCGGCCTATTAGCTCAGGTTCCAGGCGAAAGCTTTCCAGCTCTCTGCCACTGGGCCAGCTCTTAATAGACTTAATTCGGTCGCCGTGAAAGTTGATTTGCACTCTTTGCGCCATTTGCGGCCCATCGGAAAAGTCGAAAGGTCGACGATGCACCATGACATTATTTTTACCCACCGAGTAGTAACCCGACTGCTCGGTATTACTATTACGCTGATAACCGACTCGCTCCAGAATGCCGACTAGCCGTTGCAACCGCATAGGATGATTGTTTCTCAGCGTTACCTCATCCGCGTAAACCAAAGCAGGGGCCTGATAGCGCTTGTTACTAAAATGACGGGATAAACTGGCATCCAGATAAATGGCATAAAGCCCAATAACGGCGATAAGTACCAGCCCTATCTTAAAGCTTGTCCAGAATAGGTATTGAAACCATCGACTTTTTATCACTACTGCTGCCTTTTGGTTTTAAACGTTGCGGTTGCATTCAGAGGGTCTTCGGGCCACGGATGCTTAGGATAGCGACCGCGCATTTCTTTGCGCACGTCGGCGTAAGCATTTTGCCAGAAACTCGCGAGATCATTGGTTCGCTGTAACAAACGCCCTGCCGGCGACAGAAGATCAACGGTCACAACTTGTCGGTTATCGATAATTTTAGGCGACTCAGAGACACCAAACATTTCCTGTAATTTGACCTCAACCCGGGGGGTGTCGTCCAGATAATTTATAAACACTTTACGTTCTGTCGGAGTTTGCCACCATTCAGGACAGGCCGTATTAAGACGTTGCAGTTCTGAGTAGTCGAGAAAATAACACAAGGCCTCGTATGGATCCCACTGCTGCAATTGTTTTAGTGACCGGAAATTCGTCCAATACGGCGCCGCCCAGCGCTCCAGGCTATTAAGTAATCCTGCATCGCCCATGTCGTAGGCGCTCAGCTCTCCGGCTTGTTGCAACCAGTAGACCCGCCGTTGTAGCTGTTTCGCGCGTTGACTCCAGTTGAGTTTATCCAGTCCTTTATCGCGCAACCACAGGCAGAAGGCTTCGGCTTTTTGTTCATTGGAAACCTGTCCACTATTAGTAGTCTGGCTGAGTACCAAGGAGCCCAGTTGAGTACGAGTTATTTGTCGCAGTTGTTGCTGCTCACCTACCCATTCAGCTGTTTGCAAGGTCTGCAAAGGAATGCCTGCTTCTTTCAGTAACGCCCGGGCATCGTCCACAGGTAACAGGCAGCGGCTGCGGCCTATCGTGTCTTGCTCATGAAAGGTGACATCAAAAATAATTGCCCAGGCTGGCTGCTTAAGGCGACTGCTGTCGCCACTGACCCGACCACCACAAGCCAGTTGAAAGTCACCTCGGCTGACATCGTACTTTGCAACTCGGTCGGGGTAACCCTGCAGTAAGGCGACGGCAAGTCCTTCTGCACTGGCTTCTGCGGTTTCTGCAGCTTCTTTCAGCCCAAAATGGTTTAACCAATAGCGCCAGCGTTGTTGCCACAAAGGCGCCTGGTTTCGTTGTTGATAATGCTGCTGGGTACGTTCAGACAGATCGACTGATTTTATGCTAGTTTGCGGCTCTTCCAGTGTCGCCAGAACACGAGCCATAGCGGCTTGCTGCTCGTTCTTCAGCATTTTGGCTGCATCCGCCACCAGTAAAATTCTGGGATCAAAACCGCCGGACTCCAGCTGACGGGCTTTTGCGGTTAACTGCCCCTGCCTTATTAAGCCGGTACTGGCTAAAAAATCGGTCGCCGCGGCACAATGCCCCGGGTCAGGCTGAGAAAACCAGGCCAGTTGGCTCACCTCACGGCCCCAGCGCAACACATCCAGTACCAGTGCTGATAAATCCTGAGTGGCAACGTCCGGAGGCGCATAATCGGCAAAGCCATGCTCGTCGGAGCGCGCCCACAAACGAAAACATTGCCCCGCCTGCTGACGACCCGCACGCCCGGCACGCTGTGTTGCTGAAGCTTTAGCAATACGTTGCGTCGTTAACTGGCTTAATCCGTATTGAGGCAGGTACTGAGCCCGGCGCTCGCGACCACTGTCGACAACCACATCAATACCGTCCAGAGTTAAGCTGGTTTCGGCAATATTAGTTGCCAGAATAATGCGTTTTTCGTCCGATGCTTTTAATACTTGCCGCTGTTGCTGCAAGGGGATACGCCCATGCAGGGGTAAGATGAGTGTGCCCGGCGGCATTCGCTGACTCAGTTCAGTCGCAATCTTTTGTATTTCATAAACGCCCGGCAGGAAAACCAGAACACCTTTTTCGGCAGCAGCAAAGGCTTCGACAACCACTTTGGGTAATTCAGCCAGCCATTGAGTAACATGAGATGCTGGGCGATAGTGATACTCAACCGGATAACTGCGGCCTTCGCTGCGCAAAACCTGCACCTGATCACAGTAATTCTCTAGCCAGAGTTTCAGATTTTCTGCGGGCAAGGTGGCCGACATAATCAGCAGGTTTAAATCCGGACGCAATGGCAGGGCATCAATCACCAGCGCCAGACTTAAGTCACTGTGCAAATTGCGCTCGTGGAATTCATCGAAGATCAGCGTGCCAATGCCGCTAAGTTCAGGATCGTCCTGCAGCCATCGAACCAATACACCTTCCGTAATGATAAGTAACTTAGTTGCCTTACTGCGCTTGCTGTCGCCGCGCACCGTATAGCCGACCTGCTCACCCACCGGTTCTCCCAACTGCTTAGCCAAATAATGAGCAATATTCAGCGCAGCAACACGCCGGGGCTGCAGCATGACAATAAGGCCGTCATCGGCAATACCCTGCTGCAACAGAAATAACGGAAGTTGTGTTGATTTGCCGGCACCGGGCGGTGCCTCAATAACGACACGTGCTGCCGGAAAGGCTTTCGCCAGCTCTGGCAGCACGCTCTCAATTGGCAAGGTCATGCCAAATTAATCACCTTGTACGGTTGCGGCTATGGTGCGCACACCGGCGGCGGTAGCGCCTGTCGCCCACATAGAGGTCGCCGATTTTTGGTAAGCGCCAGCTAAATCGAAGTGCAGCCAGCCTTTGCCGCTGTTCGGCGCAAAGCGCAGTAAAAAGCCTGCGGCGTTGCTTGCACCACCGGCACCACCGCCTTTTTGCGGACGGCTGTTTGCCGTATCAGCAAAAGCTGACGGACAGTTTTCACTATGCCATGGGGCTAAAGGTAAGCGCCACAATAGCTCATTTTCTTTATCCGCATTAGCCAATGCTTTAGTGGCAGCCACTTCATCCACACTAAACAGCGCGTTGTATTCATTACCAACCGCCATTTGCGCGGCGCCGGTCAGCGTTGCCGCATCAATAATCTGTTTCGCACCAAACTCACCCGCTGCCTGTAAGCCATCGGCCAGCACCAGACGACCTTCGGCATCGGTATTAACAACTTCAACCGTCAGGCCGTTTTTATAGCGAATAATGTCGCCTAATTTGTACGCGCGACCATCAATCATGTTTTCGGCACAGCAAAGAATGAGCTTCACGCGCTTGTTCAGACCCCGGCGTATTGCCAGCGACAATGCACCGGATACGGTAGCTGCACCACCCATGTCGCACTTCATAGCGAGCATGCCTTCGCTCGGCTTAATACTGTAACCACCACTGTCGTAGGTAATACCCTTACCTATTAACGCAGTTTCTACTGGCGCATTCTCATCGCCGGTTGGGTTGTAATCTAATACCAATAAGCCTGGTGCGTGCTGACTGGCACGACCTACGGTGTAAATTCCCATCCAGCCAGCATCTTTCAGCGCTTCACCTTTTATAAATTCCGCACTGATGGCGTCTGGCGCCAGAGCCTTAAAGTGTTCGGTTACACGTTGCGCCAAACTTTCAGGGTAAATTTCTTCCGCTGACAAATTGGTCAGTTCACGGCTGAAACGAGTCGCTTCACGCATGGCATCAAGTTCTTTGACTGCAGGCTCGTCAGTTTTATTCCAGATAACCTGATTGGTCGACAAGGTTGAAGTAAAACCTTGTGACAACGCCCACTGACGCTCCAGGTTCCAGTCACTGCCGGCAGCTTCAATGGTTACTGCTCCGGTGTTGTCCAGAGTCCGGCCTGCTTTCTGAATACGCCGCAAGTTTTCAGCTTCATCTTCAACTAAGATGATTTGTGCTTTGTTGTCACCAAAGACTAAGTTTGATTTTGGATTCCAATAACTTGCGGGGGCTTCCTGAGTTAAATAGATTGCGAGTGCGCTGGACATTCTGTACCTCTCCCGATAATTTGCTGTCTGTTTATACTAGAGTTATGAGGTCTCTGATGCAATTTAACAAGCCCCTGCGCCAGGGAGTTTTGCAAAAAAGATACAAACGTTTTCTCGCCGACATTGATTTTGGTGACAACGAAACGACGACAACCCACTGCCCTAATACCGGAGCCATGACCGGGTGTGCAGAGCCTGGCTTTACAGCCTGGTGCAGTGTTTCCGATAATCCCAAACGTAAATACTCACTGACCTGGGAGCTCGCTCAGAATAACAACGGTGAAATGATTGTAGTCAATACACAGCACGCTAACCGCATGGCCGGAGAATTACTACAAACCAACCTTGTACCTGAATTAAGCCAGTGGCAAGAGCTGAAACCAGAGCAACGCTACGGTAAGGAAAAAAGCCGCATCGACTGGTGGGGCGTAGACCAGCATAACCGTGAATGCTTTATTGAAGTAAAAAGCGTCACTTTAGCGGACGCAAGTCAAGGTTACTTTCCCGACGCAGTCAGCCAACGCGCTCACAAACACCTTAATGAACTGATGCAGGTTGTGGCCGATGGTCATCGCGCAGTGCAGCTTTACATGGTAATGCACGACGGTATCGAACGAGTTTCTCCCGCCGCACATATTGACAGCCAGTATGCTGAGCTGTGTAGAAAAGCAGCGTCAGTCGGAGTCGAGTTTTATGCAGTAAAGTGCCGCGCGTCGGCGAAAGAAATAAAACTGGAGAGACCAGTTCCCGTAAGCCTTTAAAACTCAATGCCTTCACAATTTCACCGCAGAAATTTAATCCGAATGACGTTGCCAACCGTAAACCTTTCTGGTATACGTAGCGTCCTTTTTTTAATGTACTGCTTTTTAAGCACTCTTTTATAGAGAATGTAGGAGATCCATGATGCCTCAAGGCAAGGATAAGAAAACCCATGGCATCCTGGCGATGGCCGGCCTGGAGCCGTATCAGGAAAAACAGGGCGAAGAGTACATGAACGATGCGCAACGTTCGCATTTTCGTCGTATTCTGGAAGAATGGCGTCGTCAATTACGTCAGGAAGTTGATCGCACAGTGCATCATATGAAAGACGAAGCAGCGAACTTCCCTGATCCGGTAGACCGCGCTGCGCAGGAAGAAGAATTCAGTATCGAACTGCGTACACGTGACCGTGAGCGTAAGTTGATTAAGAAGATTGAAAAAACCTTACAAAAGATAGAAGAAGATGATTTTGGCTTTTGCGAATCGTGCGGAATTGAAATTGGTATCCGCCGTTTAGAAGCTCGCCCAACAGCTGACCAGTGCGTCGACTGTAAAACGCTGGCCGAGATGAAAGAGAAGCAAATGACCGGAGCCTAAAGGCTCATGTATCGTGGCCGTTTCGCTCCAACGCCTTCAGGGCCTTTGCACCTGGGATCATTAGTAGCTGCCGTTGGTAGCTACTTAGATGCTAAAGCGCATAGAGGTGAGTGGCTGGTTCGCATTGAAGATGTCGATAAACCGCGAGCCGTGCCCGGAGCGGCCGATACTATTTTAACGCAGTTGGAAGCCCATGGTTTAGAATGGGACGGTTCCGTTTTATACCAAAGCCAGCGCGATTCGGTTTACCAGCATCAGCTCAATCAGCTGGAAAACGCTCAACGTCTTTATCAATGCGACTGCAGTCGCCGGGCTATTCGTGCCCGCAGCGATCACTACGATGGCTACTGTCGTAACCGCCAGCCTCGTTCAACCCCTTACGCCCTGCGCTTCATTAATAATAACCCGGTTGATACATTTAATGACCGCGCACACGGCTTATTAGAAGATCACTCAGCCTCAGTCAGTGAAGACTTCGTACTTAAACGTCGCGACGGATTGTATGCTTACCAGCTGGCTGTGGTCGTTGATGATATTGAACAGGGTATTACCGATATTGTGCGTGGCAGCGACTTGATAACTCCAAGCTTCTGGCAGCTGACTTTATGGCAGTATTTCACCGGAAAGCAGCCGAGAATGATGCACTTACCTCTGATAATGAATGACGATGGACTCAAATTGAGTAAGCAAAACCATGCACCGTCAATTGAGTCCAGCCAGGCAAGAAATAACCTTTTCACAGCGCTGGATTATCTGGGTATTAAACCAGAATCAGAGCTGCGACACAGCCCTGTCAGTGAAATATTGCAACAGGCGTTGCAAAGTTGGTGCAAAAAGTGGCATATAGCAGGTCGTTAACGGTACAATATGCAGACAACAACTGATTCTAAATAAAAACAATGGTAAGGGAGAACCACCATTATTAAGCGAATAAAAGCACTGGCAAAGCGCGCCTTTTCCAGTAAAGCGGCAGAGCCTGAATCCAGCCGGTTACCCAAATTACAAGTTATCTCACGGGACAAACATCCAGTATCCCGCAACGATATCAGTAAAAATGCAATAAAGGTTCTTTACCGCCTGCACAACAGTGGTTTTGAAGCCTATCTGGTTGGCGGCTGCATCCGCGATATTCTTCTGGGGCTTGAACCAAAAGATTTTGATGTCACCACTAATGCCACACCAGAGCAAATTAAGTCCCTATTTCGTAACTGTCGCCTAATTGGTCGTCGCTTCCGCCTGGCCCATGTGGTGTTTGGAAAAGAAGTTATTGAAGTTGCGACTTTCCGCGGCCACCACGGTGCCAGCCCGCAGGAAGAAAATAAGAAAAACCGCACGGCAGACCAGGACGAGCACGGTCAGCTGGTTCGCGATAATGTCTATGGCAGCATAGAAGAAGACGCCGAGCGTCGCGACTTTACCGCCAATGCGCTGTATTACAATATCGCTGACTTCGCCATTTACGATTTTGCCAACGGCGTTGATGACATTAACGCTGGCATTTTGCGGATGATTGGTGACCCGGAAGTGCGCTACCGTGAAGATCCGGTACGCATGCTTCGCGCCGTTCGCTTTGCCACAAAACTGAATATGCAAATGGATAACTCGGTCAGCGGCCCGTTAAAAGAACTTGCGCCGTTACTGATAAACATTCCACCGGCGCGTTTGTTTGACGAATTCCTGAAAATGTTTATGTCGGGTAAAGCAGAAGCTAACTTCCTGATGATGAAAGATTTCGGACTGTTTCAGCAGTTATTCCCAATGCTGAAAGATTACGTCGCTGACGAACAAAGCCCGGCCTACCAAATGATGCTGAAAGCCTTTAAAGACACCGACAGACGCATTGCAGAAGAGCAGCGTGTTACTCCGGCCTATTTAATTGCCGTGTTGTTGTGGTGGCCATTACAGGCTCGGCGCGAACAACTTGAGAACGAAGGTGGCCTGCCACCTATGGACGCATTAAACGTTGCCGCCGCTGATGTTATTCACAGACAGTCGCAACGCGTTTCATTACCCAAACGGTTCAGTCTGCCAGCCAGAGATATCTGGCAGTTACAGCGTCGTTTGAATATCACTAAAGGCGTACGCGCTCAAAAAGTGCTTGAGCATAAACGGTTCCGTGCGGCCTACGACTTTTTATTGTTACGCTCTTATGCGGAAAATAGCGATAAAAAATTAGCCGGGCTGGCAGAGCACTGGAGTAAAGCGCAGGACAACCCGGCGCAATTAAAGTCCTCAAAGCCGGAAGCGGGATCAGGCCGACGCAAACCGCGCCGTCGTCGTGGTCCACGCCGTAAGCCTCAGGAAAATAAAGGTAATGACGCAACATAAAGCCTTTATTGCGCTGGGTAGTAACCTGGGTAAGCCGATGGACAATATTCTGTCGGCTTTAAAGGCGCTGAATAATGATTCTCGCTGGCAACTATTAGCTTATTCCTCTCTTTACGGTAGCAAACCTATGGGCCCGCAAGACCAGCCCGATTACGTTAATGCAGTTTGTTCCGTAAGCACTAGCTTACCGGCGGCCGAGCTTTTGCAAGCCTTACACGATATAGAAGATGCTTTTGGTCGTAAACGAGTCAGGCATTGGGGCGAGCGCACGCTGGACCTGGACCTGCTGCTGTTTGATGAGCAGCAACATCAATCGGACTCTCTCAGGGTTCCTCACCCGGGGTTATATGAACGCAGCTTTGTACTTTATCCTTTGGTCGAAATAGCCGCCGACAAACTTTTGCCTAATGGCAATACCGCAAAACAACAAACAGAGACTCTTACCGAAGAGGGTCTGGACGTGCTAATCTGTCGGTCTGATATAACCATCTAAAACTGCTGAAGGTGCGTCATGGCAACAACCAAAACCAGCATTGCAACGTTACAAAAAATGAAACGGGAAGGAACCAAAATCAGTTCCCTCACCGCCTATGATTCAAGTTTTGCTAAACTCATGACCGAGCAAGGCGTCGACTTTATTCTGGTGGGCGATTCACTGGGTAATGTTGTGCAGGGACGCGACTCAACTGTACCGGTAACTGTCGATGATATGATTTACCACACTCAGTGTGTGCGTCGAGGTGCCAGCAATGCCTTTGTTATAGCAGACATGCCATTTATGACTTACAGCACACCCGAGCAAGCCTATGATGTGGCGGCAGCTTTAATGCAGGCAGGTGCCAACATGGTCAAACTGGAAGGTGGTCACTGGCTGGTTGAAACCATTGAAGGCTTGAAAACCCGGGGCATTCCGGTGTGCGCTCACCTTGGTTTACTGCCGCAATCGGTTAATGTTCTTGGTGGTTATAAAGTACAGGGCAAAGAGCAGCAACAGGCCGACGACACACTAAACCAGGCTTTGGCTCTCGAACAGGCCGGCGCGCAATTGCTTGTTCTGGAATGCGTACCCGCGTCTCTGGGTAAACGTATTACCGAGCAGGTATCTATTCCGACTATTGGTATTGGCGCAGGCGCAGACACGGACGGACAAATTTTAGTTATGCACGATATGCTCGGCATGAACAGTGACTATCTGCCTAAATTTGCCAAAGACTTTTTGGCTCAGGGCGGCTCGCTTGCTGATGCATTCCGTTTATATTCGGAACAGGTGCGCTCAGGCGAGTTCCCGACAGCAGAGCATAGCTACAAATGAGAATTTTAAAATCACTTGCTGAGCTTCGCAGATGGCGTCAACAGCAGTCTGAAGTAGCTTTAGTACCGACTATGGGCAACCTGCACGATGGTCACCTGCAGCTGGTTAAAACAGCGTTAGAACGATGCGACAACGTGGTTGTCAGTATTTTTGTCAACCCGATGCAATTCGGTGCAAACGAGGATCTCGACAGTTACCCACGCACGCTGGAGGCCGACTGCCAGGCGCTGGACGCTTTAGGTGTTTCTGCGGTATTTACGCCTCAGGTAAATGATGTCTACCCGCGCGGTCTCGACAAACAGACTCGTATTGAAGTGCCCGGCATCAGTGACATTCTTTGCGGAGCCAGTCGCCCGGGGCATTTCACCGGCGTCGCAACTATTGTTTGTAAACTATTTAATATGGTGCAGCCACAGCTGGCTGTATTTGGCGAAAAAGATTATCAACAGCTTCAGGTTATTCGCTTAATGGTACAAGACCTAAGCCTGCCAGTAGAGGTTCTGGGAACAGCCACACAGCGTGAAACCAGTGGTCTTGCCATGAGCTCGCGTAACGGTTACTTATCCACAGAGCAAAAGCATCAAGCGGCGGAGCTTTATAAAACTCTGGAAGAAACCAAAGCTAAACTGAGTGTAAACACTGACTTTGGTGAGCTGGAAGCTGCAGCAAAAGAAAAGCTGACCCAGGCGGGGTTTGTGCCGGATTATTTCAGTATTCGTAACGCAGCAGATTTGCAGGAAGCGACGCCTGAAGACCACGAATGGGTCATTCTGGCAGCCGCTTTTATGGGCAAAACACGCTTAATTGATAACTTACGAGTTACCAACGCAGCGGCTAAATAAGCATACCCAGTTCGCGCATTTCAGTATGCAGAGCGCCACGCAAACTGGTGGCTTTTGCCGCAATTTTACGCTGTTCGCATAAAACTTCCTGCAGCATCTCATTGGTTGTTAATGGGTTTGCCAGCACCACGCGGAAAACCACCGTTGGTTCATGATGATATTGAGCCGGTGTTAACTTAGTCCGGGATACAAATGACTGTCCCGTCTCCCGCTGACGCTTCTGAATATATCGCGTCAGTGCGTTTAAGTGCGGAGTTAGCCGCGCCAGCTGCTCTGGCGTCGCTTTATCCAACACCGTTTTTACTTTGATTGGTACAAAACGATAGGTCAGAATACAAAGTTCAGGCTCAGTAATGACTTCAAAGTCATCCTGCTCAGAAATCAGCTTAGAGAAATAACGTGCTTTATCAATACTGTTATTAATCAGCAGCTCGTAACCACGACGTCCGATAACATGCATGGCCGAAAATACCATCATAGCCATGCCCGCGCGTGAACCTTCCATGGTATGCGAACCTAAATCTTTTGAGCCCTGACGAATAATATACTCGGCATGGTATTCTATGGACTTAACCAATGATGGGTTCTTAAATAACACCAGCCCAGCGCCCATAGGGACGTACATTTGCTTATGCGCATCAATAGTCACACTGTCGGCTCTCTCGATACCGGCCAGTAACGGACGATGCTGTTCAGACAATAACGTCGCACCACCCCACGCGGCGTCTACATGAAAGTGAGCATCCACTTCTTCTGCAACAGTCGCCATTTCGTCGAGCGGATCAATGTGGCCGGTTTCTGTTGTACCAGCGACACCAACCAGCGCAAGCACCTTACCGCCTTCTTTTGCAATTTTTTCGCAGGTTTTTCGTAATTCATCAATACGAATACGGTTATCACTGTCTGTTGCCACCGACACTAAATTTCGGCGACCAATACCAAGTACATCCGCAGCTTTACTTAATGAATAGTGCCCACGCTCGGACACCACTACAGTTAACTTTGAGTAGCCATAATGCTGAAGACCTGCGGCCAGTCCATCGGCTGAAATGCCCGCGAAATCACCATCTGCCTGTAACAACCGGTTGCGCGCTACCCACAGAGCCGTCATGTTGGCTATGGTTCCGCCCGAGCAAAAAGCTCCCAGCGAGTGCTGAGCGCTATGCATCCAGCGATTATAAAACGGCGCGTCCTGCTGATACACCAGATGATGCATCATGCCAATAACGTTACGCTCCAGCGGCGTAAAGGCTTTAGAGGTCTCAATTTTAACCAGATTCTGATTCAGCCCCACCATAAGCTTAGCTAAAGGCAGCAGGAAATACGGCAAGGCTGATGTCATATGGCCGATAAAACGCGGCGACGCCGTATGCACCGAATGAGCGACCAGCTTATCCAACAGAAATTCAGTATGGTCGGAAACAAAAGCGGGTTCTTCTGGTATCTGCGACTTATCGAAGTCACGCTCAATTTCCTGCAGCGGCTTTTCGCGGGCAACAATATGTTCCCCCAGAAAACCCATCAGGTTTTCTGAGAGATGCTTTTCGATTTTACCCAGCGTTGAATCAGGAGCCTCGGGTATCGTAAATATGCGATACAGCGATTCCTGATTTACTTCCGCTATGTCTGTTTTAGGGCTCAATCAAGACTCCTTAGATAAATTCGCGTGCAGTTGCCATAAAGCCTGACCGCTGTTCTTATATTTGCGCTCAAAAGGCGTTATTGGCTCAGCGTCATCGGACAACAGTGAGATATCGGCATAATGCCCGCTCACCTTAAGTGCCTGCGCCACTTCTAACAAGTATAGGCTCCAATTAGAACGCATATGCAATTCACCACCAAGCGCAACCACATCTTTCCATACCGGACTACCATGCCAGCGGCGTGCTAAATGAGCCGATTTAGGCCAGGGGTTAGGGTAAAAAATGCAATGCTGCCGGGGCTGCCATCCGGCTCTGTTCGCCAACCGCCAGAAGTCATTCAGGTCGGCTCTTACCACCCAGTACCGCTGACCATTCTCGCTGGTCTGATAGTGGCTGTGACGGTCAACCCGATGCGCCGATTTATCAACGCCGATAACCATAGCATCGGAATGAATTTCTGCCAGTTTTGCAGTACTTTCGCCCACGCCGCAGCAGGAATCCAGAATAATCGGCCCACCCCAGCTTTCAACTTGCGCGTTGATTTCGTCAAACGCCTGCTGGTTGTGCTCCTGAATAGGTTTCAGAAACTCACTTTCTAAATGGCGACGGACTGCTGCTTCAGTGTCTTCATGCGGTCCATTCTGGTTGGTTGTAACCGGTCTTGCCTGCTGCATCAGGAACGGATTCCTATGCCTTTATCGAGAATATAATAAGCCGCCGCAAAGAACAGCACATTGAAGCCCACCAGAACCGCTATGGCAAGACCTATACCCACGTCTGACTGGCCTAAGAAACCATAACGGAAGCCATTAACCATGTACAACACCGGGTTTGCCATAGATACTTTCTGCCAGAATTCCGGCAACAGACTGACCGAGTAAAACACACCGCCTAAGTAGGTTAGCGGCGTCAGTACGAATGTCGGTACGATAGAAATATCATCAAAGGTTTTGCCGTAAACAGCATTAATTAACCCGCCCAGACAGAAGAGTGTGGAGGTTAAAATGACGGTTAATATGACATAACCAATATGAGCAATTTGGATGTCTTCTACAAAGAAGAAAGACACACAAGTGACAATAACCGCGACGATCAAGGCTCTGGCCATACCGCCACCGACATAACCGGCAATAATAACTGCGGTAGGAACAGGGGACACCAGCATCTCTTCGATATTGCGCTGAAACTTAGCACTAAAAAAAGACGACGCGACATTGGAATAGGAGTTAGTAATAACGGACATCATAATAAGGCCCGGAACAATGAACTCCATGTAGCCGACGCCACTCATTTCACCAATTCGTTCGCCCACAATGCTACCGAAAATGACGAAGTACAGCGTCATGGTAATAGCCGGCGGCACCAGAGTTTGTATCCAAATACGAAGAAAGCGGGTGCACTCTTTTATCCAGATGGTTTTTAACGCAATAAAATTAGCTGCAGAATGGCTCATTTGGCTTCCTCCTGCTGACGCCCTTGCTCGACCATAGACACAAACAATTCCTCTAAACGGTTGGCTTTATTACGCATTGACAATACTTTTACTTTTTGGGCAGAAAGCTGCTCGAACACGGCGTTCAGCCCGGCATTTTTATCAACTTCCACTTCCAGTGTCTGCTCATCTGTCCAACGGTGATTAAAGTTCTCTATTTCTGCGCCGTTATGGCCCGGCTCTAAATCTAAGACAAAGGTTTCCCGGCTTAGCTGCGCCAGCAAGCGCTTCATTGACGTGTTTTCAATAATCCGGCCACTATCAATAATACCGATGTTACGGCACAGCGTTTCGGCCTCTTCCAGATAGTGGGTGGTCAGAATAATGGTAATACCCTGTTGGTTAATCTTGGTCAGGTAGTCCCACATAGAGCGGCGCAATTCGATATCAACGCCTGCCGTTGGCTCATCCAGAATCAGTAATTTAGGTTCGTGCAGTAATGCGCGGGCTATCATCAACCGGCGTTTCATGCCTCCAGACAAAGAGCGTGCCGGTTCATTGCGCTTATCCCATAACCCCAACTGTTTCAGGTATTTTTCAGAACGTTCCTTAGCCAGCGAGCGAGGAACACCATAGTAACCCGCCTGATTCACGACAATTTGCTGAACCGTTTCAAACTGATTGAAGTTAAATTCCTGCGGCACCAAACCAATCTGGCGTTTTAAATCGGTGAGCTGCGTGTCTAAGTCGTAACCAAAAACCTTCACCTGACCCGAGGTTTTATTTACCAGCGATGAAATAATTCCGATAGTGGTCGACTTCCCGGCTCCATTAGGGCCAAGCAGTGCATAGAAATCACCTTCTTCAACCTCTAAATCAATACCTTTTAAGGCTTCAAAACCACCACGGTATGTTTTGCGTAAGCCTGTAATTTCTAAAGCTTTCATAGACCTCTTTATGACTCCTTTCCATAGCCCCAGCGGCTGACTAAACGCTGCTCAAGGCCAAGATGATCCAACATTCTGGCCACCATAAAATCGATTAAATCATCAATGCTTTCTGGTTGATGATAGAAGCCCGGCGCTGCCGGCATTATCGTTACGCCCTGCTGACTGAGTTGCAGCATGTTCTGTAAGTGGATTGTCGAAAGCGGAGATTCTCTCGGAACCAATATCAATTGGCCGCGCTCCTTCAATACGACATCGGCGGCGCGCTCGATCAACGTATTACTACTGCCATGCGCAATTGACGACAAGGTACTGGTTGAACAAGGGCACACCACCATTTTCGCGGGCGCCGCTGAACCCGAAGCCACCGGCGAAAACCATTCTTCTTTGCCGTAAACTTTGAGTTGCTCAGCACCAACCGAAAAGTGTTCACACAGCATTGCCGCAGCTTTGTCAGGAGCAGCCGGAATTTGCATGTCCTGCTCCGTTGCCAGTACGACCCGGGCAGCACTGGAAATGAGCAACAGCACCTGTTGATCCTGATCAAGCAAACATTGTAACAAACGCAGCGCGTAAGGGGCACCCGAGGCACCGGTTATCGCAACAGTAATTCTATTGTCGGTTTTCATTGAACGGTTCCTGTGTCATCCAGTTATTGCAAGGCTTTAAGAAAGCGCTGGTGCAAACCATCAAAGCTGCCATTACTCATAATAAGTACGGCGTCTCCTGCTCTGACTTCGGCTAGCAACCCTGCCAGCAAGTCGTCGGTCGACTCAAACACATGCGCCTTGGGCATTTTTTCGGCCAATTGCCATTGTAGCCCTTCGGGCTGCAATACGAATACATTGTCTGCGTATTCTAATGACTGAACCAAGGTGTCGCTGTGGACGCCCATTTTCATGGTATTTGAGCGCGGTTCAAGTACCGCAATAATGCGACTGTCAGGCTGATGCTGCCGCAAACCGGATACGGTTGTCTTAATCGCGCTTGGGTGGTGAGCAAAATCATCAAAGACTTTTACGCCGCGGTGCTCGCCCAGTAACTCCATACGTCGTTTGGGACTTCTAAAACGGTTTAACGCCTGCGCACTCTGCTCAGCTTTTATGCCAACATGAGCGGCGGCGATAATGGCCATCATGGCATTATTAACGTTATGAGTACCCAATACGTTCCAGCGAACCTGCGCAATACATTTGCCCTGATAATGCACTTCGAACTCCGTACCGTCAGCTTTAAGCAATTTAGCCTGCCAGTCGCCCTGCTCACCCATACGCACCACTGGGCTCCAGCAGCCTTGCTCCAGAACTTCATCCAGTGCTTTATCGCCCGCGGGTAGAATCACCTGACCGGTGTCGGGAACAACCCGCAGCAAATGCGCAAACTGTCGTTGGATAGCTGCTAAATCAGGGAAGATGTCTGCATGATCAAATTCCAGATTATTCAGAATTAACGTATCTGGTGCATAATGAACAAACTTGGATCGTTTATCAAAAAACGCCGTATCGTACTCATCGGCTTCAATCACAAAGAAGTTCGAATCGGTTAAACGTGCACTGACCGGAAAGTTCCCCGGTACGCCACCAATCATAAAACCGGGGGCGAATCCGTTGTCTTCTAAGATCCAGGCCAGCATACTCGCGGTGGTGGTTTTGCCGTGAGTTCCGGCAACCGCCAATACCCAGCGCTGGGTTAATACGTTGTCGTGCAGCCATTGCGCGCCGGACACATAGGGAATGCGCTCGCGTAAAACAGCTTCAACTTCGTCGTTACCACGGCTTAACGCGTTACCGATAATCACTATGTCGGGGCGTGGCTTTAAATTGTTATGCGAGTAGCCCTGCATCAATTCAATACCGAGATTTTCCAGTTGCGTGCTCATGGGCGGATAGACCTTAGCATCAGACCCGGTCACCCGATGGCCCAGTTGCTGTGCAATGGCGGCCACGCCTCCCATAAAAGTTCCGCAAATCCCAACAATATGAATGTGCATGTGCTCTCTAAATCCGTTCGCTTTAAAAATACCGAAAGTGTACCACCGTACTCACTGACAAGCAGGATTTTTACCAAAAAATAAGGTATCATTTGCGCTCTCTGAACAAACATTTGTTAGCACCCAATAACCAGAGCTGCAGGAACTTTCATGAAACGTTTATTACCAACACTGAGAGCGGATCAAACCAGTGAATCGCTTATCTCTGTTATTAACACCATTCAAATTGCAGCCAAGGAAATTTCTTTCCGTCTGCATCAGGGCGCATTAGCCGGTGTATTAGGCTCAACTCTGGACGAAAACATTCAGGGCGAAACGCAAAAGAAGCTCGATGTTGTCGCCAATCAGCTGTTAAAAACTCTGTTGCTTGAGTCACCTAACGTCCATGCTGTTGCTTCTGAAGAAGAAGATTCCATTGTTGAGAGCCCGAATTCAGGCCATTACCTGGTGGCATTTGACCCACTGGACGGTAGCTCTAACATCGACATAAACGGTGGTGTGGGTACTATTTTCTCTATTCTGCGTAAGCCTGAAGGCGAAGAGACCAGCGAGAACATGTTCCTGCAACCAGGTAAAGCTCAGGTTGCTGCCGGTTATGTTTTGTATGGTCCTGCAACTATGCTGGTTATGACGACCGGTAAAGCGGTGCGCATTTACACTCTGGATCAGACCGTTGGTGAATTCTTATTGACCCACGAGAAAGCGGAAATCCCGAAAGATACCAAAGAGTTTGCCATTAATATGTCGAACCGTCGTCACTGGGCTGACCCAATCCGCGCTTACATTAGCGACTTGCTGGAAGGCGAAGAAGGTCCGCGCGGCAAGAACTTTAATATGCGCTGGAATGCCGCGATGGTCTCTGATGTGCATCGGGTTATTTCGCGTGGTGGTTTATTCACTTACCCCTGGGATGCTCGTAAGCCGGAAAAACCCTTTAAGCTGCGTCTTTTATACGAAGCTGCGCCTATGGCTATGCTGGTGGAAAAAGCCGGCGGGAAAGCCACTGACGGTTACAGCCGTTTAATGGAAATTGTACCCGAGCATATTCACCAGCGCGTCTCGGTGGTTATGGGATCTGCCAATGAGGTAGATGTGTGTATGGATTACCATAAGCAACATCCAAAACCTTATTAGACTGATGTCGATAGTGCGCGGCTATTGCGTGAGTAGCCCGAGCCGCTATAATCGCGCAGTACCTTTTATTATTTTATTACTACAGCAGGAAGTACTATGAGCTTAGGAAACGTAACGGCTGGCGCAAACATGCCAGAAGAAGTTAACGTCATCATCGAGATTCCGGCAAACGCCGATCCGATTAAATACGAAGTTGATAAAGACACCGGTACATTGTGGGTTGACCGTTTTATGGCAACCGCTATGTTTTATCCGGCTAACTACGGTTTTGTTAACCAGACACTGTCTCTGGATGGTGACCCGGTTGACGTACTCGTCCCGACTCCGTATCCGCTGCAAGCTGGCTCTGTTATTAAATGCCGCCCGGTTGGCGTGTTAAAAATGACTGACGAGTCAGGTGAAGATGCGAAAGTTATCGCGGTTCCGGTCAGTAAGCTGACTAAAGAGTACGATCACATCAATGACGTTGATGACCTGCCTGAGTTGTTAAAAGCACAAATCACTCACTTCTTCGAGCGTTACAAAGAGCTGGAAAAAGGTAAGTGGGTTAAAGTTGACGGTTGGGGTGATGCCGCTGCAGCAAAAGAAGAAATTGTGTCTTCTTTTGAACGTGCGAAAAAGTCTTAATATAAAGTGGTAAGCAGCACCGACGTGATGAATGCCGTCAATCTAGAAAAACTGAGTTTTTCCTGGGCGGGACAAAAACCAACCCTGGATATTCCTGCCTGGCAGGTAAAACAGGGTGAAACGGTGCTGCTGCGCGGCCCCAGCGGTAGCGGTAAATCAACATTACTATCGCTGTTGGCCGGCATTAATACACCGGAACAAGGCCGGTTAGACCTGTTTGATACTGCATTCTCCAGTCTGTCCGGCAGACAACGAGACCATTATCGTGCTGACAATATTGGCTATATATTTCAGCAATTTAATTTGCTGCCCTATTTATCCGCCTTAGACAACACTTTACTCGCCTGTCAGTTCTCGAAAAAGCGCAGACAACGTTTAGCAGAGCAGGGAACATCGGCAGAAGCGACTGCGCTGGAAATGCTCAAACGCTTAGGTTTATCCTCAGAACAAATTCAGCAACAGGCTCATACCCTCAGCGTTGGTCAGCAACAACGGATAGCAGCTGCCAGAGCCTTACTGGGAGCACCTAAACTGCTGATAGCGGATGAACCAACCTCGGCGCTGGATGCTGAGCACCGGGATACCTTTATTCAATTATTACTCGAGCTGAGTAGCCAAAATAACACCACGGTTATTTTTGTGACTCATGACGCCGCTTTGTCTTCTTATTTTGATAAACACGTCGAGCTTAACGAACTTAATCGGGCGGGGGCTAAATCATGATCCGCCTTGCTATAAAAAGCCTATTGAACCGACGCGCGAGTGTGCTTTTAACTGTTATGGCGATTGCTGTCAGCGTTACCTTATTACTGGCAGTGGAGCGTGTCCGTGACCAGGTACAAAGTCATTTTGCCAATACAGTTTCTGGTACTGACTTAATTATTGGCGCCAGAACCGGACAGACACAGTTGTTGCTGTCTTCGGTATTTCATATTGGCAGCATGACCAACAATATGAGCTGGGAAAGCTTTGCCGATATTAGTAGCCGTCCTGAAGTCAGTTGGGCCGTGCCAATTTCGCTGGGTGACAGTGTCCAGGGATTGCCAGTTGTAGCGACAACCAATGCGTATTTCGAGCATTTTAAATATGCTGATAAGCAACCTTTAGAGTTTTCACAAGGCCAGCCTTTTGCCTCAAATGAAGACGTTGTATTAGGAGCTGATGCGGCAGAGAAGCTGTCAAAAGCCATTGGTGACGATATCATTATTGCCCACGGCAGTGGCGGCATTAGCTTTAGCGAACACGATGAGCACCCATTGACGGTTACTGGTGTTCTGCAGCGGACAGGAACCCCGGTTGATCAAGCGGTGCTGGTAACCTTGCACAGCCTCGAGATGATTCACAGCGGTGGGGCCGGGCACGACGAAGAACATAACCACAACCATGAACACGAACATAACGATGCTCATGCCGACGAGCACGAGCATCATGGCGAAGCCCCGGCTGAAAGCATCAGTGCCGCATTACTTGGCTTAAAGGCCAAGCCTCTGGCTTTGCGCCTACAACGTCAAATCAACACCTATGACAAAGAGCCTTTAACCGCTCTGCTACCGGGAATGACGCTGCAGGAGCTATGGAAAACCTTAAGAGTTTTCGAGCAGGCGTTAACCGCCATCTCGGCTATGGTGGTGCTGATTGGTCTGCTGGGTATGCTGACAATTATGCTTGCCAGTTTAAGGGAACGCCGTCGCGAAATGGCGGTCTTAAGAGCCGTGGGCGCAGGTCCGGGAACAATATTCGGCTTATTACTTAGTGAAGCCCTGCTACTTACCGTGGTCGGCGCTTTCTCTGGCTTACTCTTGCTATATGGCCTGCAATGGTCGTTGGCCGGCGTTATCCAGTCGCAGACAGGGTTAATCTTCACCAGCTCATGGCCCAGCATTAGTGAGTGGTGGCGCATAGTACTCGTGATTGGTGCAGGCTTTATGTTAAGTTTAATTCCCGCATGGCGTGCGTATCGCCAATCTCTTGCAGACGGACTTACGGTGAAAATATGAAGAAGTTATTTGCGGTTGCACTCTTAATGCTAACCCTTCCCGCATTCGCGGCTGCTGAAAAAATTGGCTGGAAGGATCTCATCCCTGAAGGATTTACTCCGCCTCCGGTCAAGCCTCAGTCATATTATGATGCCAACCCGGACGAAGACAAGCAGGTTAGCCTTGACGCGCCTGTAGTTGAATCTCTGGACGGCAAAAAAGTGCGGATTCCTGGCTACGTTGTGCAACTGGAAGGGAACGCTGATAACGTCACTGAATTTTTACTGGTTCCTTATTTTGGTGCGTGCATCCACGTTCCGCCACCACCGCCAAACCAAATTATTCACGTTGAATACCCGGAAGGTGTTCCCTACGAAAACACTTATGATGCTGTTTGGATAGAAGGCACCATTAAGGTAGAACGCAAAGAAGGTGACCTTGCGGTTGTAGGCTATCAGATGAAAGCCGATAGCGTAGAAGTCTATAACTAAGAATAACTCATTTGCTTTTGTAACAAGCAAATTAACTGGTCAGCGGGCATTGGTTTAGCAAAGAAAAAACCTTGCCCCTCGGTGCAGTCCAACCCTAAAAAGTAGTCCAGTTGCGACTGCTCCTCGATACCTTCAGCCAGCACTTTTAAACCTAAACGACGAGCCATGTCGACAATAGTCTCTATGATGATCTTGCCGCTCTTCTCATCTGAATTATTCACGAAGGTTTTGTCTATTTTAATTCGATCTAAGGGCAGCTTTTGTAAGTAACTGAGTGATGAAAAGCCGACACCAAAATCATCAATTGCCACCTGAATTCCTTGCTGCTTCAAACGCCTTAAAATGTCAGCAACCAGATCAGGGTCTTCCATCACAATACTTTCTGTAATTTCCAGCTCAATTCGCGTCGGATCGATTCCCCATTGTTCTATTTGCTTTTCTACCAGCTCAGGAAAGTCACGCTTTCGAAATTGTGGTACTGAAACATTTACCGCCACCCGAAGCTGGGGAAGACCAATTTCATCAAAGGCATTAATTTGACGACAGGCTTCTTCAATAACCCAGGGGCCTATTTCTACAATCAGCCCGGAGTATTCAGCCAAAGGAATGAACTCTGCAGGAGAAATAAAAGAACCGTCGCTTTGAGGCCAGCGCAGAAGTGCTTCTACACCTACAACTTTTTTTGTTTTCAGCTCAACTTGAGGCTGATACCAAACCTGCAGTTTTCTATTGGCAAAATCAGCGCGCAACCTACGAACCAGATGAAGCCGTCGTTGAGTGTCTTGTTCCATCGACGGCTCATAATAGTTATAACGGTCAAAAGAGTTATTTTTAGCATTTTTTAGAGCGATATAAACTTGCTTCAGCAATCCTTTGCCATTAACACTCTCAGGGTTTGTGGCTGAGGCAAAGCCACAAGTTACCCGCAATGGTATGTAATGTTCCCCGGCTCTAAAAGGTAAGGCAAAAAGCTCACTGAAAGCATTAGGCGTGACAATATTCGCAGGACCGTAAACGCCGAATACGTCGGCAGAAATCCGCGAAACAAAGACTTTATCGCCAAGTTGGTCCGTGAGACGCAGAGCCACAGCTCGCAACAGTAAGTTACCCACATCCTGCCCTAATCCATCGTTAACATCAGAAAAGTGGTCGATGTCGATGACAGCGATCATTTTATCCTTATCCGACTTTTCAGACAGAGCTTGAAGACACCGTGTAAACTCGGCTCGATTAGGAATGCCAGTTAAAGGGTCAAGGTACGCTGCAGTCCGCAGTTCTTCGAATAAATTTGCATTCTCGAAGCCAACCGCAATATTGGCTAAAAAGACTTCCAGCAACTCCTGATCATACCCAGCTACAGCATTTTGGGTTTCTATGTAGGCAGCCGCCTGATGCGCCTGGCCATCAATAAAGAAGACCGTCGCGGTGTCTGTATGAATATGGCGCTGTTCACTCAGGCATTTTATGACATTTTTTTCTATTTCTTCAGAGTTAAGAGTGGATAAACTCTTATTAATACTATCGGCGAAGTGCCCGGCAGCTCCTAGTACCAGAATATCATTGTTTTTATGAGGCGCTCTGGCACCAACAATCCCTTCAGCGCGTAAGCCAAGCAAAGAAGCAATTTGTGTGACTACACCTTCAGAAAAGTTAACAATGGAATGTTTTTCCATTAAGTTGGAAGCCGAGTGAATGATTTTACGCAAACCCCGACGATTTTCATTAATGGTGCAAAGTTGCTGATACGAGCGGACAGCAGAAAATACAGTGGTTAAAAGACGGCTTCTTGTAAGTTCTGTTTTTGTCTTGTAGTCGTTAATATCATAATTTTTTACAACACTCTCTTCGGGAGCATAACCCGGTTGCCCTGTTCGCAGCACAATCCGAATCTCGTCATTGCCTAACTGCTCCCTAATGGCCTGAGCCACTTTTAAACCGGCGTCATCGGTTTCCATTACAACATCAAGCAATACCATGGCGATGTCGTCATGTTCAGTCAGGCGATCAAGCGCTTCACTGCCACTATAAGCATGGAAGAACTCTAGCTGGCGGCCACTTATAATAACATCAGCAAGCGCCATTTTAGTGACCGCATGAATTTCCTGATCATCATCAACAATCAGAATTTTCCAGAAACCTTTACTGTACTCTGCCGGAGTAACTTCATCGTCGTCGTGAAGAAACAGCGGTTCATCTTGACTACTGACCATGCGTTGAGGCCATCCATCTATAAGAAATTACAAACATATAACAATTTAGCTTATATGCTGAACGACCTGCAAGCTTTGAATAGTCTAATTAATCGATTAAAAGTGAACTTCGACTCCAACAAACGGGCCTTTAAAGGTCACATCTGAATAAATATCATCGACATCATCAAGCTCTATCACCGAATGGCGATAACCTGCATTAAGGCTTACATCGACAGCTAAGTTATCAACTAAACGATATTCGATGCCAATTTGCGCATCCTGAACTTTACTGTCTTTCGCGCTAAGCGCACTGGCATCAGCAAAGAAGGTCCAGTCGGTAGCTGGTATTCCAACTCGCGCTGCTACATAGGCTGTAGGCACAACAACGGAAAAGTCCTGGCGGCCAATAGTATCGCTGCCTAGCACCCACAAACTGCCGTCGAAATCCATAGCATTGACGCCAACATCAAATGAAACTAAATCATTATCGAAAATTTCGTAGTAAAAAATGTAATCTCTATGACTAAAGTCATTTTTTCCGTAATCGCTGGTAACTTCCAAACTATTTTCCCGTACTTTAATATTTGGGATAAATGGAACCGGGTGCTCTAATGCGATGTAGTAACTGCTTTGACTTTCATTCTCGAAATTAGGTTCTATTACGTTAGAAGCAAAAGCATACTCGCCTTCACTGTCGGCATCCCAGAATTGTCCACCGGCATAAACACCAAAAACTGTATCAGCCAGCGCACTGGCAGGAGCAACCGCTAATACAACGGCTAACGCTAATGTCTTTTTATACATAACTTTTCCTATTAGATGTCGAGTTCTCTATTTTTTAACTAGAAATTGAACGGTTTGTTTGGAGCCTGACTGAAAATGTAAGGTCAGAGAAAAGCTTTCTTTGGCTTCAAGCGGAGATTTCAAGCCAAACAACATAAAGTGATACCCTCCTGGTTGAAACTTAATTGTTTCACCCGGAGCAATAGACAGCGATTTAACCTCTTCCATTTTCATTACATCGCCAGACATTGTGTGTCGATGTACTTCGGCTACTTTACTAACGTCTGAGCTAATGCGGGTAATTTCGACAGGGGTATCTTTCAGGTTTTCAAGTGTGGCATAAGCCGCGCCATTTTCGGTTCCCGGGATAGTCGCACGAGCCCAGGCATCGTCAATTTTTAATGTCTCGGCGGCGACTATAACCGGTAACAAACTCAATACAGCAATTATTGTTTTAAACATAGCCTAAGCCTTATTGGATTTAACTTAGGCTTTATATTACACGTGATTAACCCGTTCTAGAAACCTTTGGTTTGCGAAATATAAAGTAAAGAACCAGAACACAAAGAATCAGCGGCCAAAAGAAACCTATTCCACTGAGTATTAGCGCAATAAATGCTGCACCAGCGCCTAAGAGCACGCTACCGAATACCGTAACCACCACAAAAAATACCAGACCGACAAAAAATAAACTGATCAATAAAGTAACCGACAACTCAATCACCGAGCCAAGAGCCATTCCGAAAACTGAAAATATCTCTTCAGCGAAAAAGAACAGGCCAATAACAGATAAAACTAATAACCAACCAAAGCTGCGATTCGACATGACAATAACTCCAATAGTGAGCAATTTAACTATACTTAGTCTTTTGATTACAACTACCATGCCAACTATTTATCTTATATATTTCAGTTAGTTAAAATTTAAAACCTTAACCTGAAATAAAAAAACCGCCAATAAATGGCGGTTTTTACTAATATTAGCTCTCGGAGACAATTAAAATTTATATTCAACTTCCGAGTAGAAATAGCCACCATTGAAGCCGATAGGCGAGTTAGTTAATGGGTACTTAAAAATACCATTAAACTGATTTCCTTCTGAGCGCTCGTCAGGATACTCGTTGAACAGGTTCTGCGCTCCCACTCTCACAGCCAGAGCATCGTTCCACTGATAATTAACGGTGACGTCTGTTATCCAGTTAGGACCGTATGTCTCGGTTCCACTGCTGTAACCAATGGCATAGTTACCAAAATAACTGAACTGGACATTACTGGTCCATTTGCCCTTAGTATGGGTTAAACCAATTGACCCTGAATGATCAGGTGTGGAGCGCGTCATACGTATTTGCTCATCACTATCAAACAGAACATCGTCCAGCCCATCTAATAATTGCGGCAGGTTAATAGAGTCAATGTCCGTAGTATTATAACCATAAGCTAACTGCGCTTTAAGGTCGCCGTAGTCGCCGATACCGAAGGTTTTACTGGCTACAATATCTAGCCCTTTGGTTGTCGTATCAACAGCATTAAGAAAAAACCGCGCGTTTTCCGCCGCTGTACCGGCAAGCGCTTCTTCCACAGCCGGAGAATCACCAGGGGCAACATCGCCGGATAAAATTATCCGATCCTCAATTTCGATTTGAAATGCGTCAATGGTGATTGCCAGACCATCATAACCATTCCAGACCATACCCAGGCTAACGCTTTCAGATTCTTCCGGTTGAAGAGCACCAATACCCAGAGCCTGAGTTACCGGGCTAATATTATTAAAGGTTCCTGACTGTTCAGGCTCCAGCCCGTTGCCGCGATCAACAAACAGGGTAGAGATATTGCTAAAGTACAATTGTTGTACGCTAGGTGCTCTGAAACCTGTATTAATGGCACCACGTACCGCAACTCTGTCGGTTAAATCATAACGACCGGAAAGCTTCCAACTGGTGTTATTGCCAAAGTCTGAGTAATCTTCATATCGAACCGCAGCGCCCCACATAAAGTCGGTTGTGAGCTGGTTTTCTGCTTCAACATAAACACCCACATTATCGCGCGACTCATCTACTTCCGAATCAGGAGAAAATCCAGTGAAGCCCTGACTGCCACCGGGTCTATCTTCGTAGCCACCATTAATGTAAGAAGCTTCTTCACCGGCAATAACTTCATAAGAGTTTTCGCGGTAACTAATACCCATAGCCAGGGAAATTTCTGAGTTATTCGCAAATGGGATAAAGCGTTGGGCGTCTAAGGTAACATTGGATTCACTGTTTTCCAGCGTACCTGCATCAAATGAAGTTGGTGTAAGTTCCGGGCCTAAAGACGCATTTAATGAGTTCTCAACGTTATACTGAAACTTACTGAAGCCATAGCCACCGCTAAAATCTAACGTCCATTCGCCGACTAACCATTCGTAGCCAGCATAAATTGAGTGATCATTAACGTCAGGGGCTAAAATAGGTAAAAAGCCGTCCGGATACAATTCAGTTAATGTATTACTTTGAAGAGCCCGACGATAAAACGCACCTGATTCAGAAGTGCGATCACTGATCCCACCGAACGCATAAAAATTGCCTTCACCTATAGCGATGTCCATGTTCGCAAACAACGAAGCATTTTCGTATTCTGCGTCACCAACATGAAAACTCTGTCTGTCAAAGGTCTCTTCTCTTGGATCGGGATCGCCATTTGGTAGTTCTGGATACTGTTGGCGCGGATCGGGGCCAGCACGATTGGTTCTGTTTTTATGATGCAACTCGCCAGACAGAGTTAGTGCACCGTCGTTTCCAATAGCAAACCCGGAGCTGGCAGAAAGTTTCCATTGCTCGCCATCACCTTTATAGGTTTGGCCACCTTGTATACTGGCATTGCCGCCACTGGCATTGTCTTTCAAAACGATATTGATAACACCAGCGATAGCATCTGAACCGTATAAAGCCGCGGCGCCGTCCCGCAAGACTTCAATACGTTTTATTGCCGCCATAGGAATAGCATTCAAATCCACGTTTGAACTGCCTCTTCCTGTTGTTCCGCTTAAATGAACTAAGGCTGACTTGTGACGTCTTTTACCGTTAATGAGTACTAATGTGTGATCCGGAGACAGGCCTCTTAAAGAAGCCGGACGAACTGCATCTGTGCCGTCTGTAACCGATGATGATGGAAAATTAAAGCTAGGTACCGCGTACTGAAGAGCTTTAGCGGTTTCAGTAATACCTGTCGCGGCTAAGTCCTCTCCACTAATGATGTCCACTGGTGCAGCGCCGTCTGTTGCCGTTCTCATCGATAATCGGGAACCTACAACCTGAATCACTTCTTCTACGTCTTGCGCAGAATCTTGTTGCGCTGACGCAACTGGCGTAATGAAAAATGAGCTCGCCAAAGCAAGCGTAATAGCATTGAAACGTTTCATACTGCTCTCCCTATAATTATTACAGTGAATATAGCAGTAAATTGGCAGTTTGGTTCAGTCTGTAAAGCAATTAGGTATAAGCAAACGTTATAGTAGCCTGATGCTCTTGCATCAGGTGAGGTGGTAAAGGAGTAAAGCCTCAGAGAGCTCACCTGACGTGAACGTCAGGCTACCCAGCAGACATAAAAAAAGCCCCCAGCGTGAGCTGAGGGCTGTTTTATTTGTAGTCTGGACAAGGTTTCGAAGAGCTCAACCTGTTCAGCGGGGTAAAGCCAAATGCTTGGCTTTACCAGGGACCCGCTTCACCCTACTCTCGTCGTAGGTCCACACCAGAAATAAAAAACCCCAGCCGATTGGGCTGGGGTTATTTATTTGTAGTCTGGCGGTGACCTACTCTCGCATGGGGAGACCCCACACTACCATCGGCGCTGGTGTGTTTCACTTCTGAGTTCGGAATGGATTCAGGTGGTG